>NZ_JBVIPK010000008.1:0-380300 GCF_055577965.1 Streptomyces sp. NPDC033165
GTCAGCCCGCCCCCTTGTGGATACCGCATACCCCGGTGATACCGCACCGGCGAGAAGTCGTCAGCCCCTACGACATCACCAGTTCAACCTCAGTAGGTCGGCGGAGCGGCTTTGGGGCGAGTGATCATGGCCCCGTAAGCTTCCGGCGCGTCGGGCAGTCTGTGGACCTGCCCGGTAATGCACGACGCTGGGGCCATGATCTTAGAGGCTCGCCCCAAAGTGGCTGCCCTAAGACCGTGTCCTATGTGGTGAGGCGGTCGTCGAGACCGTCATGGGGCGGGGTACGTGGAGTGGGATTGTTCCGGACGGGCTGTGGGAGATCGCGAAGCCGCTGATCCCGCCGTCCAGGGTGCGGCCGCAGGGCGGCGGGACGCAGGACACGCCTGATGAGACGCTGTTCGCCGCGATCATCTACGTGTTGGTGTCCGGCTGCTCCTGGCGGGCCCTGCCACCCTGCTTCGGCATATCGAAGTCGACCGCGCATCGCCGGTTCCTGATCTGGTCGCGGGCCGGGGTGTGGGGCCGGCTGCACGAGGAGATCCTGTACCGCCTCGACGACGCCGACCTGCTCGACCTCTCCCGTGTCGTGCTCGACTCCGCCCACGTCAGGGCGAAAAAGGGGGCGACCTCACTGGTCCTAGCCCCGTGGACCGGGGCAAGGCGGGTTCCAAGATGCACGTCCTGTCGGACGCGGCCGGACTGCCCCTCCTCGTCGGCGTCTCGGCCGCCAACACCCACGACAGCCAGGCCCTGAAGCCCATGGTGCTCGGTCACCAAACGAGACACGACCCTCATCGAGGCCGCCACTTCAAACCCCAGCGCCTGCACGCCGACAAGGCCTAGGACCTACCTGAACTGCGGAAATGGCTCCGTGGCAGACGCATCGGAGTCCATATCGCACGCAAGGGCATCGAGTCCAGCGAACGACTCGGGCGCCGCAGTTGGGTGATCGAACGGACCGTGTCCTGGCTGACCGGATACCGCCGGCTCAACCACGGCTACGAACGTCATCCCCGCAACTACCTGGCCTTCCTCGGCCTCGCCGCAGCCATCTGCTGCTACAAGCGACTCCTCCGCCTCACCACAGGGGACACGGTCTAAGAAGGGGCACGGCAAGCCCAGGCACATGGGTAGGTGCGGGCTGCCAGTAGCACGGAATCACGGCCTACCCAAATCGCCCTTTCCCTGGACTCTCAAGCTGTCACCGACGTCTCAGCGACGGGAGTCCGTCAATGCCCCATGCCAATCCGCAGCACGAGACCGCCTTCCTGAACCTCCCCAAAGCGGCCGAATACCTGGGGTTGTCCCCGAATACCCTTTACGTCTGGCGGCATCGCCGCCAAGGACCCCCGAGCTTCCGCATGGGGCGGCGCGTCATGTACCGCATCTCAGCCCTAGATCAGTGGGTGCGTGACCAGGAGATGTCCGACTCACGGTCCAACTCCGCCCTCAACCCCCTGGCTCAGAAGCCTCACCGCCGGGTGAGGAGCTCCCGGTAGGCATCCTTCCGAACCCGGGAAATCGAGCAAAAACACAGCCCGATCCGGGATAAGAACCCGCTCCGGACGACGTTCCCAAGACCAACTCAAGCACGATCCCGCAAAGCACACCTGGGAGTACCACCGCATGGCCGGCTACATAGAGGACCGATGGCTCAAGAAGCGACCGGACAAGGAGACCTGCAAGCGTGCACGCACCGCCCTCTACGGAAAGGGCCTGCGGTATCGCGTCAAGGGAATTCCAGGAGTCCAGGACCGGTCGTTCGCCACCAGCGAGGACGCCAAGCAGTGGCTTGCCTCGGCGAAGACCGACTCGGAGCGGGGTGAGTTCGTCGACCCCCGCGACGGCTCGATCTCCGTGGCGGACTACATCGTCGAGCACTGGTGGCCCGGCCGTACGGACGAGCCGTCCACGGCCGGCCCCATGCGCAGCCGCATATGGAACCACGTCATCCCTCTCATGGGCGACGTCCCCTTGAAGGACATCGACGCCTCAACGCTGCGGACGTTCAAGGCGGCCCTGCTGCGCCGCGTCGAGGGATCGACGGCCGAGGTGATCTGGGGGCATCTCACCTCCATCCTCAACAGCGCGGTGGACGACAAGCGGCTCCTCCGGAACCCGGTCAAGGTGCACCAGAGCGTCAAGCGACCGCGTCGGGCGGAGAAGAAGGCGAAGGCCTGGACGCGCGCCATCGCGGACGCCGTACGGTCCCAGCCCCAGGAACGGTACCGGTTCGCCGTGGACCTGGGGCTCGGCCTCGGCCTGCGTCAGGGCGAGGCCTTCGGCCTCGCGGAGGAGGACTTCGACTTCGAGGCCGGCGTGGTCCACGTCCGACGCCAGCTCAGGTGGGACACCAAGGGACGGCCCTACTTCTGTCTGCCCAAGGGCGGCAAGACCCGCGAGGTCCCTCTCTCGCCGAATCTCGCCGCCCGCGCTCGCGCGCACTTCCGGCGCTTCCCGCCCGTGGAGTGCACGCTCCCCTGGCGGAACCCCGAAGCACCGACGACCACGCTGGAGGAGAAGCAGCGCAAGCCGGTCACGGTGATGCTGGTCCTCACCACGTCGCAGGGCAACCGCATCCACTACAAGACGTGGAACGAGCGCAGCTGGAAGCCCGCCCTCGCCGCCGCCGGCGTCCTCAAGATCGTGGGCGAGAAGGTCCAGCGGTACGGCGGCCGGATCCGCAGGTACCCCGTCGTCGAGCTGTCCCGGTCGGACATGTTCCTCGTCCTCCGGCACACCTATGCCAGTGTCCAGCTGGAGGCCGGGGAGTCCGTCGTCAGCCTGTCGGCCTGGCTGGGGCACTCCTCCGCGAAGATCACGCTCGACCACTACGCTCACTTCATGCCGGGTGCGGGGCTCCGGGGCCTGGCTGCCATGGACGCGTGGCTGGAGCCGGACCACCAGCGGAAAATCCCTCAGAAGTCCCTGCTGACCGCCTGGAGTACCCAGCTGACCATGAACCCGCAGGTCAAGGACTTGATCAGCATGGCGGGCAACGTGAACGTCAAGTACAAGGAGACCGCGCGCGGCGGTCTCGCGGTGAACATCATCGAGTGCTGAGGATGTAGGCCCTGACCAGCGCGTTTGTATCTTTCAGCGCTGTCAGGGCCTTCCCTGCCTCCGCAGCGGAAAGCCCCTGGGATGTCCGGAAGCGCGGACGGCTCGTACCTGGCGGCCGATCAGCGCACCCGCGTCATTCGCGGCCGGCGATCCGCCCGCCGCCCGCGCCCACCCCGTAGGCTCCGCCGAGGCAGGACGGCTTACGCCTCCTCGCCCTCTTCCTCGTCGCCTTCGAAGAAGTCGCCGATCTCGTCGACGGCTTCGGCGGCGACCATCCCGCCGACCACGCCGACGGCCAGGCCCGCCGCACCGGCGGCGATGACGGTGCCCATGCCTGGACCGGACCGTTCGCCGCCGTGGTGCCCGTCGTGTCCGTGGTGGCTGTGCTCGTCCTTGTGAACGTGGTGGCCATACAGGTCGCCGTGCCCGTACGGATGGTGGGAGACGCGGGCGGAGTGGGCGTCGGCCAGCTGGCCGACCCAGGAGCCGACCGTCGCGTTCCAGTCGCAGTGATCCGCGTCATCGTGACTGACGCGGTGCCGGCCCAGGACGTCGTGGCCCTCGGAGAACAGGCCGCCTCGCTTGTCGGCCTCCAGGATGACCTCCATACCCGCGGGGTCGGCCAGGAAGGTCACCTCGATTTCCGTGATCCGGTCGGCGTACTGCGGGGGCGGGGTGAGTTCGATCTCCTGGTAGAACGGCAACTGCTGACCAGTGCCGTGGATCCGGCCGTACTCCAGGTCCGCGGACTTGAAGCCGAGGCCGAGCTGCCCGAAGGCCTCCAGGATCGCCTCCTGCACCGGCAGGGGGCGGACCGCGAGGGGGTCGAGGTCGCCCTGGTCCTTGGCACCGGCCACCGCGAGCTCGGTGCGCACGCCCAGGACGATGCCGAGCGGCTGGCCGTGAAGCTCGGTGACGGGGGTTTCCCAGGGCAGCGTGATCGCGAACGGCACCGTGCGGTGCTCACCCTCGGCCAGGCGGAAGCCGCCGCCGACGCTGAATCGCTCGAAGACCACCATGCCCTCGTCCTCGCCACCGTCGTGCTCGGCCTCCGCACGGGCGAGAAGCTCAAGCGTGATGTGCTCGATGTCGAAGTCGGCCCGGCCTCCGCTCAGGTGAACCTCCCCGGTCAAGCCCCCACCGGGCAGCGCGGCTCCGGGGGTGAGGACCGTGTCCACGGACGGGCCGCCGACTCCCAAGGAGCCGAGCAGTCGCTTGAACACCATCGTGGCGTTCTCCTTCGTCTTGCATATGTGGTTCGTACGGGGGTGGTGCCGCGGGGAAGGCCCAGTCCGCGGCACCACGTGTTCCTACAGCGGGGAGGGCTACTTGGCCTCGTCCAGGGCGGCCAAGGCCTGCGCCCAGCCGACGTACTTCAACTTGGCGAGGTCGGCCACGGTCTTGATGCCGAACGCTTCCTTGAGCAGGTCGCCCTGCCGGTCCGAGACCCCCTTGAGGGCGGACACCGGCGCCGACAGCACCTCGGGCAGGCTCTTGTCCGCCCACGCCTTGTCCAGCACCTTGTCCAGATCTATCGAAGCCATGCTCGTTCCCCTCCTCATGGCGCGCTCCACGGAGTTGCGGACTTCCGCCCCGCCGGCGCGCGATCTACAGACATGTAGAGCATAGAAGGGAGACGGCCGTGGAGTGCTTGAATCGGAACCTCCGTACGGCAGATGCGGTGACGACACGGGCACGTGGCCCTGGGAGCCGGAGCAGCCCTGGCTCCCATGCGCAGGGGTCGTCAGGAGGGTTCGTCGGTGCGGCAGTTGGGGCAGATCGAGCCGTGCTGTTCCCGTCTCGTCGCACTGCATCGTCGCGTCGGCCGGCGGACGCCGGGCCCGGTGGCCCGATGTCGCTGTGAGCATTGTGGGGCGGATCGCAGCCGTCAGAAGGCAAGCACGGCAATGGTGCTCACGTAGATGGCGATGAGCAGGATGCCGTCGAAGCCGATCTTGAGCCAGCCGCGCTTCTGGCGGACGAGCAGACCCCCGAGCAGGACCGCTGTCATGACCAGCGCACCACTCGTGAGGAACAGCTCGTCCGGCTTGGCGGCGTGGAACAGAGAGCCCCCTCGATAGGCGATGTCACCGACGACGAGGTTGAGGGCGTCCAGGCAGTTTCCGCCGACGATGGCGGCCACGGCCAGGGTGACGGCTCCGCGGCGGACGGCCGCGATGGACGTGACCGTTTCCGGGAGGGCGTTGACCAGGCCCATGAACACGGCCCCGACGAAACCGGCGCTCAGGCCGGTGTGTTCGACGATGCCCTCCGCGGCGCGGGCCACCGCCCACCCGCCGGCCACGACGAGGACCGCCACGGCCAGGAACTCGCTCCACAGCCGCGATGTCCGGTGACCGCCGAGTCCCTCGGTGTCTTCGCTCGCGACGTCGGAAACCGTGTCCTTCGTGGGCACCGCCCGCCACATGGGTTCGCTGTAGGAACGGATGAGCCGAAGACCTCCGACGTAGAAGGCCACCATCACCACGGATGCGGGGTGCAGGCCCAGAACGGTGACCGACGGGCTGAACGTGGCCATCAGGGCGATGCCCAACAAGCCGATCAGCAGGCAGCCGAACAGCATGTTGGGCAGCGACGCGGCGGCGTGTTCGAGGTTCACTCTGCGCAGGAAGGCATCGGCGACGACGAGCGCGAGGGTCTGTGCCGCGATACCGCCCACAGCGTTGCTGTACGCGAGATCCGGCTGATCGGCCGCGGCACTGACCGCGGTCATCACGATGCCCGAGAGGGACGTCACCAGGCCGAACAGCACCGCTCCGAACAGGGCTTCTCCCCAGCCGGTACGGTCGGCGAGGGTGTCGCCCACCCCTGCGAGCCGGATACTGCACACCACGGTGACGGCCATGGCCAGCAGGAAGACTCCGACGCTCCAGCTCAACGGCCATACGTCGGTCAGCATGTGAGCACAGAACCCTTCAGCGATACGAGGTAGCGGAGAGTAGCCGTCTCTCTCTTACCACGTACCCCGCGCTCCACACCTACCGCCCGCCGCACCGGGACAAGCGGCAGGCCGGGGTCGTCGAGGGACTCCCTGACTTCACAGCTCCGCAGACATGAGGACAGACATGCGGACTCAGCCCCTTCCGTGGCTCGAATCCAGCAGGTCACCCAGGACCGTGGCCGGCGGGGGAAGGCGGTGGTCCGGTGGCGGTCCGGGGCAGGGCGAGAACCATGGTGAGGCCTCCGCCCGGGGTGTCCTCGGCGGTGAGGGTGGCGCCGATGGCCTCGGTGAATCCCCGCGCGACCGCCAGGCCGAGCCCCACTCCAGCGCCTCGTGGGGCGTCTCCGAGTCGCTGGAACGGTTCGAAGATGTGCCCCTTGGCCGCGTCGGGGACGCCTGGTCCGCGGTCGACGACGCGGAGTTCGACCCGGTCGTGCAGGCTGCTGGCGGAGACGAGGACGGAACGGTGTTCGGGGCTGTACTTGACGGCGTTCTCGACGATGTTGGCGACGATGCGTTCCAGCAGGCCACGGTCGACGGCGACCATCGGCAGGGTCTCCGGGATGTCCAGCTCCACGCTGCCCTCGGGGACACCGCCCAGTGCCATGGGGACGACCTCGTCGAGATCCGTCTCCCGGATCAGCGGTACGACGGTGCCCGTGTTGAGGCGGGACATGTCCAGGAGGTTGCCGATCAGCGCGGCCAGCCGGTCCGCCCCCTCCTCGATGCCTTCGAGGAGGGCGTCGCGGTCGGTCTCGGACCAGGCGACGTCGTGGGAACGCAGCGAGGTCACCGACGCCTTGATCCCGGCCAGGGGGGTACGGAGGTCATGGCTGACGGCGGCGAGGAGAGCCGTGCGGAAACGGTCGCTCTCGGCGAGCTTCCGCGCCTCCTCCGCCTGCCCGACCAGCCGCTGCCGGTCCAGTGCCACGACCGCCTGGGCGGCGAAGGCGCCCAGGACCCGGCGGTCCTCGGCTCGCAGCGCCCGGCCGCTCAGGACCAGAGCCAGGTTGTCGCCTACAGGTATGTCGACGTCGGCGTCTTCGGGACGGCCGACCGGGTGGCTGCCGACCGCCGCCGCGCACGACCAGGGCTCGACCTCGCTGTCGCGCTCCAGCAGGGCGACGGAGTCCATGGCGAAGGTCTCCCGGAGCCGTTCCAGCAGGGCGTCGAGGGAGTTCTCGCCCCGCAGGATGCTGCCCGCGAGGAAGGAGAGGATCTCCGACTCCGCGCGCAGACGTGCCGCCTGGTGGGTACGGCGGGCTGCCAGGTCGACGACCAGGGAGACGGACACGGCCACACCGACGAAGATCGCGATGGCGACGATGTTCTTCGGGTCGGAGATCGTGAGCCGGTGCATGGGCGTGGTGAAGAAGTAGTTGAGCAGCAGGGAGCCGAAGGCCGCCGAGGCGAGGGCGGGCAGCATGCCGCCGAGCAGAGCCGCGGCGACGGTGAAGGTGAGGAACAGCAGCATGTCGTTGGCGAGCCCGAGGTCGGGAACGACGGTCTTGAACAGCAGGGTGAGGAGGGCGGGCCCGGCGACGCCGACGAGCCAGCCCCAGACGATCCGGGCCCGCCCGAGCCGGGCGCCGCGGGCGATCGGCAGCCCGCGGCCCTGGGCGGCGGCGGCGTGCGTGACGATGTGGACGTCGAGATCGGGGCCCGACTCGCGGGCGACCGTGGCGCTCACCCCGGGCCCGAGGACGTACTGCCATGCCCTGCGGCGGCTGACACCGAGAACGATCTGCGTGGCGTTGACCCCACGGGCGAAGTCGAGCAGCGCCGAGGGCACGTCGTCGCCGATGACGTGGTGGAAGGTGCCGCCGAGGTCCTCGACCAGGGTGCGCTGGACGGCCAGCTCCTTCGGCGACACGGCCTTCAGCCCGTCGCTCGCGGCGATGTACACGGCCAGCACCTCCCCGCCCGCGCCCTTCTCCGCGAGGCGTGCGGCGCGGCGGATGAGGGTGCGGCCCTCGGGTCCGCCGGTGAGGCCGACGACGATGCGTTCGCGGGCCTGCCAGGTGGTGCGGATGTCGTGCTCGCCCCGGTACTGCTGGAGGTACTCATCGACCCGGTCGGCGGTCCACAGGAGCGCCAGCTCGCGCAGGGCGGTGAGGTTGCCGGGGCGGAAGTAGTTGGAGAGGGCGGCGTCCATCCTGTCGGGCTGGTAGACGTTGCCGTGCGCCATCCGGCGGCGCAGCGCCTGGGGCGACATGTCGACCAGCTCGATCTGATCGGCCCGGCGCACCACCTCGTCCGGCACGGTCTCGCGCTGCCGGACCCCGGTGATCGACTCCACGACGTCGCCCAGCGACTCCAGATGCTGGATGTTGACCGTGGATATGACGTCGATCCCGGCCCTGAGCAGCTCCTCGACGTCCTGCCACCGCTTGGCGTTGCGCGAGCCGGGCACATTGGTGTGCGCCAGCTCGTCGACCAGGGCCACGGCCGGGGCACGCTCCAGGACCGCGTCGACGTCCATCTCGGTGAACGCGCTGCCCCGGTATTCCAGCTCGTGGCGTGGGACGGTCTCCAGTCCGTGCAGCATCACCTCGGTGCGCGGCCGGTTGTGGTGCTCCACGAACCCGACGACCACGTCGGTGCCCCGCTCCAGCCTCCGGTGGGCTTCGGAGAGCATCGCGTACGTCTTGCCGACGCCCGGTGCCGCACCGAGGTAGATCCGCAGCTTTCCACGTCCCATGATGTTTCTCGTTCTTCCGTGCTGGATGAGGCGTCAGGGCTCGAAGCGGTAACCCATGCCCGCTTCGGTGATCAGATACCGCGGGTGGGCGGGATCGGCTTCGAGTTTGCGGCGCAGCTGGGCCATGTAGACCCGCAGGTAGTTGGTGTTCTCCGCGTACGTGGGCCCCCACACCTCCCGCAGGAGCGCGCGCTGGGACACCAGGCGGCCGGGATGGCTGACCAGGATTTCGAGCAGGTGCCACTCGGTCGGGGTGAGCCGGACGGTGGCGGCGTCGCGCCGCACCTTCTTCGCCACGAGGTCGATGGTGAACACGTCCGTGGTCACGACGGTCGGTGCTTCGGCCTCAGCGGTCGTCCGCCGTCGCCGCGTGGCCGCTCGCAGCCGGGCCAGCAGCTCATCCATGCTGAAGGGCTTGGTCACGTAGTCATCGGCTCCGGCGTCCAGGGCCCGCACCTTCTCCGTGGACAGGTGGCGTGCGGACAGGACCAGGATCGGTGCCCGGCTCTTTCCTCGCATCATCTTGATCAGCTCGACGCCTTCCATGTCCGGTAGACCCAGATCCAGCAGGATGGCGTCCGGCCGGCGGATCGCGGCGAGCCGGAGAGCCGACCTTCCGTCGGACGCCTCTTCGACTTCGTAGGCACGTGCCTGGAGGTTGATCTTGAGGGCGCGCACCAGCTGTGCGTCGTCCTCCACCACGAGCACCCGGGGCATGGGCTGTGGCCTTTCCTTGGTTGTGGGCGGGCGACCGGGCCGGCGGGGCGCGGAGGGTCCGCGCGCCACCGGGGTCCGGTCCCCCGCCTCGGATCGGTCAGTTCTGGGTCAGGTCCCTGAGCGCGGTGTTCAGTTCGAGGACGTTCACCCGGGGCTCCCCCATGAAGCCGAGGACCCGGCCGGTGGTGTGGTCGGCGACCAGGTCCTCCACCTGCTGGACGTCGAGCCCGTTCCTGTCGGCGACCCGCTGGATCTGGAGCTCCGCGTACGCGGGTGAGATGTGCGGGTCCAGGCCGGATGCGGACGAGGTGACGGCGTCGGCCGGCACGTCCGCCGGCCTGACCTGGTACGTGGCGGTCGAGTTGTCCCTGACCACGGCGGCCTTGGCGTCCTTCACCCACTGGATCAGTTCCTCGTTGTCGCCGGAGCGGTTGGTGGCGCCGGAGAGGATCAACGAGTACTGGGTGTTGAGGCTGTTGGAGCCGAGGCCGTTGGAGGGCCGCGGCTGGAACCACCTCAGGTCGGGGGCCGGTGACTCCTCCCCCTCCTTGAGCGGGAGGTCGTACCGCTGGCCGATGAGGGAGGAGCCGACGACCTGCCCGCTGCTGTCCGTGGTCCGGGAGCCGTTGGCCTTGTCGCTGAACAGGGTCTGGGCGACGCCCGTCACGGCGAGTGGATAGATCACCCCACATACGAGAGTCAGGACGAGCAGGGCTCGAAGCCCGGCCCCGAGGGCGCGCGCGGTGTTGCTGACGGCGTTGTCGGTCATGGCGGATCAGCCGATTCCGGGGATGAGGGAGAGGAGCAGGTCGATGATCTTGATGCCGATGAACGGGGCGACGATGCCGCCGAGTCCGTAGACGCCCAGGTTGCGGCGGAGCATCCGGTCGGCACTGGCGGGCCGGTAGCGCACGCCCTTGAGGGCGAGGGGCACCAGCGCGACGATGACGAGTGCGTTGAAGATGACCGCGGACAGGATCGCGGACTCGGGCGAGGCGAGTCCCATGACGTTGAGCCTGTCCAGCGACGGGTACGCCACGGCGAACATGGCGGGGATGATCGCGAAGTACTTCGCGACGTCGTTGGCGATGGAGAAGGTGGTCAGGGCTCCGCGAGTGATGAGGAGCTGCTTGCCGATCTCGACGATCTCGATGAGTTTGGTGGGGTTGGAGTCGAGGTCCACCATGTTCCCGGCCTCCTTGGCGGCCGAGGTGCCGGTGTTCATCGCGACGCCGACGTCGGCCTGGGCCAGCGCGGGTGCGTCGTTGGTGCCGTCGCCGGTCATCGCGACGAGCTTGCCCCCGGCCTGTTCCCGCTTGATGAGGGCCATCTTGTCCTCGGGCGTCGCCTCGGCCAGGAAGTCGTCCACCCCGGCCTCCTCGGCGATCGCCTTCGCGGTCAGCGGGTTGTCACCCGTGATCATGACCGTACGGATGCCCATCCGGCGAAGCTCCTCGAACCGCTCGCGCATCCCCTCCTTCACCACATCCTTCAGATGGACGACCCCGAGGACCCGGGCGCCGTCAGCGTCTTCCACGGCCACCAGCAGCGGCGTGCCGCCGGCCTGGGAGATGCTGTTCGTGAGCGCCTGCGCGTCCTCGGAGACACGGCCGTTCCGCTCCTTCACCCAGGCGACGACGGAACCGGTCGCGCCCTTGCGGACCTTCCGGCCGTCCAGGTCGACGCCCGACATCCGGGTCCGGGCGGTGAACTCCACCCACTCGGCCCCCGCCAGCTCCCCCTGGCTCCGCTCCCGCAGCCCGTACTGCTCCTTGGCGAGCACGACGATCGACCGGCCTTCCGGCGTCTCGTCGGCGAGCGAGGAGAGCTGTGCGGCGTCCGCGAGCGCGTCCTCCGTCACATCCGTGACCGCGAGGAACTCGGCTGCCTGCCGGTTGCCGAGGGTGATCGTTCCGGTCTTGTCCAGGAGCAGGGTGGACACATCGCCCGCGGCCTCGACCGCGCGCCCCGACATGGCCAGCACATTTCGCTGGACGAGGCGGTCCATGCCCGCGATGCCGATCGCGGACAGCAGCGCCCCGATCGTGGTGGGGATCAGGCATACCAGCAGTGCGGCGAGCACGATCAGCGATGTCTGGTCGTCCGCGCCCGCGTAGATCGCGAAGGGCTTCAGGGTGAGCACGGCCAGCAGGAAGACGATCGTGAGGGACGCCAACAGGATGTTCAGGGCGACCTCGTTGGGCGTCTTCTGCCGGGAGGCGCCCTCCACCAGGTTGATCATGCGGTCGATGAAGGTCTCGCCCGGCTTCGTGGTGATCCTGATGACGACGCGGTCGGACAGCACCTTCGTACCGCCGGTGACGGCCGAACGGTCGCCGCCGGACTCCCGGATGACCGGGGCGGACTCGCCGGTGATCGCGGATTCGTCGACGGAGGCGACGCCTTCCACGACGTCGCCGTCGCCGGGGATGGTGTCGCCGGCCTCGCAGACGACCAGGTCGCCGACGTGCAGGTCCGTCCCCGCGACCCGCTCCTCGTTCGTGCCGATGACCCGGCGGGCGATGGTGCCGGTCCTGGCCTTGCGCAGGGTGTCGGCCTGGGCCTTGCCGCGGCCTTCGGCGACCGCCTCGGCCAGGTTGGCGAAGACGGTGGTCAGCCAGAGCCAGGCGGTGATCGCCCAGCCGAACCAGTCGGTCGGGTCGGTGAGCGCCAGCACGGTGGTGACCACCGAGCCGACCAGGACGACGAACATGACGGGCGACTTGACCATCACGCGCGGGTCGAGCTTGCTCAGCGCGTCCGGGAAGGACTTCAGCAGTTGCCGGGGGTCGAACAGCCCGCTGCCGACACGGTTGGCAGCCCCCTGGCCACCGGTCGGCGGTATGTCTCCGTGCGGAGCGCGGGTGGGGGCGGGGGTGGGGGTGACGGTGCTCATGAGGCGAGCCCTTCGGCAAGCGGACCCAGGGCCAGGGCCGGGAAGTAGGTGAGTCCGGTGATGATGAGGATCGTGCCGACGAGCAGTCCCGCGTAGAGGGGCTTGTCGGTGCGCAGCGTGCCCGCGGTCTCGGGCACCGGCCTCTGCTCGGCGAGCGAGCCGGCCAGGGCGAGGACGAACACCATCGGCAGGAACCGGCCGAGCAGTATCGCGATGCCGATGGTGGTGTTGAACCACTGGGTGTCGGCGTTGAGCCCGGCGAAGGCGGAGCCGTTGTTGTTGGCGCCGGAGGTGTAGGCGTACAGGATCTCGGAGAAGCCGTGCGGGCCCGTGTTGGTCATCGAGTCGGCGGGGGCGGGCAGGGCCATGGCGACGGCGGTGAAGCCGAGCACGAGGGCCGGGGTGATGAGGATGTAGCAGGCCGCGAGCTTGATCTGACGGGTGCCGATCTTCTTGCCCAGGTACTCGGGGGTGCGTCCGACCATCAGCCCGGCGATGAACACCGCGATGACCGCCATGACCAGCATGCCGTAGAGGCCGGAGCCGACACCGCCGGGGGCGATCTCGCCGAGCTGCATGCCGAGCATGGTGATGCCGCCGCCGAAGCCGGTGTAGGAGGAGTGGAAGGAGTTCACCGCGCCGGTCGAGGTCAGCGTCGTGGCGACCGCGAAGATCGACGAGCCGGCGATCCCGAAGCGGGTCTCCTTGCCCTCCATGGCCCCGCCCGCGATGTCGAAGGCCGGTCCGCGGTGGGCGAATTCGGTCCACATCATCAACGCCGTGAAGCCGATCCAGATGACGGCCATCGCGCCGAGGATCGCGTACCCCTGCTTGAGCGATCCGACCATCCTTCCGAAGGTCCGTGTCAGCGCGGACGGGATCAGCAGGATGAGGAAGATCTCGAACAGGTTGGACAGGGGGTCGGGATTCTCGAAGGGGTGGGCGGAGTTGGCGTTGAAGTAGCCGCCGCCGTTGGTGCCGAGCTCCTTGATGGCCTCCTGGGAGGCGACCGCGCCACCGTTCCACTCCTGCGAACCGCCCATGAACTGTCCGACCGAGTGGATTCCCGAGAAGTTCTGAATGGCTCCACAGGCGACCAGGACGATCGCACCGATCACCGAAATGGGGAGCAGGACGCGAACGGTCCCGCGCACCAGGTCGGCCCAGAAGTTGCCGAGTTCACCAGTACGCGAACGGGCGAAGCCCCGTACGAGTGCCACCGCCACGGCCATGCCGACCGCCGCGGACAGGAAGTTCTGCACCGCCAGGCCGCCGGTCTGCACGACATGGCCCATGGCCTGTTCGCCGGAGTACGACTGCCAGTTGGTGTTGGCGACGAAGGACGCGGCGGTGTTGAACGCCTGGTCCGGGTCGATCGAGGAGAATCCGAGGGAACCGGGCAGCGAGCCCTGCGCCCGCTGCATCAGGTACAGGAAGAGGACGCTCACCGCCGAAAAGGCGAGCACCCCGCGCAGATAGGCGGGCCAGCGCATCTCTGCGGCCGGATCGGCGCCGATGACCTTGTATATCCACTTCTCCGGCCGGTAGTGCTTCTCGGAGGAGTAGACCCTGGCCATGTAATCGCCCAGCGGGCGGTAAGCGAGGGCGAGAGCGGTGATCAGGGCGAGCAGCTGGAGCACACCAGCGACCTGGGAATTCATCTCAGTACTCAGAACCTCTCCGGGTAAAGGAGGGCCAGAACGAGATATCCCAGCAGAGAGGCGGCCACGACAAGGCCGACAACGTTATCGACGGTCACAGCCGGGTCACCCCCCGGGCGATGACGGCCACCAGCGCGAATACCGCGACCGTGGTGACGACGAAGGCCAGATCGGCCATCGCGAGCTCCTGTGGTGAAGTGAGGAATTGAATCGGCCGTTCGGCCGATACGAGCAAACCTCTACTTCAGCCCGGCGACGGACCACCTTGACGGGGTCCATACGAGTTCGGGAAATCCTTAACGTCGGCCTGACGCCGCCTCCTACCGAACGTTAGGGGTCGCCACTTTCCGTATCGCGCGAGAGGGTCTCGCTCGTCCTCCGTCCGCGCCGAGTGAAGTTCACCGGTTCCGTCGGCGCCACGGGAGGGAGGTCCGGCTCCGCGGTGAACGTCACGGTGACCGCGCTCGCTCACCGGCGCGGTGGCCGCCGGGTGCGGGCCTCGGATCGCTGGCGCGGCATACCGGACTAATAGCCGCATAAGGTTGCTAGGTTCTCCTCTGGCGGCGAACGGCGAGCGGGGCAGGCAGTCCGCCCGCGCCATGCCCGTACGGACGAGGGAGACCATGAGCCATGCCGAGCCCGGGACACGACCGGCAGCCAAGCTGACCCTGCTGACGCTGACGGCGATGGTCGTCGGTTCCATGGTCGGCGCCGGGGTGTTCTCGCTGCCGCGGCGCTTCGCGCAGGAGACCGGGGCCGCGGGGGCGCTGATCGCCTGGGCCGTCGCCGGGGCGGGCATGCTGATGCTCGCCCTCGTCTTCCAGGCGCTCGCCGTGCGACGGCCGGATCTGGACGCGGGCGTGTACGCGTACGCGAAAGCGGGGTTCGGCGAGTACCTCGGGTTCTTCTCGGCCTTCGGCTACTGGGCCAGCGCCTGCGTCGGCAACGTCACCTACTGGGTGCTCATCATGTCGACGGTCGGCGCGGTGGCTCCCGTGCTGGGGAACGGCGACACGGTGACGGCGGTGGTCGTCTCCTCGGTGGGGCTGTGGGGGTTCTTCCTGCTGATCCGCCGGGGTGTGAAGGAAGCGGCGGCGATCAACAGGATCGTCACCGCGGCGAAGATCGTGCCCATCGTCTTCTTCGTGATCCTGGCGCTGTTCTACTTCGACCCTGCCGTCTTCGCGGACAACTTCGGCGGGACCGACTACGCGGGCTCCCTCTTCAACCAGGTCCGGGGCACCATGCTCGCCACCGTCTTCGTCTTCCTCGGCGTGGAGGGCGCCAGCGTCTATTCGCGGCACGCCAAGCGCCGCGAGGATGTCGGCCGGGCCACGGTCCTGGGCTTCCTGAGCGTTTTCGCCGTCTTCGCGTCCGTCACGATCGTCAGCTACGGGCTGCTGCCGATGGCCGAGATCGCCGAGCTGCGGCAGCCGTCGATGGCCGAGGTGCTGGAGTCGGCGGTGGGCACCTGGGGAAAGGTATTCATCAGCGTCGGCCTGATCGTCTCCGTGCTCGGCGCCTACCTCGCCTGGACCCTGATGGCCGCCGAGGTCCTCTTCGTCGCCGCCAAGGACAAGGACATGCCGTGCTTCCTGGGGCGGTCGACGGCGGCGGACGTGCCCGAGGCCGCGCTGCTGATGTCCACGTGTCTGAGCCAGATCGTGCTCGTCGTGACGCTGTTCTCCGACGACGCGTTCAACTTCGCCCTCGATCTGACCAGCGCGCTGAGCCTGATCCCCTTCCTGCTGGCCGCCGCCTTCGCGGTGAAGGTCGCGGCGCGGCCGGGGAGCCACGGCGTGGTGGGGCGCCCCACCCGGCGCGAGCTGGTGACCGCCGTGGTGGCGACGCTCTACACCGCGTTCCTGCTGTACGCGGCGGGGCCGAAGTTCGTCCTCGTCTCCTTCATCCTCTACGCCCCGGCGACCTTCCTCTTCGTCAAGTCCCGGCGGGAGCAGGGGCGCAGGCTCTTCTCCCCGGGCGAGGCGGTCATCTGCGCGGTGTCGGTCGCCGGCGCCGCCGCCGGTGTCGCGGCGCTGGCCGTCGGCTGGATCGAGCTGTGAGACCCCACTCCGTACGAGCCCTGCTGCCGCCCTGACGCCCTGGGCTCCGCACCTCCCTGTCGCCCTACCGCCGTGTCTCCCTGTCGCCATCGAGCGAAAGGCTCATCATGACCAGCACCACCCCCGCCTCCGCCCTCGGCGTCCACTCCGAAGTGGGGCGGCTGCGCAAGGTCCTGGTGTGCGCCCCCGGCATGGCCCACCGGCGGCTGACCCCGACCAACTCCGACGACCTGCTCTTCGACGATGTGATGTGGGTGGAGAACGCCCAGCGGGACCATGCCGACTTCGTCGCCCAGCTCACCGACCGGGGCGTGGAGGTCGTCGAGCTCCACGAGCTGCTGGCCGCCACCATGGCGATCCCGGAGGCCCGGTCCTGGCTGCTGGACCGGAAGATCGACGCCAACGAGGTGGGCCTCGGGCTGGTCGACGACACCCGCGCGTTCCTGGACTCCCTCACGCCGCGTCGGCTCGCCGCTTACCTGATCGGCGGGCTGGCCACCGCCGACCTGCCGGACGCGTTCCGTTCGGCGTACCTGGGGCTGGCCCGCGAGGGCACGGGCGGCCGGGAGTACCTGATGCCGCCGCTGCCCAACACCCTGTACACCCGCGACACGACGTGCTGGCTCTACGGCGGGGTGACGCTGAACCCGCTGTACTGGCCCGCCCGGCACGACGAGACCCTGCTGATGAAGGCGGTCTACAGCTTCCACCCGGACTTCCGGGGGTCCACGGTCTGGTGGGGCGACCCGGAACAGGACTGGGGGCGGGCCACGTTCGAGGGCGGGGACATCATGCCCGTCGGCAACGGCGTCGTCCTCATGGGCATGAGCGAGCGGACCTCCCGGCAGGCGATCACCCAGGTCGCGGCCGCGCTGTTCGCACAGGGGGCGGCGGAGCACGTGATCGTCGCCGGGATGCCGAAGCTGCGCTCGGCGATGCACCTGGACACCGTGTTCACCTTCGCGGACCGGGACATCGTGACGCTGTACCCGCGCATCATGGACGCCGTCCACACGTTCTCACTGCGCCCTTCGGACCGGGCGCCGGGGATCAGGATCACCGACGAGGGCTCCACCCCGTTCACCGAGGTCGTGGCCCTTGCCCTGGGCCTGCCGCAGCTGCGGGTGATCGAGACGGGCGGGGACGTCTACGCCTCCGAGCGCCAGCAGTGGGACAGCGGCAACAACGCGGTGGCGCTGGAACCGGGCGTGGTCTTCACCTACGACCGCAACACCCAGACGAACGCGCTGCTGCGGCGGGCCGGGGTGGAGGTCATCACGATCGTGGGCGCGGAGCTGGGCCGGGGGCGAGGTGGGGGCCACTGCATGACCTGCCCGCTGATCCGCGACGCGGTGGAGTTCTGACCGCGGCCGGGCTTCCACAGGCCCTGCGTCAGGCGGTGCAGGCGCAGGGCCAGTTGGATGTCCAAGGTGCGCGGCGGCTCGTTCCAGTCCGGGCCGAGGAGGCGGCCGACGCGTTCCGGGCGCTGCACCACGGTGTTCACGTGGACGTGGAGCAGGGTCCTGGTCCGGGTGAGGCTCGCGCCCTGCGCGAAGTAGCCGACCAGGGTGGCGACCAGGTCGGTGCCGCGCGCCGTGTCGCAGTCGAGTACGGGGCCGAGCGTCCTGCGTACGTAGCCGCCCAGGTCGGCCTGGTCGCCCAGCAGTACGCCGACGAAGCCAGGGTCCGCGACGGCCCCGCCGCCCCCGGTGTGGCCGAGCGGACGGAGTGCGGAGAGACAGCGGTCCGCCTCGCTGTGGGCGCCGGGCAGTTCGGCCGGGCCGGTGGCGGGGCCCGCCGCGCCGACGGTGACGGGGCAGCCCGCCGCCTGGCCCAGCTCGGCGGCGAGCGCCTGGGCGTCGGGGCCCGGGGTGTCGGAGGGGGCCACGAGGACGACGTGGTCCTGGTGGAGACCGGCGAGGCCGTTGCGGGTCTGGGCGCTGCGGCGGCGACCGCCTTGGCGGCATCGGCGTCTCGGTCGGCCACGTGCACCAGGGCCCCGGCCGCCGCGAGCGCCTCGGCGGTGGCCCGCCCGATAGCGCTACCGCCCCCCGCGCCCCCGCTCCTTCTCCAGCCACGGCCCGAACTCGCTCTCCAGCACCAGCCGTCCCAGCTTCCGGTACTCCTGGAGCACCGCCGTCACCACCTGGTCCATGGTGAGCGGCTTCCCGCTCTCCGCCGCGAGGTAGGCGGCACTGACCGCGCAGGCCCGGATCGAGCCGCCCGCCAGCTCGAAGCGGTCGGCGCAGAACTCCAGGTCGAGGCCGTCGTCGCGGGGGATCGCCGGGCCCAGGCAGCGGTCCCACAGGGCGAGCCGTTCCCGGGCGTCGGGCATGGGGAACTCCGCGATCACGTCGATGCGGCGGGTGAACGCCTCGTCGAGGTTGGCCCGGAGGTTGGTGGTGAGCACGGCGATGCCGTCGAAGGACTCCATGCGCTGGAGGAGGTAGGCCGATTCGACGTTGGCGTGCTTGTCCTGGGCGTCCTTGACCTGGGACCGCTTGCCGAAGATCGCGTCGGCCTCGTCGAAGAGCAGGATGCCGTTGACGTCGGAGGCCTCGACGAAGATCCGCTCCAGGTTCTTCTCGGTCTCGCCGATGTACTTGTCCACCACGGTGGAGAGGTCCACGACGTAGAGCTCCATGCCCAGTTCGGCGGCGACCACCTCGGCGGACATGGTCTTACCGGTGCCGGACTCCCCGGCGAACAGGGCGATGACGCCCCGGCCCCGGCCGCCGCCCGGCCGCATCCGCCACTGGCCGAGCACCTGCTCGCGGTGGCGGGCGCGCAGGGCGAGCTCGGTGAGCTGGGTGCGGGTGGCCGGGGGCAGCACGAGGTCGTCCCAGCCGACGGCCGGTTCGATGCGGCGGGCGAGGCGTTCAAGGCCCGCGCCGTTCTGGGCGCGTACCGCCGCACGGAGGTCGTCCGGGGTCACCGGGCGCCGCCCCAGGAGCGCGAGGCGGGAGGCGACCGTGGCGGCCTTGCGCAGTTGGTCGGAGTCGAGCCGGTAGGAGGCGGTGGCCTCGATGAGCCGGTCGTCGGCCGGGGTGTCGCCGGGCAGGCCGACCGACCGGGCCGCATCGGCGAGGGCGCGCCGCCACTGGCGGGACGCGCCTTCGGGGCCCGGCGGCGGAACGGGGACGGGGACCGGGCTCTCGGTGGTCCACAGCGGGTCCCAGTTCTTCTTCCCGTACGCGATCAGGGGGGTACCGTCGAGCGCGGTGCACAGGGCGGCGAGCACCCGGGACCCCTCGGGGCGTTCGGGGGCGAGCGTTTCGAGCGGGCCGAGGATCACCCCGGCGCCCGCGAGGCGGGCCTCGGTCGCCAGGGTCCGTACGAGCGGGGCCGGTTCGGTGGTGGCGGCGAGCGCCGCGATGTCGACGGCCAGGGGGCGCAGCCCGGCGGTGAGCAGCGCCTCGACGGCGAGGCCGCGCGGGTCGCCGCCCCGGTCGAGCAGGTGCACCAGGCCACTGCCGGTGGACAGGGCCGCCGCGATCCGGGGGGCTTCCGGGTGCCGGTCCGAGACCTCCGGGCTTACATCCGGGTCCCCCCGGCGACCCTCCAGGACTTCCGGGTGCCCGTCCGAAACCTCCGGGCCTACGTCCGGGACTCCCCGGCGACCCTCCGGGTGCCCGGCCGGCTCCTGGTCCGCCCCGGCGTCCCGGACCAGGCCGCGCAGCCGTGCGTCGATCTCGTCGTCGCCGAGGAGATAGGAGGTGATCCGGTCGGGCACCCTCAACCCCCTGGAGAGCAGCGGGCGTTCGGGGTCGACGATCTCCAGGAGTCCGCCCGCGACGAGTGGCGCGGCGGGCGAGAGGCGGAAGCGGCCGGGCCCGGCGGCGGGCAGGGCGCAGAGCTCCAGCGCCAGGGCGATGGTGGGGCGGCGGCGGGTGAGGTCGTCGTTGAGGTACCCGTACAGGCGCTCGAACCGGTGGTCGAGGTCAGGGGCCAGGCCGACCAGCAGGAGTTCGACGTCGAGGGGGGCGAGGGCGAAGCGTGCGGCCAGCTGCCCGAGCCTGCCTCCGGTGGGTGCGGTCGGCGCGCCCGCGTCACCGTGCACCGGTGCGGGCGCGAACGCGTCGGGGGCTTCGAGGATGCGCTCGGCCGCCTGGGGGGTGAGGTACTGGCCCCGGTAGGGGTCGTCCGGGTCCGGGTCGACGGCCCGGCGGGCCGCGACGGCGAGCCTGACGCGCCGCTCGACGTGGCCGAGCCGCTCCCAGAGGTCGTCGGGGCCCGTCGCCCCGGCCGCTTCGGCGGATACGCTCTGTGTCACCGTCATCGGGCCGCGCTCCCCCGCTTGCGCCGGCCGGGCGGCAGCTGACGTTCCCGTTCGGCGGCGAAGCCCCGCGCGTCCAGGTCGCCCGCCCCGTCGTACCTCAGCCGGCGGCCCGGGTCCTCGGCCGCTGTGCCGTCCACGGCGGGCGCGGCTTTCATCACGAGGCCCTCGGTGACCGGCGGGCCCGCGGCGGTCCGCTCCCCGGCCAGCGGGGCGACGACGCGGAGATCGATCGCGGCCTTCAGCTCACCGCCGAGCGCGGACCACACGTCCGACGCGGAGGGCCCGTCGGCGCCGGGGCCCGCGGCCTCGATGTCCACGGTGAGACCGAGTTCGGCGAGGCTGCCGGTGAGCAGCCGGGCGGGCAGCGTGTCCGTGCGGACGAGGGCGCGCAACACCTCGGAGAGCAGCCGGTGTTCGTCCTGGGGGCGGTTGGTCCAGGCGGTGACCAGATAGGTCAGCTCGAACCAGCGCGGCGGGGTCCGCCAGCCGGTGACCACGCCCGCGTCGTCGTGGATCTCGGCCGTGCCGGTGCGCCGCCGGCCCGCGTCCTCACGGATGGCGTGCAGGAAGACACTGATGGTGGGGGCGTTTCGGCGGGCGGACCACTCCTTCGTCGGGGCGTCGAAGACCAGGTCGACGCCGCTGTCCTCAAGTCCGGCCTCGGCCAGCAACAGCCGCAGCCCCTCGTCGACTTCGTGGATCATCGGCGGATCACCTCGCCCGGCGGGGTGATGGTCCCGATCACCACGAGGAAGTCCGTCGTGACGGGGCTGAAGCCGGGGCCCTTCGCGGTGATGGTGCGCGGCCCGGTCCGGTCCTTGGCCACGATGAGCAGCTGGGCGATGAACGTGCCGTCACCGAGCGGCCGCGTCGGCGCCGCGCTCGCGGTGATGCCGGGCTTCCAGGTGAGGGTCACGGGCGTGCCGGGCGGGAAGTCCTTGCCCCGTACGGAGGTGACGAACCCGGGTTTGCCGATGGCGGGCACCGCGATGATGCGGGGCTGGAGGATGCGCAGCGGGATGCGGGAGACGTTGTCGCGGACGTCCGCGTCGGTGCCCGTGGTGGTGAGCCTCGCGGTGATGGTGGTGCGCAGGGCCTTGTCGGGCGAGAGGACGACGCTGACGACCGTGGACGCGCCGGGCGCGAGGTCGGGCAGCGTGCACGCGCCCGCGGCGCAGCCCGCGGGGAGGGGGCCCGCGGGGATGTCAGCGGGCAGCCCGAGGTCCAGCCGCAGTCCGGTGGCGGCCGCGTTCCTGCCGTTGCGCACGGTGTACGTCACCACGACCTTGCCGCCGACGTAGCCGGGGCTCGGCTGGGCCCGCACGGTGACGCCGGGTCCGGCCTCGGGTGCGGGCGGCAGGGGGGCCGGGGGGCGCGGTGCGGTCGGGCGGGGGGACGGCGGCGGGGGCGGGGCGGGGGCGGTGGTCGACGGTGACGGGGAGGGGGTCGTGGGGCTGGGCGTCGGAGTCGTCGGGGTCGGGGTGGGGCTGGGGCTCGGCGGCGGCACGTCCCGGACCGGGACGATGGTGCCGGTGGCGTTGTCGGTGGGGTTGGGGTCGAGGACGGTGCCGGTGACTGACCAGTTGACGCGCTGGTCGCCGGTGCTGACGCCGGTCAGCCGGGCCGTGACCGTCACGGAGGCTCCGGGCGGGACGATGCCGAGGTCGCACTGGGGGGTGGCGGCGGGGCAGTCGACTCCGTCGGCGGTGAGCTCCTCCAGCCGTACGCCGGGCGGGGCGTCGACGGTCAGGGTGGTGCCGGGCGAGGGCGAGGGGCCCCGGTTGGTGACGGTGACCCGCACCTCGGTGGAGGAGCCGACCTCCACATCGGGCCCGGTGGGCGGTGCGGTCAGCGACAGGTCGACCGACTGCTGGTAGGCGGGCTCCTTCTGCCGTCCGTCGTGCGTGTTGTCGACGGGGGCCACGTCGCCGGAGGCGATGTCGAGTACGGAGAGCTGCTCCATGGAGTTCGGTGGCAGCTCCCGGCGCGAGGTGAAGAGGAGTTTGCTGCCGTCGGGCGACCAGGCCACGTCACGGGGCTGGTGGGGGCCGGTCGCGCTGGTGTCGGGGATCGGCAGGTCGCAGCCGTCGGGGTTGTCCTTCTGGACGGAGGGCAGCACGACCCGGCAGCCGCCGCCGCGCAGGGGCTTGACGAGGACGCCGGCCTGCTGGTTGACGCGGCCGCCGCCGTCCTTGCGGTTGAACGCCACCTTCAGGCCGTCCGGGGAGAACGCCGGGCTGTCGTCGATGACTTCGCAGTCGCCGGGGCAGATGGTGGCGCTCAGGTCCCGCTGCCGGTCGAGGTCCGCCACCGGCACGACCCAGATGTGCTTGTTGCCGCCGTTGCCGTTGATGACCTCTTTGCGGGTGAAGGCGAGGTTGACGCCGTCGGATGACCAGGTCGGCTGGGCGTCGTCGCCCGCCTGCCGGCCCTCGGGCGGCCGGATCTCGTCGAGGATCGCGCCCGTGGCGACGTCGGCGATGAGGATGCGGCCCGGACCCGACGCGTCCCCGACGCCGCCGGGCGAGGTGCGGGTGAACGCCAGCTTGGTGCCGTCGGGCGAGAAGGTGGGGTCGGTGTCCCAGTCGTTCGGGCCGCGCCCGTCGAGCGGCAGCGGCGCTTCGTTGGTGCCGTCGGCGTCGGCCATCCAGATCCGCTCGATCCGCCCGTTGTCGCCGTCCTCGAAGCGGGTGACGACGATGCGCCGGCCGTCGGGCGTGTAGTTCTGCCGTTCGTGCCACGGGTCGTACCCGGCGGCCGGCCTGAACAGGGGGTTCACGGCGGGGTCCTCGTTCGTGCGGGCCGCCGGGTCCTCCTTCAGGATGGTGAGGTGCAGGTCGCGCGGGTCGGAACCGTCCTGACGGACGTCCTGGAGCGTCACGACGTGCGCCGCCGCCAGCGTGCCGTCCGGCTTCGCCGTGATCCGGGGGATGACGACGGTCCCGGCCGGAGCGAACCAGGTGGGCGGTCCGACCGCACGGTTCTCGTTGACCAGCTGGTCCGGCGGTTCGGGATCGAACGCGGTCACCCGGTAGACGTGGTCGAAGTCGTCGCAGCCGCAGGTGTGGTACGGGCTGAGGAAGACGATGTCGTTGCCGTCGGGCAGCCAGGAGGCCGAGCGGGTGCCCCATGCGGCGTGGTCACCGGCCAGCAGCGGCCGGTCGGTCCCGATGCCCTGGGTGGCACGCAGTTCGGTGCCGTCGTCGACGTCCGGGTCGGGGTTCGTGGTGAGGGTGTACGCGACGAGGCCCCGGCGGGCGTCGTCGTCCACCGGGTTCCAGGACGGCTCGGTGGCGTCGCCCGCCGGCCCGTCGCTGATCCGGGTCCGCGGGCCGCCGGCGACGGCCCGCTCGTATATCTGCCACCCCCGTGCGGCGTCGCCGTCACCGGCGTACGCGATCCTCGTGCCGTCCGGGGACCAGGTCGGGGACTCCTCGTTCTCGGGGGTGTCGGTGAGCCGGCGCGGATCCGAGCCGTCGATACCGACCGACCACAGGTCGCGCTGGACCGTGCCGCCGGGTCCTGGCTCCGCCGAGTCGAAGACCACGGTCCGGCCGTCCGGGGAGATTTCGGGGTGGGCCGCGTCCCGGTCGGTGGTGATCCGGCGCACCGAGCCGTCCGCGCCGCGCACGTACACCTGGGGCCGGGCGCTGTCGCGCAGGCTGGTGAAGACCAGGACGTCCCCGCGGGCGGAAGGGTCCTGGTCGTAGTGGGCGGGGCCGTCGCCGAACAGCGGGTCGGTGGTGTCCTTGTCGTTGGCCCGCCCCAGGCTGCGGTGTTCGGTGCCCGCGAAGGCGATACGCCCGGCCTGCGCCGGGTCCGCGTCCGCCGCCGCGGCGGCGAGCCTGGGCGCCCCCTGGGGGGCCGCCGCCGAGCCGACCACCAGCAGCGGCGCCAACAGCACCACCGCGCCGGTCAGTCGGCCCAGCCGGGAACGCTTTGCCGGGCCAGCAGTGCCGGTCACGGCCCACCTCACAGTCTGTCGATGACTCTCCACCGGCCAGCCTCACGCCCGCGCGGGGCACAAAGACAGGCCGCAAGTACCCGGAGTGGGGGAAGCGACCGCTGCCCTTTGCGGCGGTCGCTCCCCCGGGCGGCCCCGTCCGGAATCCGTCCGTTCGGCCCGCCCGGAATCCGCCCGTCTGGAGTCGCTCCGGAGTCCCTGGCGGGGCGGTGGACCGGGTCAGGGCCAGGGTCAGGGTCAGATCAGCCCATGCCGCATCGCGTAACCCACCGCGTGGGCCCGGTTGCGCAAATCGAGGCGGGTCGCGACCTCGTGCAGCACGTTCTTGACGGTGCGTTCGGAGTACGAGGTCTTCTGCGCGATCTCCGTGGTGTCGTAGCCCTCCGACACCAGCCGGATCATCTCCGCCTCCCGTGCCGTGAGGGTGGAGAGGGTGAGGCCCCGGGGGTCGAGGACCGTCCGCTGGAGCGAGCTGACGTGGTCGAGGAGCTTGCCGAGCAGATCGCCCGGCAGGACGCCTTCGCCGTTCGCCATGGCCTTCACGAGGTGGACGAGCCGTTCCTGGTCGGCCTCCCCGCGCCGGAGGACGGCGGCGACCCCGCATTCGATCATCGTCTGGAGCGCGCCCGACTCGAAGAAGCCGACGACGAGTCCGGTGCGGGTCGAGGTGTTGCGCTGGAGGCGGTGCAGGAGCTGGACGGTGGACTCGCCCACCGTGTCCACCACGACCAGGGAGACCTGCGCCCGGTCCGCCTCGGCCTCCGGCAGCAGCTCTATCTCGGGGCGCACCCGCAGTTGGTGGATCATGCCGGTCTGAAGGATCAGGTCCTCCGCGTACACCGCCACGGAGACCCTGCCCCCGGGTATGTCCCCCGGCGCGGCCGCACGCCGCCCCGATGCGTCGGGCCTGCGGTAATGGCCGCGTTCGGCCGCGCCGCCCATCGCACCCGTTGTCGTCGTGCTCTTCGTGCCCGTTGCCGTCGTCGTGGTCATCATCGTTCCGTGCCCGTTGTCGTCGTCATCGTTCCGTGCCCGTCTTCCTCAGGTACTTCCGACTGATATGCCAGGTGCCCCTGGTGTCCCCCGTGGGCCGGGGGGCACGGGGCACGGGCGCGCGGAGGGGGCGCGGGGACACCGTGCCGGTGGGCCCTCGGGGCACCACCCCTGCCCGCTTGTTGCCCTCGCGTCTCTGCTGTGGAGCGGTGCCCGCGGCCTAACGTCGCAGCGTGACCACAACTGCCGAACTCGAAAGCCCCACGGTGACGGTGTCGCCGGGCGCTACCGCGATGACGACCCTGACCGTGCGCAACGACGGCGACATCGTCGAGGCCTACACCCTTGAGGTGGTCGGCGACTGCGCCGTCTGGAGCACCGTCGAGCCGGCGCGCGTGTCGCTGTACCCGGGCACCTCCGAGACGGTGACCCTCACCCTCGCCCCGCCCCGCTCCCACGAGGTCCGGGCGGGCGAAACCCCGCTGGCCGTACGTGTACTGCCCGCGGAGCGCCCCGAGTCGGTGGTGGTCCCCGAGGGCACGGTGACCGTCGAGCCGTTCCACGAGCTGCGCGCCGAGCTGGCACCGCGCCGCCGCCGGGGCTGGCTCGGCGCCCGCTTCCGTACCGCTGTGCAGAACAAGGGGAACACCCCGGTCGACGTGGCCCTCGCGGGCAAGCAGGCCGGGGAGGATCTGCGCCTCGCCCTCGCCCCGGACAAGAAGCGCCTGGAGCCCGGCGAGTCGGCGGAGATGGCCCTCAAGGTGCGGGCCCGGAAGGTGATCTGGTTCGGCGAGCCCGTCACCTGGCCGTTCGAGGTGGAGGCCGCCGAGACCGGCGAGCCCGGGGCACGGGAGACGGAGGGCGAGCAGCCGGTCCGGTCCGAGCCGGTGGCCGCGGAGACCGTCCGGCCCGAGCCGCTGCCCGGGGAGTTCGCCCAGCTGCCGGTGCTGCCCAAGTGGCTGCTGATCGTGCTGGCCGCGCTGCTGGCGCTGCTGCTCGCCTGGTTCGCCCTGGTCCGGCCCGCGGTGCAGAGCACGGCGAAGCAGGCGGTGACCGATGCGGCGAAGGAGGAGGCCGCCCGCGCACAGGAGCAGGGGGCGAACACACCCGGGGGCGCGGAGAACCCGGCGGGCGGTCAAGGGCAGGGGCAGGGATCGGGTCCTGACGGGCCGGGTGGCAACGGCGGGGGCGGCAACGGCGGCTCCGGGTCCGGCGGTTCCGGTCCGGGCGGGGGCGGTCAGCAGGCCTCCGAGACCATCGACGTGCAGACCGGGGCGGGGACCGAGGCGGTGGGGACCTACAAGGTTCCGGCCGGGAAGGTGTTCGGCGTCACCGACATCGTCGTGGCCAACTTCCAGGGCGACGAAGGGATCATCACCATCTCCTTCGGAGAACTCAAGGTCACGACCATCCCGCTGGAATCCTTCCGCAATCAGGACTACCACTGGGCCACCCCCATTCAGGTTCCGGAGAACGCCACCATCACCGCTTCCGTCACCTGCGCCAAGCCCGGCACCCCAGCATCCGGAACCCAGTCTTCCGGATGCCATCAAGTCCTCAATTTCAGCGGTGTACTGAGCGATCTCGCACGGTAGAAACGGCAGCACGAAGCGCCCTGCCGCACCTATGGGTCGAGACAACAGCAGAAACCCCCCGGGAAGAAACCCGGCGTGCCGGGCGATGGCGGATTCGCCCTCCTGGATACGTCAGAGGTTTACACCAGTTCGGTCACTCTGGATGGCAACAGCACCGGAAGAATATCCGGTTCCGGCGGCTCCGATCGCTAACGGGCCTGTTCAGAGCCGCTCCTGACGACCCGAGGGCATCCGCCGGGCAGCCGCCGGATGCCCGTTCGGAGCGGTCCGGCGCCCGCTTTCACCGACGCGTCACAGCCGGGCCTCCCCGCCTTCCCGGCACATTCTGGCCGAATCGCATCAGCACGCGGCGACTCCCCGGTGAACCCCGGACGGCATCGAGCCTTCCGGGGTTCACCGCGAGGAATGAGATACCGAACACACCGGCGCCACCGAGCCGCATCCACAATTCCGACGAATCCCCCGACGGCTCTCGGGCAGGGGCTGTTTCTCAACCCGTTGTTCTTCTTCTCCCGCTCGGACCGCTTGGAATACGGGCCGCCGAGGGCAGCATTCACGGCGCTCCGGGTGCCCGGAAAGGCAGCCTCATTGCCCCGCGTCCAGGACTCCGGGACCTACTCCCGTGCGCCCGGCCGGTCAAGACTGAGCGGTGGAGATCCAGTGACCGTCGAGAAGGAGCGAGCATGCCGTCGTACCTCACCCCCGGTGTTTACGTGGAGGAGGTGCAGTCCGGAGCACGTCCCATCGAGGGAGTCGGCACCGCGGTCGCAGCCTTCGTCGGCTTCGCCGAGACGGGCCCCTTCCACCAGCCGACGCTGGTGACCAACTGGGACCAGTACGTCCAGGCGTTCGGCACCTTCACCGCCGACACCTACCTGACGCACGCCGTCTACGGCTTCTTCGCCAACGGCGGCGGCGCGGCCTACATCGTGCGCATCGGCGGCCCCGCACAGGGCGCCTCGGAGAGCGGCGGCACGGGCCGGGACACGGTCGCGCAGGCCCCCGCACCCCTCGCACTCGGCGGGTTCCTGGTCTCCGCCAAGCCCGGCACGGGCGCCGACCTCTCCGTCGAGGTCGCCGACCCCGAGGGCGAGAACCCCCCGGAGGACCGCTTCCGGCTGCTGGTGCGGCAGGGCGGCAAGGTCGCCGAGACGTACGACGTCTCCACCCGCAAGAACGTCAAGGGCTACCTGGTCACCCAGACCCGCGACTCCAAACTCATCCAGGTGACCGAGCAGGCCGGCACGGCCCAGAGCCGCCCCGAGAAGCAGACCGTCGCCCTCGCCCCGGCCACGGCCGCCGCCCCCGGTTCCGGCGTGGCGCGGCTGGACCCCTCCGAGTACGTGGGCGACGCCTCCGCGCGCACCGGGTTCGCGGGCCTTGAGGCGATCGACGAGATCACCATGGTCGCCGTCCCGGACCTGATGAGCGCCTACCAGCGGGGCGACATCGACGCGGAGGGCGTCAAGACCGTGCAGCTGGCGGTCATTTCACACTGCGAGCAGATGGGCGACCGGGTCGCGGTCCTCGACACCCCGCCCGGGATGAACGCCCAGCGGGTCCGCACCTGGCGCAACGACGACGCCGGTTACGACTCCCGCTACGCCGCCCTCTACTACCCCTGGGTCAAGGTCTTCGACCCGGCGAGCGGCCGTAACTCCCTGGTCCCGCCGAGCGGTCACGTGGCCGGTGTCTGGGCGCGCAGCGACGGCGAGCGCGGAGTGCACAAGGCCCCCGCCAACGAGGTCATCCGCGGCGCGGTGGACCTGGAGATCCGCCTCAGCAAGGGCGAGCAGGACCTCCTCAACCCGATCGGCGTCAACTGCGTGCGCGCCTTCCCCGGCCGCGGCATCCGCATCTGGGGCGCCCGCACCCTCTCCTCCGACCCGGCCTGGCGCTACCTGAACGTGCGCCGCCTCTTCAACTACCTGGAGGAGTCCATCCTCCTGGGCACCCAGTGGGTGGTGTTCGAGCCGAACGACGACCGCCTCTGGTCGAGCATCCGGCGCAACGTCACCGCCTTCCTCACCGAGGAGTGGCGACGCGGCGCGCTGTTCGGCCGTACGGCCGAGGAGGCGTTCTACGTCCGGTGCGACCGGAGCAACAACCCGCAGGAGTCGATCGACCTCGGTCAGGTCGTCTGCGAGATCGGGGTGGCCCCGGTGAAGCCCGCGGAGTTCGTGATCTTCCGGCTCTCGCAGTTCTCGGACAGCACCAGCCTCGTCGACGAGTGACCTCGCGGTCCTCCCCCACCACTTCACTTTCGAATCGGAACAGGTGACACAGAGTCATGGCAGAGGGCGACGCTCTTTCCACCCACGTCTTCGGCGTTCAGCTCGGCGGCTATCTCGTGGAGTCCATCCAGGAGATCAGCGGCATGACCGTCGAGGAAGAAGTCGTCGAGGTCCGTCAGGTGACCGCCGAGGGCAAGCAGATCATCCGCAAGCAGCCCGGCGCGCGCCAGGCGGGCGAGGTGACGATCACCCGCGGGCTCGACAAGAGCAGCGAGTTCACCACCTGGATCAAGGAGACGCTCAACAACGGCGCCGTCGACACCGCGCGCCAGAACCTCACGATCGAGATCAAGGACTCGACCGGTGAGACGGTGCGCCGCATCCAGCTGATGCAGGGCTGGGCCTCCAAGTGGGAGGGCCCGTCCCTCAAGGCGGGCGAGTCCAGCGCCGCGACCGAGACGGTGACCATCACCTTCGAGGAGATCGTGGTCGAATGAGGCGCAGGACCGTTTCGCCGGGCAGCGGCCTCGAAGAGGTCCTCGACAACCTCGCCGCCACCTCCTCCGCCGGGCGCGAGGAGACCGGGGCACCCGCCCCGGCCCACGCCCCGGCGCCGGCCGCGCCGCGCTCCCGCGAACGGGAGACGCTCCAGACGGAGTTCACCTTCGAGCTGCCGCGCGGGTACGTGGACGACGAGGGCCAGCTGCACCGGAGCGGCACCATGCGGCTGGCGACCGCCCGGGACGAGCTGCGCCCGCAGATCGACCTGCGGGTGAAGGAGAACCCGGCGTATCTGTCCGTGGTGCTGCTGAGCCAGGTGATCACCCGGCTCGGCACCGTCACCGACGTGCACGCCGGGGTCGTCGAGCGGATGTACGCGACCGACGTGGCGTTCCTCCAGGACTTCTACCGGCGGATCAACAGCGAGGGCCACACGCACGCCGCGGTGACCTGCCCGCTGTGCCACGGGTCGTTCGAGGTGGATCTCTCGGGTGGGCGCCTGGGGGAATCGTGACGTACGCGCTTCCCCGGTTGCGGGAGGAGATCGCGTACGTCGCCTACCACTTCCATTGGCAGCGTGAGGACATTCTCGACCTCACCCACGCTGAGCGTCAGCAGTGGGTGAGGGAGATAGCGCGGATCAACACCCGCGTCAACGAAGGCGGGTGATCAAGTGGGGTTCGGTGACTGGTTCCGCCGTGCGGACCGGCAGCGGACCGGCGCACCCGCGCGGGACGGCGGCGGTCGCGGCGCGAACGCGAGCGGCGGGGGCGTGGACGCCGACGGGTCGGCGGCACCGCCCGTCGCCACGCCCTCCCCGTCCGCCGGGGTGTCCGGTGGGGGCGACTGGGACGGCGGCTGGCGCCGGGTCGCCCCGCCGTCGGTGACGGTCGCCCGGTCCTCGATCGGCGTGAGCGACGGGCTGCGGTTCCGTTCGCAGCTCGCCTCGTGGCAGGACCCCTCCCTCGGCGGCGAACTCGGCCACGCCGTCCTGCCGTCGGCCCCGGTGGGCCTCATCCACGGGGTCGCCCGCCCGGGCAGCGCTCGCACGACGTCCCCCGGCGGGCCCCTGCTGCTGCGCGCGGTCCCGCCTGCGGACGAGGAGTTGGGGCCGGTGGCGGACCTGCCGACCGCCTCGGCGGGGCGGAACAGCACCGGGACGGGGACGGCCGGCGGCAGCCGGCAGCCGAAGCCGGGGTCGCCGTCGGTCCAGCGATCGAGCCAGCGGTCGAGCCGGTCGGACCGGTCGACGATCGGTGGGTCGCGTTCTTCGGATACGTCGGGATCTTCGGGGCCGTCGGCGTCCTCCGGTCGGCGGGGGGCTTCGGCCTCGCCGGGCTCCTCAGGTACGTCGGCGTCTTCGGGTACGTCCAGGTCCTCCGACCGGTCGGCCGCTCCCGGGCACTCCGGCAGGACGGGCTCCCCGGGCGCGTCGGAACCTTCCGGCCGGTCCACGTCCACGTCCGCGTCGGCCGCTTCGGGCAGGTCGGGTTCGTCGGGGCCCTCGGGGCGGTCAGGGGGCTCGCCCGCGCGGGGAACCTCCGGTCGGCCGGCGTCATCGGGTACACCGGGGTCGTCGGGTACGCCGGCGTCCTCGGGCCGGTCAGGCGCACCGGAAAGCTCCGGACGGTCGGCGTCTTCCGGTACGCCGGGAGCCTCCGGGGCTTCGGCGTCCTCGGGCCGGTCAGGGGCTTCGGCTCCATCGGGACCCTCGGGCCGGTCAGTGGCCCCGGGCACACCGGGAAGCTCCGGACGGTCGGCGCCAGGTGCCCCCGGCCCCTCGGCATCCTCCGGCCAGTCCGGGACCTCGGGCACACCAGGAACCTCCGGACGGTCAGCGTCTTCGGGTACGCCAGGTGCCTCCGGCCCCTCGGCATCCTCCGGCCGATCGGGGTCCTCCTCCGGGCCGTCGGGGTCACCGGGGTCGTCGGGGTCCTCGTCCGGACCGTCGGGGCTCTCCGGCGCTCCCCGCTCCTCCGGCTCCCCGAACTCCCCGGGTTCCGCCGGACCCTCCGGCACCAACGGGCCCGCTCCGGCGGCGCAGCGGGCTGTCCTCGGTTCACCGATGGGCCTGATGGCGGACGCCGACACGTCCGGCGCGCAGGCCATGGCACGGCCCGCTCCCGTACGCCCCCGGCCGACCGGCCCTCCGCTGACCGTCGCCCGGCGCCCCCAGATGACGCTGCGGCAGATCACCGGACTCGCGCCCGCCACGCCCGAAGCCTCCCCCACACCGGCCGCACCGGCCGCTCCCGTCACCACAGCCACCACCACCCCTGCCGTGCAGCGGGCAGCAGCCGATCAGCGGACCGCCCCGTCGTCGGCCGACCCGACGGCCGCCGAGACAGTACGGCCCGCCCTGGGCAAGCCGCTGCGCGAACTGCCCGCCGGGGCCGTGCCGTCCCGCGCCGACGGGCCGGCCTCCGTCATGCCGTCCGGCCCGGCATCGGCACCGCCCACGGCGGCGATGCCGGTGCTCCAGCGCCAGGTCACGGACCCGGCACAGCCACCGTCGGACGCGGCGCCCCGAACGCAACGGCCGACTCAGCCGTCCCCGGCCCCGGGCTCTTCCTCCCAACCATCCCAACGGTCCCAACCATCCCAGCAATCTCGATCACCCCATTCCTCCCAACCACCCCAGTCGTCTCAGCGGCCCCAGCCACCCCAGCCGTCCCCTTCCGTGCAGGCGGCACCGGCCACCGCTCCGGTGCGGGCCCAGAGCCCCGGTGGCGCTGAGCCCTCCGACGCCTCGGGCTCGCGGGGACGTACGCGCGCTGGAATCGGCGCGCCGCTCCCCTCGCTGCCGCCGACCGCCCGGGTCGGCAACGGCGTACCGCTGCTCGGCGACCGCCGGTCCCCCGGCACACCGCAGGTGGCCGGTCCGGGGCCCGGTCCGGCAGCGGCTGCCACACCCGCTCCGACGCCCCCTCCGGCCTCCTCGGGCGCGCCCGCGATGCCCGTGCGCTCGGCGTCCGCCGGGTCCCCGCCAGCGTCCGAACCCGCCGCCGTGCAGCGCGCGGTGGACGGTGACCGGGCACCCGCCCGCAACCACTCCGGAACCGAGGCCGAGCCCCGTACGCGTACGCGTACGCGTACGGCATCATCCCCCGCCACTCCCCCGGCCCCGGTACGCATCCGGCCGATCGGCCCGGAACGGGAGGCGGCGCGGTCCTCCGGCGGCGGGGCGGCTACGCCTGTCGTCCAGCGGGCGAGGACTCTGCTCCCGGACCGGGCCCTGACCGTGAACACCGGTGCCGCAGAAGGCTTTTCGGGACCGCGTACGGCAGCGGCGGGCGTCACGGCCCGGCCGGTCGTCTCGGCCACCTGGCGGCGTGACGTACCGCGGGCCGAACCGGGCCCCGACGCGCCGTCACCCGGCTCCGGGAACCGTCCGACCGCGCAGCGCCGCACCGCCCCGCAGCCTTCGGCGCCCTCGGGTACGGCCCCCGGGCGGACCGCTCCCCTCCTCCGCACCAACGCCGCCGCGGCCTCCGGCGGCACCGTCCAACGTGCCGTGGCGGCCGAGAGCGCGACAGGCGCGGGCGGCGACCCGGCGGGCGGCCGCACGCCCCAGCACCGACCCACGCCCGCGTCGACGGCAGGGCGGGAGCCAGGGCGGCCGGCTCCACCGTCCCGTTCCGCGCGGCCCGCTCCCGTCGTACGGCCGCATCCGCCCGCATCGGCCGGGGCGGGCGAGGCCGCCGTGCCCGTCCAGCGGATGGTGCTGCCCGTGGTGCCCGAAAGTGCCGGGCTCCAGGCCGCCGGGCCGGTGCCCGGGGGCGGTGCGGCCCCGGCGTCTCCGCCCGGGCTCTCCGCACGGGTTCCGCCCAGGCCCCCCGCACCGGCCGCCGCGCGGGCGGTCCAGCGGGCCGCGGAGGCCGGGATCACCGGCGTTCCGGTCCGGGCGGTCCAGACGAAGCCCCACACGTCGTCGAACAACGCGTCGCCCAACGCGTCCGCGGAGCCCGCCGAGGGGCCTCCCGCCGCGAACCGGCTCAGCGGTGCGGACATGGAAGAGCTGGCCCGTCGGCTGCTCGACCCGGTGAGCCGGCTCATCCGCGCCGACCTGCGCCGGGGCCGGGAACGCGCCGGGCGGCTGCACGACGGCCGCCGCTGAGCCCGGGGGCGCGCCTCCCCGACCCCGTACGAGAGACAGACAGAGACAGCCGAGAAGACGGACGAGAGACTGACCCATGACGGACAACATCTTCGCCACGAGCGTGTTCTTCAAGCTCGCGATCGGCGGCAGCGACCTGGGCGCGTTCCACACCTGCTCGGGCCTCGGCGCAGAGGTGGAGATGGAGACGTACGCCGAGGGCGGCAACAACGGTTTCACCTGGCAGCTGCCGGGGCGGATCACCTGGACCAACATCACGCTGACCCGCCCCGTCACCGCCGACACGCTCAAGATCGCGCGCTGGCTCAACGAGACGATCCAGCGGGTCGAGCCCAAGGACGGCGAGATCGTGGCGCTGCGCCCGGACCTCAGCCGGATCATCAGCTGGCAGGTGCAGGGGATCGTGCCGGTGCGCTGGCAGGGGCCCTCCTTCGACCCGGCCAACTCCCAGGCGGCGATCGAGACGCTGGAGATCGCCCACGAGGGCTTGGAGCCCTCCTGACGAGCTCGACCACCACGACCGCATCGGCCCAGAGAAAGGAGGAACGCAATGTCACCCGCTGCCCGTGCGAGCCGCGCTCGCGCCCAGCTGACCATCATGGAACCGCCGTCGTCCGTCGGCGCCAAGCCCGGCGGCACGCTCGCCCGGCTCACGTTGCAGTTCAACCCCGCGAAGCTGTCGCTGAGCAAGAGCACCGAGTGGCGGCGCACTCCGTCCCGGACGGCCGGGCAGTCCGCGCTGCCCGAGTTCGTCGGCAGCGGGCCCCGGTCCCTGTCGCTGGAGGTCTTCCTCGACGCCACGGCCACCCACGACAACTCGGTGGAGAAGGCGGTCGAACAGCTGATGACCGCCTGTGTCCCCACCCCGAGCAGCCTGGCCCGCAAGACGCCCTCAAGCCCGTGGGTGCGGTTCGACTGGGGCACGGCGAAGACGACCTCGTTCGACGGGGTGCTCTCCAGCCTCTCCGTGTCGTACACGCTCTTCGACGTCGACGGGAAGCCGCTCCGCGCCACCTGTTCCCTCTCCATCGAGGAGGCGAGCGTGGACCCGGCAGGCCAGAACCCCACGTCGGGTTCGAAGGAGGCCCGGCGTACGCACCGGGTCGTGGCCGGGGACAGTCTGCCGCTGCTCGCCTGGCGGGAGTACGGCGATGCCACCGCCTGGCGCACCATCGCGGCCGCCAACGACATCGACGACCCCATGCAGTTGACCCCGGGCAGGGAGCTTCTGGTGCCGGGGCTGGAAGACCACCGGGCGGAGGACGGCCGGTGACCTCGACATCCCCCGGCCGGTCCTTCGCCGCCGACCCGATCGTCGAGGCGCCCGGCGAGCTGCCGGACGCCTGGGCCGCGCAGTTGGTGAGCTGTGTCGTCGACGAGAACGTCGGGCTGCCGGACGCCGCCGTGCTGATGTACCGGGACCCGGACCACACGTTCCTCACGGCGACGGGCCTCACCATCGGCACCCCGCTGAAGATCTCCGTGGTCACCGTGCAGGAGCGGGTGCGCGAGCGGCTGTTCACCGGGGAGGTCACCGCGGTCGAGCTGGACAGCGACACCACCGGTTCGTTCACGGTCGTGCGGGCGTTCTCCAAGGCGCACCGGCTCCAGCGCGGCCGGAAGGTCATGGCGTTCCGGAACATGAAGACGGCGGACATCGTGCGCAAGGTCGCCGCCGGTGCGGGGCTGGCCTGCGGGAAGGTGGAGGCCGCGCCGATCACGTACAAGCAGCTGACCCAGCCGAACGTGTCGGACTGGGAGTTCCTCCAGCACCTCGCGGCCGAGAGCGGGGCGGTGGTGCGGGTGGACGACAAGGGTCTGCTCCAGTTCACCAAGCCGAAGCCCGCCGCTTCGGCCCCCGCGCCGTCGACCTCCGCGACGCGCGACCCGATGGTCCTGGAGTACGGGAACAACCTGGTGGCCCTGCGGGCGGTGCTGACCGGTGCGGACGGGGCGGACAGCGTCGAGGTGCGCGGCTGGAACGTCGACACCAAGACGCGGCTGGTGGCCCGGCAGCAGTCCATCCGCAGCGACACCGTCACCCCGGGGATGAGCCCGTCGCTGGCGGCCGGGGCGTTCGGCTCCAACGCCCGGACGACGATCGCGGACACCCCCTACCGGACGCAGGCGGAGACGACCGCGGTGGCCGGTGCGCTCGCCGCCTCGGTCAGCTCCGGGTTCGGGGAGATCGAAGCCGTCGCCTACGGGAACCCGCAGCTGCGGGCGGGCCAGCCGGTGGCGCTCGGCAACGTGGGGCCCGCGTTCTCCGGCCGCTACACCGCGACCGCCGCGCACCACGTCCTCGAACCGGACACCGGCTACCGCACGACGGTGATCGTCAGCGCCTCGCCGGACCGTTCGCTGGCCGGGCTGGCCACCGGCGGCAGCGCCCCGTCGCGCGGTCCGCGCATGCCGGGGCTGGCGATCGGGGTGGTCACCGACATCCGCGAGGAGGGCCGGGGCCAACGCGGCTGGGTGCGGCTGAAGTTCCCCTGGCTGGACGACACGTACGTCACCGACTGGGTCCGTACGGTGCAGTGGGGCGGCCAGGGCGGCGGCGGGGTGTTCAGCCCCGAGGTCAACGACGAGGTGCTGGTCGGGTTCGAGCAGGGGCTGCTGGACAGCCCGTACGTGCTCGGCGGCCTCTACAACGGGGTCGACAAGCCGTCCGCGCACGACGTCCCGCTGGTCGACCCGACGAGCGGGAAGGTCAACCGCCGTTCCCTGGTGTCCCGTTCGGGCAACCGGCTGGAGCTGCTGGACGCCCCGCGCGGCCCGGCGGGCGTGCGGCTGGCAACCGGTGACAAGCGGCTCGACGTCGTCCTCGACGAGAAGAAGGGCGAGATCAGGCTGTCGGTGAAGGCCCGCGGCGGCCGGGAGCTGAGCTCGGTGACGCTCTCCGCCGCCGGCATCACCCTCGACGCCGGTACGGGCGACGTGAACATCAAGGGCCGCTCGGTGACCGTCAACGGCAAGACGGGGGTCACCGTCGACGGCGGGCTGCTCGCCGTCCTCAAGGCCAAGCTCATCAGGATCAACTGACTCCCCGCGCCCGTACGCCCCTGGCCCCTCACCTCTGGCCCCTCACCCCTGAAGTCCCTTTCACAGCAAGGAGAACCCCGGCCATGCCCCCCGCAGCCCGCACGGGCGACAGCACCGCACACGGCGGTCTCATCGGCACCCCGCCCCCGGGTGCGGTCGCCGTCGCCACCGTGCTCATCGGCGGCCGGCCCGCGGCCGTCACCGGGAGCCTGCACGTGTGCGTGGTCCCCCCGCACGCGGCGCTCGGACCCGGCAACGTGATCATGCCCAACCCGGCCGCCGCGCTCGCCGGTCAGGTGCTGATCGGCGGACTGCCCGCCGCCCGGATGCGGGACACCACCAGCTGCGGCGCGCCCATCGTCAGCGGCGCGTTCAACGTCCTGATCGGGGGTCCGATGTGAGCGGCGGCGGATTCATCGGACGCGGCTGGGGCTTCCCGCTGCGGGTCGGGCCGACGGGCGGGATCGCCCTGGTCGAGCGGGACCGCGAGATCGAGGAGGCGATCGGCCTGATCCTCGGGACCGCGCCGGGCGAGCGGCCGATGCGCCCGGAGTTCGGCTGCGGCATCCACGACTACGTCTTCGCGCCCGGCGACGGGGCGACGGCCGGGCGGATCGCGCAGGAGGTCCGCGCCTCCCTGGAGCGGTGGGAGCCGCGCATCGAGGTGACGGACGTGGTGATCGCGTTCGACGCGATCGAGGAGGGCACGCTCTACATCGACGTGCACTACACCGTGCGGGCCACCAACGACCTGCGCAACCTGGTCTTCCCCTTCTACACGATCCCGTCCGAAGCGGGTTCCGCCGAAGGTTCCACAGAGGTTTCCGCCGAAGCGAGGACGCGCTGATGGCACTCCCCTCCCCCAACCTGGACGACCGGCGCTTCCAGCAGCTCGTCGACGAGGCCAAGCGGTACGTCCAGCAGCGCTCCCCCGAGTGGACCGACCACAACGTGTCGGACCCCGGGGTCACGCTGATCGAGACGTTCGCGTACATGGTCGACCAGTTGCTGTACCGGCTGAACCGGGTGCCCGACAAGAACTACGCGGCCTTCCTGGACCTGCTGGGCGTGACGCTCTTCCCGCCGACGGTGGCGCGGGCCGAGGTGGACTTCTGGCTGTCCGCCCCGCAGCCGGAGACCGTGCGCCTCCCCGCCGGTACGGAGGTGGCGACCGCGCGCGGCGAGGCCGAGGAGCCGGTGGTGTTCTCCACCTCCCGGGACCTGCCGATCCTGCCGAGTTCGCTGGTCCGGCTGGTCACCGCGCCGGTGTCGGGCGAGCAGACGGACCGGACCGCGCCGCTCGGTGCGGGCAAGGACATCCCGTGCTTCCAGTCCCGGCCCGAGCCCGGGGACGCCCTGCTGTTCGGGCTGCCGACGGCCGTGCCCCGGTGCATCGTCGCCGTGCGCCTGGACAGCCGGGTGGAGGGCGTGGGCGTCGATCCGCGGCAGCCGCCGCTGGTGTGGGAGGCGTGGGACGGGGCCCGCTGGGTGGCCTGCGCGACCGGCACCGACAGCACCGGCGGGCTCAACCGGCCCGGCGAGGTCGTGGTGTTCGTCCCGGCCGGGCACACCGCGTCCGTCGTGGCGGGAACCCGGGCGGGGTGGCTGCGCTGCCGGGTCACAGCGCCGGAGCCGGGCCAGCCGTTCTACTCCGAGTCGCCGACGATCCGCGAGGCCGAGGTGTTCACCGTCGGCGGCACGGCGGCCGTGGAGCACGCGGAGACCGTCCTCGACGTGCCCCTCGGGGTGTCGGAGGGCGTCGCCGGGCAGCGCTTCTCGGTGAGCCGGGTGCCGCTCCTGCTGGACGGGGACCCGCCGGTCGTCCAGGTGTCGGCCGACGACGGCTGGCAGGTCTGGACGCCCGTCGAGCACTTCGGGGCGTCGCTCCCCGGCGACCGGCACGTCCGGATCGACGCCGTGTCGGGCGAGTTCGCGTTCCCGCCGGAGGTGCGGGAGGCGGACGGCACGATGCGCGCGTACGGCGCGGTCCCGGAGAAGGGCGCCCAGCTCCGTGTCCCGCGCTACCGGACCGGCGGCGGCGCGGCCGGGAACGTCGCCCGGGGCGCGATCTCCGTGCTGCGCAGCTCGGTGCCGTACGTCGCGGGCGTCAACAACCGGGAGGCGGCGACCGGGGGCGTCGACGGGGAGACCGTGGAGAACGCGAAGGTGCGGGCGCCCAACATCCTGCGGGTGCAGGAACGGGCCGTCACGGCCGAGGACTACGAGGTCATCGCCCGGGAGGCCGCGCCCTCGCTGCGCCGGGTGCGGTGTCTGCCCGCCGTCGCGGGCGAGGCGGGTGCGGTTCGGGTGCTGCTGGTGCCCGACGCGGTCGCCGACGAGGACGGCCGGCTCCGGTTCGAGCAGCTGATCCCCACGGACCCGGTCCTCGCGGCGGTGACGGCACGGCTCGACGAACGGCGGCTGGTCGGGACCCGGTTGGTGGTGGAGCCGCCCGCGTACCAGGGTGTCACGGTGGTGGCCCGGCTGGTGGCGGCCCCCGGCGACGAGGACCGGGTCCGGGCGGCCGCCCTGGAGGCGCTGTTCCACCACATCGACCCGTTGCGGGGCGGGGCGGACGGCCGGGGCTGGCCGTTCGGCAGGCCGGTGCAGTACGGGGAGGTCTTCGCCGTGCTCCAGAACGTGGAGGGGGCCGGTCTCGTGGAGGAGCTCCGGCTGTTCCCGGCCGACCCGATCACCGGGCGGCGCGGGGCCGCGGTCGAGCGGATCGACGTCGCGCCGGGGGCCCTGGTCTTCTCGCACCAGCACCAAGTGGTCGTCACCGCGAGCGGGCCCGGTGAGGGCGCGTGAGCCGGGCCTCCGTACCCGGGCTGCCCAGCCGCTATCCGATCGGCGACCTGCTGCCCGCCCTGTACGCGGACGACGACCTGGCCCAGCGGTTCACGGCGGGCCTGGACACGGTCCTGGCCCCGGTCCTGTCGACGCTGGACAACCTGCCCGCCTACGTCGACCCGGCACTCGCCCCGGCCGACTTCCTGCCGTGGCTGGCGTCCTGGGTGGGAGTGGACGTCGATCCCGCGTGGCCGGTGGAGCTGCGCCGGGCCGTGGTCGCCCGCGCCGTCGAGCTGCACCGGTGGCGCGGCACCCGGCGCGGTCTGGTGGAGCGCCTGCGGCTCTGCTGCGGGGTGCACGCGGAGGTCCTGGACGGCGGCGGCGCCACGTGGTCGGCCACCCCGGGTGCGGCCCTTCCGCCGCCGCCGTCCGGGGAACTGCTCGTCCGGGTCTGGCCGGTGCGCGACGACGACGCGGTGGACGCCCGCCGCGTCCTGGACGTCGTCACGGCCTCGTGCCCCGTCCACCTCACCTGCCGGGTGGAGGTCCTGCCGGGCCCGCCCGAAGAGCCCGAACAGACAGGAGGCTGACGCGATGCGTTCGTGCCCGGCGTGCGGTACGGCCAACGGCGAGGACGACGACTTCTGCGGCAGCTGCGGAGGCTACCTGGGGTGGTCGTCGCAGCCGAGCAGGCCATCCCGGCCGGGTGCGGGACCGGGTGCGGACCCGGGTGCGAGTCCGGCTTCGAGTCCGGCCCCGGAGCCGACTCCGGCGCCAGGCCCGACTCCAGTGCCGACTCCGGTTCCGACTCAGGTTCCGACTCAGGTTCCGGGGCCGACTCAGGTTCCGGACGCGACTTCGGTTCCGGAGCCATTTCCTGTGCCAGGCCCGACTCCGGAGCCTCAACCGGCTCCGGAACCGGCCCCGGACGCCCGGATGGAGCCCGGGCCCTCGGCCGCCGAGCCCACCCCGCCCGCACTCCGCCGCGCACCCGAGCAGACGGCTTCCGGTGGCCGCGACGCGTCCGAAAGCCCGGACCGGACACCGGCGTCGGCGGCCTCGGGCGCTTCGGCACTCCGCGTGCCGGAGCCGGAGCCGGAGCCGGAGCCTGAATCTGAACCTGCCGAGCGTTCGTCGGCGACGCCCGCACCGCCAGTCCCTGTTGCGCCCCCGTCCCCGGCCGGTTCCGCCCCCACGGGCGCGGAGCGACGCGAGCCGTCGGCGCAGCCCACCACGTCCGCGCGCCCCGCCACCACGGCGCAACCCGCCGCCTCCTCGCGACCCGCCGCCTCGGCGTGCCCCGAGCCGACGGCTCCCCCCGAGCCAACAGCGCAGCCCGTTCCCGCGCGCCCCGAACACACCCCGACACCACCCCGCCCCGCCATCGCACCTCCGGCGGGGCCGACTCCCGTACGCCCCGGGCCTCCCGCGCCCCCCACACCTTCCGGGCAGCCCGCGCCCGTACGCCCCGGGGTGCCGCTGTCCGCAGCCGCGCCCCGGCCGTCGGCGTCGGAGGCGCGGGCGGCGGCGGACGAACCCATCGGGGCGGTGCAGCCCGCGAAGCCCGTCGCGCGGCGGCCCGTCGTACGGCCGGTGGCGGCGGACGAGGCGCCCGACGGGCCGCCGTGTCCGGCCTGCGGCACCCCCAACCTGCCGGGGCGGCAGTTCTGCCGGCGTTGCGCCGCCCCGTTGCGGGTCCGTGAGCAGCCCGACGCCCTGCCGTGGTGGCGCACGGTGTGGCCGTTCCGCCGCCGGGTGCGGGGCGGGTCCGGTGGCCGGGGTCTGCGGCGGCTCCTGCTGGTGACGGTGCTGGTCGGGCTGTTGTTCGCGGGCTTCATGCTGGTGCCGTACGGGCGCTATCTCTTCGAGGACGTACGGGACAAGCTCGGCGGCACCGCGGAGATCAGCCCCTCCGCGGTGAGCGCGAGCGCGGCGGCGCCCGGTCATCCGGCGAGCGCGGCCATCGACGGGCTGACCAACAAGTACTGGGGTGCGCCCGCGCTGGGCGACTCGCTGACGTGCTCCTTCGACAAGCCGTTCCGGCTGGTCGGCGTCGTCGTGCACACCGGGGTCTCCAAGGAGCCGCAGGAGTTCCGCCGGGGTGCGCGGCCCATCGGGGCGGACCTGCTCGTCACCACGGCGGACGGCACGGTCCACGAGAAGGCCGTGACGCTCAACGACAAGCCCGGGCAGCAGACGATACGGATGGGCATCAGCGATGTCGTCTCCGTCCGGCTGGTCCTGCGGGACGCGGCGGGGCAGGGCGCGGGCCGGCCGATCGCGGTCGGCGAGGTCGAGTTCTTCCAGCGCACCTGACACCGGCATCGTGCAGCCACCCGCCACCGCCACCCGCTGCCTACTGCCTACTGCCTACTGCCTACTGCCTACTGCCCACCAACCACCCCGGGAATCACGAACAGTCCCAGAGGTTCATCAACTGCTCAGAGATGCCCACAGATGTTCAGAGACTTCAAGATGATCATGCACTTTCGGTCACAAACGGCTTCCCTCCAGCCCTCAACAGGGGGTTGACTATGTCTCACGCATGGTGACGCGATCGCCCCCACCGGCCGCCGACCCTGCTCCGGGGCCCCGGCCCCGCCAAATGCGCCGTTCGCTTCGTCCGTCCGCATCCATTCGACGAGGGGCAGCAAATGAGCCAGATCACGTTACCGGCGTTTCACATGCCGTTCCAGAGTGCAGGGTGCAATCCGGGCTTGGCCGAAACCCGGCAGGCCGCCTGGGAATGGGCCGAATCCGAAGGGCTGAATCTGTCCGTGCCCGCCCGTCGGAAGATGATCCGCACCCGGCCCGAACTGTGGATATCCCTCATCTTCCCGAAGGCCTCGCAGGAGCATCTCGATCTTTTCTGCCAGTGGCTGTTCTGGGCCTTCCTGGTGGACGACGAGTTCGACGACGGCCCCGCCGGGCGCGACCCGTTGATGTGCGAGGCGGCAATCACCCGGCTGGTGGACGTCTTCGACGGAGCCGCGCCGCGCGGGCCGATGGAGCGGGCCCTCGCCGGGCTGCGGGACCGGACCTGCCGGGACCGTTCGCCGCAGTGGAACCGGCAGTTCCGGCGGGACACCGCCGCCTGGCTGTGGACGTACTACGCCGAGGCGGTGGAACGCGCCGCCGGCCAGGTGCCGAGCCGGGCGGAATTCACCAAACACCGGCGGGATTCCGTGGCCATGCAGCCGTTCCTGGATCTGCATGAGATCACCGCCGGAATCGATCTCCCGGATTCTGCCCGCAGCCTCCCCGCGTATATCGCCCTGCGGAACGCGGTGACCGATCACTCGGGGCTCTGCAACGACATCTGCTCGTTCGAGAAGGAGGCGGCACTCGGATACGAGCACAATGCCGTACGGCTCATTCAGCGCGACCGGGGATCGACCCTCCAGGAAGCCATCGACGAGGCCGGGGTTCAACTGGCCCGGATAGCCGAGCGGGTACACCGCGCGGAAAAGGAACTGCTGGAGGAAATCGACGCGGCGGGCATCACAGGACCCACCCGGGCGGCCCTGGAACGCTGCGTCCAGGACTACCGGGGACTCGTGCGGGGTGACTTCGACTACCACGCGCGCGCCGAGCGCTACACCCGCCCGGACCTGGTGGAACGCGACGAACGGGAGTCCCTGTCCCAGTACTTCGCCGCCTGACCGGCCCGCCCTGGGCCGGGGAGCGGGCGCTCCCCGGCCCAGGGCGCGAGACACCGAGATCCGGTCCGATCGCATGGAAGGCTCGCTCGCAAGCGTGTCCCAGGGGCGCCCCGCCGGCCTCACCGTCGCCCCGGTGTCCGGCACCCGGTGATCCTCCACCAGCAGCGCCAAGAACGCCCGCCTGACCTGGACCTTCCTCGGCCGGTCAGCCGCCTGGGTGGTGTCGCGGGCCGCCACTTCGGGGCAGGCATACGTCTACGCCGACGGCGAGAAGGGCCGCCCGACCCTCACCACGGACGGGCTGGTCTATCTGAAGTAGGCGTACACGAGGAGGCCCAAGCGCCACCGCACCGCGAGAGGGGTCGGCACGTGACGGACGTACGGGTGACGAACGTGCGAGTGAAGAACGTGCGGGTGAGGACCGTGCACGGCACCGTGCGCGGTGCGGTGGAGAAGGGGGTCGCGGTCTTCCGGGGCATCCCGTACGCGGCTGCGCCGGTGGGTGCCCGGAGGTTCCGCGCGCCCGAGCCGCCGGAGCCGTGGACGGGAGTGCGGGAGGCCCTCGCGTACGGGCCGACGGCCCCCAAACGGCCCTACGCCCCGCCGCTGGACCGGCTGCTTCCGGACCCGGCGGTGCCGGGCGAGGAGTGGCTCAACCTCAACGTGTGGACGCCCTCGCCGAAGCCGGGCGCCACAGGGCTTCCCGTCCTCGTGTGGATCCACGGCGGTTCGCTGCTGCACGGCTCGTCCGCGGTGCCGGTGTACGACGGGTCCGCGTTCGCCCGGGACGGGGTGGTGCTGGTCTCCGTCAACTACCGCCTGGGTGTGGAGGGCTTCGGGGTGTTCCCGGACGCGCCCGCCAACCGGGGGCTGCTGGACCAGCTGGCCGCCCTGGAGTGGGTGCGGGACAACATCGCGGCGTTCGGCGGCGACCCGGACCGGGTGACGGTGGCCGGGGAGTCGGCGGGGGCGGTGAGCATCGCGGCCCTGCTGGCCACGGACCGGGCGGCAGGGCTGTTCCGGCGGGCGGTGCTCCAGAGCGGGGCACCCGCAGCCCTGCCCCCCGAGGCCGCAGGCGGGACGACCGAGCTGATCGCCAAGCGGCTCGGGGTGCCCGCGACGGCCGCCGCCTTCGCCGCCGTGGCCCCGGACGCCCTGCTGACCGCGCAGACCGAGGTGACCAGCGGCGGCAACCCGCTGACCGGCCGCACCTCCTTCCAGCTCGTGGTGGACGGCGAGCTGCTGACCCGGAACCCGGCCGACGCGCTGCGTACCGGCACGGCGGCCGGGATCGACCTGCTGATGGGGGCGAACACCGAGGAGTACCGCCTCTGGTTCGTCCCCGGCGGCCTGACCGAACGGATCAGCCGCCTGAAGCTCCGTCTCGCCCTGTTGAAGTTCAGGGTCCCGAGCGCCACCGCCCGCACCTACCGGGGCAACCGCCCCGACGCCACGCCGGGCGAGATCCTCGGTGCCCTCGCCACGGACCTGCTGCTGCGGGTGCCCCTGAACCGGCTGGCCGACGCCCGGACGGACGCGCCGGGGTCCACGTACGTCTACGAGTTCGGCTGGCCCTCCCCCGTACAGCGGCTCGGCGCCTGTCACGCGCTGGAGCTCGGCTTCGTCTTCGACACGCTCGCCCACCCCGACACGGCCGCCCTGACCGGCCCGGACGCCCCGCAGGAGCTGGCGGACGCGATGCACCGGGCATGGGTGGCCTTCGCGGCGACGGGTGACCCGGGCTGGCCGTCCTGGGACGCGTCCCGGCCGGTGCGGTTCTTCGGTCCGGGAGCCCCGGCTCTCGTCCTGGCCCCGCGCGACGACGAGTTGCGGGGCTGGGAGCCGTACCGGAAACGGTCCTAGGTCCTGTCGTCAAACTGCCGTCGTCGCCCGTAGCGCGGCAGACGGTAGTTTGACGACAGGGCCTAGGGCCTCGTCGAGATCCAGTGCGGGTCGGGGGCGACGGTGAGGACCGCCGAGATGACCACGACCGCGCCCAGCACGGCCTGTTCGCGGCGGGCGAGGCGGTGCGCGACCGAGGGGTCGGTGTCGCGGAGCATGCGCCGCCGGGCCGCCACCGCCAGCGCGCTGACCACGGCCATCAGCATCAGCTTGAGCAGCAGGGTGCGCCCGTAGGCGGAGGTGAACACCACGTCCAGCGGGAGTCGGCGCAGGGCGGAGGCGGTGCCGGTGGCGGCGAGGGCGACGTACAGCCAGATCGCCAGGCGCGCGTACCGGCCGAGCAGCGCGCGGGCGGCGACGGGCGTGCCCCGCCAGAGCCACATGGTGCGCAGGACGTACAGCAGTCCGCCGGTCCACAGCGAGGCGGCGGTCAGGTGGACGACGGTGAGGGCGGCGCCGATCTCGGGGCTGTACGCCTCCGGGTGCGCGCGCAGGGCCTCCGCGCCGATCACGACGGCGAGCGGGGCCAGGGCGAGGGCCGGGCGGCGGGTCCGGGCGCAGAGCGCGGCGAGGGCCAGGCCGTTGGCGATCAGGAGGAGCAGTCCGCCCTCGCGGGTGCCGTAGGTCTCGGTGATCCCGAGGTCGCTGACGGCGGCGAGCTGGGCGATCTGCCCGGCCGCGGCGGCGGCCCCGGCGAACGAGGCGTACACCGCCCAGCTCCGCACGGCGGTACGGGGGCGGCCGCGGACCGGCCGGATGAGCTGCGGGGCGAGGAGTTCGCCCAGGTGGAGGGCGAGGGCTGTGAAGAGGACGGTGCGGAGCACAGTGGTGAGCCCCGCGCCGGGTATGCGCAGCTCGCCCGTTCCCCGCGCCATGAGCCCTGGGCCGAACAGGGCTATGAGCAGCGCCAGGACACCGGCGGCGCACAGCAGGACCGGGGTCGTCGACCGGCGTCCGGGCGCACCGTCGGCGGACGCGTCGGGCCGCGCGGACGGCACGCCGGTGGCCGCCGCGACAGGGGGTATGCCGGGGCCGGTCGGCGCGGCCGGGTCGGCAGGGGGGCCGGAGAACATCACGGCCCGATCCTCGCCGGTGGACAAAGACACAGCAAGCCGCGCATGCCACGCAGGTCGCCCGACCGGGCCATCGTGCTCCTGTGCGCGACGGTCGACGGGTCGGCCGCGCGGCAGGCAGCGGGTCAGCCACACGGGTGTCGACGGGTCAGCCGCACGAGGTGTCGGCGGGTCAGCTCATCAGTTCCGTGGCGGTCACCGCGTGCAGTCCGCGGCGGCCGATCTCCGCGAGGAGCAGGGGCAGCGCGGCGACGGTGACCGGGCGGCCGAGGCTCATCCCGACCACCGATCCGTTCCGCAGCTCGCCCGCGACCTTTCGGGTGACGGCGGCGACCCCGGTGGCCGCGTGGTCGAGCGACTCCACGTCGCAGGCCAGGACATGGGGATAGCCCGCCCGCCGGGCGAGGCGCTGGACGCGCGGGGAGGCGTACGGGGTGGGCGAGGGGCGGAACCAGGTGCCGATGGAGCCGGTGAGGCGGCGCAGCCGCCGGGCGCACGCGGTGATCTCCTCGTACGCCGCGCGCTCGTCCAGGGCCGCGAGGTCGAGGTGGTGCTCGGTGTGGTTGCCGATCTCGTGGCCGCCGTCGAGGATGCGGCGGGCCATGCCGGGATGCTCGGCGAGCCAGCTGCCGACGGCGAGGACCGTGACGCGGGCGCCGGCCCGTTCGATCCGGGCGAGTGCGGTGCGGGCCAGCTCCGGGTCGCCCCGCCCGTCGAAGGTGAGGGCGACGCGGGGCCGGTTGCGGGGGCCGTGGACGATCTGAACGGGCAGCCCGGGGAAGCGGCGCGGGGCGGCGGGGGCGGGAGGCGGCTCGTACCGGGGTGAGGAGGCGGGCTTGCCGGCGGCACCGGACGCCCCGCCGCCGCCACCCGCGCAGCCCGCCGTGAGGGCGGCGGCCGCGAACAGCCCGGCCCCGGCGCCCAGCGCGTCGCGGCGGCGCACCGGCGCCCTGTGTCCGTCCATGCCCGACCACCTCGCGTTCCACGGAGTTTCCCGGGACACAGTAGAGGCGGAAGGGCGAAATATAACGATTGACCGATTACCTGAATGATCTATGAATCATTCATGAGTCACCATAGGAATGCATGGAATGCCAGGCGAGTGACCGAGCACACCTGCGATTCATGTTCTAAATGACCGATTAGGACGAGAATCGCCCGAGAAGCCACTTTGGCACCGGGGTCACCCGTCTGCCATAGTCGGTGCCACGACCCCCATTGACCCGGGCCCAGGTCGTCATAAGCGGCCGTGAACACACCCCCCCATTTCACGGCCCCCCCCACAGAAGCCCCCGCAGCGCCGCACCACGGCCGACCGGGGGCTTCTGCGTGCCGGGAGCCACTGCACGCCGGGCGCTTCTGCGCACGGGGGGGCTTCCGCACACCGGGGCTTCCACGCACGAGGTCCGCCCGGCGAGGCTGCCGCGACGGTCAGCGGTCGGAGATCCGCATCTCGAACCAGGTGGTCTTGCCGCGCGGCAGCAGGTCCACTCCCCACCGGTCGGAGAGCTTGTCGACGAGGAAGAGGCCCCGGCCGCTGATGTCCATCTCGCGCACCGGCATCAGACACGGCAGCCCGCGCGAGGGGTCACGCACCTCGACACGGATCCAGCCACGGCGGCGCACCATGCGTAACCCGAAGACGCGGGCCCCGGTGTGCCGCACCGCGTTGCCGACGAGTTCGGAGACGAGCAGCACCGCGTACTCGGCGGTCTGCGGCGAGAGCGCCCACTGCCGGAGCACCACGCAGGAGGTGAGCCGCCGCGCCGTCGCCGCCGACTCCGGGCGCGACGGCAGCCGCACTTCTCCCTCGGTCGGATTTCCGAACAACTCCAGCGCTTTGAACGCCTGTTCGTCATCCGTGCTCGACGTCCAGCGTGCCGCTGTCGCGCTGCTGCGCGGTCGCGGCTGATCCACACCCTCCAGGCCCGCCATGTCCACCATCATGGCCGCACACATCGGCGTCCGGGGCCGTTCCGGAGGAATCCGCCCCCCGGAACGAATCATTCCGCAGGAGGCTTTTGACATATGCCTCTGGCAGGACAGCACTTCGAAGAGCCCCGGTGAGCTGGGGCGATGCCCCGCACTACGAGGGTTGCCACGCCGAGGGGGGCGCCGGGCCTTAAGGTTGCCTTAAGGCCCGGATAATCCGCTCGCACGGATGAACCCCCGCAACGACCCCCCGTTCCGACCAACGGTCAGCGGAAGGTGGCCTTGCCCGGCCCCTCCTCGACGAAGCTGCGCATGCCCCGCTCGCGGTCCTCGGTCGCGAAGAGTCCGGCGAACCAGTTCCGTTCGATGGTGAGCCCGGTGTCGAGGTCCGTCTCCAGTCCGGCGTCCACCGACTCCTTGGCCGCGCGCAGCGCCAGCGCGGGCCCCTTCGCCAGCTGGGCGGCCCAGGCGTGCGCCTGCTCGTACACCTCGGCGGCGGGCACCACCCGGTCCACCAGACCGAGCGTCAGGGCCTCCTCCGCCCTGACCATGCGGCCGGTGAAGATGAGGTCCTTGGCCCGGGAAGGACCGATCAGCCGGGCGAGGCGCTGGGTGCCGCCCGCACCCGGGATCAGTCCGAGGAGGATCTCCGGCTGGCCCAGCTTGGCGTTGTCCGCGGCGATCCGGAAGTCGGCGCAGAGCGCCAGTTCGCAGCCGCCGCCGAGCGCGTATCCGGTGACGGCGGCGACGACCGGCTTGGGGATGCGGGCGACGGCGGTGAACGCGTCCTGGAGGCCCTTGGACCGCAGCACCATCGCCGTGTGGTCCATCGCCTGCATCTCCTTGATGTCCGCGCCCGCCGCGAACACCTTCTCGCCGCCGTAGAGGATCACGGTGCGCACGTCATCGCGCCGGGTGGCCTCCTCGGCCAGCTCCCGCAGCCGGTCCTGGACCGCCACGTCCAGAGCGTTCATCGGCGGCCGGTCCAGCCGGATCGTGCCGACGTTGTCACGTACTTCGAGGCTCACAGTCATGGAGGCAGGTTAACCAGTGCTAACGCGGGCGGGCCCGGTGCCGTTGGTCACAGCACCGGGCCCGCTCACGCGCACGAGGCGTGGGGTGGAGGAAGGACTACTTCTTCCACTCCTCCCAGTCCATGTTCCAGCCGTTGAGGCCGTTGTCCGGCTGGATCTGCTTGTCCTGGGAGTTCTTCACGACGACCACGTCACCGATCATCGACCTGTTGTAGAACCAGGCCGCCGGGGTCTGGTTGTCGTAGCCGCCGCGCACATCACGCAGACCCACACAGCCGTGGCTGGTGTTGGTGTTGCCGAAGATGGACGAGGCGCCCCAGTAGTTGCCGTGCAGGAAGGTGCCCGAGGTGGACAGGCGCATCGCGTGCGGCACGTCCTTGATGTCGTACTCGCCGCCGAAGCCGACGGTGTCGCCGTTCATCCGGGTCACCTTCAGCTTCTCGCTGATGACCATCTGCCCGTTGTACGTGGTCGTCGCCGGGGCGCCCGCGGAGATCGGGATGTCCTTGATCTCCTTGCCGTCGCGGACGACCTTCATCCGCTTCGTGCTCGCGTCGACGGTGGAGACCTGGCTGCGGCCGATGGTGAACTTCACGGTCTTGGCCTGCTTGCCGTAGACGCCCGGCCGGCCCTCGACGCCGTCGAGGTTGAGCTCGACGGTCACCTTGGTGCCCGCCGCCCAGTACTTCTCCGGCCGGAAGTCGAGGCGGTCGTTGCCGAACCAGTGGCCCTCGATCTCGACGGCCGGCTCGGCCGTCACCTTGATGCCCTTCTCCACCGCGTCCGGGTCGGTGATGCCCCGGGTGAAGTTGATGGAGACCGGCATGCCGACGCCGACGGTGGAACCGTCCTCCGGCGTGTAGTGCCCGATGAAGGTGTTCGCCGGAACCAGCGTGGTGAAGGTGGTGTCCTTCGCCGACTCACGGCCCTTGGCGTCCTTGGCGACCGCGTGCACCGTGTACTTGGTGGAGGCGGCGAGGTGCCGCTCGGGCGTCCAGCTCGCGCCGTCGGCCGCGATCGTGCCTTCGACCTCGTTGCCCTCGGGGTCGGCGACCTTCACCGTGGTCAGCTTGCCCTGCGCGGCGCTGATCTTCAGCGCGCCGCTGGTCGCCACGGAATCCGCGCCGTCCTTCGGCGCGATGGTCACCACCGCCTGCGAGGCGCTCGTGTCCTCGGTCTTCGTCCCGCCGGCCGGCGTCTTCCTCTCGTCCGCGCCGGCACCTCCGCCGCACGCCGTCACCAGCAACAGCAGTGCTCCCAGAACCAGGGCCCACAGCCCCGGTCCGCCGCGCCGCTTCCCGCTCGCCCCGGCCGATGCCCCCGATATCGGCTGCCCGTTCACTGTGGTCGTCTCCCCTCGCACGGCCTGGCCCCGCCATGGCCCGCACCCCCGCGCGCTGCATATGCGCACCGCCGCAAGATAATCACATCGCGAGCGGGGTGGACTCCCCCGGAATGTCACCGTTCGGTCCCAAGTCGTCCGGGGAGCTGTGCGAGTGGCGCGGGGTGCCGGGGCGGGCCCGGGGCAGCCGGGGCCGAGAGGCCGGGGAGTCTCACCGCAGCGCGGAACCGGCCTTCCACTTCTTCCAGCCCATGTTCCAGCCACCGAGCCCGTTGTCCGGTGCGACCTTCTTGTCCTTCGAGTTGACCACCTCGACGACATCGCCGATGAGGGTCCGGTCGAAGAACCAGCCGCCCGGGGTGGCACCGCTGCCGCCCTTCGCGTCCCGCAGCCCGATGCAGCCGTGGCTGACGTTCTCCTCACCGAAGACGTCCTCGTCGGCCCAGTAGTTCCCGTGCAGGAAGGTGCCGGACGTGGTGAGCCGGATCGCGTGCGGAACGTCCTTGATGTCGTACTCGCCCTTGCCCTCCTTGTCCGTGAAGCCGACGGTCGCCCCGTTCATCCGGGTCACCTCGTGCATCTCGGTGACCACCATCTTCCCGTTGTACGTGGTCGTCTCCGGGGCCCCCGCGGTGATCGGGACCGTGCTGAGCAGCTCCCCGTCCCGGCGGACCTCCATGGTCTTGGCCTCGGCGTCGACCCGGGAGACCTGGGAGCGGCCGACCGTGAAGACGACCGTCTTGTCCTGGCTGCCGTAGACCCCCGGGGCGCCCTCGACATCCCGCAGCCCGATGTCGACGGTGACCTCGGTGCCGGGTTTCCAGTACGCCTTCGGCCGGAAGTCCAGCCGGTCCTTTCCGAACCAGTGGCCCGCGACCTCCACCGCCGGATCGGACGTCACCCGGATGGCCTTCTCCACCGCCGCCCGGTCGGCGATCGGCCGGTTGAAGGAGAAGGAGACGATCATGCCGGTGCCGACGGTGGACCGGTTCTCCGGTTTGAAGTAGCCGATGAAGCGGTGTCCGGGGACCAGCGTGGTGAACGTGGCGTGCCGGGCCGAGCGGCGGCCCGCACCGTCCACGGCGACCGCGTCGATGCTGTACTTCGCGGCGAGGGCGAGCCGGGCCACCCGGGGTTCCGGCGCCCAGGAGCGCCCGTCCTCGGCGATGCGCCCGGCCACCGTCTGCTGCTGCGCGTCCTCGATCCGCATCACCTTCACGCTCTCCAGCCGCCCGTCGGGGACCTTCACCGCGATCCGGGTCTCCTCGTCGACATCCTTCGCGCCGTCCTCGGGGAAGATGCTGATCGCGTCGCCGGGTGACCGCGCCTTGCCGTTGAGCAGGGCCTCCCGGGTGTCGGTGCAGCCGGTCAGGAGGGCCAGCACGGTCAGCAGTCCTGCCCACGTCAGCACGGCGGCCGAGCCGGGCCGTGCGCTCTTCGCTGTGTGGTTCACGCTCCCCCAACGACCAGGGCCGGTCGGGGGAAACGTGAGTGCGGGGCCGCTGGTGGGCAGAACAGAGGGGAGGACTACCCCGAAGGGCCCGCGCGGCCGGGACGCCGCGCGCCTCTTCTCCGGTGCCCGTCCTACGAGCCGCGGGAGGCTACACGGTGTCGAGCGCAGCCGAGCAGGAGGCAGTACAGGATCCGGATCCGGTGGCCGCCGTCCGCGCGGAGGTCGTGGAGGCCCACCGCACCGAGCGCGCCGATGCCCTGCGGGCCGGGGCTCCGGCGCCCGCCGTGTGGCCCGGGGCTCCGATGCCGCTGGGGGCCCGCTTCCGGGTCGGCCCCGACGGGGTGGCGGGGACGAACTTCGCGCTGTGGGCGGGCGGGGCCGAGGCGGTCGAGGTGTGTCTGTTCGACGGGCGGGGCGTCGAGACCCGCTGTCCGCTGACCGAGCTGACCCACGAGATCTGGCACGGCTTCGTGCCGGGGGTGCGGCCCGGTCAGCGTTACGGCTACCGGGTGCACGGCCGCTGGGACCCGTGGACGGGCGCCCGCTGGAACGCGGCCAAGCTGCTGCTGGACCCGTACGCCCGTGCCGTCGACGGGACCTTCAGCCTGCCGCCCGAGGTCTACGGGCATGTCCGGGACTGGCCCCAGCAGCATGTCGCGGACACCGTGCGCGACGACCGGGACTCGGCTCCGTACGTCCCCAAGGGTGTGGTCGTCCACGATGACGACGACTGGGTGGAGGACCGCCGCCCGAAGACCCCGTGGGCCGACTCGGTCATCTACGAGCTGCACGTACGCGGCTTCACCAAGCGCCACCCGGACATCCCGCCCGAGCTGCGCGGCACCTACGCCGGGCTCGCGCACCCGGCCGCGATCGAGCATCTGACCCGGCTCGGCGTGACGGCGGTGGAGCTGCTTCCGGTCCACCAGTTCGCCCACGAGGACCATCTGCTGCGGCGCGGGCTGCGCAACTACTGGGGCTACAACTCCATCGGCTACTTCGCCCCGCACGCCGACTACTCCGCCTCCGGCACGGCCGGTCAGCAGGTCGGCGAGTTCAAGCGGATGGTGCACGCCCTGCACAGTGCCGGGATCGAGGTGATCCTCGACGTCGTCTACAACCACACCGCGGAGGCCGGCGAGCTCGGCCCGATGCTGTCGCTGCGCGGCATCGACAACCGCGGCTACTACCGCCTCCAGAACGATCCGCGCCGCTACGCCGACTACACCGGTTGCGGCAACACGCTCCACGTCGTGCAGCCGCAGGTGCTGCGGCTCATCACCGACTCGCTGCGCTACTGGGTCACCGAGATGGGCGTGGACGGCTTCCGCTTCGACCTGGCGGCGGCGCTGGCCCGCTCGATGCACGACGTCGACATGCTCTCCCCCTTCCTCGCGGTGATCGCCCAGGACCCGGTACTGCGCCGGGTCAAGCTGATCGCCGAGCCGTGGGACGTCGGCAACGGCGGCTACCAGGTGGGCGCCTTCCCGCCCCTGTGGACCGAGTGGAACGACCGCTACCGCGACGCCGTACGGGACTTCTGGCGCGGTGCGCTCCCCGACGTACGGGACATCGGCTACCGGCTGACCGGCTCCAGCGACCTGTACGCCTGGGGCGGCCGCCGCCCGTACGCCTCGGTCAACTTCATCACCGCGCACGACGGCTTCACCCTGCGCGACCTGGTCAGCTACGAGCACAAGCACAACGAGGCCAACGGCGAGGGCAACCGGGACGGGACGAACGACAACCGGGCGTGGAACTGCGGGGCCGAGGGCGAGAGCGACGATCCGGAGATCAACGCGCTGCGCCGCCGCCAGCTCCGCAACCTGCTGACCACTCTGCTGCTGTCCACCGGGGTGCCGATGCTCACGGCGGGCGACGAGATGGGCCGGACGCAGGGCGGCAACAACAACGCCTACTGCCAGGACAACGAGACCGGCTGGCTGGACTGGTCGCTGCTCGACCATCCGGAGTGGCGGGAGCTGACCGCGCTGACGGCCCGGGTGCTGAAGCTGCGCCAGACCCATCCGGTGCTGCGGCGGCGGGCGTTCTTCTCCGGGCGGGCGCAGGCCCCGGACGGGCTGCGGGACCTGGCGTGGTTCGCGCGGGACGGCCGGGAGATGACGGAGGGCGACTGGTATGCCCCCGCCGCCACGCTCGGGCTCTACCTCTCGGGCCGGGACATCCCCGGGCGGGACGCGCGCGGGGAGCCGGTCACCGACGACAGCTTCCTGGCGGTGCTGCACGCGGGCGCGGAGCCGACGCCCTTCGCACTGCCGGGAGCCCCGTGGGCCGACCGCTACGAACTGGTGCTGGACACCTCGCGGGAGGAGCAGGCGGAGTCCCCGGGCACGGTCCTGAACGGCGGTACGGAGCTGAGCGTCCCGGCCCGTTCGGTGCTGCTGCTGCGCGTGACGGGGTGATCGGGAAAAGGCTTCGTCGAGGCTGGTCCCGGTGATGCGCAGTCGGCGGGCGGGGGCGGGCAGTATCCGCCGTCACGCTCGATGTGACATCAGCCGATCGGTCGACCAGGGGGCACGGCCTCCGGGCTCGCCCCCTGTGAGCGCCGGGACCGGAAAAGCACAGGACCGATGTCACTGGTGAAACGTAGTGTCGGCCCTGATGCCCGAAAAGCCTGCAGAGCACACGGAACGGTCCGCCGTGCGCTCCCTCCTGCGCCTGTGGCCCTATGTCCGACCCGTGCGGGTACGCCTGTTCACCGCCGCTTTCGTGGCGATCCTGGCGTCCTGCCTGGGGCTGGTGATCCCGCTGGTCCTGAAGTGGATGGTGGACGGTCCTGTGGCCGACCGCGATCCGGGCGGGGTGTGGCTGGGGGCGCTGTATCTGCTGCTGCTCGGCATCGCGGAGGCGCTGCTGTTCGGGTTCCGGCGGTGGCTCGTGGCACGTCCGCTGGCCGCGGTCGAGGCGTCGATGCGGGCGGATCTCTTCCGGCATCTGCAACGGCTGCCGGTCGCCTTCCACGACCGCTGGGCCTCGGGGCAGTTGCTGTCGCGCGGGACCACGGACCTGATGCTGCTGCGGATGTTCCTGGCGTTCCCGCTGACCTTCCTGCTCGTCAACGCGACGACGATCCTGGTCGGCTTCGTCCTGCTGTTCGCCCAGGACTGGACGCTGGGCCTGGTGCTGCTGGCGCCCGCCGTGCCGCTGATGATCCTGTGCTCGCTGTTCGAGACGAAGTACTCGGTGGTCGCGCGCCGCGCCCAGGACCAGGTCGGCGACCTCACCACGGTCGTCGAGGAGAGCGTGCTCGGCATCCGCATCGTCAAGGGCTTCGGCCGCCATCGCAGCCAGGCGCGCGCGTTCCGGGCGCTGTCGCATCGGCTGCGCACCACGGAGCTGGGCAAGGCGCGACTGCTCGCCGGGATCTGGGCGCTGATCACCGCCATCCCGGAGCTGGCGATCGGGGCGGCGCTGGTGCTCGGCACGATCCAGGTGGCGGACGGCTCGCTGTCGGCGGGCACGCTGGTGGCGTTCCTCTCGACGGCGCTCGCGCTGCGCTGGCCGGTGGAGTCGATCGGCTTCCTGCTGGCGATGAGCCAGGAGTCGGCGACCGCGACGGACCGGTACTTCGAGGTGATGGACGTGGCGGAGGAGCCCGGGGCCGTCGCCGCCCGGGACGACGCACGGCCGGCCGCCCCCGGGCTGGTCTTCGAGGGCGTCGAGTTCCGCTACCCGGACGCGGACCCGGAGTCCCCGCCCGTGCTCGCCCGGATCGATCTCCAGGTGCGGCCCGGCGAGACGATGGCCCTGGTGGGCGGTACGGGCTCCGGCAAGACGACGCTCACCGCGCTGGTGCCCCGGCTGTACGAGGTGACCGGCGGGCGGATCACCCTGGACGGCGAGGACATCGCCACGATGGAGCGCTCGCGGCTGCGGGAGCTGGTGTCGGTGGCCTTCGAGGAGCCGACGCTGTTCTCCGCGACGGTCGGCGAGAACGTCCGGATGGGCGCGGCCGACGCGGACGAGGAGCAGGTGCGCCGGGCGCTCTCGGTGGCGCAGGCGGACTTCGTGCACAGCCTGCCGCTGGGCCTGGACACGGAGGTCGGCGAGCAGGGCCTGAGCCTCTCCGGCGGCCAGCGCCAGCGCCTCGCCCTGGCTCGCGCGGTGGTCGGCGAGCCACGCTTCCTGGTCCTGGACGACCCGCTCTCCGCGCTGGACGTGCACACGGAGACGCTGGTGGAGGCGGCGCTGCGGCGCGTCCTGGAGCGGACGACCGCGGTGGTCGTGGCGCACCGCCCGTCCACGGTGATGCTGGCGGACCGGGTGGCGTTGCTGTCCGGGGGCCGGATAGCAGCGGTCGGCACCCATCAGGAGCTGCTGCGCGGCAACACGGAGTACGCCTGGCTGATGTCGGGCGCGGAACCGGGCGGCGCGGGGGGCATCGCGGGCCGGGGCGAGGACACCCGGCCCGCCGGTGCGGCCCGGGCCCGGCGTCCGCGCGGGCCCGCACCTGGTCAGCGTGCCCCCGCAGAACCGGGGAGCGCCCCCGCCCAGCAGGTTCCCGCCGAGGAGGGCAGTGCCCGATGACGACGACCACCGACGACGCTTCCCTCCCCGCGGCCGGGGACGACGGCCCGCCGAAGAGCCCGGCCGCGCCCGTACGGCAGCGCGCCGACGACCCGTTCGACCAGGACGACCTGCCCTCGCCACCCGGTGCGACCCGGTCGCTGCTGTTCTCGCTGCTGGCCCCGATGCGCGGCCGGGTCGCGGTGGCGGCTCTGCTGCTGGTGGTCCAGCAGGCGGCGATGCAGGCGGGCCCGCTGCTGGTGGCGTACGCGATCGACAGCGGGGTTCCGGCGTTCCGGGACCACGACTACGGTCCGCTGGTCGCGGTCGCGGTCGGCTACGCGCTCTGCTCGGTCGCCGCGGGCGTGCTCCAGTACGGCTTCATCCGGGCCGCCGCCCGGATCAACCAGGACGTACTGCTCGATCTGCGCGGCCAGATCTTCCGGCACGCGCAGGCGCTGAGCGTCGACTTCCACGAGCGCTACACCTCGGGCCGGATCATCTCGCGCTCCACCACGGACGTGGAGTCGCTGCGGGAGCTGCTGAGCGAGGGCCTCCAGGAACTGATCGGCGTGGTCCTCTCGTTCGTGTCGATCACGCTGGTGCTGCTCTGGCTGGACCTGGGGACCGGCGCGATCGCCGCGCTCTCCTTCGTACCGCTGTATCTGATGGTCCGGCTGTACCGGCGGCGGGCGTCCGTCGCGTTCGCGGCGCGGTCGACGGCGATCGCGGCGGTGATCGTGAAGTTCGCGGAGACGATGAACGGCATCCGCCCGGTCCAGGCGTTCCGCCGTGAGCGGAGCAACGACACCGCGTTCACGGCGCTGAACTCCCGCCACGAGCGGGCGAACGGCGACGCGATCCTGGAGCTGGCCCGCTATGTCGTGGGCTCCCGGCTGATCGCGAACACCGCGGTGGCGGGCATGGTGCTGTGGGGCGCCTACCGGGTGGCCGAGGGGACGCTGGCGCTCGGGGTGCTGGCGGCGGCCGTGCTGTATCTGCGCCGGCTGTACGACCCGATCGACCGGCTCGGGATGTTCCTCAACTCCTACGAGTCGGCGGCCGCTTCGCTGACGAAGATCGCCGGCCTGCTGGCCCAGGCGCCAACGGTCCCCGAGGCGGGCGACCCGAAGGAGCTGCCGCCCCGCTCCGGCGAACACCCGGGCCGTGACGTGACGTTCGACCGGGTGCGGTTCGCCTACCGTACGGGCGGCGAGGTGCTGCCCGCCTTCGACCTGCACATCCCGGCGGGCCGTACGGTGGCGGTCGTCGGCTCCACCGGCGCGGGCAAGTCGACGCTCGCCAAGCTGCTGGCCCGCTTCTACGACCCGACCGAGGGCCGGGTCCTGCTGGACGGTGTGGACCTGCGCGACCTGGACACGGCGGGGCTGCGCCGGGGTGTGGTCATGGTGACGCAGGAGGCGTTCCTGTTCTCCGGGACGGTCGCGGAGAACATCGCGATCGGCCGCCCGGACGCCACCCGCGAGGAGATCGAGCAGGCCGCGAAGGCGATCGGCGCGCACGACTTCATCACCGCCCTGCCCGACGGCTACGACACCGACGTACGCAAGCGGGGCGGGCGGATCTCGGCGGGCCAGCGGCAGCTGGTGGCCTTCGCCCGCGCCCTGCTGGCGAACCCGGCGGTACTGATCCTGGACGAGGCGACCAGCTCCCTGGACATCCCCGGCGAGCGGGCGGTGCAGCGGGCCATGGACACGGTGCTGCACGGCCGCACGGCGGTGGTGATCGCCCACCGGCTCTCCACGGTGGAGATCGCGGACCGGGTGCTGGTGATGGAGCGCGGCCGGATCGTGGAGGACGGCACTCCCGCCGAACTGATCGGCGGGACGGGGCGGTTCGCGGGTCTGCACCGGACGTGGAAGGACAGCCTGGTCTGACCTGACTGACCTGACCTGACCTGAACCGACCTGACCCGACCGGATACCGGCTCGGCGCCGCCGACTGCGGTACCACGCCGGGGCAGCGGCGTGCGGGGGCTTCGCGGTGCCGCCGCCGGCCCGGCGCGCCGCCGGACCGCCCGTCACTCCGCAGCGGGCCACCCCCGCCGCGCACCCGCCGGACGCGACCGCCCGGGACGACGGCGTACGGGAAGCGGGCCCGTACCGCCCCGTGCCGCCCCTGATGGACCCTCGGATTCCGGCGGCGGGATCTGGCCAGAACACGCCTTCGTCTCACCAGGTGGTCCACACCGCCCCACCCGCCCTCCGCCCGGCAGTGCTCTGCACGCACGAAACCTGTGACCACCCTGTGAGTACTGGCTTGTTGGACGTCCGGTAACACTGCGGCAATGGTCAGCGAAACGTCCGCTTAACGAACATGACCTTCTCGGCAACGAACGAGAATCGGCCAAGTTTTTGACGCGCCCCTGACACGCATGGCTATCTGCTGACACTCTTCACCCCGTCTTCACCCCGTTCTGCGCACCGCCTGCACCGCCCGGACGGCCCGTCCAGCGCCGCCGGTACCCCCCTCGCAGAAGGAGTCCGCGTGAGATCCACGCCCAGCCGTCGCGCCACCGCGACCGGCGCTCTGATAGCCGCAGCAGCCCTGATAGCCGTCGCCGTCCCGTCCGGAGTCGCCTCCGCGGGCCCCGCCTCGGCCCCCGCCGGCGGGATCACCGCGGGTACGAAGGCCGATCCGGCCGCCCTGCCCGCCAAGCTGTCCCCCGCCCAGCGCGCCGCGCTCCTCAGCGAGGCGAACGGCACCAAGGCGGCCACCGCCAAGGAACTCGGCCTCGGGCCCACCGAGAAGCTCGTGGTCCGCGATGTCGTCCAGGACCGGGACGGCACCACGCACACCCGCTACGAGCGCACCCTCGGCGGGCTCCCCGTCCTCGGCGGCGACCTCGTGGTGAAGGAGTCCGCGGCCGGGGCGACCGAGGGCGTCAGCAAGGCGTCGAACGCGTCCTCCGCGCAGCTGAAGGCCGTCGGCCTCGCCGCCGACGTGGCCCCGGCCACCGCGGAGAAGCAGGCGCTCGGCGCGGCGAAGGCCGAGGGCTCCAAGGCGACGGAGGCGGAGCAGGCGCCGCGCAAGGTGGTCTGGCTGGGCGGCGGCTCCCCGAAGCTCGCCTACGAGACCGTGGTCGGCGGACTCCAGCACGACGGCACCCCGAACGAGCTCCACGTGATCACCGACGCCGCCTCCGGCGAGAAGCTCTACGAGTGGCAGGCCGTCCACAACGGCACCGGCAACACCCAGTACAGCGGCCAGGTGACGCTGGGCACGGCGCCCTCGTACACGCTGACCGACACCACGCGCGGCAACCACAAGACGTACAACCTCAACCGGGGCAGCTCCGGCACCGGGACCCTGTTCTCCGGGCCGGACGACGTCTGGGGCGACGGCACCCCGCAGAACGCCGAGACCGCGGGTGCCGACGCCCACTACGGGGCCGCGCTCACCTGGGACTACTTCAAGAACGTGCACGGCCGCAGCGGCATCCGGGGCGACGGTGTCGGCGCGTACTCCCGCGTCCACTACGGCAACAACTACGTCAACGCCTTCTGGCAGGACAGCTGCTTCTGCATGACGTACGGCGACGGCGACGGCAACGCCAAACCGCTGACCTCCATCGACGTGGCCGCCCACGAGATGACCCACGGCCTCACCTCGAACACGGCGGGCCTCCGCTACAGCGGTGAGTCCGGCGGCCTCAACGAGGCGACGTCCGACATCTTCGCCGCCGCCGTCGAGTTCCACGCGAACAACTCCGAGGACCAGGGCGACTACCTGGTCGGCGAGAAGATCGACATCCGCGGCAACGGCACTCCGCTGCGCTACATGGACAAGCCGAGCCGGGACGGCAACTCCAAGGACTACTGGTACTCCGGCATCGGCAACGTCGACGTGCACTACTCGTCGGGCCCGGCCAACCACTGGTACTACCTGCTCTCCGAGGGCAGCGGCGCCAAGACGATCAACGGTGTCAGCTACGACTCCCCGACCTCCGACGGGCTGCCGGTCACCGGCATCGGCCGGGACAAGGCGTCGCTGATCTGGTTCAAGGCGCTCACCACCAAGTTCACCTCGACCACGAACTACGCCGCCGCCCGCACCGGCACGCTCGCGGTCGCCAGTGAGCTGTACGGGGCCACCAGCCCCGAGTACGCGGCCGTGGCGCACGCCTGGGCCGGCATCAACGTGGGCGACCGCCCCGGCGGCGGCGACCCCGACCCGGGCGACAAGGTCTTCGAGAACGACACCGTCGTGAACATCCCGGACGCGGGCGCGGCCGTCACCAGCTCGGTCAACGTCACCGGCATCGCGGGCAACGCGCCGAGCGACCTCAAGGTCGGCGTGAACATCAGCCACACCTGGCGCGGTGACCTGGTCATCGACCTGGTGGCGCCGGACGGCGGCACCTTCCGCCTGAAGAACACCTCCCCCGGCGACTCCGCGGACAACGTGGTGGAGACCTACACGGTCAACGCCTCGTCCAAGGTGGCCAACGGGGAGTGGAAGCTGAGGGTCCAGGACCGCGCCCGGTACGACATCGGTCGGATCAACAGCTTCAAGCTCACCTTCTGACCGGTACTCCGATCCGGCGGACGACCGAACGACCGAACGGCCCGGGAGGGGTTCCCCTCTCCCGGGCCGTTCGCCGCACCGCGTCGCTCAGCGCATCAGCACGCCCGCGCCCTCGCCCGTCGCCTCGGTCGGCAGCGCGACCAGGCCCAGTTCGGCGCCCGAGGCCAGCAGTCCGTGGGCGGGCAGAACGCGCACGGTGTAACCGTACGGTCCCGTCCGGTCCAGGGTGAGCGGGCCCTCGTACAGCCAGCGGTCCTCCAGGTCGTGGCCGCCCGCCGGCTTCAGCGGGAAGGTCTGGGCGTCCGCGATGGCATCACCGGAGTCGACCCGGCCCGCGACCACCTGCACCTCCACGTCGTCCGGGTCCAGACCGCCGAGCGCGATCCGCACCCGCAGCGACAGGGTGGCGCCGAGCTCCGCCGAGCCGCCCGCCGCGGTGCCCGTGACCGACTCCACATGGTCGACGGAGACTTCCGGCCAGGCCGCCCGGACCCGGGACTTCCACTGGGCGAGCCCCCGTGCGGCCTCGGGCGTCAGGGCCCGCCGGGACCGCGCGGCCGGGGTGTAGAGCCGCTCCACGTACTCCCGCACCATGCGCCCCGCGAGCACCTTCGGGCCCAGGCTGACCAGAGTGGAGCGGACCATCTCGATCCACCGGTCGGGCAGCCCCGCCGCCCCCCGGTCGTAGAAGCGCGGGGCGACCCGGTCCTCGATCAGGGAGTAGAGCGCGTTCGACTCCAGCTCGTCGCGGCGGTCCTCGTCGACCGCCGAGCCGTCGGCGGTGGGGATCTCCCAGCCGAAGTCCGGGTCGAACCACTCGTCCCACCAGCCGTCCCGCACCGACAGGTTGAGGCAGCCGTTGAGCGCCGCCTTCATGCCGCTCGTGCCGCACGCCTCCAGGGGGCGCAGCGGGTTGTTGAGCCAGACGTCGCAGCCCGGATAGAGCTTCTGCGCCATGCCCATGCCGTAGTCCGGCAGGAAGACGATGCGGTGGCGCACCCGCGGGTCGTCCGCGAACCGCACCAGCTCCTGCACCAGCCGCTTGCCGCCGTCGTCGGCCGGGTGGGCCTTGCCCGCGACGACGATCTGGATCGGGTGCGTGGGGTGCAGCAGCAGCTCGCGCAGCCGGTCGCGGTCGCGGAGCATCAGGGTGAGCCGCTTGTACGAAGGGACGCGGCGGGCGAAGCCGATGGTCAGGACGTCCGGGTCGAGGACACCGTCGATCCAGCCCAGTTCGGCGGTGCCCGCGCCGCGCCTGCGCCAGGAGGCGTAGAGGCGGCGGCGGACCTCGGTGACCAGCTGGCCGCGCAGGTCCCGGCGCAGGTCCCAGATCTCCTGGTCGCCGATGCCCGTCACCGCCTCCCAGCGGCGCGGGGTGCCGCTCCCCGAGGAAGCCTCGTCGGCCACCGGTCCGCCCGCCAGCACCTGGTGGGCGCGGTCCTCGCCGACCTGGCCCGCGCCGAGCCGGAACACCTCGGGGGCCACCCAGGTCGGGGCGTGCACCCCGTTGGTGACGGAGGTGATGGGGACCTCGGCGGAGTCGAAGCCCGGCCACAGCCCGGAGAACATCTCCCGGCTGACGGCCCCGTGGAGGGTGGAGACCCCGTTGGCGCGCTGGGCGAGCCTGAGGCCCATCACCGCCATGTTGAACAGCTCGGGCTCGCCGCCGGGGTAGGTCTCGGTGCCGAGCCGGAGGATCTTCTCGGCGGGTACGCCGGGCAGTTCGCCGTCGTCGCCGAAGTGGCGGGCGACGAGCTGCCGGTCGAAACGGTCTATCCCGGCGGGCACCGGGGTGTGGGTGGTGAAGACGGTCCCGGCCCGGACCACTTCGAGGGCGGCCTCGAAGTCGTGCCCGGTGGCGGACAGTTCACGGATGCGCTCCAGGCCCAGGAAGCCCGCGTGGCCCTCGTTGGTGTGGAAGACCTCCGGCTCCGGGGTGCCGGTGAGGCGGCACCAGGTGCGCACGGCACGCACCCCGCCGATGCCGAGCAGCATCTCCTGGAGGAGGCGGTGGTCGCTGCCGCCTCCGTAGAGCCGGTCGGTGACGTCGCGTTCGCCGGGGGCGTTCTCCTCGACGTCGGAGTCGAGCAGGAGCAGCGGAACGCGGCCGACGCGGGCGAGCCAGATACACGCGTGCAGCGAGCGTCCGCCGGGCAGGGCGAGCACCACCCTGGCGGGGGCGCCGTCGGCCTCGCGGACCAGGTCGAGGGGGAGTTCGTTGGGGTCGAGGACGGGATAGTGCTCCTGCTGCCAGCCCTCGCGCGAGAGGGTCTGGCGGAAGTAGCCGTGGCGGTAGAGCAGCCCGACGCCGATGAGCGGGACGCCGAGGTCGCTGGCGGCCTTGAGGTGGTCGCCGGCCAGGATGCCGAGGCCGCCGCTGTACTGGGGCAGCGCCGCGGTGACGCCGAATTCGGGTGAGAAGTAGGCGATGGCGGAGGGGAGTTCGGCTCCGGCGGCCTGCTGTTCCTGATACCAGCGAGGGCCTTCCAGATACTCCGCCAGGTCGGCGGAGACCGCGGCGAGGCGGCCGAGGTACTCCTCGTCCCGGGCCAGTTCGGTGAGCCGCCCGGCGGACAGCGAACCGAGCAGGCGTACGGGGTCGGCGTCCGCGGGCCGCCAGCCCTCGGGGTCGGCGGACCGGAAGAGCTCACGGGTCTCGGTGTGCCAGGACCAGCGCAGGTTGCGCGCGAGGTCGTGGAGGGGTCGGAGGGGTTCGGGGAGGACAGGACGCACGGTGAATCGACGAATGGCCTTCACGTACTCCACCTTTACAGGGGACTTGCGCATCCGAGGGGACGCACGACGGTGTGCGCCCTTCCGTCACCCTCGACGGTAGCGGCCGTCCGCGGCCCGCGACCACGGCGCGCGGACGGCTCACAGGGTCCGGGGCCGACCGCTGCGCACCTCCCCACAGGCGCCCCACGCACCTCGCCCACCGCCCCCCGCCACACCCGTTCACCTGGGGGTTTGGCCGATTTCACCCCCGTACGCAGCCTTGTGGACCTCTGAGCCACAGGGAAAGCTGCCGTGTGGCGCCGCAGATCGGGTATCCGGAACCTGTGGGGGCGCTTCGGATCTCCGTATGCCGCCGGAGCGCGCGCCGGGGCGTGAGCGTCCCCGACCGACCGGCTACGACCGAGTAGTTAACACAGCGCCGGATTTCCCACCCGCGGCCGCGGGGAAGGCTTCCCCGGTACACCGCACGTCCCGGCCCGCACACGTTCTCCGTGCATCCCTGAATTTGCACGAAACCCCCGCGACCCACCCATTCGAGTGCCATTCGAGTGAACGCGGACAGGAGCGGCCATGCCCACAGCCCGTCAGCAGACAGCTGAGCAGCTACAAAGGACAGATCCCCATCTTCGCGGCACGCGCGGTCGGTCCTCCGCGCCCGTGCCGTTTCCCGTCCGCACCGAGCTCCTCCAGCCCCCAGGTGATTCCATGATCGGTCGTATTCCCGTCCTGGACGTCCGTCCTCTCGTCGACTGCGGCAGACGGGCGGCGAAGGCCGTCGCCGGTGAGACCTTCCAGGTCACCGCCACCGTCTTCCGCGAAGGCCATGACGCGGTGGCCGCCAACGTCGTGCTGCGCGACCCGAGCGGACGGGTGGGACCGTGGACCCCGATGCGCGAGCTGGCCCCGGGAACGGACCGCTGGGGCGCGGAGGTCACCCCGGCCTCCGAGGGCCGCTGGACGTACACGGTGGAGGCCTGGAGCGATCCGGTCACCACCTGGCGGCACCACGCCGCGATCAAGATCCCGGCGGGCATCGACACGGACCTGGTGCTGGCGGAGGGGGCGGCGCTGCTGGAGCGGGCCGCCGCGGGCGTACCGAAGAAGCACGGGCGTGAGGCGGTGCTCGCGGCGGTGGACGCGCTGCGCGACGCCGCGCACCCGCCGGCCGCCCGGCTGGCCGCCGCCCTGACCCCGGCCGCCGACGCCGTCCTCGCCCGGTATCCGCTGCGTGAGCTGGTCACCCGGTCCAAGCCGCTGGCGGTGCGCGTGGAGCGCGAGCGGGCGCTGTACGGGTCGTGGTACGAGCTGTTCCCGCGCTCGGAGGGGGCGCGGCGGGTGCCGGTGGACCCCGCCGACAGCTCGCCGGACGCGCCTACCCGGCTGGTCGGCGGGACCTTCCGGACGGCCGCCGAGCGGCTGCCCGCGGTCGCCGCCATGGGCTTCGATGTCGTGTACCTGCCGCCGATCCATCCGATCGGGACGACCCACCGCAAGGGCCCGGACAACACGCTGACGGCCGGGGAGCACGACCCGGGCGTGCCCTGGGCGATCGGTTCGCCGGACGGCGGGCACGACGCGGTCCACCCGGAGCTCGGGACGCTGGAGGACTTCGACCACTTCGTGTCGGTGGCCCGCAATCTGCGGATGGAGATCGCGCTGGACTTCGCGCTCCAGTGCTCGCCGGACCACCCGTGGGTCAAGGACCACCCGGACTGGTTCCACCACCGCCCCGACGGCTCGATCGCGTACGCCGAGAACCCGCCGAAGAAGTACCAGGACATCTATCCGATCGCCTTCGACAAGGACATGCGCGGTCTGGTGGCGGAGACGACACGGATCCTGCGCTTCTGGATGGGCCACGGGGTGCGGATCTTCCGGGTCGACAACCCGCACACCAAGCCGGTGGTGTTCTGGGAGAAGGTCATCGCCGAGATCAACGGCACCGATCCCGATGTCATCTTCCTGGCAGAGGCGTTCACCCGCCCGGCGATGATGCACACCCTGGGCGCCGTCGGCTTCCAGCAGTCGTACACGTACTTCACCTGGCGCAACACCAAGCACGAGCTGACCGAGTACGTCACGGAGCTGTCCGGTGAGGCCGCCTCGTACATGCGGCCCAACTTCTTCGTGAACACCCCCGACATCCTTCCCGGCTACCTCCAGGAGGGCGGCCGCCCGGCCTTCGAAGCACGGGCGGTGCTGGCCGCGACACTCGCCCCGTCCTGGGGCGTGTACGCGGGATTCGAACTGTGCGAGAACACTCCGGCGAAGCCGGGGAGCGAGGAGTACCTGCACTCGGAGAAGTACGAACTGCGCCCGAGGGACTGGGAGTCGGCGGAACGCGAGGGCCGCACGCTGACGCCCCTGATCACCTCGCTGAACCGCATCCGGCGCCGCAACCCCGCACTCCAGCAGTTGCGCGACGTCCACTTCCATCACGCCGACAACGACGCGCTGATCGTCTACAGCAAGCGTTCCGGCTCGAACACCGTTCTGGTGGTCGTGAACCTCGACCCGCACCACACCCAGGAGGCCACGGTCTCGTTGGACATGGAGCGGCTCGGCCTCGACCGGCACGAGCGCGTACCGGTGCGCGACGAGCTCACCGGCGATACCTACCACTGGGGCAGGGCCTTCTATGTGCGCCTGGAGCCGGGCATCACGCCCGCGCACATCGCCGTCCTGCGACCGTCCCCGCCGACCGGAGGGTCACCCACACCATGATCGTCAATGAGCCTGTCCACGACACGTTCGAGGACACTCCCGCCAAGGACCGCGATCCCGACTGGTTCAAGCGCGCCGTCTTCTACGAGGTGCTCGTCCGGTCCTTCCAGGACTCCAACGGGGATGGAATCGGCGACCTCAAGGGCATCACCGCCAAGCTGGACTACCTCCAGTGGCTCGGCGTGGACTGCCTCTGGCTGCCGCCGTTCTTCAAGTCGCCGCTGCGCGACGGCGGCTACGACGTCTCCGACTACACCGCGGTCCTGCCGGAGTTCGGCGATCTCGCCGACTTCGTGGAGTTCGTGGACGCCTCGCACCAGCGGGGCATGCGCGTGATCATCGACTTCGTCATGAATCACACGAGCGATCAGCACGAGTGGTTCCAGCAGTCCCGCACGGACCCCGACGGGCCCTACGGCGACTACTACGTCTGGGCCGACGACGACAAGCAGTTCCAGGACGCCCGGATCATCTTCGTCGACACCGAGACGTCCAACTGGACCTTCGACCCGGTGCGCAAGCAGTACTACTGGCACCGCTTCTTCTCCCACCAGCCGGACCTCAACTACGAGAACCCGGCGGTCCAGGAGGAGATCCTCGCGGCCCTGCGGTTCTGGCTGGACCTGGGCATCGACGGCTTCCGGGTCGACGCGGTGCCCTACCTCTACCAGCGCGAGGGCACCAACTGCGAGAACCTCCCCGAGACCCACAACTTCCTCAAGCGGGTCCGCAAGGAGATCGACGCCAACTACCCGGACACCGTGCTCCTCGCCGAGGCCAACCAGTGGCCGGAGGACGTCGTCGACTACTTCGGCGACTACGAAGCGGGCGGCGACGAGTGCCACATGGCGTTCCACTTTCCCGTGATGCCGCGGATCTTCATGGCGGTGCGCCGCGAGAGCCGCTACCCGGTCTCCGAGATCCTGGCGAAGACCCCGGCGATCCCGAAGAACTGCCAGTGGGGCATCTTCCTGCGCAACCATGACGAGCTGACCCTCGAAATGGTCACGGACGAAGAACGCGACTACATGTACGCGGAGTACGCCAAGGACCCGCGGATGCGCGCCAACATCGGCATCCGCCGGCGCCTGGCCCCCCTGCTGGACAACGACCGCAACCAGATCGAGCTGTTCACCGCACTGCTGCTGTCGCTGCCCGGCTCCCCGATCCTCTACTACGGGGACGAGATCGGGATGGGCGACAACATCTGGCTGGGCGACCGGGACGCGGTGCGCACCCCGATGCAGTGGACGCCCGACCGCAACGCCGGCTTCTCCTCCAGCGATCCGGGGCGGCTCTACCTCCCCACGATCATGGACCCGGTCTACGGCTACCAGGTCACCAACGTCGAGGCGTCGATGGCCTCGCCGTCCTCGCTGCTGCACTGGACCCGCCGGATGATCGAGATCCGTAAGCAGAATCCGGCCTTCGGCCTCGGCGAGTACACCGAACTGCCCTCCTCCAACCCCGCCGTGCTGGCGTTCACCCGCGAGTACAAGGACGACCTCGTCCTGTGCGTGCACAACTTCTCGCGGTTCGCGCAGCCGACGGAGCTGGACCTGCGGTCCTTCAACGGGCGGCATCCGGTGGAGCTGATCGGCGGGGTGCGGTTCCCGGCCATCGGGCAGTGGCCCTACCTGCTGACCCTGGCGGGGCACGGCTTCTACTGGTTCCGGCTGCGCAAGGACGCACCGCCGGCCTGATGCGGCGTCAGCCCGTGCGGGACGGTTTCCACCGTCCCGCACGGGGCACTCTGACCCACATCGCACCTTCACGGTTCCGCCGTTCGAGTCCGTAAGGACCATCCTCACCCGACACGTCCCGCACAGCCGGACAGCCATTGCCGCAATCCGGGACACTCTTCGCATCCTGTGGTGTGCCCGGGGAAAGGACGCGATGCCATGTCGGAGGCTGCATCCACTCACGTCGCCCTGGCGAAGAGCACGAGGAACAGCGCAACGCACGGCAGTACCAGGGACGGGGCCCTCCTCCCGTCCCTCGCCCCACTGCTCCACGAATGGCTGCCCCGGCAGCGGTGGTTCGCGGGCAAGGGCCGGCCGGTCACCGGCTTCTCCCTCGTCTCGGCCACCGAGATGCTGCCACTGGACGGCACGGCCGGTCCGGGTCTGCTGCATCTGCTGCTGCGGGTCCAGCAGCCGTCCGCGTCGGTCCGCCCGGCCGATGACTGCTACCAACTCCTGCTCGGTGTAAGGACATCGCTGCCCACGACCCTCGCCGCCGCCCTGGTCGGCCGGGCGGACCGGGGCCCGCTGGCGGGGCGGACCGTCTACGACGCACTGCACGATCCACGGCTGGCCGGACTTCTGCTGGAACGGTTCCGCCGGCCCGGCACGCTCGGCACCCTCCGGTTCGAGCGGAACGCCGCGATCCCGGCGGGCCTGCCGCCCCGGGTCCTGGACGCCGAGCAGTCCAACTCCTCGATCGTCTACGGCGATGCGTACATCCTCAAGATCTTCCGCCGGGTCTTCCCGGGCATCAACCCGGACCTGGAGCTGCCCCTCGCGCTGACCGGCGAGGGGTGCGAACGGGTTCCCGCCCCGGTCGCCTGGTTCGAGGCGCCCGGCCCCGAACCGCTCACCCTCGGCGTGCTCCAGCCCTTCCTGCACGGCGCACGCGACGGCTGGCAGCTCGCGCTCGCCGCACTCGCCGCGGGCCGGGACTTCCTGCCCGAGGCGCGGGCCCTGGGCCGGGCCACCGCCGAGGTGCACACCGCGCTCGCCGCCGCCCTGCCCACCCCGGCGCTGCGCGGCACCCAGACCCGGCAGCTGGTGGCCCAGATGACCCAGCGGCTGGAGGCCGCCGCCCAGGCGGTCCCGGCGCTCGTGCCGTACGTCCCCGGGCTGCGCGCCACGTTCGATGCCGTGACCGACCTCGGCCACCGGGGCAGCGGCTGGGCGCAGCAGCGCGTGCACGGCGACCTCCATCTCGGCCAGACCCTGCGCTCCGCCGACGGCTTCTGGTCGCTGATCGACTTCGAGGGCGAACCGGCGCGGCCGCTGCCCGAACGGCGGCGCCCCGCACCGCCGGTGCGCGATGTCGCGGGCATGCTGCGCTCCTTCGACTACGCGGCCCGCTCGCACCGCCCGTGGCACCCGGAGTGGGCGGCCCGCTGCCGCGCCGCCTACTGCGAGGGCTACGCGCTGGCCTCGGGCACCGACCCGCGCGGCGAGCCGGAGCTGCTGCGCGCCCACGAGACCGACAAGGCGGTGTACGAGGTGCTGTACGAGGCCCGGCACCGCCCCGACTGGCTGCCGGTGCCGATGGCGGCCATCCAGCGGCTGGCCCAGTCGGCCGCCGCCTGAGCCGGGCCGGCCCCTCCCGCACCTCTCCCTCCCCCTCACCCCCTCTCCCTCTCCCCTCCCCCCTCCACCCCGTGCTCCTCCCCCTTCACCCCGAGGAGGCAGTCCCTGTGACCGCCCGCAAGCCGTCCCGCAAGGCATCCCGCAAGGCCGCCGAGGCCCCCGCAGAGGCGACCGTCGAGGTCTCCGTCGATTCGACGCCGACCGCGCAGCCTCCCGCTGCCGCTCCCGCCCAGGCCGCCGACGCACCGGGAGCCTCCGCCGCCACCACCACGAAGACCGCACCCGCCAAGCGCACCCGCGCCAAGCGGGCGGACGCGGCCCCGCCACGCCCCCGGCAGGGCGGCGACGGCCAGGGCGCCCGCCCGGCGCCCGCGCTGGACGGCGCGGACCGGGGCCGGCTGCTGGCCGGTGACCACCACGCGCCGCACGACGTGCTCGGCGCGCATCCGGTCCCGGGCGGGGTGCTGGTGCGGGCGCTGCGCCCGTTCGCCCGGTCCGTCACGGTGCTGGGCGCCGGGCTGCGGGCAGAGCTGCACGACGACGGCGACGGCTTCTTCTCCGGTGTGCTGCCGGTGCGGGAGGTGCCCGCGTACCGGCTCCGGGTGGCGTACGACGACACCGTCATCGAGGTGGAGGACCCGTACCGCTTCTGGCCCTCGATCGGTGAGCTCGATCTGCATCTGATCGGCGAGGGCCGGCACGAGGAGCTGTGGCGGGCGCTGGGCGCGGAGCCGATGGAGCACCAGGGGGTGACCGGGACCCGGTTCACCGTGTGGGCGCCGAACGCGCGCGGGGTCCGGGTGACCGGTGACTTCACGTACTGGGACGGTACGGGCACACCGATGCGGTCGCTCGGTTCGACCGGGGTGTGGGAGCTGTTCCTGCCGGGCGTGGGCGAGGGCGCGCTGTACAAGTTCGACATCTGCCGCCCGGACGGTTCGCACACGGTGCGGGCCGACCCGATGGCCCGGCGCACCGAGGTCCCGCCCGCCACCGCCTCGGTCGTCACGGCCAAGCACCACGAGTGGCAGGACGCGGACTGGATGGCACACCGGGGCGACCGCCCGGTCCACGAGGCCCCGTTCTCGGTGTACGAGGTGCATCTCACCTCCTGGCGACCGGGGTTGACGTATCGTCAGCTCGCGGAACAGCTGCCCGCGTACGTCAAGGACCTGGGATTCACGCACGTCGAGCTGATGCCGGTGTCCGAGCACCCTTTCGGCGGCTCCTGGGGCTATCAGGTCACCGGGTTCTACGCGCCGACCTCCCGCATGGGCACCCCGGACGACTTCCGGTTCCTGGTGGACGCCCTGCACCGGGCGGGCATCGGCGTGATCATGGACTGGGTGCCCGCGCACTTCCCGCGCGACGACTGGGCGCTCGCCGAGTTCGACGGACGGCCGCTGTACGAGCACTCCGACCCGCAGCGGGCGGCCCACCCGGACTGGGGAACGCTGGAGTTCGACTACGGCCGCACGGAGGTACGCAACTTCCTGGTCGCCAACGCCACCTACTGGTGCGAGGAGTTCCACATCGACGGGCTGCGCGTCGACGCCGTGGCCTCGATGCTCTACCTCGACTACTCCCGCGAGGACGGCCAGTGGTCGCCCAACGAGTTCGGCGGGCGGGAGAACCTGGACGCGGTCGCCTTCCTCCAGGAGATGAACGCGACGGTCTACCGCCGCAATCCCGGGGTCGTGACCATCGCCGAGGAGTCCACCGCCTGGGACGGCGTCACCCGCCCCACCGACAGCGGCGGCCTGGGCTTCGGGCTGAAGTGGAACATGGGGTGGATGCACGACTCGCTGGTGTACGTGGCGAAGGAGCCGGTGCACCGCAAGTACCACCACAACGAGATGACGTTCTCGATGGTGTACGCGTACAGCGAGAACTACGTGCTGCCGATCTCACACGACGAGGTGGTGCACGGCAAGCAGGCGCTGGTGGCGAAGATGCCCGGCGACTGGTGGCAGCAGCGCGCCAACCACCGCGCCTACCTGGGCTTCATGTGGGCCCACCCTGGCAAGCAACTCCTCTTCATGGGCCAGGAGTTCGCCCAGGGCGCGGAGTGGTCCGAGGGGCACGGCCCGGACTGGTGGCTGCTGGACCCGTCCTACGGGGCGTCCGGCGACCACCGCGGGGTCCGGGACCTGGTGCGCGATCTGAACGCGGTGTACGGGGCGGTCCCCGCGCTGTGGCAGCGCGATGCCGTGCCGGAGGGGTTCAGCTGGGTGGACGGCGGGGCGGCCGAGGACAACGTGTTCGCGTTCCTGCGGTACGACGCGGACGGCTCCCCGCTGCTCGCGGTCTCCCACTTCTCGCCGGTGGTCCGGCACGGCTACCGCCTGGGAGTGCCGGAGACCGGGGCCGAGGGCTGGGTGGAGGTCCTGAACACGGACGCTGACCGGTACGGCGGCAGCGATGTGCGCAACGAGGAGCCGCTGAAGGCGGAGGCGGTACCCGCGCACGGCCGGCAGTCCAGCATCTCGCTGACGCTGCCGCCGCTGGCGACGGTGTGGTTCCGCCCGGCGTAGCCCACTCGGGGTGGAGAGGGCCGGGGGCCCGTGCCGCGTCATGACGACGCGGCACGGGCCCTCCCCCGTTGCGGCCGCTCACCGCTGGTCGAGCACCTCGACAATGCTCGACCAGGACCGGGAACCGTGGCCCTTGGCGATGGCCCGGTCGGCGACGCCCTTGATCGCCGCCAACTGCGAGGTGTCCAGACCGCGGTCCTTCGCGGTGTGCAGGATGTGCTCGACACCGGTCGCCATCATGGCGAGGTTGGCGCCGTCGCCCGCGTACGTACGGGAGTCGACGTCGCGCCCGGTGGTCTCCGCGATCGGCGGCAGGATGCCCGCGATCGTGCTGAGGTAGGGAGCGAGCGACACGCCGTCGATGCCCTCCGCACGGGCCAGCGCGAAGGCGTGGACGAGGCCGCCCATGGCTCCGTAGAAGAAGTCCAGCATCGCCATGTCGTAGGCGGCGGCGAGCCCGTGGTCCTCACCGAGGAAGGTGGCGGGCTCGCCGAGCGCCTTGAGAACCGGCTCGTACCTCGCGTAGGCGGCCCGGTCGCCGGAGTGGAAGACCAGCGCCTCGTCCGAGCCGACCACGTCGACCGGAACCATGACCGCCCCGTCGAGGTAGGCCAGGGAGTGCTTCCGGGCCCAGGCCGCGGTCTGCCGCGAGCGCGCCGGGGTGTCGGTGGTGAGGTTGACCAGGACCCGCCCCTCCAGCGCTTCGGCCAGCGGCTCCAGGAGGGCGTCGGCGGCGTCGTAGTCGACGACGCAGACCACGACGAGCCCGCTCGCCCGCACGGCCCCCTCGGCGGACGCGGCGAGCGTCGCGCCGCGGGCCACGAGGTCATCTCCCTTGCCGGGGGAACGGTTCCAGACGGTGGTGGGGTGGCCGGCTGCCAGGAAGGCCCCGGCGAGGGCTCGGCCCATGTCACCGAGACCGAGAACGGTCACGGGGGTGGGGGCGGGTGCGGTGGTCGTGGTGTTCGCTTGCGTCATGGGGACCATCCTGCGCGGGCGAAGAAGGCCTGACCAGAACCCACTTCACTGTCAGATACGTACTTTCGGGAAAGGGTCGAGGTCAGCGCGTTCCACCGGGTGAAACCCGTGCGGACGTCCGTTCCGGGGGGATACGCAAGGACACCCGTACCGGGGGGTACGGGTGTCCTTGGGTGGGGGGACGCAGTGGTCGGGAAGGGCGGGAAAAGCGGTGGCGGTCAGACCTTGGCGGGCTGCTCGGCGGCGGTCTCCCGCGGCTCCGGGACGTCACCGGAGCCCGCCGGGCCGCCGGACGGGGCGTGGTCGTCGACGAGGGTCCGCTCGTCGAAGGGGACCCGGCCCGCGAGCACCTCGGCCACCCGCTCCTTGTCGATCTCCTTGGTCCAGTGGCCGACCAGGACCGTGGCGACCGCGTTCCCCGCGAAGTTGGTCAGGGCGCGGGCCTCGCTCATGAAGCGGTCGATGCCGACGATCAGGCCGACACCGTCGACCAGTTCGGGGCGGTGCGACTGGAGTCCGCCCGCGAGGGTCGCCAGGCCCGCGCCGGTGACGCCCGCCGCGCCCTTCGAGGCGATGATCATGAAGATCAGCAGCGAGATCTGCTCGCTCGCGCTCAGCGGGTCGCCCATCGCGTTGGCGATGAACAGCGAGGACATCGTGAGGTAGATCGCGGTGCCGTCGAGGTTGAAGGAGTAGCCGGTCGGCACGGTGATACCGACGACGGGCTTGCTGACGCCCAGGTGCTCCATCTTCGCGATGAGCCGCGGCAGGGCGGACTCGGAGGAGGAAGTGGAGAGGATGAGCAGGAACTCACGGCCCAGATACTTCAGCAGGGAGAGCAGGTTCACCCCGGCGACCAGCCGCAGGATCGCACCGAGCACCACGAAGACGAAGAGCCCGCAGGTGACGTAGAAGCCGATCATGATGATCGCCAGCGACTTCAGGGCGTCGAGCCCGGTCTCGCCGACCACCGCGGCGATCGCGCCGAACGCGCCGACCGGGGCGGCCCACATGATCATGGCGAGGATGCGGAAGACGAGCCGCTGGATGTGGGTGATGCCACGGATGATCGGCTCGCCCGCCGAGCCCATCGCCTGGAGCGCGAAGCCCGCGAGCAGGGCGACCAGCAGGGTCTGGAGCACCTCGCCCGCCGTGAAGGCGGAGACGATGGTGGTCGGGATGATGCCGAGCAGGAAGTCCACGGTGGACTCGCTGGCCCCGGACGCCTGGTCCTCACCGGCGGCGCGGGCCGCCTCCGTGATGTGGAGGCTGGAGCCGGGCTCCAGGAAGTTGCCGACCAGCAGGCCGATGGCGAGGGCGACGGTCGACATGGCCAGGAAGTAGCCCAGCGCCAGCCCGCCGACCGCGCCGACCTTGGCCGCCTTGCGGACCGAGCCGACGCCCAGCACGATCGTGCAGAAGATGATCGGCGAGATCATCATCTTGATCAGGTTCACGAAACCGGCGCCGATGGGCTTCAGCTCGACGGCCACCCCGGGGGCCACGAAGCCCACCAGGATGCCGAGCGCCACGGCGGCGATCACGGCGATGTACAGATAGTGGGTGCGGTCCCGCTGTTCGGCTGCCACAGCCATGGTGGGGCTCCTCGGCTCGGTCAGGGCTTTGCGCCCCCGTCCCTGGGGGCTCCGGTGACTATCCACCGCCCTGTGACCCCGGTCACCCTTGCGTTCATATCGTTCACGGGCGCTTTCGAGCCACGGGGGACCGGGTGTTCCGGCGAGGCAGACTGTGGGGCATGCGCCTTCCCCGTACCCGTCCCCGCAGCCTGGCCGGCCAGCTCTTCGCCATGCAGGTCGTGCTGATCGCCGCCGTGGTGGCCGGGTGCGCCGTCTTCGCGTACGTCTCGGGCAGCGCGCAGGCCGAGGAGACGGCCACCCGGCAGGTGCGGGCGGCGGCCGTCGCCGTGGCCGATTCCCCCTCCGTACGGGAGGCCGTCCGCACCCCGGACCCCTCCGCCGTGCTCCAGCCGTACGCGGAGCAGGTCCGCGCGGACACCGGGATCGCGTTCGTCACGATCATGGACACCGGGCGGAAGCGCTGGACCCACCCGGACGCCTCGCTGATCGGCGACACCTTCCTCGGCCACACCGAGGAGGCGCTGCGCGGGGAGACCTTCACCGAGACGTACACCGGCACCCTCGGCCCCTCGATACGGGTGGTGACCCCGATCCGCGACGACGGCCGGATCGTCGGCCTGGTCAGTGCGGGCATCACGGTGGAGCGGGTCTCCTCGCAGGTACGGGAACAGCTGGGCGCCCTCGCCCTGGCGGCGGGCGGCGCACTGGCGGCGGGCGGGATCGGCACGTACGTGATCAACGCCCGGCTGCGGCGGCACACCCACGGGATGAACGCGGCCGAGCTGAGCCGGCTGCACGACTACCACCAGGCCACCCTGCACGCGGTGCGCGAGGGGCTGCTGATGCTGGACGGGCGGCGGCGGATCGCGCTGGTCAACGACGCGGGCCGGGAGCTGCTGGGGCTCGCCCCGGAGGCGGAGGCGGTCGGCCGGACCGTCGACGAGCTGGACCTGCCCGCGCCGCTGACCGGGGCGCTGCTGGCGTCGGACGTGCGGGTGGACGAGCTGCACCTCACAGCGGAGCGGGTGATCGTCGTCAACACCCGTCCGGTGGTGGGCGGTGAGCGGCGCGGCACGGTGGTGACCCTGCGCGACCACACCGAGCTCCAGGCGCTGACCGGTGAGCTGGACTCCGAGCGCGGTTTCACGCAGGCGCTGCGCTCGCAGGCCCACGAGGCGGCGAACCGGCTGCACACCGTGGTGTCGCTGATCGAGCTGGGCCGGGTGGAGGAGGCGGTGGACTTCGCGACGGCGGAACTGGAGCTGGCCCAGGTGCTGACCGACCGGGTGGTGGGCGCGGTGGAGGAGCCGGTGCTGGCCGCGCTGCTGCTGGGCAAGGCCGCCCAGGCCAACGAGCGGGGCGTGGAGCTGGAGCTCGCCGAGGACAGCCTGATCGACGACGGGGCGCTCCCGGGCTCCCTTCCCCAGCGCGATCTGGTGACGATCCTGGGCAATCTGATCGACAACGCGGTGGAGGCGGCTTTCGAGGGCGCGGAGGGCGTGCAGGGTTCGGGGCCGGTGCCCGTGCCGCGTTCGGGCGGGGGCGCCGCGGGCCGGGCCCGGGTCACGGTGACGGCCCTCGCGGACGGGCGGGAACTGCTGCTGCGCGTCGCGGACACCGGGGCGGGCATCGGCCCCGAGGCGGCGGACGAGGTGTTCCGGCGCGGCTGGTCGACGCACGGGGCGGGGCGCGGCCTCGGCCTCGCCCTGGTGCGGCAGGCCGCCCGTCGCAACGGGGGCACGGTGGAGCTGGACGAGGGCCCGGAGGGCGGGGCGCGGTTCACGGTGCGGCTTCCGCTGGGGAACCGTACGGCTCCCGGGGACCGCGCGGCGCGAGCGACGGCGAAGGAGGTCACGGCGTGATCCGGGTGCTGGTGGTGGAGGACGATCCGGTGGCCGCCGACGCGCACCGGATGTACGTGGAGCGGGTGGAGGGCTTCACGGTCACGGCGGTGGCGCACACCCGGGCGGCGGCGGTGCGGGCGCTGGAGCGGACCCCGGTGGACCTGCTGCTGCTCGACCTCTACCTCCCCGACGGGCACGGTCTCGGGCTGCTGCGCTCGCTGCGGGCGGCCGGGCACGGGGCGGACGTGATCGCGGTGACCTCGGCGCGGGATCTCGCGGTGGTCCGGGAGGGGGTGTCCCTCGGCGTCGTGCAGTACGTCCTGAAGCCGTTCACCTACCCCACGCTGCGGGACCGGCTGGTGCGGTACGCGGAGTTCCGGGCGGCCGCCGGGGAGGCGAGCGGCCAGGAGGAGGTGGACCGGGCCCTGGGCGCACTGCGGGTCGCCCACCCGGCGGCGCTGCCCAAGGGCCTGAGCGGTCCGACGCTGGAAGCGGTGACCCGGGTCCTGAAAGAGTCGCCGGGCGGGGTGACCGCGGCCGCCGCCGGGGAGGGGCTGGGGATCTCGCGGATCACGGCGCGACGCTACCTGGAACATCTGGTGAGCGTGGGCAGCGCGGCGAGGCGTCCGCATTATGGGCAGGTCGGCCGACCGGAACTGCACTATCGCTGGCTGGCATCGGGCCTCTGACCGCGCGCCGGAGGCCGCGGGGGCAAGCGCTTACTGGTGCAGTTTGCGGTGCTCAGGGGGGCTGTGCGCGAGTGGAGGGGAAAGCGCTGGTGGGGCGTCGTTTGCGTACCGCCCACCCGGTTCGCCCTAGGAGGTTCCTACGAAGCGTGTTCTGAGGGGAACGTACCGTAGCCAGAGCGGTTCCGGACTCCTACGGTTGGCCCGTGCACCCCACCCCGCCGTTCAATGCCCCCGCCGCGCGCCGTCTCCGCGAGGCTCTGGGGATGGCTCCCGGCCATGTCGCCTACGGGCTCGCCGCCCAGTACGGACTCCGGATCAGCGCAGAGACAGTCATCGCCTGGGAGCGCGGCATCGTGACGCCCGGGGAACGCGAACTGACCGCCCTCGCGGGCGTCCTCTGGTGCGCCCCCGGTGAGCTGCTCGCCGCCGCCACGACCCTGCGCGAGCACCGGATGACCCGGGACCTGGGCGTGGACGACCTGGCCCGGCAGCTGGGGATGACCGGCGCCTCGTATCTCCGGATGGAGGAGTCGGGGCGCTGGCGCGGCAACGAGAAGCAGTCCCAGGCCCTGTGCCGGGCGCTGGACCTGTCGGCGGCGCAGTTCCTCACCGCCACGGGCCGCGACGAGGAGCTGGCGGAGCTGCTGAGCAGCGCGGTCACCACCCGCTGGCAGGCCTACGTCCGGCCGGTGGCGAAGATCGTGCCGCTGGACCGGGCGCTGGTCCAGGACGTGCTGGAGCGACTGCACTCCGACTACCAGGCGCTGATGGTCTCCACCCTGAGCTGGAGCAGCACGGGCCGGGAACGCTCCGGCTCCACGGGCGACGCGGGGCGGGCGTTCCTGGCCCGGGTGGTGGAACAGTTCTGGCGGACCGCCGGGGTGTGACCCCGGCAGGCCTCGGGGTGCGCGGTTCTAGAACACCGACTCCGCCTCGTACATCCGGTCCGCCGGGACCGTCTTCAGCCGCGTGATCGCGTCCGCGAGCGGCACCATGGCGATCTCGTTGCCGCGCAGCGCGGTCATCCGGCCGAAATCGCCGCGGTGCACGGCCTCCACGGCGTTCCAGCCGAAGCGGGTGGCGAGCACCCGGTCGTACGCGGTGGGCGTGCCGCCGCGCTGGACATGGCCGAGAATGACCGGCCGGGCCTCCTTGCCGAGGCGGGTCTCCAGCTCGACGGCGAGGCGGTTGCCGATGCCCTGGAAGCGCTCGTGGCCGTACTGGTCGATGGCGCCCTTGGCGTACGGCATGGAGCCCTCGGCCGGGTGCGCGCCCTCGGCGACGCAGATGACGGCGAACTTCTTGCCGCGCGCGAAGCGTTCCTCGACCATCTTGACCAGGTCGTCGACCTGGAAGGGCCGCTCGGGCAGGCAGATGCCGTGGGCGCCGCCCGCCATCCCGGACTCCAGCGCGATCCAGCCCGCGTGACGGCCCATCACCTCGACGACCATCACCCGTTGGTGGGACTCGGCGGTCGTCTTCAGACGGTCTATGGCTTCGGTCGCGACGCCCACCGCCGTGTCGAACCCGAAGGTCCGGTCGGTGGCGGAGATGTCGTTGTCGATGGTCTTCGGGACGCCGACGACCGGCATGCCCGCGTCGGAGAGCATCCGGGCCGCGGTGAGCGTGCCCTCGCCGCCGATCGGGATGAGCGCGTCGATGTCGTAACGGCGGGCCAGCTCCTCGCAGTTCTCGGCGGCCTCTCGCAGCCGGTCGCGCTCCAGGCGGGCCGAGCCGAGGATCGTGCCGCCACGGGCGAGGATGCCGCTGACGGCGTTGAGGTCGAGGGGGCGGAAGTGGCCGTCCAGGAGGCCCTTGAAGCCGTCCTCGAAGCCGATGACCTCGTCGCCGTGGCCCACGACGGCCCGGTGCACGACCGACCGGATCACTGCGTTCAGGCCGGGGCAGTCGCCGCCCGCGGTGAGAATTCCGATGCGCATCGAGGTGTGTCTCCTGCTCGCTAGTACCGCGCTTTCCGGGGGACCGACCCAGGCGGTCCCCGTGCCCTGAACCGTGACGATTGTCCCACGCCCGGCACGGCCCCCGCGCTTTCGGCAAGGCCTGGCGGGGAAGCGGGCGGCAGGAATCCGGGGCCGGGACCTCCAGGAATCCGTGCGAGGACGGGCGAGGAGCTCCGCCCGGGAGGACCGGGACCTCCGGCGGGCGACATAGCTGCCCCCGCAGGTATCGTCAAGAGGCAATGCTGGCCAATGCCGCACCCGGCGGACCGCCGGGAACAGCACGGGGACGGCCCGGAACACCACCGCTCGTCCGGACGCCCCGCGCGGTACGCGGAACCGAACAACGACGGGAGAGCTCGCGTGGCGCGCAGCGTGTACGTGACCGGGATCGACCGGGGGGACGGCCGTCAGGTCGTCGAACTGGGAGTCATGGAGCTTCTGACGCGCCAGGTGGACCGGGTCGGGGTGTTCCGCCCGCTGGTCCACGACGGACCCGACCGGCTCTACGAGCTGCTGCGGGCCCGCTACCGGCTCTCCCAGAGCCCGGCCTCCGTCTACGGCCTCGACTATCACGAGGCTTCCGCCGTGCAGGCGGAGAAGGGTACCGACGAACTGGTCTCCCGGCTCGTCGACCGCTTCCACCAGGTGGCCCGGGACTACGAGGCGGTCCTCGTCCTCGGCAGCGACTTCGCCGCCACCCAGCTCCCCGACGAGCTGGCGCTGAACGCCCGGCTGGCCAACGAGTTCGGCGCCTCGGTGATCGCGGTGGTCGGCGGCAAGGGCCAGAACGCGGAGTCCGTCCGCGCCGAGACCCGCAACGCCTACCGCGCCTACGCGGGCCTCGGCTGCGACGTGCTGGCCATGGTGGTGAACCGGGTCGCCGCCGAGGACCGCGCGGCGATCGAGGAGCGGCTCACGGCGCGGCTGCCCGTACCCGTCTCCGTACTGCCCGACGACCCGGCGCTCTCGGCGCCCACGGTCGCCCAGATCACCTCCGCGCTGAACGGCACGGTGCTGCTCGGCGACGACTCGGGGCTCGCCCGCGACGCGCTGGACTTCGTGTTCGGCGGGGCGATGCTGCCGAACCTGCTGAACGCGCTGACCCCCGGCTGCATGGTCATCACCCCCGGGGACCGGGCCGACCTGGTGGTGGGCTCGCTCGCCGCGCACAGCGCGGGCACCCCGCCCATAGCCGGTGTGCTGCTGACCCTGGACGAGCGGCCCGGCGAGGAGATACTCACGCTGGCCGCGCGGCTCGCACCGGGGACCCCGGTGGTGTCGGTGGCCGGCGGCTCTTTCCCCACCGCGACCGAACTTCTCTCCCTCGAAGGCAAGTTGAACGCCGCCACCCCCCGCAAGGCGGAGACCGCGCTCGGTCTCTTCGAGCGCCATGTGGACACCGGGGCGCTGCTGGAGCGGATCTCGGTGGCCCGCAGCGGGCGGGTCACGCCGATGATGTTCGAACACGAGCTGCTGGAGCAGGCTCGCTCCGACCGCCGCCGGGTGGTGCTGCCCGAGGGCACCGAGGAACGGGTGCTGCGCGCCGCCGACGTGCTGCTGCGCCGGTCCGTCTGCGACCTCACCCTGCTCGGTGACGTGGACGTGATCCGCAAGAAGTCCGCCGACCTCGGCATCGACCTCGCGGACACCCAGCTGATCGACCCGCACACCTCCGAGCTGCGCCAGAGGTTCGCCGAGCGGTACGCACAACTGCGCGCGCACCGCGGGGTGACGGTGGAGCTGGCGTACGACGTGGTGGCGGACGTGAACTACTTCGGCACGCTGATGGTCCAGGAGGGCCTGGCCGACGGGATGGTGTCCGGGTCGGTGCACTCCACCGCCGCGACCATCCGCCCGGCCTTCGAGATCATCAAGACGAAGCCGGACGCGTCGATCGTCTCGTCCGTCTTCTTCATGTGCCTGGCCGACAAGGTGCTCGTGTACGGCGACTGCGCTGTCAACCCGGTCCCGGACGCCGAGCAGCTCGCGGACATCGCGGTGCAGTCGGCGGTGACCGCGGCCCGGTTCGGCGTGGAGCCCCGGATCGCGATGCTGTCGTACTCCACCGGGACCTCGGGCTCCGGCGCGGACGTCGACAAGGTGCGCGAGGCGACCGAGCGGGTCCGGGCGGCACGGCCCGAGCTGCGGGTGGAGGGGCCGATCCAGTACGACGCGGCGGTCGAGCCGTCCGTCGCGGCGACGAAACTGCCCGGCTCGGAGGTGGCGGGCCAGGCGACCGTGCTGATCTTCCCGGACCTCAACACCGGCAACAACACCTACAAGGCCGTACAGCGCTCGGCGGGCGCGGTGGCGGTCGGCCCGGTCCTCCAGGGTCTGCGCAAGCCCGTCAACGACCTCTCGCGCGGTGCGCTCGTCCAGGACATCGTCAACACCGTGGCGATCACCGCGATCCAGGCCCAGGGCGAGGAGCGCCCCGTATGACGTACTCCACCACCGACCACGAAAGCACGGCAGCCCCTGTGGAACCGCACCGCGTACTCGTCCTCAACTCCGGCTCCTCGTCGGTGAAGTACCAGCTGCTCGACATGCGCGACCGCTCCCGGCTCGCCTCGGGCCTGGTCGAGCGGATCGGCGAGGAGACCTCGCGCCTCGCGCACACACCGCTGACCGGCGGCGGCGCGGAGCCCCGTGAGCGCACGGGCCGGATCGCGGACCACGACGCGGCGCTCAAGGCGGCCGCCGAGGAGCTGGCGGCGGACGGCCTCGGCCTCGACTCCCCCGAACTCGCCGCGATCGGGCACCGGGTGGTGCACGGCGGGCTGCGGTTCAGTGCGCCGACGGTGATCACCGACGAGGTGCTCAAGGAGATCGAGCGCCTGGTCCCGGTGGCCCCGCTGCACAACCCGGCCAACATCACGGGCATCCGTACGGCGCAGGCGCTGCGGCCGGACCTGCCGCAGGTCGCGGTGTTCGACACGGCGTTCCACACGACGATGCCGGAGTCGGCCGCGCGGTACGCGATCGACGTGGAGACCGCCGACGCGCACCGCATCCGCCGCTACGGCTTCCACGGCACCTCGCACGCGTACGTCTCCCGGAAGACGGCCGAGCTGCTGGGCCGGGCCCCGGAGGAGGTGAACGTGATCGTGCTGCACCTGGGCAACGGGGCGTCGGCCTCGGCGGTCGCGGGCGGGCGGTGCGTGGAGACCTCCATGGGGCTGACCCCCTTGGAAGGGCTCGTGATGGGTACGCGCTCCGGTGACATCGATCCGGCGGTCACCTTCCACCTGAAGCGGGTGGCGGGCATGTCGACGGACGAGATCGACGTCCTGCTGAACAAGAAGAGCGGGCTGGTCGGCCTGTGCGGCGACAACGACATGCGGGAGATCCGCCGCCGGATCGACGAGGGCGACGAGCGGGCGGCGCTGGCCTTCGACATCTACATCCACCGGCTGAAGAAGTACATCGGCGCCTACACGGCGGTGCTCGGCCGGGTGGACGCGGTGGCGTTCACGGCGGGGGTCGGTGAGAACGCGGCCCCGGTACGGGAAGCTGCCATCGCGGGCCTGGAGGAGCTGGGCATGGCGGTGGACGCCTCGCTCAACGCCGTACGGTCCGGGGTGCCGCGGCTGATCTCGCCGGAATACGCCCGGGTGGCGGTCGCCGTGGTACCGACGGACGAGGAGCTGGAGATCGCCGAGCAGACGTTCGCGCTGGTCGGGCGGGGCGACGCCCCCGGCCCGGTGCGCATCGACAACTGAGCACCCCCGCGCCCCTTTGTATCTTCCACCAGACGGAATATTCCGCAGCGAAACAAACCGATAGGATCCGCCTCATGCGCCGTTCCAAAATCGTCTGTACCCTCGGTCCCGCCGTCGACTCCCATGAGCAGCTCGTCGCTCTGATCGAGGCCGGCATGAGCGTGGCCCGTTTCAACTTCAGTCACGGCACCCACGAGGAACACCAGGGCCGTTACGACCGTGTCCGCGAGGCGGCCGCCGAGACCGGCCGCGCCGTGGGCGTGCTGGCCGACCTCCAGGGCCCGAAGATCCGGCTGGCGAAGTTCGCCGAGGGCCCGGTCGAGCTGGTCCGCGGGGACGAGTTCACCATCACCTCCGAGGACGTCCCCGGCGACAAGTCGATCTGCGGCACGACCTACAAGGGTCTGCCCGGTGACGTCGTCAAGGGCGACCCGATCCTGATCAACGACGGCAACGTCGAGCTGAAGGTCGTCGCGGTCGAGGGCCCCCGGGTGAAGACCATCGTCATCGAGGGCGGTGTCATCTCCGACCACAAGGGCATCAACCTGCCCGGCGCGGCGGTGAACGTTCCGGCCCTGTCCGAGAAGGACGTCGAGGACCTGCGCTTCGCCCTGCGGATGGGCTGCGACCTGGTCGCGCTCTCCTTCGTCCGGGACGCCGACGACGTCAAGGACGTCCACAAGGTGATGGACGAGGAGGGCCGCCGGGTCCCCGTCATCGCCAAGGTGGAGAAGCCGCAGGCGGTCGAGCACATGGAGGGCGTCGTCATGGCGTTCGACGGTGTGATGGTGGCCCGTGGCGACCTGGCCGTCGAGTACCCGCTGGAGAAGGTCCCGATGGTGCAGAAGCGCCTGGTGGAGCTGTGCCGGCGCAACGCCAAGCCGGTGATCGTGGCGACCCAGATGATGGAGTCGATGATCACCAACTCGCGGCCGACCCGCGCCGAGGCGTCCGACGTCGCCAACGCGATCCTGGACGGCGCGGACGCGGTCATGCTGTCCGCCGAGTCCTCGGTGGGCGCCTACCCGATCGAGACGGTCAAGACGATGTCGAAGATCGTCGTCGCCGCCGAGGAGGAGCTGCTCTCCAAGGGCCTCCAGCCCCTGGTCCCCGGCAAGAAGCCCCGTACGCAGGGCGGTTCGGTGGCCCGCGCGGCCTGCGAGATCGCGGACTTCCTCGACGGCAAGGCCCTGGTCGCCTTCACCAAGTCCGGCGACACCGCCCGCCGCCTCTCCCGCTACCGCGTGGCCCAGCCGATCCTGGCCTTCACCACGGACGAGGCCACCCGCAACCAGCTCGCCCTGAGCTGGGGCGTCGAGGCGTTCGTCGTCCCGCACGTGGACAACACCGACGCGATGGTCGACCTGGTCGACGCGGAGCTCCTGAAGCTCAACCGCTACAACACCGGTGACACGATGGTCATCACCGCCGGCTCGCCTCCCGGCATCCCCGGCACCACCAACATGGTCCGGGTCCACCACCTGGGCGGCGAGCGGGGCTGACCCGCCGCTGTACGACGACGGCCCCCGGGTGCGCCCGGGGGCCGTCGTCGTGCCACCGGCCGGTGGTACGAGCCGGTCACGGCATCAGCTGAAGACCACCGAACGGACCTTCAGCCGCTCGGATGCGCGCCCTCCCGGGCGCAGGGCGAAGTGGTCGCCCTCGCAGTCGGCATCGGTGAAGAGAACGGCGGTCGCGTCGGTGAAATTGCGCGGCGAGTGCGCGGGCTCCGAGGCGGCGGGGTCGGACACCTCGGGCAGGTTGACGCACTCCCGGCTCGGCGGGTCGATCAACTGGCCGATCTGCCGGTGCCCGTCGGTACCGGTGTAGGAGTAGCCGAAATAGCCGTTGGCCGCCCAGGCCGAGTTGGGCACGGTCACGATGAGGGCGAGGGCGCCGAGAGAGGCGGCCAGCGTACTGCGAAGACGCACGGGTGTTCCTTGGGTAGGCGAGCGGTTGCGGCTCCACCCTGCCCCGGCCGTCTGCGGGTTCATGCGGGTCACCGCGGGCAGTCACCCGAACGAACACCGGCGAATCGATTCCCTCTGGGCCGAACGGGGCAGCCCGCCGTACCGGATCATGGTGGGATTCCGAGCGTGAACGCCCTCATGTGTCCTGGCGGTTGCGAGAGCGCATGACGGATGCACTGCGGCCCTCCCACCCTCGTACCAACGCTCCTACCGCATCGAGGGACGGCTCCGGCGCGGGCGGGATGGGGCAGGTCTACCGTGGCCTGTCCTATCCCGCCCTGAGCCCACCGACGACCGTGGCCCGCACCCCCGCGATGCGGGGGTGCGGGCCACGGTCGTTGTGCGGCTCCCGGACGGGATCGGGGGGGGAGGCTGCTAGCGGTTGCCGCCTTCGAGGTAGTTCTTGAGTCCGGGGACGGTGAGCGTGCCGCCGAACTGGCCTGCCTGGGTCACCTTCACCTTGGTGAAGAAGGCGTAGGGGACGTTCAGCGGCGGCGGGGTCTCCGGGCTGAAGGTGATCGGGATGAGGCCGAAGAGGTTGCCCTTCAGCTCCTCCGTGTACATCGTCACCGTGCCGTTGCGGATCGTCGATGTGGAGCCGGGCCGCGACTTCACATGCCCCGTGGTGCCCGCGGGGCCGACGGTCAGCTGGTGGAGGTCCTTGATGTCGATGGAGCTGGCGGTGAACTTCAGCACCTTCTTGATGCTGCCGTCCGCCTTCTTCACCTCGACGATGCCGTGGTAGTCCAGGCCTCTGAGGGTGAGCAGCGTCGATTCCAGGGTCCACGGGTCGCTCGGGAGCAGCGGCATGCCGGGCTCCAGCTCGGCCGCGGCCAGTGCGTCGGGGTCGGACTCCGGGCAGGGGAAGCGCGGCTTGGCGCCGTCCGGAATGTCCTCGTCCTTCCTGGGGTCGAGTCCCTTGACGTCCTCGTCGAGCTCCTCGACGTCCTCGCCCGCCTTCTCTGCCGCCTCGCGGATGGCGTCGGCCGTCCTGTCGGCCTCGGTCTTCGCCTTGTCGGGCGCGTCCTTGACCGGGTCGTCGGCCTCGGCCTTCGCCGGGGGCTCCGGCTTGTCGGCCGTGGGGCTCGGGGACGGGCTCGCCGACGCCGCGGGCTTCTCCTCGGCCTTGTCCGTGTCCTTGTCCGGGCCGTCGAAGAGGTCCCTGAGGGCGTCGCCGACGCCGAGCGGGTCGAGCGGGTTCCTCGACCTGGTGGGCGTCGGTGTCGCGGTGGGCTCCTCGGCGGCCTGCGCCGCCTTGTCCGCTGCCGCGTCGTCGCCCTTCGCGTCGGCCCCGGGCTCCTCAGGGGCCTCGGAGGCCGAACCGCCGGCCGAGGGCTTCGGGGCCGCGGACTCGTCCGTGCCGGGCTTCTCGTCCTTGTCCGGCTTCTCGTCCCCGTCCGCCCGGTCCTTGGCCGTGGCCGACGGGGACGGGGTGGCATCGGGCGACTCGGACGCGTTCGGATCCTCGTCGGACCGGGTGACGCAGGGGCCCGGCGCGAACGGGATGTCGCTGCCGTCGTCGGCCAGGGCGAGCTTGGGGGTCAGCCCCATGCCCACGAAGACGGCGGTCGGCATCGCGGCGAGCGCGAGCGCCTTCTTGCCGCTGGGCAGGTTGAGCTTGGTGAGGAGCGACTTCCGGGGTGCCGCGTGACGAGGGCCCTTGCGCTCGCGGAGGTCGTCGCCGGGGTGCGCGTTCATGTGCTGTCCGTCGTCACCCCGCACGATGGTTCCCTCCGTCGGCTTCGGCCGCCGTGTCGGACCCGGCGCCCGGCTGCTGGGGAACGGCCGCCGCACCCTGGAGCGCGTCCTCGGAACGTTCCTGGGGACGCTCCTCGTACGGCTGCTCGTCGAGCGGGGCCTCGTCCGCGCTCTTCGGCTCGCCGGGGGCCCAGGAAATGGACAGGGCTCCGCCGATGAGGGCGAAGAGGAAGCCGATGACGAAGCCGCCGATGTTGGCGACGGGTATGGACACCAGCGCGAGCAGGATGGCCGCGACGCCCGCGAACACCCGGACGATGTGGTGGAACCACATCGTCAGCCCCAGGGTGACCAGCAGGACCCCGATGATCAGGGACCCGGCCCCGGCCGTGGTGGACATGGCCAGCGTCATATTGCCGAGCTTCATGCTGGCGTAGGGAAAGTAGGCGATGGGTAGACCGCCCAGGATGGTGAACAGACCCGCCCAGAACGGCCGGTTACCCCGCCAGGTGCGGAAGCGTCGCTGAATGACGCGGATGTAGTGCTCGTTCTGCCCTGTGGACTCGGGGCTCATGGAAAACAGCTCCCTGGAACCGGTACTGCCGTGAGAGGAGAAGGGGTGGGTGACCGGAGAGCCCTCAAGGGGCGTTCCGGTCACCCGGGCGAGTGCTTAGAAGCACTCCTCGACGCCCTTGTGCAGCCTCAGGCTCAGGTTGCTGAGCTTGAAGGTGCCGGCCGTGGTCGCCCAGGCCGTCTGCTTCACTCCGGTGAGAACGGCCTCGTCGGCGCGCTGCGCGAAGCCCTCCTCCTTGGCCTGGGTGCCGGGCTGGATGCCTATGCTCCCCGGCTTGTTGGGCTTCTTGAGGGAGCCCGCCGCGACACCGATGTCGATGTTCCTGAACTCGGCGTCCGCGTCGAGCTGCGACACATCCAGGTAGAGGTTGGTCGCCTCGACCGGCTTGTCCGGGTCCGTACCGGCCTTCAGCTTCAGGCTGACGCTGCCGAGCCCGAACGGAAGGTTCGGCGTCACCACCGACTGGCACATGTTGGTGATGGTGGCCTTGCTGAAGCCCGACACCGCGACCGGGTGCGCGGCGTCCTTGCCGTTCAGGTCCTTGCCGACAGCGACGCTGCCGTACTGGACGAAGTCCTCACCGACGAGCTTGTCGGTGCGGACCTTGAAGCTCTGGCCGGAAACGCTGAACGAAGCGGCCAGAGCGCCCTGCGCGAGGCCCACGCCCACCGCCGCCGTGGCGACGACGCTCGGCACCATGACCAGAGCGAAACGCTTCCATCTCGTCCCACCGCGAACCTGGGAACTCATACTTGCTCCTTCTTCTCGGACGTACATCTCCGGCCGGGCGTCATGCCCGTCCTGGGATGGGAGAAGTGCTACGTCCTCGGGAAGGAGAGCGCCCGTATCGGAGACGTGTCCCGCATCCGATCCACCGGCGTTCACCCCCGAGCGACTAACCACTGGCCGCGCGTTCCGCGCGGCCGGTCGGACAGGCCCCGCCTGTCGGCGGGAACCCCCCTGTCCGCGGTCGGCGCCACTGCCGCCGACCCACTCGGCGGGGACCCAACAGGCCCTCAGGTCCCGGCTGGAGACCGGGCTGGGGGTATTGGACCGAGCGTGGCCGATCGTGGTGCATTCACGGCCCCGGCACAAGAGGGTTCGTTACTGGCTAGTAACGGCCCGATAACCTCGACACGACAGGGCGGCATCACACGGCGACGCAGGGTGGCACGAAAGGGACATCCGAATAGCGGGAAACTTCCTGGAAACGGGACAGAACCGCCGACCCGCTTTACTGCGAGTAACAGCGCGCCCCTTTGTCAAGATTTGGTAAAGCGAAGATGCCCCGCGGCGGCGATCGGCGCCGATACGGCAAAACGGCCGCGCTGCCTGTGGCATAGCGCGGCCGTCTTGTCACATCGGGACGACAGGCGGATCTCGTCGGATCGACGAGGCTCAGAACAGGACGCGGGCCAGTGCCGTCCGCGCCGCGGTGACCCGCGGGTCCTCCGGGCCGATCACCTCGAACAGCTCCAGCAGCCGCAGCCGCGCGGTGTTCCGGTCGTCGCCCGCGGTGCGGCGGACGGCCTCGACCAGCCGACCGAAGGCGTCCTCGACATGACCGCCGACCAGGTCGAGATCGGCGGCGGCGATCTGGGCGTTCACATCGTCCGGCCTGTCCGCGGCGTCCTTGCGGACCGCCTGCGGGTCCATGCTCTGGACCCGGCCGAGCAGTTCGGCCTGAGCCAGGCCGAGCTTGGCCTCCGGGTTGCCCGGGTCGTCGGCGAGCACGTTCTGGTACGCCCGAACGGCGCCGCCGAAGTCGTTGGCGTCGAGCGCGGAGGCGGCCGCCTCCAGCAGGGCGTCGTACGGGCCGGCCGGCGCCTCGGCCGGGGCGGCTTCCGCCGTGGCGTCCGGGTCGACGGCGATCCCGGTGAGGCCGAAGCGCTCCTCGCCGACCTGGATCAACTGGTCCAGCGTCTCGCGGATCTGGGCCTCGGGGGCCGCGCCCTGGAAGAGGGGGAGGGCCTGCCCGGCGACGACGGCGAAGACGGCCGGGATGCCCTGGATTCCGAACTGCTGCATCAGCATCTGGTTGGCGTCGACATCGACCTTGGCCAGCAGGAAGCGGCCGTTGTACTCGGCGGCCAGGCGCTCCAGCAGGGGGCCCAGCTGCTTGCACGGCTCGCACCACTCGGCCCAGAAGTCGATGACGACCGGGACCTCGGCGGAGCGCTGGAGGACCTCGCGTTCGAAGCCCGCTTCATCGACGTCGATCACCAGGGCGGCGGGCGCGACGGCGCCGGTGCCCCCCGTGCGGGCGGCCTCCGCGCGGGCCTGCTCCGCCTTGGCCTTGGCCTCGCCGGCCGCCTTGACAGCGGCGAGGTCGACGACGCCGCTCATGGACATGTTCCTAGGCTGCATACGTACATCCTCCCCCCTGAGCACACCGATCCGGAAAGCGATACGAGAACCGGGCCGGTCCGCAGCCCCTGCCGGTGTGCGGGGCGGGCGGATCGAGACGGTCCCGGGCCCCTGAAAGACCCTGGTGGAACTGGCCGGGCCCCGAAAGACCCGGTGGACCCGCCGGATCCCCATCCGGCCGGTCCGTGTGGCTCCGGGTCCCCACCCGGCGCCCGGGCCCTCCGTGAGGGCCCTGGTGGCTGTCGCTCGTACGTGGCGTCCGGGGCGGGTCCGACCGCCTTCCTTACGCTACGACCCGTAGCGTAACTGCCGATCGGCCCGGCGGCACAGGTGATCCTGGTGATCTGTCTCACGGAGGCCGAGCCGGAACGGTTCTCTCTACCGGCCGGTATGGTCGCCGCATCATGAACGACAGCGACCCCAAAGCCACCCGAACCGGACGTCCGCGGAGCACCGCGGCCGATGCCGCGATCCTTGAGGCGACGCGGGCGTCCCTGGTCGATCTCGGCTGGTCGAAGCTGACCATGGGCGATGTGGCGACCCGGGCGGGCGTCGCCAAGACGACGCTCTACCGGCGCTGGGCGGGCAAGAACGAGCTGGTCGTGGACGCGGTCGCGGTGCTCTTCGACGAGCTGGAGCTGCCCGACCGGGGCAGCCTGGCGGCCGATGTGCAGGGCGTGGTGCTCCAGTTCGCCGCGCTGCTGGAACGGCCGGAGACCCGGACCGCGCTGATGGCGGTGGTCGCCGAGTCCACCCGCGACGACTCGCTGCGCCGCCGGATCCGCTCGGCGATCGTGGACCGGCAGAAGCGGCTGGTGCTCCTGGGCCGGGAACGCGCCCAGGCCCGCGGCGAGCTGCGCTACGAGGACGACGCCTCGACGGCAGCCCGCAACGCGGACCTGATCTTCGATGTGATCGCCGGTGCGGTGGTGCACCGCACGCTGGTGAGCGCGGAGCCGGTGGACGCCGAGTGGGCGAGCGGCTTCACCTCGCTGCTGCTGCTGGGGCTGTCCGGCGCCCAGACGGGGTAGCTCCGCCGTCAGACCTGATAGCGGTCGGGTGCGAAGAGGTGGAGGTGCTCCGCGACCCAGGCCGACGTCCGCGCCAGCCCTTCCTCCAGGGTGACCTCGGGCTCCCAGCCCGCCCACGTCCGGGCCCGAGTGTTGTCGGAGAGCAGCCGGTGCACCTCGCTGCCGGAGGGCCGCAGCCGCGCCGGGTCCACGACGATCTCGGCGTCCCGGCCGGAGGCGGTGATGAGAGCCTTCGCCAGGTCCCCGACCGAGATCTCCCGGCCGGTGCCGAGGTTAACGCTCTCCCCCAGTGCCCGGTCGCAGTCGGCCAGTGCCAGGAAGCCGGCCGCGGTGTCGGTGACGTAGGTGAAGTCACGGGTGGGGGTCAGCGAGCCGAGCCGGATCTCCCGGGCACCGGAGTACAGTTGGGCCAGGATCGTGGGGATGACCGCGCGGGCGGACTGGCGGGGCCCGTAGGTGTTGAACGGCCGCACGACCGTCACCGGCAGTTCGAAGGCGTGCCAGTGGGAGAGCGCCATCATGTCCGCGCCGATCTTGGAGGCGGAGTACGGCGACTGCGGCTGGAGCGGGTGGTCCTCGCCGATCGGGGCGGTGAGCGCGGTCCCGTAGACCTCGCTGGTGGAGGTGTGCAGGAGACGGCGCACGGAGTGGCGGCGGCAGGCCTCGGCGATGTTCTCGGTGCCGACGACGTTGGTGCGGACGTACGCGCCCGGGGAGTCGTAGCTGTAGGGGATGCCGATGAGCGCGGCGAGGTGGAACACCGTGTCGCAGCCCTCGACCGCGTCCATCACGCGGCCCGCGTCGCCGACGTCCCCGGCGATCATCTCGACCGGACCGTTCGGGTCGTCGAGGTAGCGGGCGAGGTGGCCCTTCTCGGCGTACGGCTTGTAGTGGACGAACGCCTTGACGCGCGCCCCGCGTTCGACGAGCAGGTCCACGAGGGTGGAGCCGATGAAGCCCTCGGCCCCGGTGACGAGGGCCGTGCGGCCGTTCCAGTCGGTGATGTCCTTCATGAGGTGAGCTCCCTTGCGTCGGAGGGTCGTACGGAGGTGGCGGCGAGGCGGCGGACCGTCTCGGCGAGCAGGTCGGCGGCGCGGGCGTGGTTGCCCGGGTCGGCCGCCCGCCCCATCACGGCGAGCCGGGCCGGGTCGGCGAGCAGCGGGTCGATCAGTCCGGCCAGCCGGTCGGGGGTGGTCTCGGCGTCGGGGACGAGGTGGGCGGCGCCCGCGTCGGAGAGGACCCGGGCATTGTGGGTCTGGTGGTCGCCGGGGGCGTGCGGGTACGGCACGAGGACGGCGGGCACCCCGGTCGTGGCCAGCTCCGCGATCGTGGCCGAGCCCGCCCGGCAGACCACCAGGTCGGCGACCGCGTAGGCGAGGTCCATCCGGTCGAGGTAGGGCACCGCCTGGGCCACGGTCCCCGCGCCCGCGTCGGCGGGTTCCGGAGCGGGCACCGCCGGACCGGCCTCCCCCGGCGCGACCGCCCCCTGCGCGACGGGCCCCACGCCGGCCCCCGCCCCCGACTCGGCCAGCTGCCGCCGGGTCTCCCCGAGCGCGGCCGGGCCCGTCTTGATCAGGAGGTGGACGTCCCCGCGGCCACGCCAGCGGGCGGCGAGGCCCACGGCGGCGGCGGTGAGGCGGGCCGCGCCGAGGCTGCCGCCGTTGAAGAGGACGACCCGCGCCCCCTCGGGTATCCCGAAGGCGCGCCGGGCCTCCTCCCGCAGGGCCGGCCGGTCCAGCGCGGCCAGCGACGCGGCGATCGGCATGCCGACGGTCTGCGCCCGCTCGCCGCCCGACAGATGGGCCCGGCTGCCGTCGAAGGCGACAGCGAGGTGTTCGGTGAGCCGGGCGGCGAACTGGTTGGCCCGGCCCGGAACGGCGTTGGACTCGTGGATCACGCTGGGCAGTCCGGCCATCCTCGCCCCGACGATCGCCGGGGCGCTCGGATAGCCGCCCATGCCGACGACGACCTGGGCCTTCTGCCTGCGCAGGATCGAGCGGGCCTGGGCGCCGGAGCGCAGCAGCGCGGCCGGGAGGAGGAAGCGCCTGGCGCCGAGGGCGGGGTCGAAGGGGATCATGTCGACGGTGTGCAGCCGGTATCCGGCGGCCGGGATCAGGGTCGTCTCCAGCCCGCGTTCGGTGCCGATGAAGGAGACGACCGCGTCCGGGTCGGCGCGGCGCAGGGCCTCGGCGAGGGCGAGACCGGGGTAGATGTGACCGCCGGTGCCGCCCGCACCGATCACGACGGAGAGTGGTGTGCGCATGGCCGCCACTCTCGGGATGCGGCCTAAGAAGGTTCTAAGAGTCCGGTTTGGCAGTCTTCAGGGTATGAACGGCATGAGCGGCACGCGGAGTACGAGCAGGATTCTGGTGGCCGAGGACGAGCCGGAAGTGCGGGCCGCCGTCGAGGACGGGCTGCGGATCGAGGGGTACGAGGTCCGGGGCGTCGGCGACGGTCTGGCGGCGCTGTCGGCGGTGGCGGCCTGGCAGCCGGACGCGCTGGTCCTGGACGTGATGATGCCGGTGCTCGACGGGCTCGCGGTCTGCCGGAGGCTGCGGGCGATGGAGGACCGGACGCCGGTGCTGGTCCTGACGGCGCTGTCGTCGGTGGCCGAGCGGGTGGACGGGCTGGAGGCGGGGGCCGACGACTATCTGGTGAAGCCGTTCGCGCTGGACGAACTGGTGGCGCGGGTGCGGGCGTTGCTGCGGCGGGCCGCACCGCCCGCCCCGGACGGGGATCTGTCCTTCGCGGATCTGACGCTGGACCCGGTGACCCGGACCGGGCGCCGCGGCGGCCGCCCGGTGGAGTTCTCCCGTACCGAAGCCGCCCTGCTGGAACTGCTGCTCCGGCACCCGGGCCAGGTGCTGCCGCGCGAGACGATCCTGGAGCGGGTCTGGGGTCAGGACTTCGGCCCTGACTCCAACTCGCTCGCGGTGTACGTGGGTTATCTGCGCCGCAAGCTGGAGGCGGGCGGCGAGGCGCGCCTCGTCCACACCGTGCACGGGCTCGGTTACCGGCTGGACGTGGCGTGAGCGGGGTGCGGCGGCTGGGCGCCCGCTGGCGGCGCAGGCGGCCGCTGCGCACGCGCCTGGCGCTCGCGGCCTCGGCGGCGGTGGCGCTGGTCGCCGTCGGGGTGTGCACGGCGGCGTTCTTCGTGATCCGCTACGAGCTCCTGCACCAGCTGGACCTGTCGCTCACCCAGTCCGCGACCCGGGTGGTCCAGGAGAACCGGGGCGAGGGTCCGCAGATCGTGGCGGGCGAGTGCCGCTTCCTCTCCGCCCCGGCCTGCGCCCAGGTGGTCCCGGCCGACCCGGCATCGGACCCGGAGGCCGCCTATCTGCTGCCCGTCTCCGCCCCCGTACGGGAGGTGGCGGCGGGGACGCGGGCCCCGTACTTCAGCAACGTCACCCGCTTCGGGCAGCCGCTGCGGATGCTGACGACCCCGTTCGGGGACGGCCGGGCGCTCCAGGTGGCGCTGCGCGCGGACCCGGTGGAGCGGGGGGTGCGGCAGGCGGCCGTGCTGCTCGCGGCGGTCGGCGGGGCGGGCGTCCTGCTGGCGGGGCTGCTCGGGTACGCGGTCTCGCGCACCGGTCTGGCCCCGGTGGCCCGGCTGACCTCGACCGCCGAGCGGATCGCGGCGACCCGGGACCCGCGCCACCGCATCGAGCTGCCGCCGGGCCCGCCCGGGCGGCAGGACGAGGTGACGCGCCTGGCCGCCAGCTTCAACACCATGCTCGGGGAGCTGGAGCAGTCGGTGAGCTCCCAGCGCCGGCTGGTCGCGGACGCCTCGCACGAGCTGCGCACCCCGCTGACCGCGCTGCGCACCAACGCGGAGCTGCTGGCCCGCGCGGACCGGCTGACGCCCGCGCAACGGGAGCGGGCGTCGGGGGCGCTGGGGCGGCAGATCCGGGAGGTGACCGGGCTGGTGAACGACCTGATCGAGCTGGCCCGGGACGAGGAGCCGCTGCCGCTGCTGGAGGAGGTACGGATCGCGGAGCTGGCGGAGCACGCGGTGGCCACGGCCCGTACGCACTGGCCGCGCGTCCGGTTCTCGCTGGACATCGGGCCGGGAGCGGCGGCGGCGACGCGGCCCGGGGTCCCGGCGCGGCTGGCCCGGCTGCTGACGAACCTGCTGGACAACGCGGCCAAGTTCAGCCCGCCGGACGCGCCGGTGGAGGTGGGGCTCACCACGTACGGGGGCGGCCTTGAGCTGACCGTCCGGGACCACGGCCCGGGGATCGCGGCCGAGGACCTCCCGTACGTCTTCGACCGCTTCTACCGGGCCGAGGCGGCGCGCGCCCTGCCCGGCTCCGGGCTGGGGCTGGCGATGGCCCGGCAGATCGCCCGCGCGCACGGGGCGGAGCTGACGGCACGGGCGGCGCCGGGCGGGGGTGCGCTGTTCGTGCTGACGTTCCGGGGGGAGGGCCCGTGACCGGCAGGGGCCGAGGCCCTCCCCACGGCTCTCAGAAGCCCGGCGGCTCCGTGTACGTGCCCCACTCCTCGCGCAGCACCCCGCAGATCTCGCCGAGCGTGGCCTCGGCCCGTACCGCGTCCAGCATCGGCGCGATCATGTTCGAGCCGTCGCGGGCGGCGGCCAGCATCGCGTCCAGGGCGGCGGTGACCTTGGCGTCGTCGCGGGCGGCCTTGCGGTCGGCGAGCTGGCTGACCTGGTCGCGCTCGACCTCGTGGCTGACCCGGAGGATCTCCAGGTCGCCGGTGACCGAGCCGTGGTGGACGTTGACGCCGACGACCCGCTTGTCGCCCTTCTCCAGGGCCTGCTGGTAGCGGAAGGCGGACTCCGCGATCTCGCCGGTGAACCAGCCGTCCTCGATGCCGCGCAGGATGCCGGAGGTCATCGGCCCGATGGGGTGCTGCCCGTCGCGGTGGGCGCGGGTGCCGCGTTCCTTGATCTGGTCGAAGATCTTCTCGGCCTCGGCCTCGATCCGGTCGGTGAGCTGCTCCACGTACCAGGAGCCGCCCAGCGGGTCGGCCACATTGGCGACGCCGGTCTCCTCCATCAGCACCTGCTGGGTGCGCAGGGCGATCTCGGCGGCCTGCTCGGAGGGCAGGGCGAGCGTCTCGTCGAGGGCGTTGGTGTGGAGCGAGTTCGTGCCGCCGAGGACGGCGGAGAGAGCCTCCACGGCGGTGCGGACGACGTTGTTGTACGGCTGCTGCGCGGTGAGGGAGACCCCGGCGGTCTGGGTGTGGAAGCGCAGCCACTGCGCCTTGTCGGTCTTCGCGCCGTACGTCTCCTTCATCCAGCGGGCCCAGATGCGGCGGGCGGCGCGGAACTTGGCGATCTCCTCGAAGAAGTCGAGGTGCGCGTCGAAGAAGAAGGAGAGCCCGGGGGCGAAGGTGTCGACGTCCAGGCCCCGGGAGAGGCCCAGCTCCACGTAGCCGAAGCCGTCGGCCAGGGTGTACGCCAGCTCCTGCGCGGCCGTCGCCCCGGCCTCGCGGATGTGGTAGCCGGAGACGGAGAGCGGCTTGTAGGCGGGGATGTCGCGGGCGCAGTGCTCCATCAGGTCGCCGATGAGGCGCAGGTGGGGCTCGGGCTGGAAGAGCCACTCCTTCTGCGCGATGTACTCCTTGAAGATGTCCGTCTGGAGCGTGCCGTTGAGCACCCCGGGGTCGATGCCCTGGCGCTCGGCGGCGACCAGGTACATGCAGAAGACGGGGACGGCGGGGCCGCTGATCGTCATGGAGGTGGTGACGTCACCGAGGGGGATGTCACCGAACAGGATCTCCATATCGGCGGCGGAGTCGATGGCGACCCCGCAGTGGCCGACCTCGCCGAGCGAGCGCGGGTCGTCGGAGTCGCGGCCCATGAGCGTCGGCATGTCGAAGGCGACGCTGAGCCCACCGCCGCCCGCGGCCAGGATCATCTTGTAGCGCTCGTTGGTCTGCTCGGCGTTGCCGAACCCGGCGAACTGGCGGATGGTCCAGGTGCGGCCCCGGTAGCCGGTGGCGTGCAGGCCCCGGGTGAAGGGGTACTCCCCCGGCCAGCCGATCCGCTCGAATCCCTCGTACGTGTCGCCGGGGCGGGGCCCGTACGCGGGCTCCACCGGGTCCCCGGAGAGCGTGGTGAAGTCCGCGTCACGCTTGCGGGCCTTGTCGTAGCGGGCCTGCCAGCGGAGGCGGCCTTCCTCGATCGCGTCAGCGTCCATGCTTCGAATTTACTAGGACGTCCTAGTAAATGTCGATGGCAAACCGCCCGGCGCTTTCGCGCGGGGCGGTTCGGGCCGGACCGGTCAGGCCTTCGCGGCCGCCGCGGCGGGCTTGGCGACCAGCGCCTGGGCCTCGCGGCTGACCTTCGGCTCGACGAAGAAGGAGGCGAAGGGGATGCAGCCCGCCGCCAGCACCCACAGGAGCTTGCCGAACGGCCACTTCGCCTTGGAGCCGAGGTCGAAGGCGAAGACGACGTAGACGATGAACAGCACGCCGTGGACCTGGGAGATCAGCACGGTGTCGCCGATCCCGAACCCGCGCTTCGCGATGATCGCCGCAGTGAACACGAGCAGCCAGATGGCGGTGGCGTAGGCCATCACCCGGTAGCGGGTGAGCACGTTCTGTTTCATGCCGACGAGCGTAGCCGGGCGGCCGGGGCGATCTTCGCGCGGCCCCCGCCTCGCCGGGGCCCGCGCCTACTTCTCCTCGAAGTCCTGGGCCGCCACCCGCAGCGGCCGCAGCATGGCGAAGATCTCGGCGCACTCCTCGGAGTCGTACACCCCGAGTCCGAAGTCGATCGCGACCAGGTCCCGGGTGGCCGCCTCGACGACTTCGCGGCCCTTGTCGGTGATGGCGGCGAGCGTGCCGCGGCCGTCGTTGGGGTTCGGGCGCTTGCCGACCAGACCGGACTTCACCAGCCGGTCCACGGTGTTGGTCACCGACGTGGGGTGCACCATCAGCCGCTCCCCGATCTTGGACATCGGCAGCTCGCCCGCTTTGGAGAAGGTGAGCAGCACCAGCGCCTCGTACCGGGCGAAGGTCAGCCCGTACGGCTTGACGACGGCGTCGACCTCGGCGAGCAGGATCTGCTGGGCCCGCATGATCGAGGTGATCGCCCCCATCGAGGGCACGGGTCCCCAGCGCTGCCGCCAGAGTTCCTCGGCGCGGGCGATGGGATCGAAGGGAAGGCTGAGCGGCTTCGGCACGGCACCGACCTTACCGACTGGTCATATGGCGGTCAGCCCCGTCTCGCCCATCGGTATCGGACACACGTGCGGGGGCGGTCCTGCGGACCTCGGCCACGAGGAGGAGCGTGCAGACGGTACCGACGGCTCCGGATGCCGCGACCACCTGGTGCACGGGGAAGAACTCGGCCGCGAGCCCCGCCAGGGCCATCCCGAGGCCCTGGACGGTCATCAGCCCGGCGGTGAGCAGCGTCATGGCCCGGCCGCGCAGCTCCTGCGGGACGGCGTCCACGAACCACTGGTCGAGCCCGATGACATAGGCCGCGCCCATTCCGGCCAGCGCCAGGGCGGCGAGCGCGAGCGGCAGCCCGGGGCGGACCGCGTACACGAGGAGCGGCAGCAGGCCGAGGGCGGCGACCGGCAGGACGATCCGGGAGCGGGTACGGGGGCCGAGCGCGGACCCGACGAACAGTTCGGCACCGATGTGCCCGAGGGCCATCGCGCAGAGCAGCAGCCCCATGGCGGCGGGCGAGGCCCCGATCGCGTCGGCGTACGGGGCGGCGAGCGCCTCCGGGGCCACCACGAACATCGCGGGCACCCAGAACAGCAGCAGCAGCGCCCGCACGCGGCGGTCGCCCAGCACCAGGCGGGCCCCGGCCAGCGACTCCCTGAGCAGGGTGCCGCCGCCGTCGCCGGTGCGGGCGGGGCGGTCGCGGGTGCCGAAGCGGAGCAGGGCGGCCGAGCAGAGGAAGGTGACCACGGTGACGGTGATCGCCCCGCGCGGGGAGAGCACGGTGAGCAGCACGCCGCCCGCACCGAAGCCGATGAGCATCGCGCTCTGCGAGACGATCCGCAGGAGGGAGCGGCCGAGTACGTAGAGGTCGCCCTCGCCCAGGATGTCGGTGAGGGCGGCCATCCGGGTCCCGGTGAAGACGGGCGCAACGGCGGCGACGAGGCAGCGCAGGGCGAGGAGTCCGGCGACCGGGGTGGCGGGCACCAGCATCACGGCGACGCAGGCCGCGCAGACCAGATCGCAGACGACCAGGACCCGGCGGGCCGGGTAGCGGTCGGCGACCCCGGCGAACAGGGTCCCGCCGATGACGTACGGGAGCAGGCCCAGCGCGAACGTCAGGGCGCTCAGCAGCGGGGAGCCGGTGAGCTCGTAGACGAGCACCGTGAGGGCGAGTTCGCTGACGACGACACCGAGGAGGGAGAGCAGGTGGGCGGCGAAGACGGCCCGGAACTCCGGGACGGCGAACACGGCCCGGTAGCCGACAGGCGGGGCGGAGTCTGCGGGCGGGGCGGAGGAGGACACCTGGGACATGGGGAGAGCCTGGGGCCGGGCGGCCCGCCGCCGTAGACTTTCGGCTGGGGACGAATCTTCGCGGTCGGTCACGGGAGGGGGAAGCGTGCCGTTCCAGCTGCACTTCGGCGAGCGCGATCTGCTGCGCTGCCGGTTCGCGCTCTCCCCGCTCTGGGAGGCGCAGGAGGCCGTGCGCACCCTGGCCCGCCCGCAACGGCACGGCTACCACCTGCCCTGGCTCCGGGAGATCCGCGCGGCCGCCTCGGACCTGGACCTCGGACCGCTGTGGCTGGTCATGCCGGAGGGCGGCCACAACCCGGACTTCCTCTGCCCGCCCCCGCTGGGCCCGCTGGCCACCTTCGAGGAGGAGATCGCGAGCGTGAGGGCGGTCGGTCCGGAGGTGGCGCGGGCCGATCTGGCGCTGGCTCTCGCGGAGCGGCCCGGCCTTCAGGAATCGGCGGCCGGGCGGCGGATGCTGGGCGACCCCGCCGGGGCCGTACAACAGCTGGCCGATCTGCTGGAGCGGGCCTGGCAGGTGCTGATCGCCCCGCACTGGCCCCGGCTGCGGGCGCTGCTGGAGGCCGACATCGCCTACCACTCCCGGCGGCTGGCGGAGAGCGGCCTCGAACGGCTGCTGGGCGAGGTGAGCCCGCAGCTGGGGTGGAGCGGCTCCACGCTGACGGTGACCGGGACGCGGGGCGACCACGAACGGGTGCTCGGCGGGCAGGGGCTGGTGCTGATGCCGAGCGTGTTCGTCTGGCCGGACGTGGTGGGCGGTTTCGAGGAGCCGTGGCAGCCCGCGGTGGTCTACCCGGCCCGCGGCATCGGCGGGCTGTGGAGCGAGGCCGGCGAGCGGACCCCGCAGACCCTGGCCCGGCTGCTGGGCCGGGTCCGGGCGGACGTGCTGTGCGCGCTCGACGAACCGGCGGGCACGAGCGCTCTGGCCCACCGGCTCGGCCTCGCCCCCTCCTCCGTATCGGCGCATCTGTCGGTGCTGCGGGGAGCGGGGCTGCTGACCTCGCGGCGCTACGGGCACCAGGTGCTGTACGAGCGCACGCCGCTGGGGATCACGCTGGCGGCCTCCACCTGAGCGCCGCCCTGGTGCCGATGGTGTCGCATCGCCACTCTCGGTGACCACTATGTCACGATTACTCACGTTTCCCTGCCGTGAGCCACCGCCGTCCGAGGGGTCTGGATGTCCGGCCGCAGAGTCGTCCCCCGTGCCTTCCCCCGCGCCCTCCCGCGCACGCTTCTCCGTACTTTCCCCGTCGTGACCGCCCTCGCCCTGGCGACCGCCCTCACCGCGGGCTGTGCCGCGCCGGAGCCGCGCGTCACCCGCACCGCCGAGGAGGCGGACGAGCTCGTCCGGGGCGAGCCCGCCCCGAGCGCCGCGTCCCCGTACTGGGTCGACCCGGACAGCGACGCCGCCCGCCAGGTCCGCACCTGGGAGAAAGAGGGGCGCAAGGCGGACGCGAAGGTCCTGCGGCGGATCTCCGGGCGGCCGGTGGCCGACTGGCCCGCGTGGGACGACCCGGCCCCGCAGATCCAGGCCGCCGCGAAGGCGGCCTCCCGCACCCGGAAGACGATCCTGCTCGTCGCGTACAACATCCCGCACCGGGACTGCGGGCTGTACTCCGCGGGCGGCGCGCAGGACGCGGACGCCTACCGGGCCTGGATCGGGGAGTTCGCCGCCGCCGTCGGGGACGCCCCGGCGACCGTGATCCTGGAGCCGGACGCCCTCCCCCACATCGCGGACGGCTGCACCCCGCCCGAGCACCACGCCGAGCGCTACCAGCTGCTCTCCGAGGCGGTGGACACGCTCAAGGCGCAGCCGAACACCAAGGTCTACCTGGACGCGGGCAACCCCGACTGGATCGAGGAGCCGTCCAAGATCGCCGTGCCGCTCCAGCAGGCGGGGATCGATCGCGCCGACGGCTTCTCGCTGAACGTCTCCAACTTCCAGTCCAACGGGCGCGTCAAGGAGTACGCCCGGCTGCTCTCCGACTCCGTCGGCGGCGCGCACTACGTGATCGACACCAGCCGCAACGGCAACGGCCCCCTGCCCGGGGGCCGTGCCGAGGACTGGTGCAACCCGCCGGGCCGGGGGCTCGGCACCCCGCCGACCACCGACACCGGCGACGACCGGCTCGACGCCTACCTGTGGATCAAGCGGCCGGGCGAGTCCGACGGCACCTGCCGGGGCGGCCCGCCGGCCGGCGACTGGTGGCCGGAGTACGCGCTCGGTCTGGCCCGGCGCGCCGCCCCCTGAGACACGGGGCGGACGCCTCCGCGCTCAGACCGACCGGCAGTGGGCGGCGGGGGCGGTCGGCGACCGCATGCGTCACTCCCCCGCGTAGGTCGTGGCGTGTTCCGGGCCGTCGGCGAGGAAGGCGGCGACCGCGCGGGCGTGGTCCGAGGAACGCGCGACCCGTCCCGCCACCGCGGGCAGGAGACCGTCCGCGGCCTCGACACCGCCGTCGAGGTAGGCGCGGACGACCTGCTTCGTCGCGCCGTGGGCCACGGTGGGGCCGTTGGCCAGCCGCAGGGCGTACGCGTGCGCGTCAGCGTGGAAGGTGGCCGGCTCGAACAGCGCGTTCACCACGCCCCAGTCCGCCAGGGTGGCGCCGCGGTACAGGTCGCCGGTCATGACGAGCTCCCGGGCCCGACCGGGACCGGCGCGTTCGGCCAGGCGCTGGGTGCCGCCCATGGACGGGGTGAAGCCGACCTTGCGCTCGACGAGGCCGAACCGCGCGGAGGCGGTGGCCACGATCAGGTCGCACGCGAGGGCGAGTTCGAAGGCGGCTGTCAGGGTCAGGGAGTGCGCTGCGAACACCGTGGGACACGGCAGCTTCTCCAGGGCCTGGGTGATGCGCAGTTGACCGTGCCAGAACTCCTCGGCGGTGTCCGGGTCCAGGTCCGCGAAGACCTGGACGTCGACGCCCGCGCTGACGATGCGTCCGCCGGCCCGCACGAGCAGGGCGCGCGGCGGATGCTCGGTCAGCCATCGCATCGCCTGCGCCCAGCCCCGCCACATCGCCGCGTCGAAGGTGTTCGCCGGCGGGCTGTCCATGGTGAGCACGGCGAGCGGGCCGTCGTACGTCAGGCGCAGCGGGAGGAACGCGTCCTGCGGGACGGCGGGCAGCCCCGGAGAGGTGTCCGCCGTCCCGGGGGTGGGAGCGGCGTTCACTCGGCGCTCCGGAAGATGGCGATGGCGTTGTTGCCGCCGAAACCGAAGGCGTTGCTCTGGACGTGCCGGAGCTCGGGCAGGGCGCGCGGTGTTCCGGTGACGAGGTTGATGTCGAGTTCCACCTCGGAGGCCTCGACCGGGGTGGGCGGGACCAGACGGTGCCGCAGGGTGAGGCACGCGGCGACCGAGCCGGCGGCGCCCGCCCCGCCCATCAGGTGTCCGATCGTGCCCTTGATGGCGGTGACGGCGGCCTTCGGGTAGTGCTCGGCGAAGATCCCGCCCTCGATGGCGTCGTTGGCGCGGCTGCCGGTCCCGTGCGCGAAGATCACGTCGATGTCCTCGGGCCCGAGCCCTGCCTCGTCCAGTGCCCGGCGGTGGCAGGCGGCCACGCCGTCGCGGTCGGGCGCGGTGGGGTGACCGGCGTCGTTGCTGACCGCCGTGGCGAGTACCTCGGCGTACGGCCTGGTGCCGGGGCGCAGCGCCCGTTCGGTCTGCAGGACGAGTACGCCGGCACCCTCGGAGGGCGTGACGAAGCGACGGTTCCCGGCGAAGGGCCGGCAGGGCGCCGGTCCGATGGCCTGGAGGGTGGTGAACCCGATGATGTTCTTCTCGGAGTACGGGTCGCAGCCGCCGACGATCGCGGTGTCGGCCGCGCCGGAGCGCAGGAGTTCCAGGGCGCACGACAGGGCCACGTTGGCGGAGGCGCAGGTGCTCTGGGCGGTGAACACCTGGCCGCGGGAGCCCACGGCGCGGGCGACTCCCTCCGAGATGGAGTAGCTGGAGAAGCCGCCGGTCTCCTTCACGTCGCGGCGGCCCGCGACGAGGTCTTCCAGCGCGTCGGCCTGGCCGTCGCTGCTGCCGACGCAGACCACGGCGTCGCGCAGTGCGGCCTCCCCGGGGTTCAGGCCGGCGTCCTGGAGGGCTTCCAACGCGGCGTACTCGGCGAAGACCGAGGCGGCGCGCGGGGCGGCCCGCGTCTCGGCCCTCGCCCGGGCGAGGGCCTCCTCGTACGCGGACCGGGGGACCCGGCCGCCCAGAATGCCGGACTTCATGCCCGGGTACAGGGGCGGCAGTTCCTCGAAGCGCTGCCGTCCCGCGCAGAGATCGTCCCAGAACGGGGCCACACCCGCACCGGCGGGCGAGATCATGCCGAGTCCGGTCACGAAGACTCGGGTCGGCTCCGGCGTCGAACTGCTAGCCATGCCCACGGGTGGTGCCCTTCTGCCGGGTGACGGTGACGGTGGCCCGGCGCCCGAGGGGGCTCAGGCACGTGAGTACGGCGCTCTCGGCGGGCCGCAGCGCGTAGGCCGCTCGAAGGAAGTCGGCCGTGACGAAAGCTCCGTTGCGCCCGTACGACGTCGCCGCCGCAGTCGCCTCCGTCGCCGCGCCGCCCACCCCGGTCACTCGGATGTGCACACCGACCGGTGTCCCGACCTCATCGGACGCGGGCGCGGAGAAGTCGAACTCGGCCTTGAAGTCCCGGCCCTTGGCCAGGGTCGCGTGGGCCACTCCCGAGTCGCAGGCGAGGCCGGGGGTGTCGTGCTCGGCGTCCTGGAGTCCCTCGGGCGAGTAGACGTCACCGACGAGGAGTCTGCTGATGCCGGAGCGGTCGCGGTCCAGCGCCGAAAGCGCCTGCCACATGGCGGTGACGGGGGTGAGCAGTCCCCCGTTGAGCGTCATGTTGCGGCCGGTCGCCCCGATGGTGAGGTTGACGAAGGCCGCGGCTGAGCTGGACGTCGCGTTGGGGAAGTACTGCGCGGAGAGCAGTCGTCCCTTGGCGGCGGCGTCGCGCTGGAGCCGGGCGAGGGCCGCGGTGTTCCCGTACTCCGTGCCGATCACGACCGTCTCGTCGGTGCGGCCTTCGGGGAGTTCCCCGCAGGTGCGCACCAAGTAGAGGCACAGCCGGGTGAACCAGTCGCGGAACTGGTCGCCGGTGGAGCCGATGACGTCGTACAGGTCCTCCGGCAGTCCGTCGGGCTCACCCGTCTCCGTCACGCCGTCCGGCGCGCACAGCGCCACCTGGTTCAGGTTGAACTCGAACACACGATCCTCCGAGGGACTGGGTGAGAGCCGAGGTTCTGGGGCGTCAGCCGGCGACCAGGCTGTCGACCTGCCGCTGGAGGTCGGCGACGGTGACGATCTGGCCGGCGAAATCGTCGCCGATCTCGATGTCGAGTTCGGCCTCGACGAGGACGACGACGTCGATGAGCTTCAAGGAGTCGATCTCCAGGTCGGCCTTCAGGTCCTGCTCGGCCTTGACCTCGAAGGAGTCCGGCAGTTCGGCCACCTGCTTGAGGATCGCCGCGATCTTGTTATCGATTGCTTCCGACATTCCACTTCCCCCGGATCAGTGAGTACGTTTTATCGGTGCAAAAAGTCGCGCACCGGACAGTCGAGCAGAATTCGTAATTTCATCCGGCCGCCCCGCACGAGGTCGGACGCTAATTCCCACAGCAAGCACATGTCAATACGGAAGTGGAAAGTGGTCCCGGTGAATACGCGGGAGGCTGCGGATTAGCGCGGCGGAGCCCCCCAAGCCCTCGCGCCGCGCCGTCACAGTGGGCGACCAAGCTTGTCGACTCAGGTGCACGACTTGCGGTATCCGAAGTCCGCTGTACGGCACTTGCCCTGGCCAGCGGGCTGTTCGAGTCTACCCGATCACAACCGCCGACGATCCCGCAGTGTGATCATCCACACATTGGCGGACGCCCGGACGTGACCTAGGGTCACCCGAGGAATACGACGGCTCACTGGGGGAAACGGGTATGTCAATTACGCCTTCCGAACTCTCGAAAAACGGGTATGACCGTTGGGATCTCGCAGATCACTTCGGCATCACCGCGGAGGATGAGAATTACAAGGCACTACGTTCCGCTTACGGCGATCTTCCGCTCGACCCCTACGCTCCGGGGTCCGGACGGCACCGCCGCTACGCCCGCGGAGTTTTCCTTCCCTGGTCGAAGGAATTCTTCTGGATGCCCGCGACGGAAAGCCAGGCCCGCGAGGGCATGAACGGCTACTACCAGGGTGACAACAACCCCGAGTACGTGGGCGTGGTGCGGAACCTGCCGGCCATCGGCGACGAGGTCCTCGACAACCCGCTCGTCCTGGACATGATCCAGTTCGACTTCGAGCAGACCCGCTGGAGCGAGGACGACTCCGTCTGGCCGCTCTACGTGGGCGTGCACCTCATCAAGCTGCACATCGACGACGACGAGAAGGAGGCCGTCTCCTCGCCCAACGAGCTGCACCAGGACGGCGAGCCCTACGTCTTCTGCCACATGATCTACCGCGACAACGCCGAGGGCGGACACAACGTCATCGCCACGCCGCCCCACCGCGGCAAGCAGCCGCAGGACGTCCCGTCGCACGACATCCTCTCCGAGTTCCAGCTGCAGAAGCCGCTGGACTCGTACGCCATCACGGACGACCTGGTCAGCCACTACGTGGCGCCCATCCGCAAGGGCAGCGAACCGCGTCCGGGCGAGCGGGCCATCCTCCTCGCCGACTGGGTGCCCATGCGGCACCGCATCTGAGGGGCAGCACTGTGAACAGCGTGGGCTATCACCACGCCCGTACGGTCGGCGCGGAAGCCGCCAACGAGCTCCGCAAGGCCCTCACGTTCTACTACGGCAGCGCCGAGGTGACGTTCCCGGGCTCCGGCATCGACGTCACGGTCCCCGCCGGAACGGGTTTGAGCGAGCAGGAACTGGGCGAAACGGTCCGGCACTTCCTGCGCGGCCACCGCGAGGTCGCTGTCAACGTCTACGCGGAGCACACCCCGAAGACGGAGCGTTCCTGTGGACTGCCGGCCGACGACCGGATACCGGTGGCCGCCGGCACCTACCTGCACGGGCCCGAGTGGCGCGCGGCCATGGAGCACACCCGGACCCTCGTCCGGGAGGGCGTCGCCGCCAGGTTCGACGCCCCGCAGCTGACGGGATCGGCGCAGATCCCCCGTGATGTCCTGGTGCGCGCGGGCTACTACCAGAAGTTCCCGAACCTGGTGAACTCCGTGGGCCGGATCCGCCCGGACTACTGGGACGGGGTGTCCGTCTCGCAGCTCCGACCGGGGCAGACCGAGGCCCTGGCCTCGTACTACGTCCCGTCGGAGATGGTGCTCAACCCGGTCACGTGCTACCACGTGTACGCCAACGCCCGCACGTTGATCGACCGTCACGGTGGTGAGGACGGCGGCCTGTTCGGCATCGAGGGGCCAGTCTTCCGCAACGAGTCGCACAACCACGGGGCCACCCGCCTCGCCGAGTTCACGATGTTCGAGCTGGTGCGGCTGGGTGGCACGGAGCAGGTCCGGGAGACGTACGAGCGGCTCCTTGAGTCGTTCACCGACTTCTTCGCCTCGCTCGACGTCCCGCACCGGATAGTCAGCGCCTCGGACGCCTTCTTCGGCAACGACCCCTCGATCACCCGGGACGCCCAGCTGCTCAACGGCAGCAAGTGCGAGGTCCGCATCCCGCTGGCCGACGGCGAGCTGTCGGTGGCCAGCGTGAACCTGCACGGCGAGGTCTTCGCCGACTCGTTCGGTCTGCGTGACCTCGGCGTGGACGCCACCTGCTGCGCGGGCATCGGTCTGGACCGGCTCGCCTACGCCCTGAAGTCCTATGGTCTGCTCCCGGCGGCCACGAGCTGAGCCCCGCGGGGTCTGCCCCTCCCCGGGGGACGGACCCCCGGTCCGCCACACCACTGAGGAATGAGTTCCATGGAAGATATCGCAGGCGTGGTTTCCGAGCTCCTGGAGCAGCTCGCGACGGCGCGGGACGTCCCGGCCGACTCGGCGCCGTCCGAGATCATCGTCAGTTCGCTCGACCAGATGCGCTTCCTGGTCGGGCTGGAGGAGCGCCTGGACGCCATGCTCGACGTCGGCGACGTGCTGCCCTTCGACCTGACGGACCGGGAAGCGCTGGTGAAGAGCGTCCGCGAACTGCTCGTGGATTCCGGCGTCGAGCTGTGAGAGCACCGCGACGGCTCGGCCGCCCGGTGCCCCGCGACCGCCTCTTCGACGGGTCGGTCATGCGCGAGGTCGTGCGCGTCTCGGCGCCGTTGATGTTCGGCATGGTGGGCAATCTCGTCCTGATGCTGGTCGACCGCATCTGCCTGGCCCGCTACTCCGAGGAAACGCTCCAGGCCTCGGGGCCGGCGGTCTTCACCGCCACCACGCTGATCATGCTCGCGACGGGCACGGTGGGGATCACCCGCTCCTACGTGGCCCAGGCCAACGGGCGCAAGGACGACCGCGGCACCATGGACGAGGGCGCCCGGGGCATCGCCCTGGCGCTCGTGCTGTGCGTGCTGCTGCTGGCGTCGACCCCGCTGATCACGAGCATCCCGGCGCTCAGCGGCCAGCCGGGGGCCGTCCAGGAGCTGGAGGCCCAGTACTTGGGCCTGTCCACGCTCTTCGGCTCGGTCATGACGCTCAACATGGCCCTGTCCTCCTACTTCAACGGCATCGGCCGCACCCGCGTGCCGATGACGGTGGGCCTCATCGGCCAGGCCGTCGGCCTGGTGATGACCTACGGTCTCGTCTTCGGCCGCCTGGGACTGCCCGAGATGGGCATGCGGGGATCGGCGCTCGGCACGCTCAGCGCCGTCGTCGTGATGTTCGTGGGCTACTGCGTCGGCCTCCCCAAGGGCTACGCCGCCCGGCTCACCGCGCTGCTCGGCCAGGGCGCGCGCTCCCTGATCCACGAGCTGTGGCTGCGGCTGCGCCGTGGAGCGCCGGCGGGCGGCTCGATGGGTCTGGAGGAGCTGGGGCAGACGGCGTTCGTCTGGCTCGCCGGCGTCCTCGGTCTCCTGGCCCTCTCGGCCAACAACGTGGCCCTGTCCCTGAACTACGCGGCGGTCATCCCGCTGATCGGCCTCGGGCTGGGTTGCAACATCCTGTGCGGCAACGCGATCGGCGCCGGGCTGTACACGAGCGTCCCGCGGATCATGCGGAGCACCCTGCTCGTCTGTGGTGTGTACGTGGCCGTGGTCGCGTTCTTCCAGATCGTCACGCCGACCCTGCTCCTGTCGCCGTTCGGCCTGAACGAGGCCGGACCGGAGACGGTCGAGAGCGCGGTGAACACCTCACGGGTGCTGTGGACGTACTCCGCCGCCTTCATGTTCTCCATGGTCGGCTCCGCCGTGCTGGAGTGCTTCGGCCTCTCCCGCTTCGGCTTCCTGACGCGGATCGTCCTCATGTGGTGCCTCTGCGTCCCCACCATCGCGACGGTCGTCCTGACGCATCGGGGCGAAGCGGACCTCCTGCCCGTGATCTGGCTGATCTTCTCGTTCTTCGAGGCCGTGATGGCGGTCGTCTGCCTCTGGCGCATCCGCAAGGCAGTGGCCAATCGGGAGAACCTCCTCGTCGAGGCCGGTCCGCCGGCGGAAGGCGCCGAGACCCCTCAGCCGGCGTGCACCGACGGCTACAACATCCCACGAACAGAAAGTCAGACTGGTCCGTGAACGTACTGATCCTCGGGCAGCGCGAGAACTGCCGTGACTACCTCCACTACGCCGACGAGCACGGCCACACCGTGCAGTTCTTCGCCCCGCCCGCCCTCGACGCGGACGACCGGGAGAACTGGCAGCGCACCGTAGCGGACAGCGCCCGCAGCTCGGTGGACCTCGACACCGTCGACGAGGTCATCTCCTTCCACGACAGCTACCAGATCCAGCTGGACCTGCTGCGCGCCGAGCTCGGTCTGACCGCGCGCAGCATCGACGCCCTGCTGTGCCTGTCCGACAAGACCCGGTTCAAGGCGCACCCGGCGGTCCGCGACCACATCACCCGGCACGTCGAACTCGACCCGTCGCTGAAGGCGCCCGCGGCCCTGGAGGTCGTCGGGGCGGCCGGGCTCTCCTTCCCGATCGTGCTCAAGCCCTCGAACGGCTTCTACAGCGCCGGCGTGGTCAAGGTGGACACCCCCGCCGAGTTCGCCAAGGCCTTCGTGCAGACCAAGCGGGTCTGCACGCTGCTGCGCCAGAGCGCGGGCCAGTCCACGATGCTCGCCGAGGAGTACCTCGACGGCAACGAGTACGCCGTGGACGGCATGGTGAGCGAGGGCCGAGTGCTCGCGCTCCAGGTGCACCGCAAGCTGCCGCCCCTGGTCGGCCCGCTCTTCCACGAGGTCGCCTACCTCACCGAGCCCTTCGACCCCGAACTCGGCGTGGACTTCCAGGCGATGCTGGAGAGCATCGTGCCCGCCGTGGGTCTGGACAACTCGCCCTTCCACGCCGAGTTCCGCTTCGACGGCCAGGGCAACCTGCGCATCCTCGAACTGGCCCCCCGGCTCTGCGGCGGTGGCACCACCACCTTCCAGCAGCTGCGCATCTGCACCGGTCTGGACGCCTACGCGCTCCTGCACCAGCTGGGCCGCGGGCGGATCGCGCCCGAGCCCACGCACCACCGGGTCGCGTTGGAGTTCGACGCCCCCATCGAGGACAGCGGTTTCCTGCGTGACACCGCGCGGGCCGTCGAGGTGTGCGAGAAGAACGACGTCACCACCGTCCACCTCCACAAGCAGGACGGCGATTTCGTCCTCGCCCCTCCGCTCAACTTCGAGACCGTCCTGACCGCCTACTTCGCCCGCGACACCCGCGAAGAGGCCGAGGCCCTCCTGGCCGTCCTGATCAGCGAGTGCACCATCGAAACCGAAAAGGAAAAGCAGTCATGAGGCCCGAGATCAAGCGCGCCCAGACGGTCATCCCCATGGGGACCAGCTCCCCGCTGCGGGCCTGCCGCAACGTCAAGGCCGAGCCGCTGGTCGTGGCCGAGGCCCGCGGCCCGTACCTGTACGACGTCGACGGCAACCGCTACGTGGACTTCATGTGCGGCTTCGGCCCGCTGATCCTCGGCCACGCGCCGGAGACCGTCAGCAAGGCCATCGCCGACCAGGCCGCGAACGGCACGCTCTTCGGAACGTACTGCCCGCAGGAGATCGAGCTCGCCGAGCGCATCACCGCGACCGCCGACCACCTCGACCAGCTCCGCTTCGTGTGCAGCGGCACCGAGGCGGTCATGTCCACGCTGCGCCTGGCCCGCGCGTACACCGGCCGTACCCGCATCATGCGGTTCAACGGCGGGTATCACGGCCACTTCGACCTGGTCCAGAACAAGGGCGAGGCGAAGATGCGCGACGCCGGTCTCGACCCGGTCGCCATGCGTTCCAACCTCTTCGCGGACTACAACGACACGGAGGGCGTGCGCCGGCTCTTCGCCGAGAACCCGGGCGAGATCGCGGCCGTCGTCATCGAACCCATCGCCTGCAACATGTCGCTCGTGCTGCCGGAGCCGGGCTTCCTCCAGGAACTGCGCGACATCTGCACCCGTGAGGGCGCGGTGCTCATCTTCGACGAGGTGATCACCGGTTTCCGACTGACCTACGGCCCCGCGAGCAACCTGCTGGGCGTCTCCCCCGACCTCACCGCCTTCGGCAAGATCATCGGCGGTGGCACCCCCGTGGGCGCCTTCGGCGGTCGCGCCGACATCATGCGGCTGCTGGACGAGGAGCGCGTACTCCAGGGCGGCACCCTCGCGGGCAACCCGCTGACCATGGCCGCCGGCCTGGCGACCCTGGCGGAGCTCGCCCGGCCGGGCTTCTACGAGGAACTGGAACGCAAGGGCGCGCTGCTCGAAGCGGCCGTCGAGCGCCACCGCGTGGCAAACGGCCTGGACTTCAGCTTCATCCGGACCGGTTCGATCTTCGCATTGATCTTCGTTCCCCACGGCACGCCGATCCGCGGCAAGCAGGACGTCGCCCGCCAGGAGCAGGAGCCGTTCATCACCCTGTACGCCGGAATGCGCGAGGCCGGATACCACCTGGCTCCGGACATCGAGGAGCCGATGTACGTCAGCGCGGTCACGACCGACGAGGACCTGGAGGACTTCGCCGCCCGGATCGGCACGATCCTCGCGGCGGGACCGCAGGCGTAAGCGGTCGTCTTCCGGATGGAGCCCGGGGCGGCCCCATCCGGAAGACCCACCTCACCGTCCCCATCCGACCAGGCCACCGCGCCCGCCCCCGCGACAGGACAGCCATGCCCATGCAGGACAGGAACCTCCCGCTACTCCCCGCCCAAGAGGGTGTTCTGTTCACCGAACAGACCCATGACAGCCCGGGCACGCACAACGTGGCGCTGGCCCTGGAACTGAGCGGACCGCTCGACCGGACCGCTCTGCACTCCGCCCTGAGCGCGCTCGTGGAACGTCACGAGGCCCTGCGGGTGAGCCTGCGGGAGGAGAACGGCGGGCACGTCCAGTGCGTGGCGGCCGAGGTCTCGCTCGACCTGCGGACGGTGGAACTCGACGTGACGGACGAGGAGTCCGCGCGGCGGCTGCTCGACGCCCACTTCACCGCCGCGCAGGACGAGCCGTTCGTCCTCGACCGGGCGCCCCTCCTGCGGGCCACGCTGCTGCGCCTGGCCGAGGAGCGGCACGTGCTGCTGCTCGTCGTGCACCACAGCGTGGCCGACGGGGCGTCCATGGAGGTCCTCGCAGGCGAGTTCGAGGCACTGTACGAGGCGCTCGTCGAGGAGCGGCCCGACCCGCTGACGACGCTGCCCCTCGGCTACACCGAGTTCATCGACGCGTGGACGGGCGGGGGCGCCTCGGCCAAGCGGCTGGAGCGTGCGATCGAGCACTGGAAGACGGAACTGGCCGGGGCCCCGGCCACCCTCGACCTGCCCCGGGCGCTCCTGGCCGGCACGACGCGCCGCCAGGCGGCGACCGTCCGCCAGGACGTCCCCCGTCCCGTGGTCGCGCGACTGCGGGCCCTGGCCGCGGAGCAGGGCAGCTCGCTCTTCCCGGTGCTCGCCTCGGGGGCGTTCGCGCTGTTCATGCGCTACACCGGTGAACGGGACCTGGTGCTCGGCGTGCCCATGTCCAGCCGGCTCCAGCCCGGCTCCGAGCGTCTCGTCGGGCTCACCGTCAACACCATGCCCCTGCGCGTGCGGTGTGCCGAGGGCGACCCGACGTTCCTCGACCTGCTGGGGCAGGTGCGGGCCAAGACGCTCCAGGGCCTGCGCCACCAGCACCTGTCGTTCAGCCATCTGGTGCGCACGCTGAACCCGCCCCGCAGCTTCGGCCGACAGCCGGTCTTCCAGATCGGCCTCAACCACGGTGTCGCCTCGCCCGCCCCGGTGCCGCGCGCCGGACTGCGCGTCGAACGGCTGCCCGTCGCCAACGCCACGTCCGCGTTCGAGCTGATGGTCACCTTCATGGAGGACGGCGAGGACGCCTGGGTCTACCTTGAGTACGACGTCGAGCGCTTCGACGCGGAGGCCGTCGCGGATCTCGGCGACCACCTGGTGCGGCTGCTCGACGGAGCCTCGGTGGACCCCCTGCGTCCCGTCACCGAGCTGGACATCATGGGCGAGCGGGAGCTCGCCCGCACCCTGGAGGACTGGAACGACACGGCGGCCCCGCTCCCCTCGACCGGTATCATCGGCCTCTTCGCCGAGCAGGTACGGCTCCGGGGGGACGCACCGGCCGTGGTGCACCGTGAAACGACTCTCTCCTACCGCGAACTCGACGAGCGCGCGGGTCGGCTGGCCCGGGCACTGGCCGATCGGGGCGTGGGCGACGGCGATTTCGTCGGCGTCTCGCTTCCCCGCTCGGAGAAGATGATCGTCGCGGTGCTGGCCGTGCTCAAGGCGGGTGCCGCCTACGTGCCGCTGGACCCGGCATATCCGAGCGAGCGGCTGGCCTTCATGCTGGAGGACTCCGCGCCCGCGCTGGTGATCAGCGACTCCGCCACCGCGGTGGGACTGCCCGCCCACCCGCAGGCACCGGTGCTGCGGCTGGACGACCCGCAGCTGGAGGCGGAGCTCGGACGGGCGGCGGACGGCACGTTCCACGTCCCGGAGTCGCCTTCCCGTACCGCTTACGTCATCTACACCTCGGGGTCGACGGGGCGCCCCAAGGGCGTCGTCGTCAGCCACGCCAACGTGGGCAACCTCGCCGCCTGGGCCCACGAGACCTTCGGCGCGGGCATGGGCCGGGTCCTGGCCTCGACCTCCCTCAACTTCGACGTCTCCGTGTTCGAGATCTTCGGCGCGCTGCTGTCCGGAGGCAGCATCGAGATCGTCCGTGACCTGCTGGAGCTGAGCGAGCGGGGCAGCTGGGAGGGGACCCTCGTCAGCGGTGTCCCCTCAGTGCTGGCCCGTCTCGTGACGGACGGCGGACTGCGGGTGCGGGCGGACTACCTGGTGCTGGCCGGCGAGGCCCTGCCGCCGCACGTGGCCGGCCTGCTCAGGACGGCCGTCCCCGACGCCACGCTGGTCAACGCGTACGGTCCGACCGAGGCGACCGTCTATGCCGCCGCTTCCGACGCCGCCCCGACGACGCGCGAGGCCCCGCCGATCGGCCGCCCGCTGCGCAACACCCGGCTGTACGTCCTGGATGGCCGACTGCGGCCGGTGCCCGTCGGGGTCACGGGCGAGCTCTACATCGCGGGCGAGGGACTGGCCCGCGGCTACCTGGACCGCCCCGCCCTCACGGCGTCCCGTTTCGTCGCCGACCCCTTCGGCCCCGACGGCGCCCGCATGTACCGCTCCGGTGACCTCGTCCGGTGGCGGGCCGACGGGCAACTGGACTTCGTCGGCCGCGTCGACGACCAGGTCAAGCTGCGCGGTTTCCGGCTGGAACTCGGCGAGGTCGAGTCCGCGCTCGCCCGCCGGCCGGAGGTGGCGCAGACCGCCGCCGCGGTCCACGAGGACGAGACCGGAGAGCGCCGGCTGGTCGGTTACGTCACGCCTGCTCCCGGCGCCGACGAGCCGGACGGCGGCCGGATCCGGGCCTCCGTCGCGAAATTCCTGCCGGAGTACATGGTTCCGGACCTGGTGACAGTGCTGGACACACTGCCGCTCTCGCCCAGCGGCAAGCTCGACCGCGGCCGGCTCCCCCGTCCGCGGTTCACGGCCGCCGCCGGGTCACGCGTCCCCGAATCGCGTCAGGAGGCGGAGATCGCCGGCCTGTTCGCCGAAGCCCTGGGGCTGCCCCGGGTGGGCGCGTCCGACAGCTTCTTCGACCTCGGCGGGCACTCCCTCCTGGCCATCAGGCTGGTCGCCCGGATCAGCGAGGTCCTCGGAGCGTCCGTGACCGTCCGCGACCTGTTCGAGACGCCGACCGTCGCCGGCCTGGCCGACCGCCTCGGCCGGGCCGAACAGGGCAACGACTTCGACGTACTCCTGCCGCTGCGCCCCGAGGGCTCCCGGCCGCCGCTGTTCTGCGTCCACCCCGGCTTCGGGCTCGGCTGGGCCTACGCCGCCCTGCTCCGCCACCTCGGCCCCGACCAGCCGGTGTACGCGCTCCAGGCCCGCGGCATCGTCCCCGGCGAGGAACACCCCGAGACCCTCGACGAACTCGTCGACGACTACCTGGTCCAGATCCGGACGGTGCGCCCGCACGGCCCCTACCGGTTCCTCGGCTGGTCGTTCGGCGGGCTGGTGGCGCACGCGCTGGCCACCCGGCTCCAGCGGGACGGCGAGAGCGTCGAGATGCTGGCCATGCTCGACACCGTCATGGTCGACGAGGAAGAGAGTTCCGGCCCCTGGGAGTACGACCTCGAACATGAGCAGCTCGTCATCCACGAGATCGCCGCGGTCCGCCAGGTCGTCCCGGACGACGAATGCCTCATCCACGTCGTGCGCAACCTCATCCGGCTGCGCCGGGAATTCGACCCGCAGCCGTACGAGGGAGACCTCCTGTTCTTCACCGCGGCCGAGGAACCCGATCGTGACGCGGCCATCGCCCAATCGTGGATGCCCCACGTAGCCGGCCGCACGGTGGAACAGCTCGTCGACTGCGCGCACCTGGACATGCTGACCGTCCGCCCCGCCGAGGTGATCGGCAGGCGGCTGGCCAAGGAACTGGCCCTGCTCGGCCGCCCCGAGGAGGCCCTGTGAACAGCCCGTTCGACGACACCGCGAAGGGCGGGCTCGTGCTCCGCAACGACCGGGGCGAGTACTCCGTCTGGCCGGCGGACATCACTCCGCCGGCCGGTTGGCGGACCGTCCTGGCGGCCGACGAGCGCCGCGCGTGCCTGGACCACATCGACACGCACTGGCGCACCGAGCGCCGCGGCGCTCCTCCGCGCGCCGAGCAGACCGACCGCGCCGCCAAGTGACCCGAGCCGTAAGGTTCCCGTACCCGAAGGACGACTCCATGCCACGTACTGCCCTGGTGTTCGGCGGCAACCGAGGCATCGGTCTCGCGATCGCACGCCACCTGGCCGACCGCGGCGACAAGGTCGCGGTCACCTACCGCACCGGTGAACCGCCGGAAGGACTGTTCGGCGTACGGTGCGACGTCACCGACCCCGAGCAGATCACGGCCGCCTTCGCCGAGGTGAAGGCCGCACTCGGTCCCGTGGAGGTACTCGTGGTCAACGCGGGCATCACGCGTGACCGGCCGCTGTTCACCATGACCCAGGACGATTTCGAGGTCGTCCTGCGTACCAACCTCACCGGCGCGTTCCTGGCCACGAAACTGGCCTCCCGGGCCATGATGCGCGGCCGCTGGGGGCGGATCGTGCTGATCTCCTCGGCCGTCGCGTTCTCCGGCGCCGTGGGACAGACGAACTACGCGGCGTCCAAGGCCGGGCTGATCGGTCTCGCCCGTTCGCTGGCCCTGGAGGTGGCCGGCCACGGCATCACGGTGAACACGGTCGCGCCGGGCTTCACCGACACGGACATGGTCTCGGCCATCCCGGAGGACCGCCGTGCCGTCCTGCTCGCGCAGGTTCCCGTAGGACGGATGGCCGACCCCTCCGAGGTGGCGGCGGCCGTCGGCTACCTCACCGGGGAGGACGCCGGCTACGTCACCGGCGCCGTGCTCCCCGTGGACGGCGGAGTGGCCATGGGCCACTGACACGGGACCGGAAGGATCCGCCGTCGGGGCGGCGGACGGGCACGGAAGCAAGGCGGGGGAATGCACGTAGGACGGGAAGGGCCCGCGGCCAGCGGGTCGGGAGCGGGCGGGGAACCGGCGGGGCCGCTGGTGGTGGTCCGCCGGAGCGCGGAACTGCTGCGCAGGGCCCCTTCGATACCACTGACCCGACAGGAGCGGGGTCGGCTGGAACGGCTGACGTCCCCCGGAGCGCGTCAGGACTTCGTCGCGGCGCACGTCCTGGTGCGTCTGTGCGCCGCCCGGTTCATCGGCGTCCCGGCGCAGACCCTGGTGGTCCGTCAGGAGTGCGCGCAGTGCGCGGCCGACGACCACGGCAAACCGTTCCTGCCGGACCACCCCGACGTGGGGATCAGCCTCTCCCACACGCGGGGCGCCGTCGCCGCGGCCGCTGGCCGGGGCGAGGTGGGCGTGGACGTGGAGGAGACAGCCGGCGCCGGCTTCACGCCTGCGATCGCGCGCCGCGTGCTCAGCGCACGCGAACTGGAGACGGTCCTGGACTCCGACGATCCCCCATGGACCTTCCTGCGCTACTGGGTGCGCAAAGAGGCCCTGGTCAAAGTCGGGGCCACAGCGCTGGGCAGGTTGCGTGACAGCGACCTCACCGGCACGGACCCGACCCCCGATACCGGCCTCGGCCGCAGCCGCGGCTCCGTCCTCGCCGGTGCCGGCGCAGCGGCCGGTGCCGACGTCTTCGACGCGTTCCCCGAGAGGTGCGGGGGCCGGTACTTCCTCGAATGGGCCGCCCCCGACCGCACCCTGCTGGCCGCCGCCGTCGGCCGCACCCCACCCGTACTCCTCTCCGACCGGTACACCGACGCGGACCACGAGTCCGCGCCGGCCCGGGACCCTCGACGTCACCACGTCATCACGTAACCTTCCGACCGCCCTCACCTGGGAAGTTGAACTCATGCCCGACAACCAGCACGCCGACCGGACCTCCCGTACACGCACGGCGGTGCCGCGCCGATTCCTGATGTGCCGGCCGAGCCACTTCGAGGTCTCCTACTCCATCAACCCCTGGATGCACCCGGAGAAACCCGTGGACAACTCGCTGGCGCTGAGCCAGTGGGAGGGCCTGCGGGACCTGTACCGCGAACTGGGCCACACGGTCGTGGAGATAGATCCGCTGCCCGGACTTCCCGACATGGTGTTCGCGGCCAACGGTGCCACCGTCGTCGACGGCAAGGTGTTCGGCGCGCGCTTCCGGCACGCCGAGCGCACCGCCGAGGGTCCGGCGTACCTGTCCTGGTTCCAGCAGCAGGGGTACGAGGACATCCTGTGGCCCGAGTTCATCAACGAGGGCGAGGGCGACATCCTCACCGTGGGGCGCCGCCTGCTGGCCGGCACCGGCTTCCGCACCGACCCCCGTTCGCACTTCGAGGCACAGGAGTTCTTCGGCCTGCCGGTCACCTCCCTGAAGCTGGTGAACCCGGACTACTACCACCTGGACACCGCCATCGCCGTGCTCTCCGACGACGAGGTGATGTACTACCCGCCGGCCTTCTCGGAGGGCAGCCGGTCGGTGCTCCGCGAGATGTTCCCGGACGCCATCCTGGCGACCGACGAGGACGCCGCGGTATTCGGCCTGAACGCGCTCTCCGACGGGCTCCACGTGCTGCTCCCCAAGGCGGCCACCGGCCTGCAGGCCCGCCTGCGGGAGCGCGGCTTCGAGCCGATCGGCGTGGACCTGGCGGAGCTCCTCAAGGCGGGCGGCAGTGTGAAGTGCTGCACGCTGGAGTTGCGGACCCGATGACACAGGAGACGCACGGCGCGCAGAGCCGCATCCTTGAGCGGTACGACACCACCGCGGTCAACTGTCTGACGGGCGGGTACTCCGCGCTCGCAACCGTACTGGGCCGCCCCGTCGCCGAACAGGCGATATTCGAGCGGGGGAACGGCTATCTGTTCCAGGCCGGGCTGGACGAGGGCGGCTACCCCGAATACATCTTCCCGGTCGAGGAAGCCGGCGCGCTCGGCATGACGCGGTCCGGCTTCAAGGTGCACACCATCCCGATCGAACCTGCGGCCATGGGCGCCCAACTCGTCCGGTTGTTGGCGGAGTTCAAAGGCGTGGTGGTGTGGGTGAACACGGCCCACCTCGGCTACGCGGACGTGTACACCGGGAACGCGCCCTACCTGCACGCCGTGCTGATCGAGGGGGTCTCCGAGGACCGCCGGCATGTAGACGTGCTGGACACGCTGGTCGTCGGCCCCAAGCCGTTCAGCTGCCGGGCCCGTCTGTCCATCGAGGACCTGGTCCGCGCAACGACCGACCACATCAGGACCGAGTCCCACGACGGGATGGGCTTCTTCTACGCGGCCACCGACACCCTGGCGGCGGCCGGCCCGGGTGAGGGGGCGGGCGACGGCGGGCTGGACGGTGTGCTGGCCGAACAGGCTCGGCGGTTCTTCGCCGAGGAACGGTTCCGCGGCGCGATCAACCGCTACCGGGACCTGTCCGCCGCCTGCTTCGCGGGCACCCGGGAACAGGCCGCGATCGGCGCCCGCCGCCTGTTCCACCACAGTTCGGTCCTGTACGCGGTGCCCAGCCTCGTCCTGATGGGCCGTTCCCTCGCGGACGCGGGGGCCGGTGAGGATACGACGGCCCTCCACGAGGAAGCCATGCGTCACTGGCAGGCCATGGGCGTCCTCGCCCTGCGCTACGAGGCCACTGCCGCGCCGTCCGTCCTGGGCCGCATCAACGAGCGGTTCGCCCGGCTCGACGAGGTCACGGTCCGACTCTGGGAATCCCTCGTCGGCCGCTGACCCCACCCGCCCCGCGGGCCGGGCGATCGGGCTGGACGCGCGGTCCCACGTCACCACGACGACCGCGCGTCCCGCCCGCCCCCTCCCGGGCCGACGTCCCGCAAAGGGGCATGGAACCGGCGACCTCGCGTCATCGGGGGTCGCGCGCATTCCGCACGTTCCGAGGGCCTGTGGTCACCGCCCGCGGGAGGCCGGGACCGGCAGCTTCACCGGGAAGCGGTATCCGACGAACACGGTGTCCAGCAGCCCTTCCCCGGCCTTATCCAGAAGGGGACATCACCTCGCGAACCGCCCCCTCAGGCGACCTTGACCCACTTCGCCACGGAGGGGACGCCGTCGGTGTCGGTGACGAAGAGCATGTACCAGCCGGGCGGCACCAGCGTGGCGTCGTCCGGCACGCTCACGCTCACCTCGCCCTCCCCCTTCTCCAGCCCCAGCTCGATGGAGCGCTGCTCCACGTCCGTCGTGTGCGTGACCGCGCTCGGCCGCATCAGCCGGGCCGTCGCGATCCGGTCCGCGTCGGCGCTCTCGAAGGTGATCGTCGCGCCGCGCTCGGCGTCCTTCGGGCCGTCCCCGATCACCGGGCGCCTGTCCTTGCCCCGGTGCAGGGCGGGCGGGGTGTAGACCTCCATGCGCTGCTCGAACTTGCCGAGCTTGGTGTTGTCCTTGTCGCCGTAGAGCGAGTCGGAGCCGAAGGTCACCACCCTCCCGTCGGGCAGCAGCAGCGCCTCGGAGTGGTAGTTGCGGCCCACCGTCGGCTCGGCCGCCTCCTTGAAGGAGTTGGTCTTCGGGTCGTAGGTCTGCGCCTTGAGGATGTTGCTTTCCCCGCGGCCCCGGTAGTCCTTCGAGCCGCCGCTGGTGAAGACGGTGTCGTCCGGCATGATCACGCTGTTCAGATAGCGCGTGCCCTGCGGCAGATCGGGGCCGGGGCGGAAGGCCGGACTGTCCTGCTTGAGGTCGATGACGGCGGTGCGGGCGGTGGACTTCTTGGACTCGCCCACCCCGCCGCCGCCCAGCACCATCACCTTCTGGTCCTGCGCGGGCGGCAGCATCAGCGAGGCGGCCGTCTCCAGCTCGTCGGTGTCGGTCAGCCCGGGAACCTTGGTGAAGGTGTTCTTCTTCAGGTCCCAGATCCCCGGGTCGCGCCCCTTGTCGGCGGGGCCGTAACCGGCGTTCGCCCCCGGGTAGAAGAGCTTGCCGCCCTTGGTGAGGAAGAGCGCCGGGTAGGTCGGGAAGTACTGGAACGGGCCCTTGGACCACTTCTTGGTCTTCGGGTCGTAGATCTCGTTGTCGCCCGGCAGGATCTCGCCGACGTCGTCGAGCCCGGACACGGCCAGCACCTTGCCGTCCTCCAGGCCGACCAGCGTGGGATACCAGCGGGCCTCCCTCATCGGGTCGACCGGGATGTACTTCTCGGCCGTCGGGTCGAACTCGTAGGCGGCCCGGATACCCTGGAAGTCCTGCTTGTCCATGGTGATCTTCTCGGCGAGCCCGTACGAGTTGTCGGCCTCCTTGCCCTTCAGGCCGACGATCTCGTACTGCGCGGCGTCGGTCGTGACCGACTCGGGGCCGTCCTTCACCGCCTCGACGAAGACCCGCTGTTCCGCCGCGGTCACCTTGGTCTTCCACGGCTTCATCTGGCCGTTCTTGAAGTACGTGACCTCGAACTCGCGCTTGGCCTTGGGGACGGTGACGTCGAACTTGGCGACGTACTCGACGCCGGAGGGCGAGCGGAAGACCGTGCCCTTCTTCAGCTTCAGGGGCTTGTCCGGGTTCTCGTTCTTGACCCGCATGCCGCCCCCGGCCCGCTGCACCTTGTCGTCGAGCACCTCGTAGCGGGCGGTGCCGCCCGCGATCAGGAGGCGCCCGTCGGGCAGCTGGGCGTGGCCGCCGCAGAAGAAGTCCTCGGGGGTGGGGATCCTCTGGAAGGTGTTCTCGGCCGGGTCCCACAGCACCGTGTCGAAGGTGCCCTCGTCGAAGTGCTTCTGGTCGTTGCCGGAGCCCGCGACGATCAGCACCTTCCCGGTGTGCAGGAGCGCCGCGTGGATCGCGTTGGTGCGGTAGTCCTTCGGGATGTCCACCCGCTCCCAGGAGCCGTACTCCGCCTTGTAGGCCGGCTGGTCGATCTTGTACGCGTGGTACCTGTCCTCGGCGAAGGAGAGTGCGGCGGGGGCGTTCAGCCCGGCGAGGAGCACCACCGCGCCGCCGCCCAGGAGTGTCTTCTTCATCTTCTTCGAGGGCCGGTAGGCCATGGCTCAGTTCCCTCCTGCGGTGGTGGTGGCGGTGGTACCCGCCGTCGCGGTGGTGGTCGCCGACGGGGCCGGCGCGGTGGTGACGTAGGCGGGTTCGGGCAGCGGGGGCGCCGGGGCGAGGACCCCGCTCGGGGCCGCGGCACGCTTGTCCTGCCAGTTGGTCCAGGCCCACACGGCGACCGGGGCGAGGGATATCGCCAGGCCCAGCGTGGCCCAGGTCCGCATCGCCACATGGGTGTGGTCGAGGTAGACCGACGCGGCGAGCGAGGACAGCAGGACCGCGGCCCAGAAGAGGTGGATACGGAAGGTGAGCAGCCGGTCCGGGGAGGTCTGGCCGCCCTTGGGTGTGACGACGAACCGTCCGTCGGTGCGCAGGACGGCGGAGCCCAGCGACTTCAGGTAGATCGGCGCCGAGAGCGCGGACATGGCCATGCCGGCGAGTCCGCCGGAGCCCTCGGGTTCGTGCGGCGAGACGTTGTGGCGGCGGTTCCAGAGGTAGAGGCCGATCTGGAGGGCGGCGGCGTCGCTGTAGAGCATCAGCCAGATGGAGGCGGCGACCTGGGTGCCGGACGCCCCGAACCAGAGGAACAGCACACAGCTCAGCACGCCGAGCAGCCAGTTGACGGCGGTCATCGGGTAGTAGACGAGCATCAGCGAGTAGCTGAACAGGCGGCCGGGCGGGACCCGGAACAGCGCCTTGCCGTACTGCTTGAACAGCGTCTCGTACGTCCCCCTCGACCAGCGCAGCTGCTGGGTGAAGAAGTCCGTCCAGGAGGAGGGCCCCTCGCCGACGGCCAGCACGTCGGGGGTGTAGACCGAACGCCAGTAGCGCCCGGTGAGGGGGTTGCGGCGGCGGTGGATCTCGAAACCGGTCGCCATGTCCTCGGTGATCGAGTCGTACAGGCCGCCGACCTGGCGCAGGGCGGCGATGCGGACGACGTTGTTGGTGCCGACGAACATCGGGGCGCCGTAGCGGTTGCCCGCGCGCTGGATGAGCGCGTGGAAGAGGAACTGCTGCGACTCGGCGGCCTTGGTGACGGCCATGTCGTAGTTCCCGTAGACCTGCGGTCCGACGACGAAGGCGACGTCCGGGTCGCGGAAGTAGCCCATCATCCGTTCCAGGAAGTTGGGCATCGGCACGTGGTCGGTGTCGACGGAGGCGAAGAAGTCGTAGTCGCCGCCGTGCAGCGCGATCCAGGCGTTGTAGTTGCCGTGCTTCGTCCTGGCCTTGTGGGCGCCTTTCTCGCGGTTCCACTCGGGGACCCCTCGCCGGGTGAAGTGGTGCACGCCCAGCTCCGCGCAGAGCATCCGGGCCCCGGGGTCGTCGCCCTCGTCGAGCAGCCAGACGTCCAGCGGACCGCAGTGCGTCAGCCGCACGGCCCCCTGGAGGGTGGCGCGGACCATGGAGAGCGGTTCCTTGCCGGGGACGTACGTGGTGAGGAAGGCGACGCGGGTGCCGGGCTCGGGCGTCACCGGGACCGGGTCCCGGGCGACCAGTGTGGCGTGCGCGATGGAGACCACGTTGACCAGCATGAAGAACCCGATCAGGCCGATCGAGACCAGCATCACGGTGTCGGCGACGACGAGCCAGCGTTCCCCGTTCTCGCGCTCGGTCCAGTGCGTGGGCCAGACCAGGTAGAGCATCAGGGTGGCGGTGAGCACCGGGGCCAGGGTCATGAGCAGGACGGCCCTTATTCGGTGCTTCTCCGTCGAGAGCAGGCTCTTGTACCGCACGCGGTATCCCGTCGGGTCCGGCTCGGTGAGCGGACCCGCGAGCCGGCTGTAGGTGTCGTAGTCGTAGCCCTCCGACCGCACCGTGCCTCCCACTGTCGAACGGGTTGATATCCCCACAGAAGGCGACGGCTAACGGCGTGTCGACTTGGCAGGTCCGAGTGAGCGGTTTTTGATCCGGCACCGGAAAAGCCCCCGGCCGTGTGGTTCCGGGGGCTTATCGGGTGAACGCGGGGCGTGGCCGAGCGGACGGCGCGTCAGGGGGCGAGATGGCGCTCCACGATCTCGACCTTCGAGGTCAGACCGTCGGTGACACCGGGCCTGATGTCGGCCTTCAGTACCAGGGAGACACGTCCCGCGCGGGCTTCGACGGCGGCGACGGCGCGCTTGACCACGTCCATGACCTCGTCCCACTCCCCCTCGATGGAGGTGAACATCGCGTCGGTGCGGTTGGGCAGTCCGGACTCACGGACGACCCGAACGGCGTCGGCGACGTACTCGCCGACGTCCTCACCGACGCCCAGCGGGGAGACCGAGAACGCGACGATCATGCGCTGACCGTGCCCTCGCGGCGTGCGCGGGCGGCGATGACACCGTCGGCCTCGTACCCCTTGAGGAGCTTGTCGCCGTAGAGGCCGCCGAAGGGGATCAGGGACAGGACGAAGAAGAGGGCGACGCGCTTGAGCGGCCACTTGGCCTTCATCCAGACGTCGAGCAGGAACACGGCGTAGACCACGAAGAGGATGCCGTGGATCATGCCGAGCGGCATCATCAGGAAGTCGATGTCCGAGACCCGGCTGAGGATCGAACCGAAGAGGATCAGGGCGGGGAAGGACAGCGCCTCGGGAATCGAGATGAGGCGCAGCCGGTGCAGGGCGGAAGCGGTCTTGATGTCCACAGGGGCACCTTCGGTGGGAGGGGGTCGTGTGGGCGGGAGGGGCCGTACGGGCTTGTGAAAGCGGGCACAAGCCGCTCCCATTGTGGCATCGCGCCGGTGGGCCCCGGCCGCCGGGGCCCACCCCTCCCCGGGCGCGCGTATCGCCGCATATCAGGGCCGGTGCGGGTGTGCATCAGGGGAGCATCAGGGGCGTAACGGTTCCGTGGGGGGTGTCCGGGGCGGCGAGCGGGCGGCTACCTTCGTCGGGTGGCGATGTTCCGACTCCAAGGCAGCAAGACGCTCGCCGTCGATCTGACGGGCGATGCCGTCAAGGCGAAGAACGGCTCGATGGTCGCGTACGACGGCCGGATGACGTTCAAGAAGATGACCGGCGGCGGTGAGGGACTGCGCGGCATGGTGACCCGCCGTCTCACCGGCGAGCAGATGACCGTGATGGAGGTGTCCGGACAGGGCACCTGCTACTTCGCCGACCGGGCGAGCGAGATCAATCTCGTCGCGCTGCACGGCGAGAAGCTGTACGTGGAGGCGAGCAATCTGCTGGCCACCGACGCCGGGCTGCGCACGGGGACGACGTTCACCGGGCTGCGCGGCGGGGCGAGCGGCAACGGCCTGTTCACCACCACCGTGGAGGGCACGGGCCAGGCGGCGATCATGTCGGAGGGGCAGGCGGTGCTGCTGCGGGTGTCCCCGCAGTACCCGCTGATGGTCGACCCCGCCGCGTACATCGCCCACCAGGGCGATCTGCGCCAGCAGCTCCAGAGCGGGGTGAACTTCCGGACACTGATGGGCGAGGGTTCGGGCGAGGCGTTCCAGATGCGCTTCGAGGGCGACGGCCTGGTCTACGTACAGCCGAGCGAGCGCAACACGGTCGGGGGCGATGTCTGATGCCGTTCCGGGAGATCAACTCCAAGATGGTCGAGGCCACGGTGGCCCCGGGCCAGAAGCTGTTCAGCCAGCGCGGCGCGATGCTGGCCTACCGGGGCGAGGTGTCGTTCACCCCGAACATCCAGGGCGGCCAGGGCGGCTTCGCCTCGATGATCGGCCGCCGGGTGGCGGGCGAGGCGACACCGCTGATGACGGTCGAGGGCTCGGGCACGGTGATGTTCGGCCACGGCGGCCACCACATCCAGGTGATCAGCCTGTCCGGCGACACCCTCTACGTGGAGGCCGACCGCCTCCTCGCCTTCGACGGCTCCCTCCAGCAGGGCACGATGTTCATGGGCTCGCAGGGCGGGGTGATGGGCATGGTCCGCGGCCAGGTGACCGGCCAGGGCCTGTTCACCACGACGCTCAAGGGCCACGGCGCGGTCGCGGTGATGGCGCACGGCGGGGTGATCGAGCTGCCGATCACCCCGGGCCGGGACGTCCATGTGGACCCGCAGGCCTATGTCGCCCACCACGGGGAGGTCCGCAACAAGCTGTCCACGGCGGTCGGCTGGCGGGACATGGTGGGGCGGGGGTCCGGCGAGGCGTTCCAGCTGGAGCTGAGCGGGAGCGGCGCGGTGTACGTCCAGGCATCCGAGGAGAAGCTGTGAGCGCGCCCGTGGTCTTCGATCCGATGACGCTGCCGTCGGACGACAACGTCAACTCCTACACCTTCTGCGTGGAGCTCAAGGGGAGCCGGTGGTTCCTCCAGAAGGGCAAGATGATCGCCTACTACGGGCAGATCGACTTCGACGGGATCGGGCACGGCCGGTTCGAGCGGCTGGTGCGCACGAGCTTCCACTCGCCGCTGCACGCGAGCGACTGGGTGGTGGCCGAGGGCAGCGGGAAGATGCTGCTGGCCGACCGGGCCTTCGATGTGAACTCCTTCGACCTGGACGACGGGAACCTGACGATCCGGTCCGGGAACCTGCTGGCGTACGAGCCGTCGCTCGCGCTGAAGCAGTCGATCGTGCCGGGGTTCGTGACGCTGATCGGGACGGGGAAGTTCGTGGCCGCGTCGAACGGCCCGGTGGTGTTCATGGAGCCGCCGCTGCGGGTCGACCCGCAGGCGCTGGTGGGCTGGGCCGACTGCCCCTCACCCTGCCACCACTACGACCACGGCTACATGACGGGCGTGATGGGCGGAATCCGGTCATTGACGGGGATCGGCGGGACCTCGGGCGAGGAGCACCAGTTCGAGTTCGTCGGGGCGGGGACGGTGCTGCTGCAGTCCAGCGAGGCGCTGATGGCGGAGCAGGCCACGGGCGCGCTGCCGGACGCGCCGGGCGTTCCCGGTGGCGGGGGTCAACCCGGGTCCGGACCGCGCATGCCCGGCCAGCTGGGGGACCTCCAGCGTCGCTTCGGTTTGTGAGCGGTAGTCTGCGGAGTGTGACATCGAACGCCTGCGCCCAACCGTCGGTGCTTGCCGACGGCCCCCTGGGCACTCCGGCGGACCGGAGGCGCCGGTCGTCACACGTCCTCATTTCGTCCGGCTTTCAACTTCTTAGGTAGAATCCATATATGGAGACCGAGACGGCCACCCGCTGGCTGAGCGACACGGAGCAGTGCGCCTGGCGCACCCACCTGGACGTCAGCAGGCTGCTGATGCACCAACTGGAGAAGGACCTCCAGCCGTTCGGCCTGACCATGAACGACTACGAGATCCTGGTCAACCTCTCCGAGTCGGACGACCAGCGGATGCGGATGAGCGACCTCGCCGCCGCCACGCTCCAGTCCAAGAGCCGGCTCTCGCACCAGATCACCCGCATGGAGACCGCGGGGCTCGTGCGCCGTACGCACTGCGAGTCGGACCGCCGCGGACTGTACGCCGTCCTCACCGACCACGGCTCGGAGACCATGCGCGAGGTCGCCCCGCACCATGTCGCCTCGGTGCGGCGGCACTTCATGGACCTGCTGCCCCCCGAGGCCCTCGCCGACCTGCACGCGGCCCTGAGTCCGATCGCGGAACACCTGCGCGGCAAGCGCGGCAAGGTGTAGCCGCCCGGGTGCGGGAGCCGGACGCGGCGCCCGGCCCGGTCCTTCAGGCCGGGCGGGGCAGCCACAGCCGGAAGGCCGCGCCCCCCTCCGTCGCCCGGTGGACCGTCAGCGTCCCGCCGTGGCGGGCTGCGACGTCCCGGGCGATGGCGAGGCCCAGGCCCGCGCCGCCGTCGTCCCGGCTGCGGGCGGTGTCGAGCCGGACGAACCGTTCGAAGATCCGCTCGCGCTCGCCCTCGGGAACGCCCGCCCCGTCGTCCCGGACCTCCACCCGCACCCCGTGCCCGTCGGCCGCCACCGACACCACGACCGCCTCCTCGGCGTGCCGCTGCGCGTTGTCCAGCAGGTTGCCGACCACCCGGGCCAGCTGCCCGCGCGACCCGTCCACCTCGAACGCCCCGCCTTCGGCCACCTCCACCGTCACCGGGATACGGTCCCCGGTCCGCTGGGACACCTCCTCGCGGACGAGCGCCCCCGCCTCAAGCCGCGCGGCTCCCGGCTTCTCCCCCGCGTCCAGCCGGGCCAGCAGCAGCAGGTCCGCCGCCAGCGCCTGAAGCCGTACGGTGTCGGCGACCGCCCCCGGGAGGTCCAGCAGCTCCGGGTGGGCATCGGCCACCTCCAGCTGGGTGCGCAACGAGGCGATCGGGGACCGCAGCTCGTGCGAGGCGTCCGCGACGAACCCGCGCTGCCGCTCCACCGACGCCTCCAGGACCGTCAGCGTCTCGTTCGTCGTCCGGGCGAGCCGGGCGATCTCGTCGCGCGAATCGGGCTCCGGCACCCGGCGGGCCAGATCCTCGGACGCGGTGATCGCGGCCATCTCGCGGCGAATGCCCTCGACCGGCCGCAGGGCCCTGCGGGTGACCAGCCAGGTCACCCCGGCGACGACCAGCAGCAGGACCGGCAGTCCGGTCAGCATGGCCCCGCGCACCGTGTTCACCGCCTCCTGCTCGGCGGCGAGCGGCGCGCCCGCGTACACCGTGAGGGTGACCCCTTCGGGGGTGGTCGCCTCGACGGCGGCGAAGCGGTAGTCGGCGGTGGTGCGGTCCACGGTGGCGGTGCCGTCGGAGAAGTCCGGGTCGTCGGAGGAGACCTCGCCGCGCCCGGGGCGGCTGTCGTCGTCATCGTCATCGTCGTCGTCATCGGGCGAAGGGGAGGCCCCCGCCGAGGCCGAGGGCACCGGGGTGACGCCCGCCGAGCCCGTACCGGAGATCGCGCGCAGCTCCTCGGACACGAGGACGACCCGGCCCTCCTCGTCGGTGACCTGGACCGGATGGTCCGCCGCGTCGTCCAGGTCCAGTTCGCCGTAGGGCGTGCCCAGGGCGAGCTGCCCGGCCGCCTCGCGGGCCGCCACCTCCGCCTGGAGGTCCGCCTGGTCGGTCAGGTTGGCCCGCAGGACGAGGAGGACGGCGAGCCCGGCCGCGACCAGGGCGACGGCGACGACCAGGGTGGCTCCGAGGGCGGCCCTGGCCCGCACGGACCTCACAGCGCCTCCAGCCGGTAACCGGCGCCACGCACCGTACGGATGGAAGCGGCGCCCAGCTTGCGGCGCAGGGTGGAGATGTAGACCTCGACGATGTTCGGGTCGCCGTCGTAGGCGAAGTCCCAGACGTGCTCCAGGATCTCCGCCTTGCTGACCACCTGCCCGGCGCGCAGGGCGAGTTGCTCCAGCACCGCGAACTCCTTCGCGGTGAGGGCGTATTCGTCCTCGCCCCGGTGGACGCGCCGGGCGGCGGTGTCGATGCGGAGGGACCCGACGGTCAGCACGGGCGCGGCCGTTCCGGCCCCGCGGCGGCGCAGCAGGGCCCGCACCCGGGCGACGAGGACGACGTAGCTGAAGGGCTTGGTCAGGTAGTCGTCGGCCCCGGTGTCCAGCCCCTCGGCCTCGTCGTACTCGCCGTCCTTCGCGGTCAGCATGAGGACCGGCACCTCGTGCCCGGCGGCGCGCAGGGCGGCGCAGACCCGGTAGCCGTTCATGCCGGGCAGCATGATGTCGAGGATCACCAGGTCGTAGCCGCCCCCGCCCGCCCGGTGCAGCCCTTCGAGCCCGTCGTGCACGACATCCACGGCGAAGCCCTCGGCGGTCAGTCCCCGGGCCAGGGACACCGCGAGACGCTTCTCGTCCTCCACGATCAACAGGCGCATGCGCACAGCCTCGCAAACTCCGCCTGAAGACGGCTTCAGGTGGCTTCAGGCTGCGTTCAGCAAGAGGTCGGCAGTGTGGAACCCGTCGAGCAGCACACCAGCTCCCGACGACCTTCGGGGAGGAACCTCATGAAGCGCAACGCCACCATCGCAGCGATCACCGCGGCCGTCCTGATCGGCGGCACGGCCGCCGCCACCGTCGCCTTCGCGGACGACGACGGCGACCGAACGCCCACCAGGAGCGCAGGCATGGTGAGCACCGCCGACGCTCCCGGCGACCGGGCTCCGGCCGCCAAGGAATCCGCCCGGATCACCCTCGACCAGGCCGTCGCCGCCGCGCTGAAGAGCGTCCCGGGCACGGTCACCGAGGCCGAGCTGGACGACGACGATGACGATGACGACGGCCGCCGGGGCAACGTCCTGCGCTGGGACGTCGACATCACCGGCAAGGACGGCAAGCAGCACGAACTCCGCGTCGACGCGAAGACCGGCAAGGTCACGGTGGACCGGGATGACGACGACCGGGACAGCCGGGGCGGGGACGCGGACGACCGGAACGACGACTGACGCACCGGCCACCTCGCGGCCGAAGGCCCCGCATCGCTGCTGCGGTGCGGGGCCGTTCCGCGCTGTTTCCAGGCCCGTTCCACAGTGTTAACGGTCGGCGCACCACCCCCGGAAACGCGTTCAAGTCAATCTCCGGCACCATACGAACGCCCTGGTCACGCCACCAGGGAACATGCGGGCGAGGCTGAGCGGAGAACCGCCGCGATCAAGCCGTACCCCGCGTTCCGCGTTAGTCCGCGTCGCTCCCGGATCAAGCATCACCTCGAACATATTCACGATCTACACACAGGTGATGCACCGTGCGCACGCAAGCGCGAAGACTTCTCACGACCACCCTCGCTCTGGCCCTGCTCGCCCTCCCGGGCGCCGCCCCCTCCTGGGCATCGCCCCGGGACCGGCCGCCCGCTGCTCCTCCCCCGGCCACCGCCCCGGCCGCGGAGCGGACGGCCGCAGACCTCCCGAAGCCGCCCGTCGCGATGACGCAGGACGAGCGACGCAAGCGGTTACGGCAGAAGCGCCACGAACAATCGCCCCTGCGCGCCTACATCGAACCCTCGGCCGGGAAGCCGTCCGCACCGCCCCACGCCCGGCCCACGGAACCCGCGAAGCAGGGCCCGGCAGCCGCGTCCGCCGGCAGAGCGGCCGCACCTCCCGGGGCGCGGGCGACGGGGAACCCGGTCTGGGTCAACGCGTACGCCACCGCCTACCCGGCCAAGCTGTCCATCGGCGGACAGCTCAAGCTGCCCACCGCCACGGCGTCCTCGTACTCCGGCATGTGGCTGTACGTCGTCGACGAGGCGGGCACCTTCGTCCACCAGCAGGAGATCAAGCGGTCCACCGGCGACCCGACAGGCCGGTACCTGGACAACGGTGCCTGGTGCTACGGATGGTGGGCCCCGAACCCCTACCCGGCCGACCAGTGCTTCTGGTGGAGCGGCAGCGCCCTCGGCGGGCACCTGAAGGACGGCACGAAGTACTACGCCTGGATCTTCCTCACCGGCACGGACGGCACGTCCAGTCCGGGCGGCACCACCTCTCCCCTGGTCGAGGCCTTCTACACCCCCGACATCCCCGGAGCGCAGGCCGGCATCTGCACCTGCTACGCACAGGCGCACCGCGCGGACCCGGTCAACACGGCGACCGGCATGTTCTTCGAGCAGTTCACCGACGCCTCCCTGGTCGGTCCGGGTGTGCCGCTGGCCCTGGAGCGCACCTACCGTTCCGACTCGGCCGCCACCGGCCTGCTGGGGCGCGGGTGGGCGACGCCGTACGACTCGAAGCTGACGATCGCGACGGGGAAGGTGACGTACCGGACGGATGACGGGGCGTCGTTCGTCTTCACGCAGAAGAGCGACGGGACGTACACCGCTCCGGCGGGTTCGGCGGCCACGCTCGTCAAGGGCGCCGGTGACTTCACCCTCACCACGCCCGACCGCACCCGGCGGACCTTCTCCGACACCGGTCGGCTCACCTCGCTCGTGGACCGGGCCGGAAAGGGACTGACCCTGACCTACGCCTCCGGCAGGCTCGCCTCCGTCAAGGACGCCTCCGGGCGCACCACGACGTTCACCGTCGGCAGCGACGGCCTGCTGACCGAGGTGGCCCTGCCGGACGCGACATCCGTGACGTACGGCTACACCGGCGGTCTGCTGACCTCGGTGACCGACCAGGCGGGCAAGGCCTCCTCGTACGCCTACGACTCGGGCCGACGGCTGTCCTCGTACACCGACCCTGCGGGCGGGACGGTCCGCAACGTCTACGACGCCTCCGGCCGGATCACCTCCCAGACCGACCAGAAGGGCAAGGTCACCACCTTCACCCGGGACGGCAGCCGTGAGTCGCACACCACGGCCCCCGACGGGGGCGTGTGGACGGATGTGTACTCCGGCAACGTCCTGATGTCCTCCATCGATCCCTACGGCAAGAGCGTCACCTACGACTACGACCGCGAACTGCGGCCCGTCGCCATCACCGACCAGCGCGGCAACACCACGACGATGACGTACGACGGCGCCGGCCGGATGCTCACCCGGAAGGCTCCGTCGGCCCTCGGCTACGAGGAGAGCTGGACCTACGACGGCGCGGGCAACATCACCGGCCACACCGACGGCCGCGGCAACCGGACGGCGTACGCGTACAACGCGTCGAACCAGCTGACGTCCACGACGGACCCGATGGGCGGTGTCACCCGCTACACCTACACCGCGCTCGGCGCCCTCCGGACCGTCACCACCCCGCGCGGGAAGACCACCACCTACGGCTACGACGCGGCGGGCAACCGGACTTCGGTCACCACGCCGCTGGGCAACAGGACGACGTTCACGTACGACGCGGCCGGACGGGTCGCGACCAGGACGGACCCGCGCGGCCATGTCACGGGCGCCGACCCGGCCGCGTACACCACGCGGTACGCCTACGACGGGCGCGGGCTGCTCAGCTCGGCCACCGACCCGCTGGGCCGCACGACACGCTACGAGTACAACGGCGCCGAGCAGCTGACCTCGGCGAAGGACCCGGCGGGCAACACCACCCGCTACGCCTACGACGACGCCGGGAACCTGACCCGGACGACCGACGCGGCAGGCAAGTCCGTCGTCCGCACCTACGACACCGGCGGACGCCTCACCTCGGAGACCGACGCAGTCGGCAACAAGGCCACCTACACCTACGACAAGGTGGGCCGGATGCTCACGGCCGTCGCGCCGCGCGGGAACGTCGCCGGGGGCAACCCGGCCGCATACACGACGAGTTACGCCTATGACGCGGCGGGCAACCGCACAAAGGTCACCGACCCCGCGGGCAAGGCCACCACGACCACCTACGACGCGGTCAACCGGGCGCTGGTGGTCACCGACCCGCTGGGAAACACCACCGGGTACGCCTACGACGCCAACGACAACGTCACCAAGGTCACCGACGCGCTCGGGAAGACGGTCACCTCCGCCTACGACAAGAGCAACCGGCTGACCGGCACCACGAACCAGCTCGCGAAGACCACGACGTACGCCTACGACGCCGACGGCCATCTGATCGGCCGCACCTCGCCCCTGGGCCACAAGGCGAGCTGGACCTACGACGACGACGGCCGCCGGGCCACCTCCGTCGACCCGCGCGGCAACGCCGCCGGAGCCGCATCCGCCCAGTACGCCACCACCTACGGCTACGACCCGGCGGGCAACCCGATCTCCGTGAAGGACCCGCTCGGCGGCGCGAGCGGCACGAGTTTCGACGCGGTCGGAAACGTCACGGGCCGCACTGACGCGGACGGGCGCCGGACCGCGTACGCCTACGACGACCTGGACCGGCTCACCACCGTCACCGCGCCCGACGGGGCGGTCACGGCCTACGGCTACGACCCGGTCGGCAACCTGATCCGGCGGACCGACGCCAACGACCACGCGACCGTCTACGGCTACGACGACGCGCGCCGCCTCACCTCGGTCACCGACCCGCTGGACCGGGTGACGAGTTACGCGTACGACGCCGACTCCCGTCTGACCGGGAAGACCACCCCGCGCGGCTCGACCGGACACACCTTCGACCCGCGCGGCCTGCTCACGAAGACCGACTACTCGGACGCGACACCGGACGTCACCTTCGGGTACGACGACGCCGGACGGATGACGGCACGGGCCAACGCGAAGATCTCCGAGGACTTCGGCTACGACGCGGTCGGCAACCTCACCAGGACCCGCGGCTTCGCCTACACCTACGACGCCGCCGGGCAGATGCTCACCCGCAAGTACTCCGACGGCAACACCATCGCGTACACCTACGACGACGACGGCCGCACGGCCACCATGAAGGCCGACTCGACGACGACCACGTACACCTGGGATCCGGCGGGCCACCTCACCAGGTCGGCGCTGCCCAACTCCGAGACCGAGGACCGCACGTACGACCGGGCCGGCCGGCTGACGGCCGTCACCTCCGTCAAGGAAGGCGCCACGGTCACCCGGACCGCGCAGACCCTGTCAGCGGCGGGCCTGCCCACGCGCACCGACGTCACCCGGGCCGGGGTCGGCACGGGCGGCTGGGACCTGACGTACGACGCCGCCGGGCGCCTCACCTCCGGCTGCTACCCGCAGCCCTGGGTCGCCGGCTGCGCTACGAGCCGCACCACGTCCTACACATACGACGGGGTCGGCAACCGCCTGACCTCCACGCTGGGCGCCACATCGACCTCGTACGCCTACGACGCGGCCGACCAGCTGATCTCGACCACGACGGGCGCCACGACCACGCCCTACACCTACGACACGGAGGGCAACCGGACCAAGGCCGGAGCGGACACCTACACCTACGACCTGGCCGGGCGGATCTCCGCCGCCACCGTCGCGGGTTCCGGCTACACCTACGACCACGACGCGAGCGGCAACCAGGTCGCCGTGTCCAGGAACGGCGCCGTCACCAGCCGCACCCAGTGGGACCCCAACGGGCCGCTGCCGATCCTGGCGACCGAGTACGACAGCGCCTGGAGGCTCAAGCAGTCCTACCGCTACGACCCGCTGGGCCAACCCGCCTCGACCAGGACCGGTGCGGGCGCGGTCTTCTTCTACCACCACGACACCCAGGGCTCGCCGGTCGACGTGACCAGCTCGAACGGGACCCTGCACCAGCGCTGGGCGTACGACCCGTACGGCACCCGGGTGCTCAACACCACGGCGGCCGGGGCACCCGCGAGCACGCCGTCCTACACCGGCGCCCGCTTCGAGGCCAGCACCGGCGACCTGGACCTGCACGCCCGCCAGTACACCCCGGCCACCGGCCGCTTCGACCGTCCGGACCCGGCCACCAGGCCCCTGACCACCCCGTACGTCTCGTCCTACGCGTACGCCGACAACCAGCCCACCTTCCTCACCGACCCGAGCGGGCTGACCCCCGTACCGGGCGATGACGGCAACGGCCATGTCGACAGCCTCGGCGAGGGTCTGAAGATCTTCGGCAACGGCTTCGTGCAAGGGCTCAAGATGCCCTTCGAATTCGTCGGCGACCTCCATGGCGCCTTCACCGGCCAGAACGGCGGCGCTGGGGCCTTCGTCGACAAGTACCTCCCCGTTCGCCCGGCCTACCGCCTCTACCGCGCGGAGTACATGCTCCGCCAGCAGGGCTGCGACGCGCTCGCGGACCTGTACGGGGAGGCCGCGGAGGAACTGACCCAGCAGATCGCCGTGACCGGGATCGGGGGGCTCACGGGGTGGCGGCGGACCGCCGTGGCCCCGGAATCAGCGGCGATCTCGGTGGGGAACCTGCGGTTCGGCCCCGGAGGCGGCGGTGTGACCCGCGGATACGGCGGCATCGCCTACAAGACTCCCATCACGTCTCAGCTGAGAGCGCTGGTCAACCCCCAGGGCGGTGAGGCGAACTGCCGCGCCTGCGCGGTGGCGGTCAACCGGCTCCTGGCCGAGGGAGCTCCCTCCTCGGCACCAGGAAGCCTCAAGGAAGGTCCGACGACACCGATCGAGTCCCTTTACGGGGGGCGGCAGTTCGACGCGTCCACGATCTCCGGGATCGTCAAGGAGATCAAGAGCGCGGGTCACGGTGCCAGAGGTATCGTCCAGGGCCAGAAGGGCAGGCAGGCCCACGTCTTCAACGTGGTGAACATCAAGGGGGACGTGGTGTTCCTGGACGGGCAGTCGGGGCATGCCAGCCTCTCGCCGTGGCGGAATTTCTCTCTCCTCAGGACGGACTGATGCTGGAAATCGAAGAGGCAGCGGTACTGGCCCAGGCTTTCCTGGACAGGGAGGTCAGCCACGAGGGCATGGCCTTCGCGGTTGCCGAAGGAGACCGCGCCCAGGTGGGGAAGTACTTCTACTTCGACTGCCAGTCAGTCGCCTTTCTTCGTACCGGAGATCCACGGGACATGGCCGTCGGCACGGGCTATGTGCGTGTCGACGGCGAGACCGGTGAGTGCCGCCTTCTGGGTGCGGTCGAGTCCGCCCGGCTCGACCTCTTCTGACGTGTGTGAGCAGACGTCTCGCAGAACGGCGTGAACGACGGGCCCCGGGGGTGCGGTGAATCCTGCGCAGACCCCGGGGCCCGCCGACGGCCACACCCGCTCCGGCTCTCCGCTGACCGGCAGGTGGTCAGGGACGGACAGGCCGGACGGACAGGCCCGGCGGGCGGCTTCTTCTCCGGCTGGGTCCCAGGAGCGCCTCAGGCCTCCCCCGTGACCCCCGCCACCAGCTCGTCCGCCGCCGCGTACGGGTCCAGGTCCCCCGCCACGATGCGCTCCGCCAAGGCGTGCAGGCGGCGGTCGCCGCGCAGGTCGGCGATCCTCTCGCGGAGCGCGGTGACGGCGATCGTCTCGACCTCGTGGGACGCGCGGGCCGTGCGGCGGGCGGCCAGGACTCCGTGCTCCTCCATCCAGGCCCGGTGCTTCTCCAGGGCTTCCACGACCTCGTCGATGCCCTCGCCCCGGGCCGCGACCGTCTTGACGATCGGGGGGCGCCAGTCGCCGGGGGCGCGGGATTCGCCGAGGCCCAGCATGTGGTTCAGCTCGCGGGCGGTGGCGTCGGCGCCGTCGCGGTCGGCCTTGTTGACCACGTAGACGTCACCGATCTCCAGGATTCCGGCCTTGGCCGCCTGGATGCCGTCGCCCATGCCGGGGGCGAGCAGGACGACGGAGGTGTCGGCCTGGGAGGCGATCTCCACCTCGGACTGGCCGACGCCGACCGTCTCGACGAGGACCACGTCGCAGCCCGCCGCGTCCAGCACCCGGATCGCCTGGGGGGCGGACCAGGCGAGGCCGCCCAGGTGGCCCCGGGTGGCCATCGAGCGGATGTAGACGCCGGGGTCGGACGCGTGGTCCGACATCCGGACCCGGTCGCCGAGCAGGGCGCCGCCGGAGAACGGCGAGGACGGGTCGACGGCGAGGACGCCGACCCGCTTGCCCGCCCGGCGGTAGGCGGAGACCAGGGCCGAGGTGGAGGTGGACTTGCCGACGCCGGGCGAGCCCGTGAGCCCGACGACGTAGGCGTGGCCCGCCAGCGGTGCCAGCGCGGCCATCACCTCGCGCAGTTGCGGGGACGCCCCCTCCACCAGCGAGATCAGCCGGGCCACCGCACGCGGCCTGCCTGCTCGCGCCTGCTCGACCAGCGTGGGGACGTCCACGTCCACGTTCACCGCTCCGTTCGCCTTGCCCTAGCCCTGGAATCCGTACGGGTCTGGAATCCGTACGGGTACTACTTGCCCGGAACGCGGATGATCAGTGCGTCGCCCTGGCCGCCGCCGCCGCACAGCGCCGCCGCGCCCGTGCCGCCGCCACGCCGCTTCAGCTCCAGGGCCAGGTGGAGGACGACCCGGGCGCCGGACATCCCGATGGGGTGGCCGAGCGCGATCGCGCCGCCGTTGACGTTGACCTTGTCCGAGGTGACGCCCAGGTCCTTCATGGACTGGACGGCGACGGCCGCGAACGCCTCGTTGATCTCGATCAGGTCGAGGTCCTCGACGGTCAGGCCGTCCTTCTTCAGGGCGTGCCGGATGGCGCCCGAGGGCTGCGACTGGAGGGAGTTGTCGGGGCCCGCGACGTTTCCGTGGGCGCCGATCTCGGCGATCCAGTCGAGGCCGAGCTCCTCGGCCCTGGCCTTGCTCATGACGACGACCGCGGCGGCGCCGTCGGAGATCTGCGAGGAGGTGCCCGCGGTGATCGTGCCGTCCTTGGCGAAGGCCGGGCGCAGCTTGCCGAGGGACTCCACGGTCGTCTCGGGGCGGATGCCCTCGTCCTTGGCGAACAGGACCGGGTCGCCCTTGCGCTGCGGGATCTCGACCGGGGTGATCTCGGCCTCGAAGACGCCGTTCTTCTGGGCGGCGGCGGCCCGCTGGTGGGAGAGGGCGCCGATCGCGTCCTGGGTGGTGCGGTCCAGGCCGAGGCGGGTGTTGTGCTTCTCGGTGGACTCGCCCATGGGGATGTTCTCGTAGGCGTCGGTGAGGCCGTCGTGCGCCATCGAGTCCAGCATCTCGATCGCGCCGTACTTGTAGCCCTCGCGGGACTTGGGGAGCAGGTGCGGGGCGTTGGTCATGGACTCCTGGCCGCCCGCGACCACGACGTCGAACTCCCCGGCGCGGATGAGCTGGTCGGCCAGGGCGATGGCGTCCAGCCCGGACAGACACACCTTGTTGATGGTGAGCGCGGGCACGTTCATCGGGATGCCGGCCTTGACGGCGGCCTGCCGGGCGGGGATCTGGCCCGCGCCCGCCTGGAGCACCTGGCCCATGATCACGTACTGGACCTGGTCGCCGCCGATGCCCGCCCGGTCCAGGGCGGCCTTGATCGCCACTCCGCCGAGGTCGGCCGCGGAGAAGCTCTTGAGGGAGCCGAGGAGGCGGCCCATGGGCGTCCGGGCGCCCGCGACGATCACTGAGGTGGTGGTACCGGTCGTTGCTGGCATGGGCACGGCCCCTTGGGATCGGATGTGAACGAGGGTTTACCTGAATGTACTGAGCGGTGCCGCGCCCGTCATCCGGCTGCCGGTGTGATCGCGCGCACGTTGCGTAACCGTGGCGGGAGCCGGGGCGCGGAGCCATGCTGAGTCCATGCTGACGCGCATCGATCACATCGGAATCGCCTGTTTCGACCTGGACAGGACCGTCGACTTCTACCGTGCCACGTACGGGTTCGAGGTGTTCCACACCGAGATCAACGAGGAGCAGGGTGTCCGGGAGGCCATGCTCAAGATCAACGGGACCTCGGACGGCGGGGCTTCGTACCTCCAGCTGCTGGAGCCGACCCGGGAGGACTCGGCCGTGGGCAAGTGGCTGGCGAAGAACGGGGAGGGCGTCCACCACATCGCCTTCGGTACGGCGGACGTCGACGGGGACGCCGCGGACATCCGCGAGAAGGGCGTCCGGGTGCTGTACGACGAGCCCAGGACGGGTTCGATGGGGTCCCGGATCACGTTCCTGCACCCCAAGGACTGCCACGGAGTCCTCACCGAACTGGTCACGAGCAGCCCGGAGCACTGACCCGGCGGATACCCGGCCCGGTAGAGTGGGCGGTTCCGGGCCGGGGCCGGGTCGGGGCCGTGCCGCGTCCTCGTCGTTTGTCTGTCACCATTCCCCGGGGGACCGCTCGCCGGCGAGCGGTACTCGTGTGGAGACTTGCGACCAGGGGACGGATGGGACCGCGCAGTGCGGGGCTACGAACGCCAGGAGAGCCACCGAGCTGAAGACGACCATCTCTCGCGGTTCGAAGCCGAGATGGACCGGCTGAAGACCGACCGGGAGAAGGCCGTCCAGCACGCCGAGGACCTCGGTTACCAGGTCGAGGTCTTGCGCGCCAAGCTGCACGAGGCTCGGCGCAATCTCGCGACCCGTCCCGCCTATGACAGCGCGGACATCGGCTACCAGGCCGAACAGCTTCTTCGGAACGCGCAGGTCCAGGCCGAGCAGATGCGCAGCGACGCCGAGCGCGAGCTGCGCGAGGCCCGGGCCCAGACGCAACGGATTCTCCAGGAGCACGCCGAGCACCAGGCCCGCCTCCAGGCGGAGTTGCACACCGAGGCCGTGCAGCGCAGGCAGCGGCTCGACCAGGAGCTGGCCGAGCGCCGCCAGACCGTCGAGTCGCACGTCAACGAGAACGTCGCCTGGGCCGAGCAGCTGCGCGCCCGGACCGAGGCGCAGGCCCGTCGGCTCATGGACGAGTCCCGCGCCGAGGCCGAGCAGGCGCTGGCCGCCGCCCGCAACGAGGCCGCCCGGCTGGCCGAGGAGACCCGCCAGCGGGTCGGCGCGGACACCGAGGCGGCCAGGACCGAAGCCGAAGCGATCCTGCTGCGCGCCCGCAAGGACGCCGAGCGGCTTCTCGGGGCCGCGTCCGCGCAGGCCCAGGAGGCCACCAGCCACGCGGAGCAGCTGCGTTCCAGCACGACCGCCGAGACCGACCAGGCCCGCCGCCGGACCGCCGAGCTGAACCGGTCCGCCGAGCAGCGCCTCGCGGAGGCCGAGACCCGGCTGCGGGAGTCCCGGCTGGAGGCCGAGAAGGTCCTCGCCGAGGCGAAGGAGGCGGCCGCCAAGCAGCTGGCCGCCGCCGAGTCGCAGAACGAGCAGCGCACCCGTACGGCCAAGTCGGAGATCGCCCGGCTGGTCGGCGAGGCCACCAAGAGCGCCGACGCCCTCAAAGAAGAGGCCGAGCAGGCCCTCTCCGACGCCCGCGCCGAAGCGGAGCGGCTGGTCGCGGAGGCCGCCGAGAAGGCCGGTACGGTCGCCGCCGAGGAGGCCGCGGCCCAGCTCGCGAAGGCCGCCCGCAGCGCCGAGGAGGTGCTGACCAAGGCTTCCGAGGACGCGCAGTCGACGACGAGGGCGGCGAGCGAGGAAGCCGAGCGCATCCGCCGCGAGGCGGAGACCGAGGCGGACCGGCTGCGCGGCGAGGCCGCCGAGCAGGCCGACCAGCTCAAGGGCGCGGCCAAGGACGACACCAAGGAGTACCGGGCCAAGACGGTCGAGCTCCAGGAGGAGGCCCGCCGGCTGCGCGGCGAGGCCGAGCAGCTGCGCTCCGAGGCGGTCGCCGAGGGCGAGCGCATCCGGGGCGAGGCCCGCCGCGAGGCGGTCCAGCAGCTGGAGGAGGGTGCGCGCACCGCCGAGGAGCTGCTGACCAAGGCCCGCTCCGACGCCGACGAGCTGCGCACGAAGGCGAACGGCGAGAGCGAGCGCATCCGCGCCGAGGCCGCCGAGCGGGCCGCCGCCCTGCGCAAGCAGGCCGAGGAGACGCTGGAGCGCACCCGCGCCGAGGCCGACAAGCTGCGGGCCGAGGCCGAGGAGCAGGCGGCGGCGACCACGGAGGCGGCCGAGCGGGCCGCGGCCGAGCTGCGCGAGGAGACCGAGCGCGGCCTCGCCGCCCGGCAGGCCGAGGCAGCCGAGGAGCAGACCCGGCTGCACGGCGAGGCCGAGACCCGGCTCGCCGCCGCCGAGGAGGCGCTCGGCGAGGCGCGTACGGAAGCGGAGCGCATCCGCCGCGAGACGGCCGAGGAGGCCGAGCGGCAGCGCGCCGAGACCGCCGAGCGCGTCCGGGCGCTGACCGAGCAGGCCGGGGCGGAGGCCGAGCGGCTGCGCGACGAGGCCGCCGCCGACGCCTCACAGGCCCGGGCCGAGGCCGAGAGCCTCGCCGTACGGCTGCGCACGGAGGCGTCCGCCGAGGCCGAGCGGCTCAGGGCCGAGGCGCAGGAGAGCGCCGACCGCGTGCGTGCGGAGGCGGCCGCGGCCGCCGAACGGGTCGCCACCGAGGCGGCCGAGGCGCTGGACGCCGCCCAGGAGGAGGCGTCCCGCCGCCGCCGGGAGGCCGAGGAGATCCTCGGCGCGGCCCGGACCGAGGCGGAGCAGGAGCGCGAGCGGGCCCGCGAGCAGAGCGAGGAGCTGCTCGCCTCCGCCCGCAAGCGGGTCGAGGAGGCGCAGGCCGAGGCGCAGCGGCTGGTCGCGGAGGCGGACACCCGGGCCACCGAGCTGGTCGCGGCGGCCGAGCAGACCGCCCAGCAGGTGCGGGACTCCGTCGCCGGCCTCCAGGAGCAGGCCGAGGAGGAGATCGCCGGGCTGCGCTCGACCGCCGAGCACGTCGCGGAGCGCACGCGCGGCGAGGCGCAGGAGGAGGCGGACCGGGTCCGCGCCGACGCCCACGCCGAACGGGAACGGGCGTCCGAGGACGCGAGCCGCATCCGCCGGGAGGCGAACGAGGAGACCGAGGCGGCGAAGGCGCTGGCCGAGCGGACGGTCGCCGACGCGATCGCCGAGGCGGAGCGGCTGCGTTCGGAAACCTCCGAGTACAGCCAGCGGATGCGTACGGAAGCCTCCGACGCCCTCGCGTCGGCGGAGCAGGACGCGTCCAAGGCCCGGGCCGAGGCCCGTCAGGACGCCAACCGCATCCGCTCGGAGGCGGCGGCGCAGGCGGACCTGCTGATCACCGAGTCCACGACCGAGAGCGAGCGCATCCGTACCGAGGCGGACCGGGCGGCCGAGGCGCTCGTCGTCGAGGCCACCACGGAGGCCAACCGACGTCGGGCCGACTCCACCGAGCAGGCGGACCGGACGCTGGCCGAGGCGGGCGCCGAGGCGGAGCGGATGCGCACGGAGGCGGCCGAGGGGCTCGGCTCCGCGCAGGAGCACGCGGCCCGGACCCGCGAGGAGGCCGAACGGCTCCGCAGCGACGCGGAGTCGGCGGCCGAGGAGCTGCGCGCGGAGGCCCGCCAGGAGGCGGACCGGGTGCTGGACGAGGCCCGCGAGGCGGCGGCCAAGCGCCGGGCGGACGCGGCCGAGCAGGCGGACCAGCTCATCAACAAGGCGCGGGAGGAGGCGCTGCGCACGGCCACCGAGGCCGAGGGGCAGGCCGACACCATGGTCGGCGCGGCCCGCAAGGAGGCCGAACGGATCACCTCGGAGGCGACCGTCGAGGGCAACACCCTCGTGGAGCGCGCCCGTGCCGACGCCGACGAACTGCTGGTCGGCGCCCGGCGCGACGCGACGCAGATCCGGGAGCGGGCCGAGGAGCTGCGGGCCCGGCTGGAGAGCGAGATCGAGGAGCTGCACGAGCGGGCCCGCCGCGAGACGTCCGAGCAGATGAAGACGGCGGGCGAGCGCGTCGACAACCTGATGAAGGCGGCGACCGAGCAGCGCGAGGAGGCCGAGGCGAAGGCCAAGCAGCTGCTGGCGGAGGCCAATTCGGAGGCCAGCAAGGTACGGATCGCCGCGGTGAAGCGGGCCGAGTCGCTGCTGAAGGAGGCCGAGGCCAAGAAGGCCGGGCTGATCCGCGAGGCGGAGAAGCTGCGCGCCGACGCGGAGGCCGAGGCCAAGAAGACGGTCGACGAGGGTCAGCGCGAGCTGGATGTCCTGGTGCGCAGGCGCGAGGACATCAATGCGGAGATCTCCCGTGTCCAGGACGTGCTCGAAGCGTTGGAGTCTTTCGAGGCTCCGACCGGGGGCGGTAAACCGGCGGGCGGCTCCGCGGGAGGCGTCAAGGCTCCGGCGGCGGCGGGCAGCCGTTCGGGGGGCAAGTCGTCCGAGCGGTAGCGACCTACTGGACGGTAGTGATCTACGGGGGCCCGTGCTTCGTCATGGACATTCAACCCTTCGAGTGCAAGTACTCCAGGGGTCAGCCACTCAAAAGGGGTGTCATTCTCCAGATCAAACCGGCATCTGCACGCTGACACGCCGCTATGGCCCCTAGGATTCCCCCTATCACCTCACCGGTCTCATTCGACAGGAACCCCATGAGCGACCCTTCCTCCCCCTTCGGCTTCGAGCTCGTGCGACGTGGTTACGACCGCGGTCAGGTGGACGACCGCATTACCAAGCTCGTCGCCGACCGTGACAGTGCTCTGGCCCGAATCACCTCTCTGGAAAAGCGCATCGAGGAGCTGCACCTCGAAACGCAGAACGCCCAGGCCCAGGTCAATGACGCCGAGCCGTCGTACGCCGGTCTCGGTGCCCGTGTCGAGAAGATTCTCCGCCTCGCCGAGGAGGAGGCCAAGGACCTGCGCGAGGAGGCCCGTCGCGCGGCCGAGCAGCACCGCGAGCTCGCCGAGTCGGCCGCCCAGCAGGTGCGCAACGACGCCGAGTCGTTCGCCGCCGAGCGCAAGGCGAAGGCCGAGGACGAGGGCGTCCGTATCGTCGAGAAGGCCCAGGGCGAGGCGAACACCCTGCGCTCGGACGCCCAGAAGGACGCCCAGCAGAAGCGCGAGGAGGCCGACGCCCTCTTCGAGGAGACCCGCGCCAAGGCCGCCCAGGCCGCGGCCGACTTCGAGACGAACCTCGCCAAGCGCCGTGAGCAGTCGGAGCGCGACCTCGCGTCCCGTCAGGCCAAGGCCGAGAAGCGCCTCGCCGAGATCGAGCACCGTGCCGAGCAGCTCCGCCTGGAGGCCGAGAAGCTCCGTACGGACGCCGAGCGCCGGGCCCGCCAGACGGTGGAGACCGCGCAGCGCCAGGCCGAGGACATCGTCGCCGACGCCAACGCCAAGGCCGACCGGATCCGCAGCGAATCGGAGCGCGAGCTGGCGGCGCTCACCAACCGCCGCGACTCGATCAACGCGCAGCTGACCAACGTCCGCGAGATGCTGGCGACGCTGACCGGCGCCGCCGTGGCCGCCGCCGGCACCCCGGTGGAGGACGAGTCCGCCACCCGTGGTGTGCCCGCCCAGCAGACCCGCTGACACCACGTCGGCACCCGTAGTACCGCTTTACCCCCGTGTGCGCCCGGTTCCGCCTTTGTGGTGGCGCCGGGCGCTCGGGCGTTCTAGCGTAGGCGCATGATCGAGCTTGAGGGACTCACCAAACGGTTCGGCAGCAAGATCGCCGTCGATCACCTGACATGTCAGGTGAAACCGGGTATCGTGACGGGCTTTCTGGGTCCCAACGGGGCAGGCAAGTCCACCACGATGCGGATGATGCTCGATCTCGACAATCCGACCAGCGGCACGGTGCGCATCGACGGCAAGCACTACCGCGACCTTCAGGAACCGCTGAAGTACATCGGGGCGCTCCTCGACGCCAAGGCGATGCACGGCGGCCGCAGCGCGTACAACAACCTGCTGTGCCTGGCGCAGAGCAACCGCATCCCGAGCAGCCGGGTCGACGAGGTGCTCGACATGGTCGGCCTCAGCGCGGTGGCGCGGAAGAAGTCCAAGGGGTTCTCCCTCGGCATGGGCCAGCGGCTCGGCATCGCGTCGGCACTGCTCGGCGATCCCGAGATCCTGATGTTCGACGAACCGGTCAACGGACTGGACCCCGAGGGAATTCACTGGATCCGCAATCTGATGAAGGCGCTCGCCTCGGAGGGCCGGACGATCTTCGTCTCGTCCCATCTGATGAGCGAAATGGCTCTGACCGCGGACCATCTGATCGTGATCGGCCAGGGCAAGCTGCTCGCCGACACCTCGATGGCCGACTTCATCCATGAGAACTCCCGCAGTTATGTGCGGCTGCGCTCGCCCCAGCAGGAACGGCTGCGCGATGTGCTGCACCAGGAGGGGTTCACGGTCGTCGAGACGGGCAGCGGGACCCTGGAGATCGACGGCGCCACCACCGAGGAGCTCGGCGAGCTGGCCGCCCGTCACCAGGTGGTGCTGCACGAGCTGAGCGCCCAGCGGGCCTCGCTGGAGGACGCCTTCATGCAGATGACCGCCGCTTCCGTCGAGTATCACGCCCACTCCGAACGGGACCCCGTCGCCGGAGCGCCCGCGGTGGGCGAGGGCTGGGGCGAGGACTGGAACAAACAGGGCTCCACCGAGGACGAGGGGAAGTGACGACGATGGCATCGGTACCCGCGGTTCTCACCTCGGAGTGGACCAAGATCCGGTCGGTCTCCTCGACGACCTGGACCCTCATCTGCGCGTTCGTCGTCACGGTCGCGATGGGCGCGGCGCTGAGCGCCCTGCTGAACGCCACGTTCGACGACCTCTCGGAGGCCGAGCAGGTCACGTTCGACCCCACCCTCGTCAGCTTCTCCGGGACGGTCCTCGGCCAGCTCGCCATGGTCGTGTTCGGGGTGCTCGTCGTCGGTACGGAGTACAGCTCCGGCATGATCCGCACCTCGCTGGCGGCCGTGCCGCAGCGCGCGACGCTGTTCTTCAGCAAGATCACGGTGGCCGGGGTGCTCGCCCTCGTCGTGGGCCTGCTCACCAGCTTCGTCTCGTTCTTCCTCGGCCAGGCACTGCTGGGCGACCGGGGCACGGACATCGGTGCGGAGAACGTGCTGCGCGCGGTGGTCGGCGCCGGTCTCTACATGGGACTGATCGCGATCTTCTCCATGGGGGTGGCGGCGATGCTGCGCAGCTCCATGCTGTCGCTGGGCATCCTGATGCCGTTCTTCTTCCTGGTCTCACAGATCCTGATCGCGGTGCCGTACGCCAAGGACGTCGCCCGGTACTTCCCCGACCAGGCCGGTTCGAAGATCATGCAGGTCGTCCCGGGGGCACTGAACACCGATCCAGCACCGTACGGCCCCTGGGCCGGCCTCGGGATCATGGTGCTCTGGGTACTGGCCGCGCTGCTCGGCGGCTACCTGGTCCTGAAGAAGCGCGACGCGTAAGCCCGTAACGGCCCGCTCGCACGCCGTGCGCGACTTGGCCGGAACCGTCAAGGCCTGGTTATCCTCCTAACTCTTACGGGGGTGCGCGGCCAGGTGGCCCGAGCCCCGACGACCGAGTGAAGTCGATGGGGCTGGAGAATGATCGAGGCAGTCGGCCTGACCAAGCGCTACGGCGCGAAGACGGCCGTGGACGACCTTTCCTTCCAGGTGCGGCCGGGTGCCGTCACCGGGTTCCTCGGTCCCAACGGGTCGGGCAAGTCCACGACCATGCGCATGATCCTCGGCCTGGACCGCCCCACCGCGGGTCACGTCACGATCTGCGGCCACCCCTACCGCAGCCTGCCCAACGCACCGCGCCAGGTCGGCGCGCTGCTGGACGCCAAGGCCGTGCACGGCGGCCGCACCGCCCGTAACCACCTGCTGTCCCTGGCCCAGCTCGCGGGCATCCCGGCGGCACGGGTCGACGAGGTGCTGGGTGTCGTCGGACTTCAGGACGTCGCCAGGCGGCGCTCCAGCGGCTTCTCCCTCGGCATGGGCCAGCGGCTCGGGATCGCGGCGGCGCTGCTCGGCGATCCGCAGGTGCTGCTCTTCGACGAGCCGGTCAACGGCCTCGACCCGGAGGGCATCCACTGGGTCCGCAACCTGATGAAGATGCTGGCCGCCGAGGGGCGTACGGTCTTCGTCTCGTCCCATCTGATGAGCGAGATGGCGCTCACCGCGGACCATCTGATCGTGATCGGCCGCGGCCGGCTGCTCTCCGACATGAGCGTCAAGGACTTCATCTCGGCGAACTCCGCCGACTTCGCCCGCGTACGGGTGCCGACGGGCGACCCCGCGGAGCGCGAGAAGCTGACGGCCTCGCTCATCGAGGCGGGCGGCCGGGTCATGTCGGAGCCGGACGGGGCCCTGCGCGTCACCGGGCTGCCGCTGCCGAGGATCAGCGACGTGGCGCACGCGAGCGACGTACGGCTCTGGGAGCTCTCGCCGCACCAGGCCTCCCTGGAGGAGGCGTACATGCGCATGACGCAGGGCGTGGTCGACTACCGCTCGACGGACGACGCCAAGGCGGGCCTCGCGGAGCCGCAGCCGGTCCCGTACGGGGACGGCTCGGGCGGTTACGGGGCCGCGCCCGGCCACGGGGAGCCCCGGCCGGTGGAGGTACCGCAGGACGGCTGGTACGCCCCGCCGCCGCCCGGACAGAACCCGTACGCGGCCTCCGGGAGGGACGCGGCGGCTCCGAAAGCCCCAGCGGCCCCCCTCCCCGCTCCCGTAGCGGCCACCGAGACACCCGCCGAGCCCTCTCCCGCCGCCCCGGCCGGACAGCAGCAGCAGCAGCAGCAGACCAGCGAGGACCCCCGATGACGACGCCGGCCACCCCCCAGGCCCACGAGCAGCAGGCGCCGGGACACGGCCCGGCGGTGTCCTACACGTCGCCCATCCCGATCCGCCCCGCGACCCTCGGCGACGCGATCGCCTCGGAGTGGACGAAGATCCGTTCCGTGCGCTCCACGATGTGGACGCTCGGCGTGATGATCGTGCTGATGGTGGCGGTCGGAGTGGGGTCGGCGCTGCTGATCGCCGCCACCGACACCGATCTGATGGGCGAGCCCGTTCTGGGCCTCGGCTTCTTCGGGGTGCTGCTGGGCTCGATCTGTGTGATCACCCTCGGTGTGCTGACCATCGGCTCCGAGTACAGCACCGGCATGATCCGTACGACGCTGACGGCCTGCCCCAGCCGGAGCCGGGTGCTGACGGCGAAGGCCATCGTCTTCTTCCTGCTGACCTTCGTCCTCACGACGGTGGCCGCCACGGTCATCGCGGCGTTCCAGACCCTGGTCCTGGACGGCGGCGCCGCCTCGGGGTCCCTGTGGCTGCGCACCACCGTCGGGGCCGGGATCTACATCGCGACCCTCGGCCTGCTGTCCCTGGGCGTCGGTGCGATCGTCCGGCACTCGGCGGGCGCGATCACGATCATGATCGGTGTGGTGCTGCTGCCTCTGGTGCTCGCGTTGTTCATGTACGCGGAGAGCCTGCGCGGCCTCCAGCGCTTCCTGATCGAGTACTCGATCCCGAACCAGCTGGGCGCGCTGTACGGCACGACGGTGACCAGCTCCGGGCCGTCCGGCTGGGAGCCGCTGCTGCTGATGCCGCTGCTGGCCGCCGTGTCGCTGGGCGGGGCGTACGCGGCGCTGAGTCAGCGTGATGTCTGAGGCACCCGGGCCCTGGGCCCGGCCGGGGCGCCCGGGCCGGTGGGCTCAGTAGCGAGGCGCGTTCCTGGACCGCTGCACTCGTGTGGTGCGGCGGTCCTTCGCGTTCCAGCACGCCTTGTGCCAGTGCCTGCGGTCGTCGATCCCGCCGAACTCGGGCCAGGCGACGAGGTGCGGGACGCCGGAGGGGATCTCCTGGTCGCAGCCGGGGCAGCGGTAGCGCTTGCCCTGGGCGCTCGCGCCGCTGACCGGGCGCACCGACCACTCCTCGCCCTGCCAGCTCTCGGTGGCCCCTCCCCCGCCGTACCGTCCGGGCGCCGTGCCGGGCCGGTCGTCGGGACTCTCGCCGCCACGGGGGCGGTTACGGCGCGGGGACACAGGACACCTCACGGGGGCGGTTCGGGCACGGCGGGTTCAAGCCTAGAGCCTCGCTTCCGGGGCAGCCGTCGGGTGCGGCGGGCGGCCCGATCCGGCAGCGGGGTGAGTTAGCGGAAAATCGCAACAACTTCTTCGTGGACCGTGCCTTTGGCACGTGTCAGACGTTGTTGCCAGTGGGGGAGAACCGCGTCGGGCCGCAAGGAGGCAATAGGCGATGCGCATCGGAACGTTCGTTCTGGCAGCCCAGTTCCCGGGGCAGGGGCCGGGTGAGGCCCTGCACCGGGCCGTCCGGTCCGCCGAGGCCGCTGAGGAGTCGGGGCTCGACTCGGTCTGGCTGGCGGAGCACCACTTCGTGCCGTACGGAGTCTGCCCGTCCGCCACCACGCTGGCCGCGCTGCTGCTGGGCCGCACCCGCAGAATCCGGATCGGCACCGCGGTCAGTGTGCTGCCCAACCACCACCCGGTCGCCCTCGGCGAGCAGGCCGCGCTGCTGCATCTGACCAGCGGGGGCCGCTTCTCGCTGGGGGTGGGCCGGGGTGGCCCCTGGGTGGACCTGGAGGTCTTCGGCGGCGGTCTCGACGCCTATGAGAGCGGCTTCCCCGAGGCGCTGGACCTGCTGCTCGACTGGCTGCGGGAGCCGAGGGTCGCGGGGCGCGGCGAGCGGTTCGGCTTCCGCGAGGTGGCCGTGGTGCCGCGCCCGGACGAGTTGCTGACCGGGCCGGACGAGGCGGGGGCGGGCGCGTCTGGGCCCGAGGTCGTCGTCGCGTGCACCTCGGCGTCGAGCGTACGGCTCGCGGCGCGGCAGGGGCTCCCGATGCTGCTGGGCATGCACTGCGGGGACGAGGAGAAGGCGGACATGGTCGCCCTGTGGCGTACGGCCGCCCGGGAGGCGGGTCAGCCGCCCGAGGTGGTGGAGGGGGCCGCACATGTGTCCGCAGGGGTGGCCCAGATCGCGGACAGCGCCGGGGACGCGGTGGAGGCGCTGGTGAAGACGATGCCCGGGTGGCTGCGGCAGGGGCTCGACGCCCATGTCACGGTCGACGGGAGGCACCGCGTGATGCGGGACCCCGTCGCGTATACGGAGTTGCTGTGCGGGCTGCACCCGGTGGGTACGCCGAAGCTGGCCGCCGACCGCCTCGCGGCCACCGCCGAGCGGACGGGGATCACCCGCTTCGCCCTGCTGGTGGAGGGGTCGGGGGATCTCGCGGCGACCGAGGAGAACGTCCGACGGCTGGGCGCCGACGTGCTGCCCCTGCTCACCTGACCTGCGCATGCCGGTGTTCCTCGGCGACATCTCTGGGGGACCTGTGGTGCGGTGGTACGGGAGCTGCCGCCCCGGAGCCAGTTGCACCTCCCGCGGCCCGGAACGGCAGCAGAAGCGTTCAGCAGTCCCGTAGTCCGGGCGACTGGTTGAGCAACTGGCCCCTCACCGAGGTGAACTTGGCCAGTCGGTCGTCGACCGAGGCGTCCAGCGGGAACACCGCGACGCGGTGGCAGTTCTGGAATGCGAGACGCACTCCGAAGTGCCGCTGAAGCGCGCCGCGTATCGCATCACTCGCGAGCGCGCGCAGCAGCTGACCACGTGCCTGCTCGTCCGGCGGAGGCGTCTGGTTGTCGGCGAACTGTCCACCGTCCACCTTCAGCTGAGCCACCAGCGAGCTGATCATCTCCCATGCGTAGGGCAGGGAGGTCCGGACGCAGTCGACGAAGTCGGCTTCGTCGACCTCGCCTCGCTCGGCCTGTTCCAACAGCGCCGGTGAGACGTCGAGCGACATGGGTTCTCCTCTCGCGACCCCGGGCAGTGGCCGGGGCCTTACGGGCAGGGAAGAAGGGCGACGACGCAGCGTGCACGGACGGCGACCTCCTGCTTCCACGGTAAGCGTGCGGTCGGAGCCGCACCAGGAGATTGGGAACACAACCGGCCAATAACGAAGGGGCGCAAAGAGGGGCAAGCCCGCGCGGCCGCAACACCGCGCGCACCGAGTGACAGGGGGCAACAGGTGGGGAAATCGCGCCGGGCCCCCGTCGTCGAGTAGCGTTGCCGACCATGCGTCTCGTCATCGCCCGTTGCTCCGTGGACTACGCGGGCCGGCTCACAGCCCACCTGCCCTCTGCCCCCCGTCTGATCCTGGTGAAGGCGGACGGCAGCGTCTCCATCCACGCCGACGACCGGGCGTACAAGCCCCTCAACTGGATGTCCCCGCCGTGCACCCTGAAGGAGGGCGCCGGCGAGGACGAAGGCGTCTGGACCGTGGTGAACAAGGCGGGCGAGAAACTGATCATCACGATGGAGGAAATCCTTCACGACTCCTCCTACGAGCTGGGCGTCGACCCGGGGCTGATCAAGGACGGCGTGGAAGCGCACCTCCAGGAACTGCTCGCGGACCGGATCGAGATCCTCGGCGAGGGCCACACCCTGATCCGCCGTGAATACCCCACCGCGATCGGCCCGGTTGACATCCTGTGCCGGGACGCGGACGGGGGGACGGTGGCCGTGGAGCTGAAGCGCCGGGGTGACATCGACGGGGTCGAGCAGCTGACCCGCTATCTGGAACTGCTGAACCGCGACCCGCATCTCGCACCGGTCCGGGGCGTCTTCGCGGCACAGGAGATCAAGCCGCAGGCCCGGGTGCTGGCCACGGACCGGGGCATCGGCTGCCTGGTCCTCGACTACGACGCGATGCGCGGCATCGAGGACGACAAGCTGCGGCTGTTCTGATCCCTGCCGGAAGGAGCCGGGCTGCCCGCGTTCGACGCGGACGGCCCGGCTTTCGCGTATGCCCGGGAGCCTTTACGTACGTCCTGGAGCCTTGACTACGTCCTGAAGCGCTCAGGCCGTCGCGTCGGTGGTCGGGGTCGGCTCCGGGGCGCTCGCCGACTGCACGGGGCCGGTCGCGGAGGAGGTGCCCTCCGGCGGGGGCTCTGTCGTGGACTGTGTAGGCGACGGGCCCTGGTCCCCGCCGTCCGACTCCGACGGCGAAGGGTCCGAGCTCTCGCTCTCCGTGGGCGTGGGCGTGGTCGGCTCCCCGCTGGGCGACGACGGGTCGTCGGACGGACTGCTGCTCTCACTGCCCGTCGGCCCGTCCGTCGGGGTGGCACCGGTGCTCGTGGAGGCGCTCGGGGACGGTGTGCCGGAGGTGCTGGGGGTGGCCGGGCCCGAGGCGTTCGGGGTCGTCGGTGCCGCGCCGCCGGTCGTCTCCCGCCCCGGTGTGGAGGCGTCCCGCGGCTCGTCGGCGGGCGTGTCGTCGTCGGTGCCGTCCTCGGAGGCCGACTGCTCGGTGGTGACGTTGCGGCTGCCCGGTTCCTCGCTGCCCGTGGTGACGCCGAGGGTGACGACGGTGCCGAGCACGGCGATCAGCAGCGCGCCCGCGCCCGCCGCGGCGAGGTTGCGCCGGGTCCCGCCCAGGAGCGCGCGGCCGCCGTTCTTGTACGGGGCGGGGCCCGGCGGCAGCAAGGAGATCAGGGTCGGGTCCGGCATCGGGCCCGGGCCGTCCTGCCGGTCCGGCCGGTCGAACACCGGCGGCCCCGGGAACCCGCCGGGCGGCGTGCCCGGGCCGTCCCGGCGTACGACGGGCACCTCGTCGCCGGAGGGGGTACGGCCGAGGGGGGTGAAGTCGCCGGAGCGGTCCGCGACCAGGGCGAGCGCACGGCGTCCGGCGACGGCCCCGGACTTGTCGGCGAGCGCGCCGCGCATACCGATCGAGGTCTCCAGCTCGGTCCGGGCCCGGTCCGGGTTGCCGGTGCACAGCGCGAGGACGCCCAACTCGTGGTGGAAGTAGGCCTCCTCGGCGACCTCACCGGCGCTCCTGGCGGCCTCCTGGCCGATCCTGAGGGCCCGTTCCCAGGCTCCCCAGCCCAGGCCCGCGGCGAAGGCCGGGGCGGCGCTGCGGGCGAGCAGGACGGCGGCGCTGGCCGCGCCCGCCTCGTCGCCGGGGACCAGCCGGGCCAGGGAAGCGACGATCGCGTCGGACTCGGCTACCGCGCGCTGCGGGGTGACCGAGGGGTGCGAGGTCCACCAGGCGTAGTGCTGGGCGGCGGTACGGGCGTGGGCGGCGGCCTCGTCCGCGTAGCCGCCGGCCTCCAGCTGGGCGAGCACCCCGGCGGCGAGGCGGTAGCGCGGTCCGGCCGGGGAGAGCAGGCCGCAGCCCGCGAGTTCGCCGAGTGCGGCGTCCGCGCGGGTGTCGCCCACGAGGGCCGGCAGGTGGGCCTGGTGGGGCACCTCGCCTCCGAGGGCGACGGCGAAGCGCAGGGTCTCGCGGGCGGCCTCGCTGAGCCGGGAGGCCAGCAGCACGGCGGGTGCGGCGCCCTCGCCGAGGCTCGGCAGGGGGACGTCCAGGGCTTCGGCGGTGGGTGCTTCGGGGACCGGAGGCGCGTCGTCCGGGCGTGGCTCGAAGTAGTCGTACTCGTCGAAGGCCGTGGGGTCGACGCGCAGCTGGTCGCCCTGGCGGAGCAGGGACCCCGCCTGGACGAAGCGCAGCGGCAGCCCTTCGGACTCGAACCAGAGGTCGCCCGCCCAGTTCCGCTCGTCCTCGGTGAGGGGGCGCTCGACGACCTGCTCCAGCAGCTCCAGCGAGGCGCCGCGGCCGAGGCCCGCGAGGAGGACCTCCTCCACGTGGCCGTCCACACCGGGGGTGGCGGCGTCGGGGGTGGCCGCGAGCAGGAAGGCGCACTCGGGGGTGGCGCCGAGCAGTTCGTCCAGGGCCGCCCCGGCTATCTCCAGGTCGTCGACGGTGACGACGGCGCCGATGCGCCGCACGAACGTGAGCAGTTCCTCGCGGTCGGGGCGGTGCAGCGGGGCCCGGTAGACCGTGTCGAAGAGGGCGTACAGCAGGTCGGTGGCGGTGCGCCCGCGGCCGCTGAGGCGTACGACGCCGTCGGGGGCGAGGTCGGCGCAGTCGGCGGCGACGGCGTCCAGCAGGGCGGTGCGGCCCGATCCGGCCTGGCCGGTCAGGCGTACGCTGCGGCCGCGCGCCAGCAGCCCGACCAGGCGCTCGCGCTCCTCCTGGCGCTCCAGCAGGGGCGGCTGCGGGGCGGGCGGGCCCGGGGGGACGGGGGGCGCGCCCGCGCGCTCGTGGTCGGCGCGCTCGGCGGGGGTGCGGCGGACGGGGGCGGCGGGCTCCGCGCCGGGCGGGCAGGCCTCGACCTCGCTGCCGTCGACGGGGTTGACCGTGACGAGCAGATCACCGGCGGTCAGGCGGACGACGCGGACCTGCTGCGGTGTCTGCTGCCCGAAGTCGGCGGCGGCGTCGCGGGACGGCCGCCGGTGGTCCGGCTCGCCGCCGGGACGGTCGTGCCCCTGCCCGTGTTCCTCGGGTGCCCGGTGTGTCGGGTCCATCGCAAAGTCCCCCAGACGCGTCGTGCGCGGTCGCCCCTCCCGGCCTCACACGCCCCGCTGTCGCTTCCGGTCCGGTGTCCACCACTTGGGTTTCGGTTTCATTCGGCGGACGGCCGAACATTAGACCTTGCACAGTATCTACGAAGGGGCGGGGTGCCACGCCGCCCAGGACGTCACGTTCCGGTGAGGATTGCGCGACTTCTGCCGCCGGATTCCGTCCGTCCGTTCACCCGGCGCGACCGGCGGGGCAGCAGGACGCCTTCCTACCTAGACGCGCGGCAGCGAGTCGGCGGCGATCCCGCCCTCGATGGCCAGGATGCGGTGCAGCCGGGTGGCCACCAGGAGGCGCTGCATCTGCGGCGGCACACCGCGCAGCACGAGGCGGCGTCCGGCCCGTCCGGCCCGGCGGTGGGCCCCCATGATGACGCCGAGTCCGGTGGCGTCCCAGGAGTCCAGCTCGGTCAGGTCCAGCACGAGGTCGCCGGCTCCGTCGTCGACGGCCGTGTGCAGGACCGTACGGGCGTCCGCCGCGCTTCGGACGTCGAGGCGGCCCCCGACGACCAGCTCGGCGTGGTCGCCCCTGATGTGCATATGCGCTCCCCGGTCATGCTCCGTAGAAGGTCCGTCTGTCTTTTCTTCTGCCTGTGCTTCTGTCTCTGTCACAACTGACTGCCCCGGCGACAGGGAAGTTGCCGTCTGTAAGCGAACCGATACCGAATTCACTCGGTGGAGTGAATCCGGTTCGCCGGAGACCGGTCACTGCCGGGTACACTCCCCGGCTTCCTCGGCTCCCCCGGCCCTGACGGCGGCGGGCCGACGGGCCGGGGAGCGCGGTTCGCGGTCAGTACGTGTAGAAGCCCTGCCCGCTCTTGCGCCCGATGTCACCTGCGTCGACCATCCGGCGCATCAGCTCCGGGGCGGCGAACTTCTCGTCCTGGGACTCGGTGTAGATGTTGCCGGTGGCGTGCAGCAGGATGTCGACGCCGGTGAGGTCGGCCGTGGCGAGCGGGCCCATGGCGTGGCCGAAGCCCAGCTTGCAGGCGATGTCGATGTCCTCGGCCGAGGCGACACCCGACTCGTACAGCTTGGCCGCCTCGACGACGAGCGCCGAGATGAGCCGGGTGGTGACGAAGCCCGCCACGTCGCGGTTGACGACGATGCAGGTCTTGCCGACGGACTCGGCGAACTCCCGTGCGGTGGCGAGGGTTTCGTCGCTGGTCTTGTAGCCGCGTACCAGCTCGCAGAGCTGCATCATCGGGACCGGCGAGAAGAAGTGCACGCCGACGACACGCTCCGGACGCTCCGTCACGGCCGCGATCTTGGTGATCGGGATGGCGGAGGTGTTGGAGGCGAGGACGGTGTGCTCGCCGACGACCTTGTCCAGGGAGCGGAAGATCTCGTGCTTGACCTCCAGCTTCTCGAAGACGGCCTCCACGACGACGTCCGCGTCCGCGACGGCGTCGAGGTCGGTGGTCGTGGTGATGCGGGCGAGCGCGGCATCGGCGTCGGCGGCCTCCAGCTTGCCCTTGGCGACGAACTTGTCGTACGAGGCCTTGATGCCGTCACGGCCACGGGTCAGCGCGGCGTCGGTGACGTCCCGCAGCACGACGTCCCAGCCCGCCTGGGCGGAGACCTGCGCGATCCCGGATCCCATGAGTCCGGCCCCGATGACGGCGAGCTTCCTGGCCACGTTCGCACCCCTTGGTTTCTGTTCGCCTGTGCGGCATTTGTTCACGGCGGTTCACATGCTCTCCGGCGGAGGTTAGTACCCGTCGGGCGCGCTGGGGCCGCGAAGAGATGCGCGTCACGTCTCGAATGACGGACATCACACCGGGACGCGTCATTCGGCTCCACGCCGTGCGCAGTTGGGGGTTCGGCGTCACTACGCTGACCCCATGGTCAATCTGACGCGCATCTACACCCGGACCGGCGACCGGGGCACCACCGCCCTCGGCGACATGAGCCGCACCGCCAAGACCGATCTGCGGATCTCGGCGTACGCGGACGCCAACGAGGCCAACGCGGTGATCGGGACCGCCATCGCGCTGGGGCAGCTGCCCGAGGACGTGGTGAAGGTCCTCGTACGGGTCCAGAACGACCTGTTCGACGTGGGCGCCGACCTGTCCACCCCGGTGGTCGAGGAGCCGAAGTATCCGCCGCTGCGGGTCGAACAGTCCTACATCGACAAGCTGGAGGCGGACTGCGACACCTTCCTGGAGGAGCTGGAGAAGCTGCGCAGCTTCATCCTTCCCGGGGGCACGCCGGGGGCCGCCCTGCTCCACCAGGCGTGCACGGTGGTCCGGCGCGCCGAGCGGTCCACATGGGCGGCGCTGGAGGTGCACGGTGAGTCGATGAACGCCCTGACCGCCACGTATCTCAACCGCCTCTCCGACCTCCTGTTCATTCTGGCGCGGAGCGCGAACAAGGAGGTCGGGGACGTGCTGTGGGTGCCGGGCGGCGAGCGCTGAGGCTTCCCCCGGGCGGGGGCCCGCCTACTTCTCGGCCGGTTCCCGCTCGACGGCGGCGCCCTCGTAGCCCTTCGGGGCCTGCTTCGGGAACAGCGTGTAGCTCCCGGCGATGATCAGGTTGATGCCGATCACCCAGCCCATCTTCTGCTGCCACATCCGCAGCGAGCCGGTCTCCCCGCCGGAGCCGACGTACCAGACCGCCGCCTGGAGCAGCCCGAGCGCGACCACCGCGGCGAGGATCCAGCGGGCGGCGGTGCGCCACTCGTGGACGGCGCGGGCCGTGCCGTACTTCGGCGGCTTCACCGGCGGCGGGCCGCCGAACCAGCGGTGGGCGACACGGGCGTCCACCCACGTGACGGTGTGGTGGCCGAGGCCCACGGTGAAGCCGATGTAGACGGCGGCCAGCCCGTGCTTCCAGTCGGGCTCGGCCCCGTTCTTCAGGTCGATCGCCGTCACCACCAGCAGCAGGACCTCCAGCAGCGGCTCGCACAGCAGCACGGCGGCCCCGAGCCTCGGTTTCCTCGCGACGTACCGCAGTGCGAGCCCCGCGGCCAGCAGCACCCAGAAAGCGACCTCGCAGGCCACGACCAGAATGGCGATCACAGCGTCTCTCCTCCCGTTCCCCTCCAGCCTCCCGTCCGCGGGGCGGGGAATCGTCGTCGGCAGTGACGAAACGGGACTGCATCCTTCGATGTAGTCGCCCATCGGTCCGCGAAGGGAGGCCAGGCGTCCGCGCGGCGTGTTGGATGGAGAGGTGTTCACCTGGCTCCGCCCCCACCGCGACGATATGCTCCTCGCCGTCTGCGGGCTGCTCGGGGGGCTGCTCCTGTGGCGGCTCGGCCTGCACACCCAGGGCGGCCGCCCCTTCTCCGCACCCTGGATCGCGCTCGTACCGCTGACCGTGATGGCCGCGATGGAGCTGCTGCGCCGCAGCGCCCCGCGCACGGCGCTGGCCTTCGGCGCACTCGCGCTGATCGCGGACCAGTTCACCCGGGGCAGTCTGGCGACCGTCCTGATGTTCACGGACGTGATGTACGCGGCCGTGCTGTACGGGACCCCGGCCGCGGCCCGCCGCCTCCCGGTGGCCACGCTCCTGGTCACCGTCGCGTCCACGATCGGTTTCCTGGCCTGGTTCCGCAGGCCCGAGGCGCTGCTGATCGGTGTCGTCACGGGGCTGGTCACCTTCGTCCCGGCGATCACCGGGGTCAGCGTGCGCAACCACCGCGCCGCCGCCGAGGCCGCCCGGCTGGCCGCCGACCAGACCGCGCGGCTGGCGGAGCTGGACCGGACGCAGGCGGTGGTCGCCGAGCGGGCCCGGATGGCCCGGGAGCTGCACGACATGGTGGCCAACCACCTCTCCGCCGTGGCGATCCACTCCACGGCGGCCCTGTCCATCGACGACCCGGAGACCTCGCGGCGGGCCCTCGGGGTGATCCGGGAGAACAGCGTGGAGGGGCTCGCGGAGATGCGGCGGCTGATCGGGCTGCTGCGCGAGGGCGGCGAGGGCGATGCCCCGGCCGCCGCGCCGACGCTCGCCGCACTGGACGTACTGGTCGAGCAGGCGAACACCAACGCCGTGTCCAGCGGGCTGACCTGCACCCTGGAGGACACCCGGGCGGCGGGCTCCGGCCCGCTGCCGACGCCGGTGGAGCTGGCCGCGTACCGGATCGTTCAGGAGTCCCTGACGAACGCCCTCAAGCACGCGGCGCCGGGCCCGGTGGTGGTGCGCCTCGGCCGGACCGGGGAGCTGCTGACGGTCGGGGTGACCAGTGTGTTCGGGGAGCGCCCCGGCCCCACGGCGCCAGGGTCCGGGGCCGGGCTCGTGGGCATGCGGGAGCGGGTCGCGCTGCTCGGCGGGACGATCGAGGCGGGGCCGGGGCCTGCCGCCGACGGCACCAGGATCTGGCGGGTGCGGGCCGAACTGCCCGTACGGGAAAGGATGATGAGGGAATGACGATCCGGGTCCTGGTCGCGGAGGACCAGTCGGCGGTGCGCGCGGGGCTGGTGCTGATCCTCTCCAGCGCGCCGGACATCGAGGTCGTCGGGGAGGCGGGGGACGGCGAGGCCGCGGTCCGCCTGGCGCGTGAACTCCGCCCGGATCTCGTGCTGATGGATGTGCAGATGCCTCGGCTGGACGGAGTGTCGGCGACCCGGCAGGTGGTTGCGGAGGAGCTGGCGGACGTCCTCGTCCTGACCACGTTCGACCTCGACGCTTACGTGTTCGGGGCGCTGCGGGCCGGGGCCTCGGGCTTCCTGCTGAAGAACACCGACGCCCGCGACCTGCTGGAGGCGGTACGGACGGTGGCGCGCGGCGAGGGCCTGATCGCCCCGGCCGTGACCCGCAGGCTGATCGCGGAGTTCGCCGGGGCCACGCCCGTACGTGCGAGGGAGGCGGCCGATCCGGCGGTACTGGACGCACTGACCCGGCGGGAGCGCGAGGTGCTGGGGTGTCTGGGCGAGGGCCTCTCCAACGCGGAGATCGCGCTGCGGCTGTCGATGGCGGAGGCCACGGTGAAGACCCACGTCAGCAGGCTGCTCGGGAAGCTGGAGCTGCGCAGCCGGGTCCAGGCAGCCGTCCTGGCACAGGAGTTGGGCATCTGACCCGCTTCCGCCTCTCATTCCCCCATCTAAGGTCTGGACCTCTTGACGATTGGTCCAGACCTTCCTACTGTCACCGAAACACACTGCGGTGAGTACGGGAACACTACGTACTCAGGGCGGCGCAGGGTTTGCAGTCCACGAATTACCCCCGTTTGTTGGACCTCACCCGAGGAGCACCGTTGAGCACTGAAACCCCCCAACGCCGTTCCCGATTCCGATGGATACCCACCCGGAGCGGCAGATCCAAGGTCGTGGCGGGCCTGACCGCGCTCGTCGTCCCGTTGGCCGCGATGGTGGGTCTCGCCTCCCCCGCCTCGGCGGCCACGTCGGCCACTGCCACATACACCAAGAAATCGGACTGGGGCAGCGGCTTCGAGGGCCAGTGGACGGTGAAGAACACCGGCACCACCTCGCTCTCCTCCTGGACGATCGAGTGGGACTTCCCCTCCGGCACCGCGGTCGGCTCCGCCTGGGACGCCGCCGTCACCAGCAGCGGCAACCACTGGACCGCCAAGAACCTCTCCTGGAACGGGACCATCGCCCCCGGCGCCAGCGTCAGCTTCGGCTTCAACGGCACCGGCTCCGGCTCCCCCTCGGGCTGCAAGCTGAACGGCGCCTCCTGTGACGGCGGCACCGTCCCGGGCGACAACCCGCCCTCCGCCCCCGGCACCCCGACCACCAGCGATGTCACGGACACCTCGGTGAAGCTCAGCTGGAGCGCGGCCACCGACGACAACGGCGTCAAGAACTACGACGTGCTGCGCGACGGGGCGAAGGTCGCCACGGTCACCGGCACCACCTACACCAACACCGGCCTGACCGCGGGCACCGACTACTCCTACGCCGTGCAGGCCCGGGACACCGCCGACCAGACCGGCCCGGTCTCCGGCTCCGTCTCCGTGCGCACCACCGGCGGAGGCGGCGAGCCGCCCGTCGGCGACAAGATCAACCTGGGCTACTTCACCAACTGGGGCGTCTACGGGCGCAACTACCACGTCAAGAACCTGGTGACGTCCGGCTCCGCCGCGAAGATCACGCACATCAACTACGCCTTCGGCAACGTGCAGAACGGCAAGTGCACCATCGGTGACGCGTACGCCGACTACGACAAGGCGTACACCGCCGCCCAGTCCGTCGACGGCGTCGCCGACACCTGGGACCAGCCGCTGCGCGGCAATTTCAACCAGCTGCGCAAGCTGAAGGCCGAGTACCCGCACATCAAGGTCCTCTGGTCCTTCGGCGGCTGGACCTGGTCCGGCGGCTTCCCCCAGGCCGCGCAGAACCCCGCCGCCTTCGCCCAGTCCTGCTACGACCTGGTCGAGGACCCCCGCTGGGCCGATGTCTTCGACGGCATCGACCTGGACTGGGAGTACCCCAACGCCTGCGGCCTGACCTGTGACACCAGCGGCCCGGACGCGCTGAAGAAGCTGGCCTCCGCCACGCGGGCGAAGTTCGGCCCCGACAACCTGGTCACCGCCGCCATCACCGCGGACGCCTCGGCCGACGGCAAGATCGACGCCACCGACTACGCGGGCGCCGCCCAGTCCTTCGACTGGTACAACGTGATGACGTACGACTTCTTCGGCGCCTGGGCCAAGCAGGGCCCGACGGCCCCGCACTCGCCGCTGAACCCGTACACCGGCATCCCGCAGGAGGGCTTCACCTCCTCCGAGGCCATCGCCAAGCTCAAGGCCAAGGGAGTCCCGGCCAAGAAGCTCCTCCTCGGCATCGGCTTCTACGGCCGCGGCTGGACCGGCGTCACCCAGTCCGAGCCCGGCGGCACGGCGACCGGCGCGGCCTCGGGCACGTACGAGGCGGGCATCGAGGACTACAAGGTCCTCAAGAACACCTGCCCGGCCACCGGCACCATCGCCGGCACGGCCTACGCCCACTGCGGCAACAACTGGTGGAGCTACGACACCCCGGCCACCATCGGCTCCAAGATGACCTGGGCGAAGAACCAGGGCCTGGGAGGCGCGTTCTTCTGGGAGTTCTCCGGTGACACCGCCAACGGTGAACTGGTGAGCGCGATCGACAGCGGTCTCCAGTAGCCGCTGGAGTGATCCCCACGCCGTAACGGCACGCACCACCCCGGAAAAGCACCGGGGAGACGGGTCCGCCCCCCGTCTCCCCGGTTTTTCGCTGTGTACGCGTACGTTCTCGCTCGGTGCGCGACCGTTACGCGACGTTGACCCGCTGGCCGGGCGGTGCCGCCTCCAACCAGGCCAGGAAGCCGGTCAGGGCGTCCTCGCTCATCGCCAGCTCCAGGCGCGTCCCCCGGTGAAGACAGCCGAGCACGACGGAGTCGGAGAGCAGCGCGAGCTCCTCCTCGCCCTCCGGCAGCCGGCGGGCGATCACCTCGATCGCAGAACGCTCCAGGCCCCGGCGGGGGCGAGGAGCGTAGGAGAAGACCCGGAACCAGTCGACGCGGTCACCGCTGTAGCGGGCGACCCCGTACACCCAGCCCTTGCCCAGGGAGTCGGGCTCCTCGGACACGTCCCAGCGCAGGCTGCAGTCGAAGGTCCCACCGGACCGCTGGATCAGCCGCCGGCGCAGACCGAAGACGAACAACCCCAACAGGACCAGTACGACGACGGACACGCCCACCCACAACGCGAGGACCATCTCCACCGACCTCCTCGCATCGTCGAGTAACGGATACCGAAATACGTATTGCACCTGCATCGCCTCAGCCGCGACACGGCTGGATTGCTCCAGCTCGGGCCGCGGCTGAGTAAAAACATCTGTCAGCGGGGTGCTAGCGCACCGCCACCGCGCGCAGTCGTACGTCCGCACGCCGCTGGGCAGCGGCGTCCGCCTCCGACTTCGCGAGCTCCAGCGCCCGCTCGGCGCGCTCGACATCGATCTCGTCCGCCAGCTCGGCGATCTCGGCCAGCAGCGACAGCTTGTCGTCCGCGAACGAGATGAATCCACCGTGCACGGCGGCGACGACAGTGCCGCCCTCACTCGTGCGGATCGTCACCGGGCCCGATTCCAGCACACCGAGAAGCGGCTGGTGACCGGGCATGACGCCGATGTCGCCGGACGTGGTGCGCGCGACGACCAGGGTGGCCTCGCCGGACCAGACACTACGGTCCGCGGCGACCAGCTCGACATGCAGCTCAGCAGCCAAGGGTGGCTCCTCGGGTCACCACCCGGCGGTCGATGCCGGGTGTTGGGTCAATTCTACGGGGCGTGGTGAGGGGGGCGGGACACACCCGCCCCCCCTCGGTGAGCCGGGGGCTCAGGAGACGCCGAGCTCCTTGGCCTTGGCCTTGAGGTCGTCCAGGCCACCGCACATGAAGAACGCCTGCTCCGGGAAGTGGTCGTAGTCACCGTCGCAGATCGCGTTGAACGCGGCGATCGACTCGTCGAGCGGCACGTCCGAACCGTCCAGGCCGGTGAACTGCTTGGCGGCGTGGGTGTTCTGCGACAGGAAGCGCTCGACGCGACGGGCACGGTGGACAACGAGCTTGTCCTCCTCGCCCAGCTCGTCGATACCGAGGATCGCGATGATGTCCTGGAGGTCCTTGTACTTCTGCAGGATTCCCTTGACGCGGCTGGCCGCGGCGTAGTGGTCCTGCGAGATGTAGCGCGGGTCCAGGATGCGGGACGTGGAGTCCAGCGGGTCCACGGCCGGGTAGATGCCCTTCTCGGAGATCGGACGGGAGAGAACCGTCGTCGCGTCGAGGTGGGCGAACGTGGTGGCCGGGGCCGGGTCGGTCAGGTCGTCCGCGGGGACGTAGATCGCCTGCATCGAGGTGATCGAGTGACCACGCGTCGAGGTGATGCGCTCCTGGAGCACACCCATCTCGTCGGCCAGGGTCGGCTGGTAACCCACCGCGGACGGCATGCGGCCGAGCAGCGTGGAGACCTCGGAACCGGCCTGCGTGAAGCGGAAGATGTTGTCGATGAAGAGCAGCACGTCCTGCTTCTGCACATCGCGGAAGTACTCCGCCATGGTCAGGGCGGACAGAGCGACGCGCAGACGCGTGCCCGGCGGCTCGTCCATCTGGCCGAAGACGAGCGCGGTCTTGTCCAGAACGCCCGACTCGGTCATCTCGTCGATGAGGTCGTTGCCCTCACGGGTGCGCTCACCGACACCGGCGAACACCGACACACCGTCGTGCAGCTTCGCCACACGCATGATCATTTCCTGGATGAGGACCGTCTTGCCGACGCCCGCACCACCGAACAGACCGATCTTGCCGCCCTTGACGTACGGGGTCAGCAGGTCGACGACCTTCAGGCCGGTCTCGAACATCTCGGTCTTCGACTCAAGCTGGTCGAAGGCCGGGGCCTTGCGGTGGATCGGCCAGCGCTCGGTGATCTGCGCCTCGGCCTCCGGCTCATTCAGGATCTGACCGAGGGTGTTGAACACCTTGCCCTTGGTGATGTCGCCGACGGGGACGGTGATGCCCGCGCCCGTGTCGGTCACCGGGGCCTGGCGGACCAGGCCGTCGGTGGGCTGCATCGAGATCGCGCGGACCACGCCGTCACCCAGGTGCTGGGCGACCTCAAGGGTCAGCGTCTTGCGGGCGCCGTCCTCGGCCGGGTCGGCGACCTCGACGTGGAGGGCGTTGTAGATCTCCGGCATCGCGTCGACGGGGAACTCCACGTCGACGACCGGGCCGATGACCCGGGCGACGCGGCCCGTGGCAGCGGCCGTCTCAACTGTCGTCGTCATTACTTGTCACTCCCCGCGGTCGCGTCGGCCAGAGCACTGGCACCGCCGACGATCTCGCTGATTTCCTGGGTGATTTCGGCCTGTCGGGCCGCGTTGGCAAGCCGGGACAGGCTCTTGATGAGGTCCCCGGCGTTGTCGGTCGCCGACTTCATCGCGCGGCGGCGGGCAGCGTGCTCGGAAGCGGCTGCCTGCAGCAGTGCGTTGTAGATGCGGCTCTCGACGTAGCGCGGCAGAAGGGCGTCGAGGACGTCCTCGGCCGACGGCTCGAAGTCGAACAGCGGAAGGATCTCACCCTTGCGGGTGCTCTCCTCGGCCACCTCGTCGAGCGAAAGCGGCAGCATCCGGTTGTCGACCGCGTTCTGCGTCATCATCGACACGAATTCCGTGAAGACGATGTGCAGCTCGTCGACGCCGCCCTCGGCCGTGTCCTTCTGGATGGCCTCGATCAACGGGGCGGCGATGCGCTTGGCATCGGCGTACGCCGGGTTGTCGGTGAAGCCGGTCCAGGAGTCCTCGACCTTGCGCTCGCGGAAGCCGTAGTACGCGACACCCTTGCGGCCGACGATGTACGTGTCGACCTCCTTGCCCTCCTCGGCAAGGCGCTCCCGCAGCCGCTCCGCGGCCTTGATGGCGTTGGAGGAGTAGCCGCCGGCCAGACCGCGGTCGCTCGTGACGAGCAGGACCGCGGCCCGGGTCGGGACCTCGACCTCGGTGGTGAGCGGGTGCTTGGCGTCGGAGCCGGTCGCCACCGCGGTCACCGCACGGGTGAGCTCGGTCGCGTACGGCATGGATGCCGCCACCTTGCGCTGCGCCTTCACGATGCGCGAGGCGGCGATCATCTCCATCGCCTTGGTGATCTTCTTGGTCGCGGTGACGGCTTGGATGCGGCGCTTGTAAACGCGAAGCTGAGCGCCCATCGATCAGCCCTCGCCCAGGAGCTTGCCGTCCGAGGTCTCGAACTGCTGCTTGAAGGCGGCGATCGCGTCGGCGACCGACTGCAGCGTGTCGTCGGACATCTTGCCGCCCTCGGCGATGCTGGTCAGGAGGTCCTTGCGCTCACGGCGCAGGAACTCCAGCAGCTCAGCTTCGAAGCGACGGATGTCCTCGACCGGGACGTCGTCCATCTTGCCCGTGGTGCCGGCCCAGACCGAGACGACCTGCTCCTCCATCGGGAACGGGGCGTACTGCGGCTGCTTCAGCAGCTCGACCATGCGCTTACCGCGCTCCAGCGAGGCCTTCGAGGCCGCGTCCAGGTCGGAACCGAAGGCGGCGAACGCCTCCAGCTCGCGGTACTGGGCGAGGTCCACGCGAAGCCGGCCGGAGACCTGCTTCATGGCCTTGTGCTGGGCCGAGCCACCGACTCGGGAGACCGAGATACCGACGTTGAGCGCCGGACGCTGACCCGCGTTGAACAGGTCGGACTCCAGGAAGCACTGGCCGTCGGTGATGGAGATGACGTTGGTCGGAATGAACGCCGACACGTCGTTCGCCTTGGTCTCGACGATCGGGAGGCCCGTCATCGAACCGGCGCCCATCTCGTCGGAGAGCTTGGCGCAGCGCTCCAGCAGACGCGAGTGCAGGTAGAAGACGTCACCCGGGTAGGCCTCGCGGCCCGGCGGGCGGCGCAGCAGCAGGGACACGGCGCGGTAGGCGTCGGCCTGCTTCGAGAGGTCGTCGAAGATGATCAGGACGTGCTTGCCCTGGTACATCCAGTGCTGGCCGATGGCCGAACCGGTGTACGGCGCCAGGTACTTGAAGCCGGCCGGGTCGGACGCCGGGGCGGCGACGATGGTCGTGTACTCCAGCGCACCGGCCTCTTCGAGCGCACCACGCACGGAGGCGATGGTGGAACCCTTCTGACCGATGGCGACGTAGATGCAGCGCACCTGCTTGTTCACGTCGCCCGAGCGCCAGTTGTCGCGCTGGTTGATGATCGTGTCGACGGCCAGAGCGGTCTTACCCGTCTGACGGTCGCCGATGATCAGCTGACGCTGGCCGCGGCCGATCGGCACCATGGCGTCGACGGCCTTGTAGCCGGTCTGCATCGGCTCGTGCACCGACTTGCGGACCATGACGCCAGGGGCCTGCAGCTCTAGGGCGCGGCGGCTGTCGGTCTCGATCTCGCCGAGACCGTCGATCGGGTTGCCGAGCGGGTCGACGACACGGCCGAGGTAACCCTCGCCGACGCCGACGGAGAGCACCTCACCGGTGCGCTGCACCGGCTGGCCCTCCTCGATGCCGCTGAACTCGCCGAGGACGATCGCACCGATCTCGCGCTCCTCAAGGTTGAGGGCGAGACCGAGGGTTCCGTCCTCGAACTTCAGCAGCTCGTTCGCCATGGCGGAGGGCAGGCCCTCCACCTTCGCGATGCCGTCGCCGGCAACGCTGACCGTACCGACCTCCTCGCGCGAGGCCGCGTCCGGCTGGTACGACTGGACAAAGTTCTCCAGTGCGTCCCGGATCTCCTCCGGCCGGATCGTGAGCTCCGCCATCTGGGTTCCCTGCTCTCCTTGTTGGGCCCGAAGTTTCTTAAGGGGGTCTGGGGGCCGACCCCCAGGAATCTTCTGCAGTTTCTGCACGGCCCAACCGGGCCGCTGGTCTTGCGTGTTCTTTTGCGCTGCGCTGTGTCAGCCGGCGATGCGACGGGTCGCCTCGTCGAGGCGCTCCGCAACGGTGCCGTTGATGATCTCGTCACCGACGCGCACCGAGATCCCGCCGAGGACCGCGGGGTCCACGTCGAGGTTCAGGTGCATCTCGCGGCCGTAGAGCTTCGCCAGGGCGGCGCCGAGGCGCTGCTTCTGCCGGTCGCTGAGCGGCACCGCCGAGGTGACGACGGCGACCATGCGGTCCCGGCGCTCCGCGGCGAGCTTGGACAGCGTGTCCAGCCCTGCTTCCAGGCTACGTCCACGGGGCTGGGTCACCAGGCGGACGATGATCCGCTCGGTGACCGGCTGCGCCTTGCCGCCGAGCAGGCTGCGCAGCAGCTCACTCTTGGCGGCGGCCGTGGCCGTACGGCTGGTGAGCGCGGACCGCAGCTCCTGGTCGGAGCCGATGATCCGGCCGAACCGGAACAGCTCGTCCTCGACGTCGTCGAGGGCGCCGCCGCGCTGGGCGGCGGTGAGGTCGGCGGTGTTCGCCAGCTCCTCGACCGAGTCCACCAGGTCGCGCGACTGCGACCAGCGGGACCGGACGAGACCGGAGACCAGGTCGACGGTCTCGCCGCCGACCTGACCGCCGAGCAGGCGGGCGGCCAGCTCGGCCTTGCTCTCGCCGCTCTGGGCCGGGTCGGTGAGGACCCGGCGCAGGGATACTTCGCGGTCGAGCAGTGCGGTGACCGAAGCCAGCTCCTGGGCGAGCTTCGCCGCGTCGACCGACGTGTTGTCGGTCAGCGCGTCGAGACGCTCACGTGCGGCAGCCAGTGCCTCGCGGCTCGCGCCGTTCATCGGGCGGCCTCGGCCTTCGCCTCAAGCTCGTCGAGGAAACGGTCGACGGTGCCGCTCTGCCGGGCGTGGTCCTGGAGGGACTCGCCGACGAGCTTGCCGGCCAGGTCGGTGGCGAGCTTGCCGACGTCCTGGCGGAGTGCGGAAGCCGCAGCCTTGCGGTCGGCCTCGATCTGGGCGTGGCCGGCGGCGATGATCTCTTCGCGCTGCCGCTGACCTTCCGCCTTCATCTCCTGGATGATGACGGCACCCTGCTCCTGCGCCTCCTGGCGCAGGCGAGCGGCCTCGTGGCGGGCCTCGGCGAGCTGAGCCTTGTACTGCTCAAGAACGCTCTGGGCCTCGGTCTGAGCCGCTTCGGCCTTCTCGATGCCACCTTCGATCGCCTCACGACGCTCGTCCAGGGCCTTGTTGATGGCCGGGAGGAGCTTCTTGTAGAAAGCGAAGAAGACAATGCTGAAGCAGATCAGGCCGATGAGAATCTCGGGCCAGACCGGCAGCAGCGGTGACTGCGGCTCCTCAGCTGCCAAGTGCAACATGGTGGACCTTTCGTCGAAAACGTATCGTCAGGTCGCCTGGACTACTTCGGGTAGATGAAGGGCGCGACGAAGCCGATCAGGGCCAGGGCCTCGATGACGGCGAAGCCGAGCAGCATGTTCTGGCGGATGAGGCCGGCGGCCTCGGGCTGGCGGGCGATGGCCTGCACACCGTTACCGAAGATGATGCCGATACCGACGCCGGGGCCGATCGCCGCGAGGCCGTAACCGATGGTGCCGACGTTGCCCACAACGGCTGCGAGAGTCTCAGACATGGATCTGTGATTCCTTCTCTTGATTGGCCGGTGGAGATTGCGTCCACCGGACGACTAAGGGGTGTCCGGGCGGTGGCCCGGGTGTCCTCAGTGCGCTTCTTCGAGCGCCTGGGACAAGTACGTGGCGGTCAGCACGGTGAACACGTAGGCCTGGAGCGCCTGGATGAACATCTCGAAGACGGTCAGGGCCAGGGTCACGGCGAACGACGCGGTGGCGTACACGGTGCCGAGCACGGTGCCGAGCATGTACCAGGTCGCGATCGTGAAGACCAGGATGAGGATGTGACCGGCGAACATGTTCGCGAAGAGTCGGACCGCCAGCGTGAAGGGGCGCACGAAGATGCTCGATACGAACTCGATCGGCGTCAGGATCACGTAGATCGGCTTGGGCAGGCCGCTCGGCACGCACAGGTTGCGGATGCCTCCGACGAAACCGTGGTTCCGGAAGGTCACCGTCATGTAGGTGGCCCACACGAGGAGGGCCAGTCCGATCGGGTAGGCGATCAGCGAGGTCACCGGGAACTGCGCGATCGGAATGATCGCCCAGAGGTTCATCACCCAGATGAAGAAGAACAGCGACACCAGCAGCGGAACGAAGGGCTCGCCCTTCTTGCCGATGATCTCCTTGGCAATGCCCCGGTGCACGAAGTCGTAGAGGGCTTCGGCGACCATCTGCAGCTTGCCCGGAACGACCTTGGGCTTGGAGAAGCCGGCCCAGAACAGGCTCAGGATGGCGATCGTTCCGATGATCGCCAGCAGCATCGGCTTGTTGAAGTCGACCGGACCGACACTGAAGATCGGGTCGAAAATGAACGACCACGCGCTCGGGGCTGGGAATCCGCACGAACCCTGGAACAGGTGGCAGTCAACCTCGAAAGCGAGCGTCTGGGCGTCAGCAGTCACCAGGAGCTCCTTCTGCATGGCGCATGGATACGGCTACCTCGTTGTATCGGAGCGGCTGGCAGCCGCAGGTCGGCACCGGACTGGGTTCTTACGGTGAGGAGGCGGCGGCCGGGCCCGAAGCCTCGCGATGAATCAGGCGACAGCCGTGTTGTCCGCGCCCGCAGTACCGCAACCGAGACCGGACGATAGCAGCATGTCGAACAGGGCTTTATCCCGGCCCTACTGGTCATGCTTGTCCTCGGTTCCGCCCGGGGCGTTCCGGCTCTCCGCCTCCGGATCCACGTACAGGGTCTTGCTCCTGGCATGCAGCACGGTCTGCGTGATGATCCATGTGATCACCGAGGCGACCAGCGTGAGGGCGAAGACCTGGAGGTCGAAGAGCGACGTGTCCCTGATGCCCATGATCAGCAGGAGCAGGAGCACGAGCTGGACCGAGTAGACCATCAGCCCCATGCCCTGGAACAGGTGGGGCATGGACTTGGCGACCCACTGCAACGCCAGCTGTCCGAGGGCCATGAAGAGGATGACCACCACGCAGCCCACCACGGCGCCGATCGCCCCCTTGCCACCGGCGAGCAGGCCGCCGACAAGCGTGGCGATGGCGCCCACCGCGGCGGTGGGGGCGGCGATGCGCAGTACTTCGCGCATGTCGGACTGCATGGCGGCAGCTCCACTGGTCTTGGGGAGGAATGGGGCGTCGTCATGGACGAGCGTAGGCCCGGTCCGCAGAGCGGAGACCTGGGCCAATGGACCGTCTCACTAGGGTCCTTCGGCTCCGTCACCGGGTCTCGTGAACGGTATCACAAACTATTTGATGAGGTCTTTACCTGGAAAGTGTGCCACCTGTCACACATGAGAGTTAACCCGCGCGTGTGTGCACGACAAGGCGGCGCAATGTCTGGTAATGCACCACGGAATCCGAATCGTCAGCGCGAGGAGTCGATGGAGCGGCGTTCGGGGAAGCGCGAACGAGCGCCGATCGCGGTCGCCCCGTTGACACCGGACACCCCGACCGCCACAGGGGCCCGTTCGGCGTCCTCCTCGCTCATCAGAGCGCCCTGCACGTCCTGTTGGGCCCCGGAGGCCACGGGCGTCGGGCTCTCACCGTAGGAGGGCGAGGGGGAGGAAGCCCGCTCCGTCGCCCCGCGGCGGTAGCGGGGCGGCACGAAGCGGTTGGCCCAGTGCGGGGCGCGCGGGGTGAAGCGCGGCATCAGCAGCAGGACGAGGCCCACCACGCTCGCCGCGATGATGATGAAGACGATCCACGTCGAGGCCGAGTGCACCGAGTAGGCGACGGCGCCGAAGGCGATGATGGCCGACCAGAAATACATGATCAGCACGGCCCGGCTGTGCGAGTGGCCGATCTCCAGCAGCCGGTGGTGCAGGTGGCCCCGGTCCGCGGCGAACGGCGACTGGCCGTTCCAGGTGCGGCGGACGATGGCGAGGATCAGGTCTGTGGCGGGGATCGCGATGATCGTCAGCGGCAGCACCAGCGGGATGAAGACCGGGAACATCGCGTGGGTGGCCCCGCGCTCGCTGCCCTCGAAGAAGATCTTCATGTTGTCCGGGTCGACCTGGCCGGTGATCGAGATCGCGCCCGCCGCCAGCACCAGGCCGATCAGCATCGAGCCGGAGTCGCCCATGAAGATCCGCGCCGGATGCATGTTGTGCGGCAGGAAACCGAGGCACATGCCCATCAGGATCGCCGCGAACAGCGTCGCGGGGGCCGCCGCCTCGATCCCGTACCCCATCCAGAGGCGGTAGGCGTACAGGAAGAACGCCGCCGAGGCGATGCACACCATGCCCGCCGCGAGCCCGTCCAGGCCGTCGACGAAGTTGACCGCGTTGATCGTGATGACGACCAGCGCCACCGTGAGCAGCGTGCCCTGCCACTGGGTGAGGGCGACCGTGCCGACGCCGGGGATGGGCAGCCACAGGATCGTGAGCCCCTGGATGACCATGACGGCGGCGGCGATCATCTGGCCGCCGAGCTTGATCAGGGCGTCGATCTCGAACTTGTCGTCGAGAACGCCGATCAGCCAGATCAGGGCGGCGCCGGAGAGCAACGCCCTCGGCTCGTTGGACAGTTCGAAGACGTCCTTCAGGTTGTGCAGGTGGTCGGCGACGATCAGTCCCGCACACAGTCCGCCGAACATGGCGATGCCACCGAGCCGCGGAGTCGGTTCCCGGTGGACGTCGCGGGCGCGGATCGCGGGCATCGCCCCGACCGCGATGGCGAACTTACGCACCGGTCCGGTCAGCAGATAAGTCACTGCAGCCGTGACACAGAGCGTCAGCAGGTAATCACGCACGGGCTGCCCCACAGGTTTCGCCGGCCATCTGAGCCCCACACCCTAGTCTCTGGAACAAGGACTCCACGGTACGGGTGATGGTTGCACAGCCCTCGTCTACCCCGGGTACGGCGGATTCCGCATGGCCAGCTCACGGACCTCCGCCGCGATCGGGCCCGCCTCGCCCGCCTCCCGTACGGCCGCCCCGAACAGGGCGGCGATCCGGGCCATGTCCCCCTCGTCCATCCCCTGCGTGGTGACGGCGGCGGTGCCCAGGCGGATGCCCCGGGCGTCCCCGTACGGCAGCGCGCAGGTGTCCAGGACCATACCGGCGGCGGCCAGCCGTTCGCGGGCGGTGCGGCCGTCGACGCCGAGCGGCGCCGGGTCCACGACGACGATGTGGGTGTCGGTGCCGCCCGTGGTGACCTCGAAGCCCTCCGCCTCCAGACCGGCGGCGAGCACCCGGGCGTGGGCGACGACCTGGTGCGCGTAGAGCGTGTACGCCGGTGTCTCCGCCTCTCCGAACGCGACCGCCTTCGCCGCGACCGTATGCATCTGCGCGCCGCCCTGGGTGAAGGGGAACACCGCCCGGTCGATCCGCTCGGACAGCTCCGCGCCGCACAGGATCATTCCCCCGCGCGGCCCGCGCAGCACCTTGTGCGTGGTGGCGCAGACCACGTCGGCGTACGGGACCGGGTTGGGCGCCGCTCCCCCGGCGATCAGCCCCATCGGGTGCGCGGCGTCGACGATCAGATACGCGCCGACCTCGTCGGCGATCTCGCGGAACAGCTCGTAGTCGGGGTGCCGGGGGTAGGAGATCGAGCCGCAGACGACGGCCTTGGGGCGGCGGGCGCGGGCCAGTGCGCGGAGCCGGGTGTAGTCGATGAGTCCGGTGTCGGGGTCCACCCCGTAGCCGACGAAGTCGAACCAGCGGCCGGAGAAGTTGCCGGGCGCCCCGTGGGTGAGGTGTCCCCCGTACGGGAGTCCCATCGCGAGCACCGTGTCGCCGGGGCGCAGCAGCGCGGCGTAGGCGGCGAGGACGGCGGAGGAGCCGGAGTGCGGCTGGACGTTGGCGTGTTCGGCGCCGAAGAGGGCGGTGGCCCGGCGCACCGCGATGCGTTCGGCGGCATCCGCGTGCTCGCAGCCGCCGTGGTGGCGGGCGCCCGGGTAGCCCTCGGCGTACTTGTTGGCGAGCGGGGAGCCGAGGGCGGCGAGGACCGCGGGCGACTGGAAGTTCTCGGCGGCGATCAGCTGGAGGGTCGCGGCCTGGCGGCCGGTCTCCGCGAGCAGGATTCCGGCGACCTCCGGGTCCTCGCGGAGCAGGGCGCCGAAGTCCTGGGGCAAGGCGTCGGGCGCGGACGACACGGCTGCGGGTGCGGCGGGCGAGGTGACCGGCATGGGACGGCTCCGGGCCTGGAGGAGGGTGCGCCGGCGAGGGTGTGCCGGTGTCAGCTCCAATGTAGGCCGGGGCGGGGTGCTGTGCCCGCTGTCGCGGCCTCCCCTACGCCGGTCGGCGCACCGGGCCCGTCCGGCCGCGGGGCAGGAGGCGCGCGTACGTCCGTCAGCTCGGGGCGTGGACGCCGGTGAGGGCGGTGACGACCGGGTCGAGGGCCTGGTTGATCTCGTCGCCGATGGAGCGGAAGAAGGTGATGGGCGCGCCGTAGGGGTCGTAGACCTCGTCCGCCTCGGCGGTCGGGGCCAGCAGCCAGCCGCGCAGCGCGGCGGCGGCGCGGACCAGGGCGCGGGCGCGCTCGACGACGCCCTCGTCGCGCGGGTCGGGCAGGGTGGCGGGGTCTATCGCCCGCACCAGCCGGGTGAACTCCTTGAGCGTGAAGGTCCGCAGGCCCGCGGAGTGGCCCATGGAGATGACCTGGGCGCGGTGGTCGCGGGTGGCGGTGAGGACCAGGTCGGCGCGGATGACGTGCTCGTCGAGCAGCTCGCGGCCGACGAAGCCGCTGGCGTCCGCGCCGAAGTCGGCGAGGACCACTTCGGCGTTGGCCTCCATGGGGGCGCCCTCATGGCCCCAGGTGCCCGCGCTCTCCACGATGAGGCCGCCGCTGAGGGGGTCGCCGAGGCGGTCCGTCAGGGCATGGCGGGTCAGCCGCTCAGTGATGGGCGAGCGGCAGACGTTGCCGGTGCTGACGTGGAGGATGCGGAAGGTGTCGGTCCGCCCTGCTATGCCACGCCCCTCGGGGGCGGTCAATTGGCCACCTCAAGGTCGGGTACCACCTTGCGCAGCTCCTCCGCGGAGACCGCGCCGGCTCGCAGCAGAACCGCGGTGGGACCGGTGACGTCGACGATCGAGGACGGCACGATGCCGGGCGTCGGGCCGCCGTCGAGGTAGACGGAGACGGAGTCGCCGAGCATGCCCTGGGCGGCGTCGCAGTTCTCCGGGGCGGGGTGTCCGGTGAGGTTGGCGCTGGAGACGGCCATCGGACCGACCTCGGTCAGCAGCTCGATGGCGACCGGGTGCAGCGGCATCCGGATGGCGACGGTGCCCCGGGTGTCGCCGAGGTCCCACTGGAGCGAGGGCTGGTGCTTGGCGACGAGGGTGAGCGCCCCGGGCCAGAAGGCGTCGACGAGCTCCCAGGCCTGCTCGGAGAAGTCGGTGACCAGGCCGTGCAGGGTGTTCGGGGAGCCGATGAGAACGGGGGTGGGCATGTTGCGGCCCCGCCCCTTGGCGTCCAGCAGGTCGTTGACGGCCTCGGAGCTGAAGGCGTCGGCGCCGATGCCGTACACGGTGTCGGTGGGCAGCACGACGAGTTCGCCTCGGCGGACGGCGGAGGCGGCCTCGCGCAGGCCCGTGATCCGGTCGGTGGCGTCGTTGCAGTCGTATCGCCGTGCCATCAGCCGGCCTCCTCAAACGTGTACGGGTACGGGTGGTGGTGCCGGGGGCGGATCACGGCATGGCCTTGCGGGCGGTGGCGAACCGGGGGCGCTTGTTCAGGTCGGGGTGGTCGGCGGCATCCGCCCAGCCCCGCTCCTCGGTGAAGATCCACGGAACCTGGCCGCCCTGGGTGTCGGCGTGCTCGATGACGACGAGGCCGCCGGGGCGCAGCAGGCGGTGGGCGGTGCGCTCGATGCCGCGGATGGTGTCGAGGCCGTCCTCGCCGGAGAAGAGGGCCATCTCCGGGTCGTGGTCGCGGGCCTCGGGGGCGACGTACTCCCATTCGGTGAGCGGGATGTACGGCGGGTTGGAGATCACCAGGTCGACCTGGCCGTCGAGCTCGGGAAGGGCGCTCAGAGCATCTCCGCGGTGGACGGTGACCCTGGACCCCTCGGCGTTCTTCCGGGTCCACTTGAGCGCGTCCTCGGACAGCTCCACGGCGTGTACGCGCGAGCGCGGGACCTCCTGGGCCATGGCGAGCGCGATGGCGCCCGAGCCGGTGCACAGGTCGACGACGACGGGCTCGACGACATCCATGGCCCGTACGGCGTCTATGGCCCAGCCGACGACGGACTCGGTCTCCGGCCGGGGCACGAACACCCCGGGCCCGACCTGGAGCTCCAGATAGCGGAAGAAGGCCCGCCCGGTGATGTGCTGGAGGGGTTCGCGGGCCTCGCGGCGGGCGATCGTCTCCCAGTAGCGGGCGTCGAAGTCGCTGTCGGGCACCTGGTGCAGCTCGCCCCGCTTCACCCCGTGGACGAAGGCCGCGAGTTCCTCGGCGTCGAATCGCGGTGAGGGGACACCGGCGTCGGCCAGCCGCTGGGTGGCCTGGGCCACCTCGGCGAGCAGCAGGTTCATCGCGGTTCTCCGTACGGGTTACGGGTGTGCGGGGCGGACGGTGCGTTCAGACACTCACGCGTTGGCGAGCTTGGCGGCGGAGTCGGCGTCGACGCAGGCCTGGATCACTGCGTCCAGGTCGCCGTCGAGCACCTGGTCCAAGTTGTACGCCTTGAAGCCGACGCGGTGGTCCGAGATGCGGTTTTCCGGGAAGTTGTACGTCCGGATCTTCTCGGAGCGGTCGACCGTACGCACCTGGCTGCGGCGTACGTCGGAGGCCTCCTGCTCAGCGGCCTCCTGGGCGGCGGCCAGCAGCCGGGAGCGCAGGATGCGCATGGCCTGCTCCTTGTTCTGGAGCTGGCTCTTCTCGTTCTGGCAGGAGGCGACGACGCCGGTCGGCAGGTGCGTGATGCGGACGGCGGAGTCGGTCGTGTTGACGGACTGCCCGCCGGGCCCGGAGGAGCGGTAGACGTCGATCCGCAGATCGTTGGCGTGGATCTCGACGTCGACCTCTTCGGCCTCGGGGGTGACGAGCACGCCCGCGGCGGAGGTGTGGATACGGCCCTGGGACTCGGTGGAGGGCACGCGCTGCACCCGGTGCACGCCGCCCTCGTACTTCATCCGGGCCCAGACGCCCTGGCCGGGCTCGGTGGCGCCGTTGCCGCCCTTGGTCTTGACGGCGACCTGGACGTCCTTGTAGCCGCCGAGCTCGGACTCGGTGGAGTCGATGATCTCGGTCTTCCAGCCGACGCGCTCCGCGTAGCGCAGATACATGCGCAGCAGGTCGCCGGCGAACAGGGCGGACTCGTCGCCGCCCGCGCCCGCCTTGATCTCCAGGAGCACGTCCTTGTCGTCGCTGGGGTCGCGCGGGACGAGGAGGAGGCGGAGCTTCTCGGTGAGCTCTTCGCGCTGCTTCTCCAGATCCTTGACCTCGGCGGCGAAGTCGGGGTCGTCCGCGACGAACTCGCGGGCGGTCTCGATGTCGTCGCCGGTCTGCTTCCAGCTCCGGTACGTGGCGACGATCGGGGTCAGCTCCGCGTAGCGCTTGTTCAGCTTGCGCGCGTTGGCCTGGTCGGCGTGGACCGACGGGTCTGCGAGCTTCTTCTCAAGATCGGTGTGTTCACCGATCAGTTCCTCGACCGCCTCGAACATGCGGGGGCTCCTGGTTGATGACGTCTACGGGCCTGCTGACCGGAAAAACGCCGGTCCCGACGCCCCCGGTGAGAGGGCGCCGAGAACCGGCGCAGTGGCTCGCTACTTGCTGGCGGAGCCGGCAGCCTTGCCGAAGCGGGCCTCGAAGCGGGCCACGCGGCCGCCGGTGTCGAGGATCTTCTGCTTGCCCGTGTAGAACGGGTGGCACTCGGAGCAGACGTCGGCACGGATGGTGCCGCCGTCGATGGTGCTCCGGGTGGTGAACGACGCACCGCAGGTGCAGCTGACCTGCGTCTCGACGTACTCGGGGTGAATGTCGCGCTTCAAGGTGTCTCCTAGTTTCGGGAGGGCGCCGGGTCGACCGCGCTGATTGCGCGTCCGTGAACCGGGGCCGACGTACCAGTCTGCCAGGACCGGCCGTATCTCCCAAAACCGGGGGCGGGCCGCAGGTATTCCCCCCGCACCGCCGCGTACGCTGCGTGACCGCTCGGCCGCTATTCGACGAGCTTCCCGGCCTCGCCCTTGTCCCCGGCGGACTTCTCGGTGGCCGATGCGGGTATCGGCCGGTCGTTCCTGAGGGCCGCCCAGACCTGCTTCCCGGCCTTCTCCTGGGGAAGGACACGGTTCGGGTCGACGGGGTCGTACTCCACCGGCAGGGTCACCATGTGCACGTTGTCCGCGCCGAGCCCCTTGAGGCCGTTGGCGAAGGAGCTGAGCTTCTTGACCGACCCGAGGCCGGAGTCCGTGGTGACGGCCTTGGTGGCGGCGTCGGCGAGGCCGAACAGCTTCTGCGGGCTGGAGAACACCCCGACGCTCTTCGCCTGTTCCATGAGCGCCTTGATGAACGCCTGCTGGAGCTGGATGCGCCCGAGGTCACTGCCGTCGCCGACGCTCTTGCGGGTCCGGACGAGTCCGAGTGACTCCTCACCGTTCAGGGTGTGGGTGCCCGGCTCCAGGTCCAGATGGCTCTTGGAGTCGTTGATCCCGGCCTTCGTGGTGATCTCGACGCCGCCGAGCTCGTCGATGAGCTCCTTGAAGCCGGTGAAGTCGACCTCGACGTAGTGGTCCATGCGGATGCCGGACATCGACTCGACGGTCTTCACCGCGCAGACGGGCCCGCCGACCTCGTAGGCGGTGTTGAACATCGCCCGGTGCTGGGCCGGGACCGGGTCGCCCGTCGTGTCGCTCGTACAGGCGGGGCGTTCGATGAGGGTGTCGCGCGGTATCGAGACGACGCTCGCGGACTTGTGGCCCTTGTCGACGTGCACGACCATCGCCGTGTCCGAGCGGGCCCCGCCCTCGTCGGCGCCGTACTCCCCGTTGTCACCGGAGCGCGAGTCGGAGCCCAGCACCAGGATGTCCTGCGAACCGTCGTCCACGTCGTCGGGACGGTCGGCACCGAGCTTCGCATCGATGTCGATGCTGGAGAGGTTGCCGTTGAGCGTCATGTACGCGTACCCGAGCCCGGCACCGCCGACGACCACCACCCCCGCCACCGACCAGGCCGCGACGGCCTTCGCACGGTACCGGCGGGAGGGCTTCCTCCGACGGCTGCCGGTGCCGCGTATGCGCCCCGCGCTCCTGCTCTGCTCGCTCACACGTCTCCCTCGGTCCTGCGCTCCGTTGCTCGTCGCTCCCGGGGCGCGATGGTTCCGGGAGGGTTTGTCATCTCTTGGTCAGACGGCGAAGCGGCAAGAAGGGTTGCACACAGGGCTGTGGCCCCCGTCGGAGGACGGGGGCCACAGCCCTGTGTGGTGCACGAGCGGGCATCCGCCGCTCACCTGGGGTTTCGTGCGGGGTGCAGCCGTCATGCGGGCTGCTTCTCGGCCGCCATCGATGTGGCCAAGGTCTCGGTCAGCCGAAGAGGTTGAACCCGTTCCAGCCGGTGCCGGCCTTCAGCTTCGGCCCGAAGGGCTTCGTCGCCGACCCGCTGCTCGGGTAGAACCACATCACACCCGCGCTGTCGCGGACAGTGATGTCGGCGTGGCCGTCACCTGTGTTGTCCCCGGTGCCGACGTACGCCGTGAAGTGCCAGCCGGTGCCGACCAGGACCTTGTTGGCGAACGGCGAGTTGACGTTGTGCCGGCCGGCGTAGAGCCACAGCTGGCCCTGGCGGTCCCGGGCCAGCAGGTCGGGGATGCCGTCGCCGCTGTAGTCGCCCTTGCCGAACAGTGTCAGCGAGCCCCAGCCGGAACCGGCCTTGGCCTTGGGCGCGAACGTTCCGTCACCATTGCCCGGGTAGGTGACCAGGGTGCCGGTGCTGTCAATGCCGACGAGGTCAGGGTTTCCGTCCCCGGTGACGTCACCGGGGAACAGGATGTTCTTGAAGGAGGACCAGCCGGTACCGATCTTCTTCTCGGCCCAGTCGGTCCCATTGAAGTAGTACCAGTAGAGATCGTTGCCCACGCGGTAGACGTAGTCCTGGTGGAAGTCCCGGTCCCAGTCCACCTGACGCACCAGGTTCGCCGCGCCCCAGTTGCCGAGGGCCGTCGAGGAGCCGAACGCCTTGCCGGTGGAGTAGTACTCGAACGCCTCGCCCTTGGACTGCCGGGCGAACAGGTCCGCCGTCGTGTCGTAGTTGAGGTTGGCGTCGTCCACTCGGGGGTTGATCTGCCCGAAGAACGAGCTGACCTTGGAGTAGACGCTGTACGCACCGGTGGCGACGCAGTCCCGCACACCCCACGAAACGACGCCCGCGATACGGCCGTTGACCACGAGCGGACCGCCCGAGTCACCGTTGCACGGCGATACGGTGCCCTCGTCCTGGCCCACGGCCGGGTCGCCCGCACACGTCATCTTCCCGGGCACGAACTCGGAGCCGTAGTAGGACGTGCACGTGGCGTCGGCGTTGATCGGCACAGTGGCCTTGCGCAGCGTCGGCGAGATCTCGTCGCTGGTGGAGGTCGTGCGGCCCCAGCCGTAGACCGTGGCGCGGGTGCCTTCCTTGTACAGCGCCGTCTGGGCGCCGGCGGCCGGCTGAAGCGTCTTGTACGGGAGCGAGGCCCCCAGCGTCAGCACAGCGATGTCGCTGCTCAACTCGGCATCGTCGTACGCAGGGTGAACCCACTGGCGCCAGACGCCGACGGCCTGGCCGCCGTTCAGGTTGCTGCCGACCGGCAGCTTGGCGGTACCGCCCACGACGGCACCGTTCTTGTTCCAGTCCAGCCCGTCCACGCAGTGCGCGGCGGTCAGAACCTTCGCCGGGGCGACGAGGGTGCCTCCGCAGAAGTAACTCTCATCGTCCGCCGTGCCGGAGGTCCCCTTGTCGTCGTAGTAGTGGAGCTGCACCATCCACGGCGCCTCGGAGATCGGCGCCTCCACCCCACCGATGATCTTCGGGTCCGCCGTGCGCCCGGGCACGGGGGAGGCGGATTCCGTTCCGCCCTCGGCGGCCCTCTCGGGCGCACCTGATGCGCCCTCCTCCAGCTTGGCGGCCGACCCCTTGATGGTGTCGAGCAGTTCCGCCTGCGGTACGTCGGACCGCTTCTGGGTGTTCTGCTTGCCCGGAAGCGGAACCGTGTCCGCGGCCTGCGCCGGGGCGGAGGCGAGTGCCCCTGCTCCCAGAGCGAATACGGCAGCCGCTACGGGGAGGGGGATAAAACCCCTCCGTCTGCCAAATGTCACAGGACTCCCCTCGATGAACACGGCACGTCACAGTGACGGCGCCGCGTAGATGCATGCGAAGGAGAGAGTTCTCCCACTGGTGAAACGACACAGTGGGCGTATAGAAAATACGTTCCCCCCCACCTACGGCTGCTGATGCTATAACGCAAAAGCGCCCCCGTCACCGAAGTAACAGGGGCGCTCGCGCGCAACAGCTGTCGCTGCGTCAGTCGTTGCCGTTGCCGTTGCCGCTGCCCGGCGTCGTCTTCTGGATCTGGAGCAGGAACTCCGCGTTGGACTGGGTCTTCTTCATCCGGTCCAGGAGGAGCTCGATGGCCTGCTGCTGGTCGAGTGCGTGCAGCACCCGGCGCAGCTTCCAGACGACCGCCAGCTCGTCGGTGCCGAGCAGGATCTCTTCCTTACGGGTGGAGGACGCGTCGACGTCCACCGCCGGGAAGATGCGCTTGTCCGAGAGCTTCCGGTCGAGCTTGAGCTCCATGTTGCCGGTGCCCTTGAACTCCTCGAAGATCACCTCGTCCATGCGCGAGCCGGTCTCGACGAGCGCGGTGGCCAGGATGGTCAGCGAGCCGCCGTCCTCGATGTTGCGCGCGGCGCCGAAGAAGCGCTTCGGGGGGTACAGAGCGGTCGAGTCGACACCACCGGAGAGGATGCGGCCGGAGGCCGGTGCCGCGAGGTTGTACGCGCGGCCCAGGCGGGTGATCGAGTCGAGCAGGACGACCACGTCGTGACCCAGCTCCACGAGACGCTTGGCGCGCTCGATGGCCAGCTCGGCGACGGTGGTGTGGTCCTCGGCGGGGCGGTCGAAGGTCGAGGAGATGACCTCGCCCTTCACCGACCGCTGCATGTCGGTGACCTCTTCCGGACGCTCGTCCACCAGGACGACCATCAGGTGGCACTCGGGGCTGTTGACCGTGATCGCGTTGGCGATGGCCTGGAGGATCATGGTCTTGCCGGTCTTCGGCGGGGCCACGATCAGCCCGCGCTGGCCCTTGCCGATCGGGGCCACCAGGTCGATGATCCGCGTCGTCAGGATGTTGGAGTCGGTCTCCAGACGGAGCCGGTCCTGCGGGTAGAGCGGGGTCAGCTTCTGGAACTCGGGGCGGCCGCGGCCGGACTCCGGCGCCATGCCGTTGACCGAGTCGAGGCGGACCAGCGCGTTGAACTTCTCGCGCCGCTCGCCGTCCTTGGGCTGGCGCACCGCGCCGGTGACGTGGTCGCCCTTGCGCAGGCCGTTCTTGCGGACCTGGGCGAGCGAGACGTACACGTCGTTCGGGCCCGGCAGGTAGCCGGAGGTCCGGATGAACGCGTAGTTGTCGAGGATGTCCAGGATGCCCGCGACGGGGATCAGGACGTCGTCGTCGGCCACCTGCACATCGCCGGCGAAGTCGTCGCGCCCGCGACGGCCACGGCGGTCGCGGTAGCGGCCACGGCGGCCGCGGCGGCCGCCCGCCTCGTCGTCGAAGTCGTCCTGCGGACCGTTGTCGCGGTTCTGCTGGCCCTGACCCTGGCCCTGGCGCTGCGGGCGCTGCCCGCCGCCGCCCTGCTGGCCCTGGTCGTCGCCCTTGCCGCGGCGGTCGCGCTGGCGCTCACGGCGCTCACCGCGGTCGCCACGGTCACCGCGGTCGCCACGGTCACCGCGGTCGCCACGGTCACGGCGGTCACCGCGACGGCCCTCGGCCGTGTCGGTGGCGGCCTCGGCCTTGGCGTCGCCCTTGGGCTCGCCCCGGTCCTCGGTCTTCTGCTCGGCCGCGGGCTCCGCCTTGGCCTTGACCTCGGTCTTCGCCTCGGTCTTGGTGTCGGGGCTGCCCGCCTGCGCGGTGGCACGGCGGCGACGGCGCTCGCCCGCGGGCTGGTCGTCGCTGGCCGGCTGACCGGGGATCTCGATCTGCTGCTGGGCCGTGGCCTTCTCGGCAGCGGCGGCCTCGTCGCCGGTGCGCGCCTTGGAGGTCGCGCGGCGCTTCGGCTTGCTCTCAGCCTCGGCGGGGGTCTCTGCGGCCTTGGGGGAGGTCTTGGGGGCGGCGGATCCGCCACCCGCCTGAGCCTCCTTGATGACCTCGATCAGCTGGCTCTTGCGCATCCGCGCAGTACCCCTGATGCCGAGGCCGGACGCGACCTGCTGCAGCTCGGCCAGGACCATGCCCTCAAGGCCGGTGCCGGAGCGGCGGCGCCGTGCGGTGGTGCCAGTGGCAGCACCTTCGGCGGGCGCGGCGCTGTCGACGTTCTTGTCGGCAGTCACGCCCATCAGATCGGTGGTGTCGCTCACGAAGGGTCCTTCCCTGGAGCGGACGTCGGCCTTCTGGCTCGGCGACCGGTTGTGCTGTCCGACTGCGGTCTGTTGATCTTGCTGGATCGCGGACCTTGCCGGGGCGGTGGTCCGCCGGGTACGGCGGAGAGACGAAACGTGCGGGGTCCGGCGCGAGATCCCCCTGCTCGGCCCACTCCTGGACGAGCGAGGGGTGTCGTGCCGGTTCCGGAGCGTGCTCGAAACTGCTCAGGCAGGCTGCTCTGGCAGTTGGGGAGGCTCCCGGAAGAATGGTGGTCCCGGAGGGGGACACGAAGCAACGCGCCTCAAAGACGTCGGTTGCAGACTTGAGGTTAACACTACCGGCTCCAACAAACATTCCCCCTCTCGCTCACCGGTAATCACATGCGGTTACGCGGCCAGCGGCAGCACACTGGCGCCCGGCCCGTCGAGGGCCAGCCGGTTCGCCGCCCAGCCCTCCCCCGCCAGTCGGGCGACCTTGTCGGCCGAACCCTCCTCCGTCAGCGCGAGGACCGTGGGCCCCGCGCCGGAGATGACCGCGGGCACACCGTCGGCGCGCAGACGGTTGACCAGTTCCACGCTCTCCGGCATGGCGGGGCCCCGGTACTCCTGGTGGATCCGGTCCTCGGTGGCGGCGAGCAGCAGCTCGGGGCGGCGGGTCAGGGCTTCGACGAGGAGGGCCGCCCGGCCGGCGTTCAGCGCCGCGTCGACGTGCGGGACGGTGCGCGGAAGCAGGCCGCGCGCCGTCTCGGTGAGCACCGGTCGTCCGGGCACGAAAACCACCGGAACGACGGAATCGGCAGGGTCCATCCTGATCGCGCGGGCCGCCCCGCCCTCCATCCAGGCGAGCGTGAACCCGCCGAGCAGACAGGCCGCGACATTGTCGGGGTGCCCCTCGATCTCGGTCGCCAGCTCCAGCAGGGCCGCGTCGTCGAGCCGGGCGTCGCCGCCTGTCGTCACGGCGCGGGCGGCGACGATTCCGGCGCAGATGGCGGCGGAGGAGGAGCCGAGGCCGCGGCCGTGCGGGATGCGGTTGGCGCAGACGATCTCCAGGCCGCGGGGCTGCCCGCCGAGCAGGTCGAACGCGGTGCGCAGGGAGCGCACGAGCAGGTGGCTCTCGTCTCGGGGCAGCGTCTCGCTGCCCTCACCTGCGATGTCGATGTGCAGCCCGGAGTCGGCGACCCGGACGACGACATCGTCGTACAGCCCCAGCGAAAGGCCGAGGGCATCGAAGCCCGGGCCCAGGTTGGCGCTGGTTGCGGGGACGCGCACCCTGACGGCGGCGGCTCGGAACGCGGGACCGGCCATCGGTCGGACGACTCCTTGTAAGGCAGCGGGGATGCAGTGCGGTGGCTCTGCGGCGGGGGTCTGCGGGATGGGGCGGTACGGAGCTGCACCGGGCGGTACGTGGGGTTTCCGGTGGTCCGCCCCGTGCTCGCCGTCACGGCTGCCGCACCACAGCGAACCGTCGGGCGGATGTCGGGCGGATGGGGTACAGCTTATCGAAGGAAGGTTCTGTGGCGACATAGGGCGCACAGGAGGCGCACGATGCGTGTCGCCCGCCTCCTATGCGCTCTCCGCCCCGAAAAGAGGGCGGTTGAGGTGGGTTGTCGCGGTTGACCGGGTCGGGTGACGCGACTGCCGGGCCGGGCGCGGACGGCGGACGGCTTGTCGCCCGGCCCTGCCCGGGCAGTCCGTCCTGACCTGCCCGGGCAGTCCGTCTGACCGGCCCGGACCGGTCAGACGAGCCCAAGCTTCTGCGCGGCGGTGGCCGCGTCGACCGGGACCGTGACCGGCTGCGGGGCACCCGCGACGGCCCAGTCGGGGTCCTTGAGGCCGTTGCCGGTGACCGTGCAGACGATGCGCTGGCCGGGGTCGACCTTGCCCTCTTCGGCGACCTTGAGCAGACCGGCGACTGACGCGGCCGAGGCGGGCTCCACGAAGACGCCCTCCTGGGAGGCCAACAGCCGGTACGCGGACAGGATCTGCCGGTCCGTCACCTCGTCGATGAACCCGCCCGACTCGTCGCGTGCGGCCAGGGCGTAGTCCCAGGAGGCCGGGTTGCCGATGCGGATCGCGGTGGCGATGGTGGAGGGGTCCTTGACGACCTCGCCGCGCACGATGGGCGCGGAGCCGGAGGCCTGGAAGCCCCACATGCGCGGGGTGTGCGTGGAGACGCCGTCACCGGCGTACTCGCGGTACCCCTTCCAGTACGCGGTGATGTTGCCCGCGTTGCCGACCGGCAGGACGTGGATGTCGGGGGCGTCGCCGAGCGCGTCGACGATCTCGAACGCGGCGGTCTTCTGGCCCTCGATACGGACCGGGTTGACCGAATTGACCAGCGCCACCGGGTAGTTGTCCGAGAGCGAGCGGGCCAGGGTGAGGCAGTCGTCGAAGTTGCCGTCGACCTGGAGGATCTTGGCGCCGTGCACGAGCGCCTGGCCCATCTTGCCGAGCGCGATCTTGCCCTGCGGTACGAGGACGGCGCAGACCATGCCCGCACGCACGGCGTACGCCGCGGCGGAGGCCGAGGTGTTGCCGGTGGAGGCGCAGATGACGGCCTTCGCCCCCTCCTCCTTGGCCCGGGTGATGGCCATGGTCATGCCGCGGTCCTTGAACGAACCGGTGGGGTTGGCGCCCTCGACCTTGAGGTGCACCTCGCAGCCCGTGCGCTCGGAGAGGACCTGCGCCGGAACGAGCGGCGTACCACCCTCACGAAGCGTGACGACCGGCGTCGTAGCTGTGACCGGAAGGCGGTCCCGGTACTCCTCGATGATGCCGCGCCACTGGTGGGTGCCCTTGCTGGTCATGGGTCCTTACTCCCCTTCAACACGCATGATGCTGGCGACACCGCGCACGGTGTCGAGCTTGCGCAGCGCTTCGACGGTCCCGGAGAGGGCGGCGTCGGGCGCGCGGTGGGTGACGACGACGAGGGACGCCTCGCCGTCCTTTCCCTGCTGGCGGACGGTATCGATGGATACGCCCTGCTCGGCGAAGACCGTTGCCACCTGGGCGAGGACGCCCGGCTTGTCGGCCACGTCGAGGCTGATGTGGTAGCGCGTGACGACCTCGCCCATGGGGCTGACCGGCAGGCGCGTGTAGGCGGACTCACCGGGGCCGGTGGCCTCGCCCAGTTTGTTGCGGCAGACCGCGACGAGGTCGCCGAGGACCGCGGAAGCGGTCGGGGAGCCGCCGGCGCCGGGGCCGTAGAACATGAGCTGACCAGCTGCGTCCGCCTCGATGAACACCGCGTTGTAGGCCTCGCGGACCGAGGCCAGCGGGTGGCTCAGCGGGATCATCGCGGGGTGTACGCGGGCGGTGACGGAGGCCCCGTCGGCGGCGCGCTCGCAGATGGCGAGCAGCTTGACGGTGCAGCCCATGCGGCGCGCGGAGGCGATGTCGGCGGCGGTGACCTCGGTGATGCCCTCGCGGTGCACGTCGCCGATCTTCACCCGGGTGTGGAAGGCGATCCCGGCGAGGATCGCGGCCTTCGCGGCGGCGTCGAAGCCCTCGACGTCGGCGGTCGGGTCGGCCTCGGCGTACCCGAGGGCGGTGGCCTCGTCGAGCGCCTCGGAGTAGCCCGCGCCGCTGGTGTCCATCCTGTCGAGGATGAAGTTGGTGGTGCCGTTGACGATGCCGAGCACCCGGTTGACCTTGTCGCCCGCGAGCGACTCGCGCAGCGGCCGCACCAGCGGGATGGCCCCGGCGACGGCAGCCTCGTAGTACAGATCGCGGCCGTACTTCTCGGCGGCGGCGTGCAGGGCCGCGCCGTCCTCGGCGAGCAGCGCCTTGTTGGCGGAGACGACGCTCGCGCCGTTCTCGAAGGCGGTGGTGATGAGTGCCCGGGCCGGCTCGATGCCCCCGATGACCTCGATGACGACGTCGATGTCGCCGCGCTGCACGAGCGCGGTCGCGTCGGTGGTGACCAGTGCGGGGTCGATGCCCTCCCGCACCTTGGAGGGCCGGCGGACGGCGACGCCGGCGAGCTCGACGGGCGCACCGATGCGCGCCGCGAGGTCGTCGGCGTGCGTCGTCATGATGCGCGCCACCTCTGAGCCGACCACTCCACAGCCCAGCAGCGCCACCTTCAGCGGACGCGTACGCATCATCCGACCTCGTTTCTCATCCATGCTCATGTGGGGACCAGTCTCACTCACCGGACGGGCGATTCTGTCACCCGTCCGGATCCTGAGATGACTATTTCATCAGCCGACATCGAGACGCAGAAGATCTTCCTCCGTCTCGCGCCGGACGATGACGCGCGCCTCGCCGTCCCGGACGGCGACGACCGGGGGGCGCAGGGCGTGGTTGTAGTTGCTCGCCATGGAACGGCAGTACGCCCCGGTGGCCGGCACGGCGATCAGGTCGCCGGGGGCCAGGTCGGCGGGGAGGAACGCGTCCTTGACCACGATGTCGCCGCTCTCGCAGTGCTTGCCGACGACCCGGACGAGCATCGGCTCGGCGTCCGAGGTGCGCGAGACGAGCGCGACGCTGTATTCGGCGTCGTACAGCGCGGTGCGGATGTTGTCCGACATGCCGCCGTCGACGCTGACGTACGTCCGCAGCCCCTCCAGGGGCTTGATCGTGCCGACCTCGTACAGCGTGAACACGGTGGGTCCGACAATGGCGCGGCCCGGCTCGACGGAGATGCGGGGGGTACGCAGATTCGCGGCCTCGCACTCGCGGGTGACGATGTCGCCGAGCGCCTTGGCGATCTCGTGCGGCTCACGGGGGTCGTCCTCGGAGGTGTACGCGATACCGAGGCCGCCGCCGAGGTCGATCTCGGGCAGCTCGACGCCGTGCTCGTCGCGGACCTCGGCGAGCAGCTGCACCACGCGCCGGGCGGAGACCTCGAAGCCCGCCATGTCGAAGATCTGCGAGCCGATGTGCGAGTGGATGCCGATGAGTTCGAGCCCGTCGAGGGCGAGCGCGCGGCGCACCGCCTCGGCGGCCTGCCCGTCGGCGAGCGCGATCCCGAACTTCTGGTCCTCGTGCGCGGTGGCGATGAACTCGTGGGTGTGGGCCTCGACGCCGACGGTGACACGGATCTGCACCCGCTGGCGGACACCGTGCCGCTGGGCGATGTGGGCGACGCGGACGATCTCCTGGAAGGAGTCGAGCACGATCCGCCCGACGCCCGCCTCGACGGCCCGCTCGATCTCGGCGACGGTCTTGTTGTTGCCGTGGAAGGCGATGCGCTCGGCGGGCATGCCCGCGTCGAGGGCGGTGGTCAGCTCACCGCCGGAGCAGACGTCGAGGTTGAGTCCTTCTTCGGTGAGCCAGCGGACGATCGCGCGGGAGAGGAAGGCCTTCCCCGCGTAGAAGACGTCGGCGTCCGGCCCGAAGGCGTCGGCCCAGGCCCGGCAGCGGGCCCGGAAGTCGCTCTCGTCCAGGAAGTACGCGGGGGTGCCGAACTCCTCCGCGAGCCGGGCGACGGCGATCCCGCCGACGGTGAGGGCGCCGTCCGCGTCCCGGGTGACCGTACGGGACCAGACCTTCTCGTCCAGGACGTTGAGATCGGCGGCGGGCGCGGAGTAGTGCCCCTCGGTCAGCACGTCGGCGTGGCGGGGTCCTGCGGGGTGTGCGGAGCGGCTCATCGTGTTCGTTCTCTCGGGTCTCTTCTGATCTCGTCAGAGATGTTCGGGCGCACGGATGCCGAGCAGGGACAGGCCGCCTGCCAGCACCGTCCCGGCGGCTTCGGCGAGAGCCAGCCGGGCGCGGTGGGCGGCCGAGGGTTTCTCGTCACCGACGGGCAGGGGCGGGCAGGAGTCGTGGAAGTCGAAGAACGCGTGCGCGACGGCTTCCAGCTGCCGGGCGGCCCGGTCGGGCGCACGGTGACGGGCTGCTGCGAGCAGGACGCCGGGATGGTCGGCGATGAGGTCGAGGAGGGGGCGGGCGGCGCTGTCGTACGGGGCGGGTTCCGTGTGCCCGGCGCGCTCGGCGTACGGGGCGGGCTCGGCGGTGAGGCCGAGGAGGGCGGCCCCGCGGGTGAGCGCACGGATTCTGGCGTGGGCGTAGCGCACCCGGAAGAGGGAATTGGCCTCGCCCTGGACGAGCAGTTCGGGGCCGAGGGCGGCGCGGTCGTGCCCGGCGGGCCGCAGGAGCCCCCAGCGGGCCGCGTCGGGCCCGAGCCGCCGCAGCAGCTCCGCAGCGGTGGCCCCGGCGGGGACGGGCCTGATCCCGGTGAGCGGTACGGGGGGCGTCCCGTGCGCGTCGACAGTGACGCCGAGGCGGGCCCAGTCCGGGTCGGGCGCCTCCTCGCAGCTGATCCGGACGCGGGCGCCCTGGGAGATGACGAGACGGCGCACGGCATGGGCGGTGACAGCGGCACGCACCTCGCGCGCGTGATGGAACTGGAGGATCTCGTCGCGGAGCGCGTCCCCGTGTCCGTACGCGAGGCCCTGTTCCCGGACGGCGTCGAGGAGGGCGCGGTGGCGCTCGGCCGTGGCGTCGAGGGTGAAGCTCAGGAACCCGGGGCCGGTGATCTCGACCCGCTCGATGCCGGGCTCGGCGGCGACCCGTTCCCGCAGGATGCGGGCGACCTCCAGGGCGGGCAGCGCGGCGGGCCCGGCCAGCTGGAGCGCGACGGCGCAGGCGTAGTCCCCGCTGCCGCCGGGCCGTGTCCTCTCCACTCGCACGCGCGCGGGCACGGGCGCGCGCAAGGCGTCCTCGTCGACCGCGCGGCGCACGGCGTGCAGCACGGTCCGGGAGAGGTCGGCGGGGGTCACGGGACAAGCCTAGGTGAGATCGGGGGGCACTACGCGACCGGTTTCGCCATATGGTCAGCCGGACCCGGACTCGCCGAGGGACCGGCCCGGACCCGGGCTCGCCGTACGGCCGGCCCGATCCGGATGCGCCACAGGGTCAGCCCGCGGTGCTCCCCGCCCGCCCGGCGCCGCGCCGCCCCTCCACCGGGGGCCGGTCCTCGCCGGTCACCAGCCGGTGCATGATCCGCACCAGCTCGCTCGGCTCGAACGGCTTCGCCAGGAACGCGTCGACCCCGGCCGCCACGCCCGCGTCGACCTCGAACGGCGTGCAGGCGCTGATGACGGCGATGGGAAGACGGCGGGTCCGGGGATCGGAGCGAAGGCGGGTCGCGGTCTCCAGTCCGTCCAGCCGGGGCATCACGACGTCGAGGGTGACGGCGTCGGGGCGGACCCGGTGGACCAGGTCCAGGCACTCGACACCGTCGGCCGCGGTCACGACCTCGAAACCCTCAAGTTCGAGATTGACCCTGATCAGCTGCCGGATGACCTTGTTGTCGTCGACAACAAGCACGCGGCCGTACGCCCCTGACACCCTTCGAGAGTAGGGCGGCCGGAGCGGCCGCGTCCGGCTTTTGTCCACTTCCGCCCCGGACGAGTGGCCTCCGCCTCCGCCGACCGGCGCGACGGAATACCTGTTCACGGACACCCCGTCGGAGCTGGTAGTGTTTCACCCGTCGCAGAGCACGACAGCGACACGCCCCCGTAGCTCAGGGGATAGAGCATCGGCCTCCGGAGCCGGGTGCGCAGGTTCGAATCCTGCCGGGGGCACTTCCGGATTGAAGAACCGGACCAGCAGAGGCTGGTCCGGTTTTTTCGTGCGCTCCGCGCCCTTGCCGAGCGGAACGCACCGAGGTGGGCGGTTCAGCACTTCCCGTTCGGTACTTTCCGGTCAGTACTTTCCATCGACCGGGATCCAGCCGGACCAGGCCTCAGGCTGGTAGAACTTGCCGGTGTCGCCGTCGTAGCGCAGAACGCGAAGACGCACGTTCCCGGTCTCCCGGTAGTCCTTGTCGCAGCCCGCCCAGGTGTTCACGCCGAGATTGTTGACGCAGACCTCCTCGGCGCGCCCGTAGTCGGTGTAGACGCCGACAGCCGCGGACATGCCGTCCTTCTTCGTGTCGCCCGCCCAGACGATGTCGCCGTTGTGCTGGAAGCACCCGCTGGAGCCGTAGGCGGCGGTGGAGCCCAGGCAGGTGTCCGAGGCCGTAGCGGCCATGGCCGCTACGGCCGGTCCTGCTGCCGGTCCAACTGCCGGGGCTATGCCTTCGACGACCTTCACGTCCGCGGGCATCTTCACTTCCCAGGGGCTCTCCGGTGCCTCGTCGGCCAGCGCCGGTGTCGCGGTGACGGCCGAGAGCGCCAGTGCCGACGCACCGGCGAGAACGCTCAACTTCGAGCACCGGTCTTCCCGCATGCTTCACTACCCCCGCGCCTGACCCCTGTCGCAAGATCAGCAGTTGTCAAAGGTGAACAGACCACATGTGAACAGAGTGTGAGAGTAGGAGATCGCTGTGACGGATGGAAGGGGCTTCCGTGACGCAGGTGCCCCATGGTGCGTCTGCGGCTGCGATCTCAGGCGTCGCGCTGCGGTCCGGCTGCCGGGGCGGCCCCGTCCGCCAGCCGGTCGGCGTGCTCGGTGAGCCAGGCGGGGGCGATGACTTCGGCGTTGCCGTCCAGAGCGGCGGCCGCCCGGTTCAGGGCGGCCGCCGCCTTCCGCGGCGCGAGGGGGCGGGCATGAGCGGCCTCGGCCAGGGAGCGGGCCGCCTCCTCCTGAGCGGAACCGGCGATCCGGAGGACGGTCGAGGCGCGCTCGGCCGTGTCGGCGGATTGCCCATGGCGGCCGTCGCACCAGTACGCCCAGGCGAGATTGAGCAGGCAGACGCCCTCGCCCCGGGGGTTCTCCATCAGTGAGGCCTCGTGGCAGGCCTCTTCGAGGACCGGGATTCCCTGGGCGGGGACGTCGAGGGCCAGGAATGCGATGCCCTGCGCGTTCAGTGCGTAGGCGATCGCCTCCGGGGTGCCGGAGGCCCGGTAGGCCCTGGCCGTCTCGGCGCCTGCGGCGATGGTGTCCTGCCAGCGGCCCAGGGTGAGCAGGGCGATGGTGCGTGCGTTGCCGGCCCGTGCGGTGGTGAGCGGATCTCCGCTCGCGTCGGCGATCGCGGCCAGCCGGTCGGCGCCCTCCAGCGCGCGCTCACCGTCGCCGAGGTAGCTGTGGGTGAGGCTGAGGGAGAGCAGGGCGTGCGCTTCGCGCTCGGTGTCGCCGAGTTCGCCCGCGAGCCCGGCGGCCCGGGTGAGCAGTTCGACGGTGGTTCCGAGGTTCCCGAGCTGCCGGTGGGCGTCGCCGAGGCCGAACAGGGCGTTCTGTAGCGCGTACCGGTCGCCGAGGCGTTCGGCGAGCTCCACCGCTTCGGTGAACAGGTCGACCGCCTGCTCCATCGGACCGGCGCTGAGCCTGGCGTGTCCGTAGGCGACGGTGTGGGCGAGGCGTACCCGCTCGTCGCCGATGTGGCCGCGGACGGTGAGGTGCATCGAGACCGCGGAGAGGACGGAGCCGTGCCAGACGAGCCATTCGCTGATCTCGTTCAGCACGCGTGCGGCGGCGTCGTGGTCCTCCGCGCGCACCAGGTGCTCGAACTGCCGCCGGTGCGGTTCGAGGTCCTCCGGCGACCGCCATGCGTCGTCGGGGCGGCGCTGCCCCGCGTACCAGGCCGCGAGCCGTCGTTCCACTGTCTGCCTCCCGAGGGGACCGTGCGAGGGCATCTGGGCGTAGGCGAGGTCGGCGTCCATGGGGTGCAGGGCGAGGGTACGGCTCGGCCGGTCCACGGAGACCAGGTGCATGCGCACGAGGGAGGTGAGGGCGGGGGTCACCGGCAGGTTCGGGTCGAGTCCGGCGAGGATCTCCTCGACCGCCGCCTGCTTCACGGGGGTACGCAGGGCGGCAAGGACTCCGAGGACCGCACGTGCCTGCTCGTCGAGGCGCCGGTAGCGGTCCTGGGCGAGGTCGGCGACGACGTCGTGCCGGTGCGTGAAGTCCTTCAGGACGTCGCTGAGCGTGGGCAGCAGCAAGGTGTCTCCGGCGACCGCGCCGACGAGGAGTTCCAGGGCACGTGGCACACCGTGGACGCGGACCGCGGCGTTCAGCAGTTCGTCGTCGGACAGGTCGGCGATGCCGAGGCTGCCGTCCCGGTCGAGTTCGCGCAGCAGGGCTGCCGCCTCGGCGGATCCGAGGCCCTTGGAGAGCTCCACCTGCGCGGTGAAGCGCCGCAGTTCGGGCGCGAGGCGTACCGGTAACTGGCTGGTGACGAGGAGACGCGGGGTGCCCCGGGTCCGGAACAGCCAGTCGAGGAAGACCGCGAGGCCCTCGTCGGCGATGCTGCCGTCGTCGTGGAGCAGGTCCTCCAGGTTGTCCAGGAGGATGACGATCAGGCGCCCGCCCATGGCAGCGTGCAGCTGGTCCAGCCGGTCGTGGACCATCCCGCCGGCGGACCAGACCTCGCGCAGACGCGCTTCCCGCTCGGGGCCGAGCAGGCGGGCGCAGTCGAAGAAGAGGCGATCCAGGGATATCCCGGTCGTGCGGGTGGAGAGGTTGACCAGGCCGGACGGGACCGGTCCCCGGACGGTTCCGGGCCATGCGCCGCGGTCGAGGAGGTCCATGACCTTCGCGGCGAGCGCGCTCTTGCCGATGCCGCGCCGCCCGATCACTGTCACCATGCGGTTGGCGGGGTCGCTCAGGTGGCCCGCGATCAGGTCGGTCTCGTGGGTGCGGTTCTTGAAGAGCTCGATACCGTGCGCCACCGGCACCCCCACCACCCGTACCTCGGGCTCGGGGTCCCTGTCACCGGGCGGCCCCACCGACTCCCCCGCCACCGCGAAAGGCAGGTCCGCCGGCGCGGGGAACCCGGTGAGCCGGGCGAACTCCGCACGGTCCGGGGCGGCGAGCCGGCGCACGGCCTGGTCGAGACGGACGGCGGTGAGCCTGCCCGTACCCTCCCAGCGGTGGTGTTCGGCAACGACGCCGACGATGCGGCTGCCCGCCCACACCGCGGCGCCGGACATGCCTGCCCAGGGCGACACGTCGGGGTCGGGGTCGGCGCCGGCCGGTGCCACGGTCATCTCCAGCGTGCCCGTACGGAGGTTGGAGAGCGCCGCGACCGTCCCGTCCGCTTGGTGCAGTTCACGGAAACGCACACCGTCCGGCCGACGGCGTCGCTTCCACAGCGGGAACCCCGCGGCGTGTACGACGAACACCCCGTGCCGGTCGTCGGCGATGCGCCCGAAACGCGCCGGAGCGATGTCCGCGTCCGCGGGGGCGGCCGCCGGTGACGTGAGACTCAGTACGGCGAGATCGCTGGTTGCGTCGGCCCAGGCCACGGCCGCCGGGGCCGACCATTCACCGGGCCGGTCGGCGTCGCACCGCACGACCACCTCGGTCGCGTCGGCGACCACGTGGGCAGCCGTGAGAACGACACCGGCGGAAATCCGGTAGCCGGAGCCGCGCCGCCTGCCGCTTCCGGTCCTGACGATGATCTCCGCGAGCCGATGCGGGTCAAGGCCGCCCCCACCGTTCCGGGGGTCAGGCCTCATCAGGCAGCTCGGCGCCGGAGATCAGCACGGGGTTGTCGGGCGCGTCGCCGCGCACCGGCTGGAGAGTGAGCGTGATCCGCTGCGTGGTCATGTGGGCGGCACGCGCGGAACTCTGCGCGTCGAGGACCCAGAACCGGACCTTGACTCCCGGCTCCAGGCTCCGTTCCACCCCCACGGTGAGTTCCAGCTCCAGCTTCTCCGCCTGGAAGCGGATCCCGTCGTCGTCCCCCGCCTCCATGGCCCGGCTCAGCTCACTCCGCAACTGGGTGATGACATCCGCCAGTTCCACCGCTTTGCTCATGACCGTCCCCCGTTCCGCCTGTGGCAGGCCGCCCGTACGCTCCGCGATCATACCTACGGGTCGTCAACTACGGGCGCGGTCAGCCGACTTCGGAGCCCTCGACGGAACGTTCCTTCGGGGCGTAGCGCAGCAGGGCCACATCGCCGACGGCACGTGCGTCGACCAGCCTCATCCGGGCCGTGGGCCCTCCGGGGTACGGAGCGGGCCTCAGGAACACCGGCGCCGCGGCCTCTCCCACCAGAAGGGGGGCGACGGCGAGGTGGAGTTCATCGGCCAGGTTCTGCGCCAGGAGTTGGGTATGGACCATTCCGCCTCCTTCCACCAGGAGCCTTTCCACACCACGTCGGCCGAGTTCGTCGAGGACGAGGGGCCAGTCGAGAAGGGGGCCGGTGCTGACGACGTCGGTGAGAGCGCCCAGGGTGCGGCGGGCCCGGGCCAGTGCACCGTCCACCGTGAAGACCAGCTTCTCCCCTCCGCAGCTCCAGAACGCCAGGCTCGCGGGCAGCTCGGCGGATCCGCTGACCGCCACTTTCAGCGGGTACTCCGGTTTCCCGGCCGCCTTGCGCCGGGCACGCCGTTCGGCGTCCGCCACCAGGAGGCGCGGGTTGTCCCTGCGCAGGGTGTTGGCGCCGACGAGGACGGCGTCCGCGGCGGCCCGCTCCTCGTCGACACGGTCCAGATCCCGGCGGTTGGAGAGCACGAGCCGGTCACGGGACGCGTCGTCCAGGCGGCCGTCCACGGAGACCGCCGCCGACAGCAGCACGTACGGGCGGGCGGCCGTCATCGCGGGCCGTCAGAGCGCACGGCGGTAGTCGGCCCACGCGATGTGCGATTCGTGGAGCCGCACGGTGAGACCGGTCAGGCCGCGGGCACTGGCGCCGAGGGCTCCGCCGGCTATCCGGGCGGCGAGACGGTCGGCCATGACCTTGGCCAGGTACTCCGTCGTGGTGTTGACCCCGGCGAAATCGGGATGGTCGTCGAGGTTCTGGAAGGAGAGCGTCCCGACGATCCCGCGCACTTCCCTCGCGGCCAGATCCATGTCGACGACGATGTTGTCCTCGTCCAGCTCGGGGCGCTCAAAGGTCGCGTCGACCAGGTACGTGGCACCGTGCAGGCGCTGCGCGGGGCCGAAGACCTCACCACGGAGACTGTGGGCGATCATGAGATGGTCCCGGACGGTGACGGTGAACATGGACTCTCCAAGAGTGTCTCGTCGGCATGGCCGGCAACTCCGGCCGAGGGGAAAGCGGCGCCGGGGTGCTGAGGGCTGTAGCGGATGCGATGGCAGAGTCCGGGCAGCCGGCCGGCGGTGATCTCGGCCATCACGCGCGGCAGTTCATCGAAGTCGGACTCGCCGGTGATCAGCGCGTCGAAGACCGGGTCCCGCAGCAGATCGAGTGCCAGGGCAAGCCGGTCTCCGGTGGTGTACCGCCCCCGTCTCCCCGGCGGGACGGCGCCGACCTGGCTGCTCCGCAGCGTCAGGCGCCGGGAATGGAAGAACTCCCCGAGCGGCAGGGTCACCGGCTGGTCCCCGTACCAGCTCAGGTCGACCACGCAGCCCTCGGAGGCGAGCAGTTCGAGCGAGCGCCGCAGCCCGGACTGGGTGGCGCTGGCGTGGAAGACGAGATCGCAGTCACCCGTCGCGTGTACGGGAGCGGCGAACTCGACGCCCAGCGCTGCGGCGACCTCCGCCCGGGCCGGGTCGGTGTCGACGAGCTGGACCCGGACGCCGGGGAACCGGGCGAGAAGCGCCGCTACGGAGCAGCCGACCGCGCCCGCGCCCACGACGGCCATGCGGTCGCCGACCCTCGGCGGCGCGTCCCACAGGGCGTTGAGTGCCGTCTCGACGATCCCGGCCAGCACGGCGCGCTGCGGCGGGACACCGTCGGGTACCGGGGTGAGGGCCGCTGCCGGAACCCGGAAGCGGGTCTGATGCGGGTACAGGCTGAAAACGGTCCGGCCCCGCAACTCCGGGGGCCCGGCCTCCACGCGGCCGACATTGAGGTACCCGTACTTGACCGGGCCGGGAAAATCCCCTTCCTGGAAAGGCGCCCGCATGGCCGTGTACTGGCTGGCGGGTACCCGACCCTGGAAAACCAACGACTCCGTGCCCCGGCTCACGGCCGAGTACAGGGTCTGGACTACAGCCTCTTCATCATGCTGGCGGGCTGGCGGGCTGGCGGGCTGGCGGGCTGGCGGGCTGGCGGGCTGGCGGGCAGGCGGGCAGGCGGGCAGGCGGGCAGGCGGCGGGAAGTATTTCACCCTGCCCCGGGGCCATGACCCAAAAGGAGCGCACAAGGCTCAACATGGACAATCCTCTGCTACAGCACTCTGCTACAGCGGCCCGCCTCGGCCCGCCGACATCCCCCGGCGGCTGGAACCTCCGCGCGGTGGTGATGCCGCCACTCCCCGGCATGGACAGTTCTCGCGATCCTAAACGATCAAATACCGGCTCCCATCCGGCACATGACATGGCGAACCCCGCACCGGGAACGACTTGCCCGGTCAGGCCATCGGCAGTCCCGGCGCCGGGTGGGTGTCCATCAGCTCCTTCACCTCGGCGCGGATCGTGGTGAGTGCGGCCTCGTCGCCCGTGCGGGCCGCCTCGACGGCTGTGTCGATCCACATGGCGACGGTGGCCATGGCGGAGGCGGGCACTCCGCGGGAGGTCAGGGCGGGGGTGCCGATGCGGATGCCGGAGGGGTCGAAGGGCTTGCGGGGGTCGTAGGGGACGGCGTTGTGGTTGACGACGATGCCCGCGCGGTCGAGGGCCTGGGCTGCCGCCTTGCCGGAGACGTCCTTGTTCGTGAGGTCGATCAGCAGGAGGTGGTTGTCGGTGCCGCCGGAGACCAGGTCGAAGCCGCGCGCGGCCAACTCCTCGCCCAGCGCCCGGGCGTTGGCCACGACCTGGTGGGCGTACGCGCAGAAGCCGGCGGTGGCCGCTTCACCCAGGGCGGCCGCGATGGCGGCGGTGGTCTGGTTGTGCGGGCCGCCCTGGAGGCCGGGGAAGACCGCGCGGTCGATGGCGCGGGCGTGTTCGGCCGTGCTGAGCAGCATCGCGCCGCGGGGGCCGCGCAGGGTCTTGTGGGTGGTGGTGGAGACGACGTCCGCGTGTCCGGCGGGCGAGGGGTGGGCGCCGCCCGCGATCAGGCCCGCGATGTGCGCGATGTCGGCGACCAGTACGGCGCCGGTCTCGCGGGCGATCTCCGCGAAGCCCGCGAAGTCGATCGTGCGGGGTACGGCCGTTCCGCCGCAGAAGATGAGCTTGGGCCGCTCGGCGCGGGCCAGGTCGCGGACCTCGTCCAGGTCGATCCGGCCGGTGTCCCTGCGGACTCCGTACTGAACGCCCCGGAACCAGCGGCCGGTGGCCGAGACGCCCCAGCCGTGGGTGAGGTGGCCGCCCATCGGGAGGGACATCCCGAGGACCGTGTCGCCCGGCTGGAGGAAGGCCAGGTAGGCGGCGAGGTTGGCCGGGGAGCCCGAGTACGGCTGGACGTTGGCATGATCCATCCCGAAGAGGGCCCGGGCGCGGCGGATCGCCAGGGTCTCGACCTGGTCGATGATCTGCTGGCCCTCGTAGTACCGCTTGCCGGGGTAGCCCTCGGAGTACTTGTTCTGGAGCACCGTGCCGGAGGCTTCGAGTACGGCGGCCGAGACGTAGTTCTCGCTGGGGATCAGGCGCAGGGTGTCGGCCTGGAGCCGTTCCTCCGCACCGATCAGGGCGGCCAGCTCCGGGTCGGCGGAGATGAGGGCCGGATGGCGGGGCGCGGGCGCGGTGGTGGCGGAGGGGACGGCAGAGGGTGCGGTTGCCGGGGTCCGGGTGGTCAAGGAAGGGGTCCTTCCGGGTCGGCCGCGCGATGCGGCGTGGACCCGGATGCCCAGGCGGACGGCTCTCCGGAGATGACGCCCCGGGCGGGCCCGGGGTGTGCCGCTTCCTCGTGGTCGGTTCCACGGAGCGCCCCTGCCCGGGGCACGCGCCAGTCGCGGCGTTGGGCAGTTTAGAGGATGAGCCGTCCGGCCCGCGGCCCGGCGACGCGCCAAGGGGCCGAGGTGGCGGTGGCGGATTCTGTGCGTGGCCGGGGACGGAACCGGGCAGAATCACGGTGGCGTGTGCGGCTCGACGGTGGGGGGACCGTTATGGAGTCCGGTGATCAGCACGGGGTTGCGGGACATGCGGGACAGGGGGCCTCGCCCGGGCTCGGCGGGGCGGTCCCGCCGCCGCCTTCCCACGCACCTGATGCCGGGCCGCCGCCCGACGGGGCCGGCCTGCGGGCGGTTGCCGCCGGGGTGCTCAATCTGGCCGGGCTCGGGCTCGGTTACGCCCTGTCGGGGCGCTGGGGGCGGGCGGCCGGGTGCTGGGCGGCGACGACTGCCCTGCTGTTCGTCGCGCTGCCCGCCGATCCGGACGGGGTGCCCGGGGGCGTACTCGTCGGCTATCTGGCCGTGCTCGTGCTCGCCGCCGCCGACGGGGCCCGGATCGCCCGGCGTTCGGCACTGGGCGGGTCGTGGCGGCCGGTGCTGGCGGCCGGTCTCGGGGTGGTGCTGCTGGCCGTGCCGGCGGGTGGGGCGGTGGTGTACGGCTCCGCGCGCGACGAGGCCCGGGAGCAGATGCTGCTGGAGCGGCTGGAGGACGGGGACCAGCGGGTCGCGGCGGCGGCGCGGCAGCCCTTCGGGGCGGCGAAGGGCGGGTACGAGGAAGCGCTCGGCGTCTATCGCGCGCTCGCCGAGGACCACCCGGGCTCCCGGGCCGCCAAGCTGCTCCCGGACCGCCTGAAGGCGTACTACGACGCTGTCTCCGCCCCGTACGCGAAGAAGCGGCACTGCGAAGCCGTCGAACCGTTGACCTATCTGCGCACCCTGCCGCACGCGGTCGGCGAGAAGCTTCTCGGGACCCTGGCCGCCTGGCCCGACGAACCCCTCGCCGCCTCGCTGTACGGGTGCGGGGTCTCGCGCCTGGGCGCTGCGGGCGGAGGCAGCGGCGGGGGCGGTGCGGAGCTGGGCGAGTTGCTGCGTACGTTCCCCGAGTCCGCGCCCGCCCAGCAGGTCGGACCGGCGATCAGCAAGCGGATCAAGGCACAGGTAGCGGCGTTGAAGGGCGCCGAGCCGTGTGCGGCCACGGCGGTGCTGCGCAACCTCGGCAGCACCGCGGCCGGGCTGCCTTCCGACCGGGTGAAGGCGTTGCGCGCCGATGCGGACAAGGGTGTGGTGGACGGGGCTTACGCCTGCGGGGTCGATCAGTTCAAGGACAGGAGGTTCGGGGACGCGCGAAGGACGATGACGGACTTCGCCCGGACGTACAAGAGCGACGAGCGGGTGCGCCGGGCGCGGGACATAGCCATCGCCGCCGAGATCGCCGACGCCCGGCCCCCGGCGGGCAAGCGGTTGCCCCCGCAGGGCCGCCCCGGGGGTGCCCGGATGGAGCTGGTCATCAGCAACGACGCGCCGAACGCGGTCGAGGTGCTCTACACCGGCCCGGTCACCGGCACCGTCTCCCTGAAGGCCTGCGACGGATGCAGGCGGTACAGCGGCGCGGCCGTCGGCGCGCGGCAGGCTTGCCGGACGAGCGGCAGAAGCTACCCGAAGGCACGGCTGCGACTCCCGGCCGGGGACTACCACTTCCTCTACAAGCACGGCACGGGCGCCACCGCCCGGGTGGACAGCTACTCCGCCGGATCGAAGGTCCGGCCCGGCTACACGTACACGAGCTGCACCTACGTCATCGAGCGGAGCCCCTTCGGCCTGGACCTGCCCGTGCTGCCGGACCCGGTCCGGCCGGTGTCGGTTCCCCGGGGCGTCAGCCCTTCGGGCGCGGGCTCTTCTCGATGACCCGCCCGTCCAGGTGCGCGGTGAGGAAGGCTCCGCCGTGTGAGTCGGTGACGTAGACGCGCAGCACCGGACGGTCGTCGTGGAAGGGTGACGAGGGGTCCACGATGACGTAACGGCTCTCCGGCTCCGGGATGTTGAGCGTCCGCCCCGCCGTGCGCAGGAGGGCGGGCAGCGCGTCCCAGTCGACGGAGTTCAGGTCGACCGTCGTTTCCCCGGACGTCAGCGTGCCGCCCAGCTCGTCGTTCTTCGCCTGGCCGTCGCGGTAGCTGAACCGGTCGTAGAGGCGGGAGTTGGACTTCAGCGGCGCCTCGGCGGAGGCGTGTTCGCCGTGGAGCGTGAAGTCGGTGACCTTCGTCCCGCCCATGAGCGGCTTCAGCGCCTTGATCGCCGCCCGCGCTCCGTCCGGGGTGAGCAGGTTCTCGGGGGTCTCCGATTCCTCGCCCCCCTGGCGATCGTCGCCGTCGCCTTCGTCGTCGGTGACCCCCTCCGGCGTCGGGTTGGCGGCCGGGGGCGTCTCCTTCGAGCCGTCCGCGGGGGCGCCCGCGGTGTCACGGGGGCGGTCGCCGCCGTCGGAACCGGAACGCCCGAAGGGCAGGACGTCGCTCGTCCAGAGGACCACGCCCGCGAGCACCAGGGCCGAGACGACGGACGAGGCGGTGACAGCCATCCGGGTGCGGCGCCGACTCCGCCGTCTGCGCTCGTCCTCGGTGAGGACGGGAACGGCAGCCGCGTACGGCTGCTGGTAAGGGTTGCCCGGTCGGTAGGGGTTGTTCGGTACGGGCGCGGGGGTTGGCGGGAAGCCGTACGCGGGCGGGACACGGCCATCCGGCACTCCGGGCCCGGCGGGCGCGGGCCGATCGCGCACCGGCTCCGTCGGCGTCGGGCCGGGGGCCGGGGCCGGGCTCCCGTCACCGGAACCGGTGCGGGCGGCCTCGGCCAACAGGGCGTCCAGGGAGTCGGCGTCCGGGCGGGCCGCGATGTCCCGGGTCAGGAGCGCGCTCAGGACCGGGGCGAGGGACCCGGCCCGTACCGGCGGCGGGATCTCCTCGTCGAGGACGGCGGCCAGGGTGGCCAGGGTGGTGGCCCGGCGCAGCGGGTGGCGGCCCTCGACGGCGACGTACAGCATCATGCCGAGCGACCAGAGGTCGGATGAGGGGTCGCCCTCGGTGCCCCGGATGCGCTCGGGGGCTATGTAGTCGGGCGAGCCGATGAGGGCGCCGGTGGCCGTGAGGCTGGTCGACTCCCGGATCGCGGCGATGCCGAAGTCCGTGAGGACGGGGCGGCCGTCGGTGCGCAGCAGCACGTTGGCGGGCTTGACGTCACGGTGGTGGATGCCGGAGGCGTGGGCGGCGCGCAGGGCGGAGAGGATGCCGCGCCCCAGTTCGGCGGCCTCTGCCGGCTCCACGGGTCCGGCGGCGAGCCGGTCGTGGAGGGAGGAGCCGGCCACCAGCTCCATCACGATCCATGGGTAGCCCTCCTCGCCGGGGTCGACGATGTGGTGGACGGTGACCACGTTGGGGTGGTCGAGGCGGGCCAGCGCGCGGGCCTCGCGCAGCACGCGGGCGCGCAGGTTGCGGGCGCCCTCGGGGTCGTACTCCGCGAGGTTCGGGTCCGGCGGCCGCACCTCCTTGAGCGCGACGTCCCGGTGCAGGGCCATGTCCCGGGCCCGCCAGACCATGCCCATGCCACCGCTGCCGAGCCGCTCCACCAGCGTGAAGCGGCCGTCGATCACCCGTCCCGAGGGAGACTCTGCGCTCATGCGCCGTAGCGTACGGGTGGACTGTGACAGCGGGGCGGCGGGGCGGGGTCCGCCGTCAGGCCGAGGCGCGTTTGCGGGAGGAGGCGGATGTCTTCCTGGTGGTGCCCCCGCTCGAAGAGCTCGAAGAGGACGCCGACGTCTGCTTCTTGGCCGTGGTCTTCTTCGTCGTGGTCTTCTTCGCCCCGGTCTTCTTCGCCGTCGGCGTGGACGTCTTCCCGGTGGTCTTCCTCGGCGTGCTCTTCTCCCCCGCCTTCTTCGCCGTCGACGTGGACTTCTTCGCGCCGGTGGACTTGGGGGCGGACTTCTTCGGGGTCGTGGAGCCACTGGAGCGGGTGACCGTCTTGCCGGTCGGCGTGCGGTGCGTGGTCTTCTTCGCGGACGTCCTCTTGATGGGGTGGACATCGGCCATGCCGCCCTTGCCCTCGCCACCCTCGCCACCCTCGGCGCCCTCGGCCCCCTCGGCCTCGTCACCCTCACCGCGGGACTCCTTCGCCGCGCGGACGCTGTTCTCCAGGGCCGCGATCAGGTCGATGACCTTGCCGCCGCCGGAGTCATCGGACGCGGCCGGCCGCAGGGTCTCGCCGGAGGCCTTCGCGGCGATGAGCTCCTCCACCGCCTCCCGGTAGTCGTCGTGGAGGCTGTCCATGTCGACCTCACCCAGGGTGTCCATCAGGGCGTCCGCCAGGTCGAGTTCGGCGTCGCGGACGGTGACGTCGCTGTCCGGGGCGACACCCTCGGGTGCGCGGATCTCGTCGGGCCAGAGCAGGCCGTGCATCGCGATCACGTCGTCGACGACCCGGAGCATCCCGAGCCGTTCGCGGCCGCGCAGGGCGTACTTGGCGAGGGCCACCTTGTTGCTGCGCTTGAGGGCCTCGCGCAGCAGGGTGTACGGCTTGGCGGCCGGGACGCCGTTGGCGGAGAGGTAGTACGCCGCGTCCATCTGGAGCGGGTCGATCTGGTCGGCGGGCACGAAGGCGACGATCTCGATGGTCTTCGCGGTGGGCAGGGGGAGCTGGGCGAGGTCCTCGTCGGTGATCGGGATCATGGTGCCGTCGGCGTCCTCGTACGCCTTGCCGATCTCGGCGGCGGACACCTCTTCCTCGTCCAGTTCACAGACCTTGCGGTACCGGATCCGGCCACCGTCGGCGAGGTGAACCTGCCGGAAGGAGATCGAGTGGTTCTCCGTGGCGTTGACCAGCTTGATCGGGATACTGACCAGCCCGAAGGAGATCGCGCCGTTCCATATGGACCTCACCGTTCACCCCTTTAACCGTTTTGACCAGGAAGACTGTTAAGCGCGTTAAGTAAGGTTTTCGTGTGATTCTTATCGTATGACGCCGATCACCGACGTGGAGGGGCGACGGGTCTCGCTCAGCAATCTCGACAAGGTGCTGTATCCGGCCACCGGGACGACCAAGGGCGAAGTGCTGCACTACTACGCGGCCACCGTCGCCGGGGCGGTCCTGTCGCATCTGCGCGACCGCCCGGTGTCCTTCCTGCGCTATCCGGACGGGCCCGACGGGCAGCTGTTCTTCACCAAGAATCCGCCGCCCGGTACGCCCGCCTGGGTGGCCACGGCCGCCGTTCCCCGGAGCGAGGACCCGGCCGCCCGGCAGGTGATGGTGCAGGATCTGGCCTCGCTGATGTGGGCGGCCAACCTGGTGGTGGAGTTCCACACCCCGCAGTGGCGGGCGGACGCTCCGGAGATCGCCGACCGGATGGTCTTCGACCTGGACCCCGGCTCCCCCGCGACCGTCGTGGAGTGCTGCACGGTGGCGCTCTGGCTGCGGGAGCGGCTCGCGGCCGACGGGCTGCCCGCGTACGGGAAGACGTCCGGGTCCAAGGGGCTGCATCTGCTGGTCCCGCTCACGCCGACCCCCTCCGGCGAGGTGTCCGCGTACACGAAGCGGCTCGCCATGGAGGCGGAGGCGACCCTTCCGGAGCTGGCCCTGCACCGGATGAAGCGCGCCCTGCGGCCGGGGAAGGTCTTCGTCGACTTCAGCCAGAACGCGGCGGCGAAGACGACCGCGACGCCCTACACCCTGCGCGCCAGGCCCGAGCCCACCGTGTCCGCCCCGGTCACCTGGGACGAGATCGCGGACTGCCGGGAGGCCGGTGCCCTGGTGTTCCGGGCCGGGGACATGGGCGGGCGGCTGGAACGGTACGGAGATCTCCTCGCCCCCCTGAATGATCCGGAACAGGCGCGTCCACTCCCGGGGTGACCCCCTGGGCGGGTCCAAGTGAGCCCGGGGGGCGCGGATTGCCCTGTGGCGGTCCCTCGTTCACAGCGACCTCACAGCCGAATCGTCTTGACCTGGTCATGACCTGGTTACGGCGTGAGGAAAGGCCGCAAGTGGCGGGTGGATTGTCGGACCCGTGGTGCACACTCTGCGCAGGCGCTTTCTGCGGGGCGCGCCGAAGGGGTGTGACGGACGGGCGCGCCGCGAGGGCGTGCCCGTCCGGGCGCTGTCGTGGTCGTGGGGAGGGGATGGCGTGTTCTCGGGGATCGATGAGGTCGACTGGGCCTCGATGGAGCATGCCTACGGGCCTGCCGACGATGTGCCGGAGCTCCTGAGGGGGCTCGCGTCGGACGATCCGGCGGAGCGGGAGACGGCGCTCGACGGCATGTACGGCGCGGTGCACCACCAGGGCGATGTATACGCCTGCACGCTGGCATGCATCCCGTTCCTCTTCGAGCTGGTCGTGGATCCGGGCGTGCAGGACCGGGGCTGTGTCGTCGAACTGCTCACCAGCATCGGGGGGTTCGACCTCGACGAGGACGACGAGGACGAGATCGACGAGGACGAGATCGAGGGCGCCGCGAACTACGCGATGGCGGCGGCCGCGGTCACCGCGGGCGCCGGGGTGTTCTTCGAGCTGATCGCCGACGAGGACCCCGGAGTGCGGCTCGCCGCCCCGCTGGCCCTCGCCACGCTGCACCGGCACCCCGTGCGGGTCCTCGCGCTGCTGCGGGAGCGGCTGCCGGTGGAGCCCGACGAGGAGGTGCGGCTCGCGCTCGTCGAGGCCGCCGGGCGGGTCGCGCTGCGGCACCGGCCGCTGGCGGGCCGGGTGGCGGAGTGGCTGAACGGGCTGGCGTCCCGCGCCCACTCGCCGGGTCTGCGGCTCGCGGCCCTGGCCCAGCTGGCCCGCTGCTCGCCCGATGTCCTGCCCGGTGATGTGGTGCCGGTGGTGTCGGGGCTGCTGCGCGAGATGCGCGCGGCACCCGAGGCACCCCCGGTGCCGACGGAGTGCGCCGCCCCGGAGACGAACGGTGCGGGGGAACCGGGGAGTGTGCGGGACCTGGACGACACAGGAGACCTGGGCGACACGGGGGACCTTGGCGACACGGGGGACCTGGGCGGTGGGCGAGCCCCGGACTCCGCACCGGAGCCCGGCCGGGAGGCGGGTGCCGAAGCCGGGACCGTTGCCGGGGCCAAGGCCGAGGCCAACCCCGGGTCCGGGACCGCATCCACAGCCGGGTCCGGGGCCGGGTCCACAGCCGCACCCGGGTCCAAGCCCGGGCCCGGGGCCGCAGACGGGCCCGGCTGTGGCCCCGGGCCCGCAGACGGCTCCGGGGCCATGGACCAGGACCCCGACTCCGAGCCCGTGGCCGCATCGGACGGCTGCCGGGGCGAGCAGGTCGCGGCGCCGACGCTCGTTGGACAGCTGCGGGCCCTGTCCGCTCAGGACAGCGCGGGGCGCGGCACCCCCTGGGCCGCCGATCTGCTGCGCACGCTCCACGTGGGCCTCGACGACCGGGTGGGCGACCGCACCGCGCTGCTCGCCGACCAGCTGCGCAGCCCCGACCGCTGGCAGCGCATCGACGCCGTACGGATGAGCGGCGGGCTGATACGGGCCTGGCGCGGCCCCTACGAGGAGCTGGTGGCGCTCGTCGGCGACCAGTTGGGCGACCCCGAGCCCCGGCTGGCGGAGGCCGCGTGCCATGTGCTGGAGGAGCTGTTCCGCCTCGCGGCCCCCGCGGCGGACGCCCTGGCCGCCCGGCTGGCCGCCGACCCCGGCGGCTGGGTGAAGGCCTGGGCCGGCGGCCCGCCCGGCCTCGGCTCCACCGTGAAGGCCCTGGCCCGCCTCGGCGACCCCCGTGCGGTGCCCGCGCTCGCGGCGGCCCTGGAGCTGCCCCAGGTGGCGCACGACGTGGGGTTCGCGGTGGGCCACCTCGGGGCGGCGGCCCGCCCGCTCGCCGGGGCGCTGCGGCACAGGCTCGCGGAGGTGGAGCTGGACGAGGGCGCCTACGACCGGGCGAGCCCGCTGCTGGCCGGGCTGACCGCGCTGCGCGCCGGCGAGGCGGCCCCCGAGGTACTGCGGGTGCTGCGCGGGGCGCCGGCGTACCGGGGCGATTGGCTGCGTACGGCGGCGCTGCGGGCGCTGGCCTCGTTCGGGCCCGCGGCGCGGGAGGCCGTCCCGGAGCTGCGGGCGCTGATCCGCCACCCGGGGACGGCCGCGGCGACGGAGGCGGCCGAGGCGCTGTGGGCGGTCTCCGGGGACACCGGGGCGGTGCTGCCGGTGCTGATCGAGGGCCTCCAGTCCGACCAGGTGCACGACCGGCGGGCGGCGGCGGTGGCGTTGGGGGCCCTCGGGCCGCGCGCGGAGGTGGCCGCGCCCCGGCTGCGCGGGCTGCTGGCCCACGACGAGCTGTGGCTGCGCGTGGACGCGGCGATCGCGCTGTGGGAGGTGTCCGGACGGCCGCGGGAGACCACCGAAGTGCTGCTGGCCGCCTGGGAACGCAGCCGTCATGTGCGGGTCCGGGTGGCAGAATGCCTGGCGCGGATGGGACCGGTCCCCGGAGGGTCGGCCGCGGCACACGTCCTGCACACCGAACTCGCCTCCGTACGCCGTCACAACGCGATGGACGGCGGGTACGGCAGCCACGACATCCACGAGGACGAGAAGCTCCTGACGCTGTGCCGACGCGCGCTCCGGCAGACGGGGCGCGGCACGGGACGAGAGACGGGGAAAGGGACCACGGCATGATCATTTTCGGCACCAAGGGCTACCTCCACCAGCTGGCCATCCTGACGATGGTGTGCGGCTGGTGCGGCAATCCGGCCGCGCACACCCTGCGCAAACGGGTCACGAAATTCACGCTGTTCTTCGTGCCGCTGTTCCCCTTCTCGACGAAGTTCGCCACGCAGTGCACGTTCTGCGGCGGGGAGCAGCAGATACCGCAGGAGCAGGCCGACCAGCTGCTCGCGCAGCACACGGCCGGGCAGGACGGCCGACTGTACGGCCAGGCCCAGCAGCAGCCCGGTTTCACGCCTCCGGGCCAGGGCGGGAATCCTTACCAGCGCTGAGCCCCGGCCCGTACCGACGACGAACCGAGGCGTCACGTAGGGGCATGAAGTGGGCATTGCGTACGATCCTCCGATTAGGGTGTGAGCCCCCCTGTCGTCCGCGCGGTCCGGCGGACGCCCGTGAGCCCGTCGAGCCCCGCCGGAGAGGAGGCGAGCCCCTTGCGCCCGTATCGCGTCCCGTCGGCGGCCCGCGCCGCGTGCGCCGTAGCCGCGCTCGCCCTGCTGTCCGGCTGCGGTGCGGCGGGCGGCCTGGAGAGCGCGGGGGACGCGCCGTCGGCCGTCGAGCCCAAGCACCTCTGGCCGGAGCTGCCGCCCGCCTCCTCCGCCCCGTACGACTACGGGGAGGGCGAGACGGCCCGCATCCCGGGGATCCGGGTGCCCGGGGGCGATGTGCGGCGGCTGGACCCGGTCGCCGTGGCGCAGGCCGGGCTGAAGGCCAGGACGAACCGGGACAGCGGCCTGGACGAGCTGCCGGACGAGACCGTCCGGCAGATCCGCGCCTGCCGCACGGCGCCCGACGACTGCCCGGTCCTCCCTCCGTACTACCGCGACCTGACCGGCGACGGCAGGGACGAACTGGTGCTCGGCATTCGCATGCCCGACCAGCAGCTCGCCGTGCGCGCCTATATGCCGGACCGGGGCGGGCTGACCCGGATCATGTCCGCCTACGACGCCGTGATCAGCGTGGAGCTGGCGGGCCGGGACGTGATCATGCGGGCCCCCTCGGTGATCCCGGGGTACGAGTACCGCACCGCGTGGTCCTGGGACGACCGGCAGCGCGCGATGCTGCCCACCCGGGACGAGATCCTGCGGACGCCCGAGCACCGGAAGGGCCCGAGGACCCCGAAGGCGACACCCACACGGACCCCCTCGCCGACGCCGTCCGCCACCGATGCTTCCGCCCCTACCGCTGCCTCTGCCACGACCGCCGACGCCCCCACGGAGACGCGATGAGGAGGCGCGGGCTCCGCTCCCCCTCCTGGGCCGCGGGCCTCACCTGGAAGTCCGCGGTCTTCCTGACCGTCATGTGCTGCACGCTGGCCGCGCTCCTCGGCGTCCTGGTGCACACCGCGGTGACCCGGCAGACGGTCGGCCACGCCCGCGAGAAGGCGCTGGAGCGACTGGAGGTGGTCACCGACGCGTACGAGGCCGGGGAGCCGCTGCCGCGGGGCTCCGGCATCGACCCGCCGGGCCTCCCCGCCTCGCTGCGCGCCCTGGCCGCGGGCGGCGAGCGGGGCACCATCGTGGCGGACGGCCCGCACCGCCCGGGCGACCCGGACGGACAGGGCGGCCCCGCCATGTGGGCGGCCGGCCCGGCGGACGGGCGGGCGCTGGCCACCTGGACGGACTACAGCCACAGCGCCCGCACCATCGGCGGGCTCGACCGGGCGATCATCGGCTCCTCGCTGCTGGCCATCGCCGCCACCCTGCTCGTCGGGCTGTTCGCCGTCGGCCGGGTGACCCGCAGGCTCCACCAGAGCGCCCGGGTGGCCCGCCGGATCAGCGCGGGCGATCTCGACGCCCGGGTGAACGACCCCCGCACCGCCCGCCCGGTCCGCGCGCAGGACGAGGTGGCGATCGTGGCGGGCGCACTCGACACGATGGCCTCGACGCTCCAGCGCAAGCTCCAGACCGAGCAGCGGTTCACCGCCGATGTGGCGCACGAGCTGCGCACCCCGCTGACCGGCCTGTCGGCCGCCGCCGAACTACTGCCGCCCGGCCGCCCGGCCGAGCTGGTGCGCGACCGGGTCAGGGCGATGCGGGCGCTGACCGAGGACCTGCTGGAGATCTCCCGCCTCGACGCCCGCACGGAGCAGGTCGATCTCGCCGTGCACGATCTCGCCCCGCTGGCCGAACGGGTCGTGCGCGCCTCCGGCACCGACACCGAGGTCCGGGTGACGGGCGCGGCCCGGGTGGAGACCGACCGGCGTCGGCTGGAGCGGGTGATCGGCAATCTGGTCGCCAACGCCCACCGGCACGGGGCCCCTCCGGTGGTCCTGAGCGTGGACGGCGCGGTGGTGACCGTGAGGGATCACGGGCCGGGGTTCCCGGCGTATCTGCTGGAAGGCGGGCCGCAGCGGTTCCGTACGGAGGGGGCGGGCAAGGGCCACGGGCTCGGGCTGACCATCGCGGTGGGCCAGGCCCAGGTCATCGGCGCGCGGCTGGAGTTCGGCAATCCGCCGGACGGCGGCGCGCTGGCCCGGATGACCCTGCCGGAGTACGTGCACCTCGGCGAGGAGGAAAGGGGCGGGGAAGCCACCGGCGGTGACGCCCACGGTGACCCGGACGGCTCACACGAAGGCCCTCCTCACCGAACGTGACGCGTTGCGGACCCTCTGTGGCGAATTTAGCGTGACCAGGGCGAGCCCAGCTCGTGTCCCCCACGGTTCCCCTTCTCTTTCGCATGGAGGCAGCATGTCCCCCCTGTCCCGCCCCTCGCGCTTCCGCCGGCTCGGCCTGTGCGTCGCCGCAGGCACCCTCGCGGCGCTCACGGCCGGCGCCCCCGCCGCCCTGGCCGCGGACCCCCAGCCCGCCGGGCAGCGCGCCGAGGCCACCGCCCCGGACCCGACATCCGACGAGCTCTCCGCGTCGGCCCTCCAGCGCGAGCACGAGGCCCGCCAGGAGGCGCAGGGGCAGGGGCAGGCCAAGCCCCAGAGGCCCAAGCGGACCTACAAGGGCCGGGTCATCGCCAAGCCCTACCTGCTGCTCCGCGACAAGCCGACCCGCAGCAGCCGGATCGTCGGCTCGGTCGAGCACGGTGCGGTCGTCCACATCTTCTGCAAGACCAAGGGCGACAACGTCGACGGCAACAACCGCTGGTACCTGCTGACCGACGGCACCTGGGCCTGGGGCTCGGCCCGCTACATCGAGAACATCGGTGCCGCGCCGCGCTGGTGCTGACCCCCCCTCACCCGCACGTCCGTCCGCCCGTCGGGCCCGGCTCCGCAGCCGCCCGCCCCACGGGCGGACGCAGGCGTCCCGGCGCCGGGCGACGAGGACATCAGGAAGGTGTGACATAAGGGAAATACAGCGCACCTCTTGCTACGTTGCGGGGCATGACCGCAACGACGGCGGATGCTCCCCCGCCCGAGCTACGCCTGCCGAAGCGGCGCGGGGTGGAGCTCGTCCTTCTCGTCGCGGCCGTCCTCATCTCCGTCTACGGCTACGCGGCGGTGGGCCTGGCCCGCAACGGGGCCGTGCCCCCCGATGTCGCCGGATACGGTGCGGGGCTCGGCATGCTCGCTCTGCTCGCCCATGCCGCGGTCCGCTTCCGGGCCCCGTACGCCGATCCGCTGCTGCTGCCGATCGCCGTCCTGCTCAACGGTCTCGGCCTGGTCCTGATCTACCGGCTCGACCTGGAGACCCCGAGGGACCAGGCCGCGCCCACCCAGCTCATCTGGTCCACGCTCGGCGTCGCGCTGTTCACCGCCGTCGTGGTGCTGCTGCGCGACCACCGGGTGCTCCAGCGGTACGCGTATCTCTCGGTGGCCACCGCGCTCGCGCTGCTGATCGTGCCGATCTTCTTCCCGGCGGTGAACGGGGCGAAGATCTGGATCCGGATCGGTGGACTCTCCTTTCAGCCCGGCGAGTTCGCCAAGATCCTGCTGGCGGTGTTCTTCGCCGCCTATCTGGCCGCCAACCGCAACGCGCTGGCGTACACCGGCCGCAAGGTCTGGAGGCTCCAGCTGCCCGCCGGGCGGGTGCTCGGGCCCATCGTGGCGATCTGGCTGCTGAGCGTCGGCGTGCTGGTGCTGGAGCGCGATCTCGGCACCTCGCTGCTGTTCTTCGGACTCTTCGTCATCATGCTGTACGTGGCGACCGGCCGGACCGGCTGGATCGCGGTCGGGCTGCTCCTGGCCGCCGCCGGGGCGTTCGTCGTCGGCTCGTTCGAACCGCACGTGCACGGCCGGGTGCAGGACTGGCTGGACCCGTTCGCCTCGATCGACGCGGGGCGGGGCCCCGGCCAGCTCGCCCAGTCGCTGTTCGCGTTCGCCGCGGGCGGCATGCTCGGCACCGGGCTCGGCGCGGGCCACTCCATCCTCATCGGCTTCGCCGCCAAGTCCGACTTCATCCTGGCGACGGCGGGCGAGGAGCTGGGACTGAGCGGCCTGACCGCCGTCTTCCTCCTCTACGCGCTGCTCGTGGCGCGCGGCTACCGGGCCGGGCTCGCGCTGCGCGACCCGTTCGGGCGGCTGCTCGCCATCGGCCTGTCGTCGATCCTGGCGCTCCAGGTGTTCGTGATCGCGGGCGGGGTGATGGGGCTGATCCCGCTGACCGGGATGGCGATGCCGTTCCTGGCCCAGGGCGGGTCGTCCGTCGTCACCAACTGGATCATCGTCGCCCTGCTGATCCGGGTCAGTGACGTCTCGCGCAGACCGCACCCGGAGCAGGTGGAGACCGGGGTCATCGCGACGGCGTTGGAGAACGGGCCAGAAGCCGGGGCCGGAGCCGGGGAGGAGGACGAGCGGTGATCCGCTACATCCGGCGGGCCGCCGCCTTCTGTCTGCTGCTGCTCGTGGCGCTGCTCGTCAACGCGGCCCGCGTCCAGCTCTTCGAGGCCGAGGAGCTGAACGACAACCCCGCCAACCGCCGTGGCGCCATCGCCCGTTACGACCAGGCGCGCGGCGACATCCTCGTCGGCGACCGGCCCGTGACCGGCAACCGCAGGACCGGCGAGCAGCTCGACTACGAGCGCACCTACCGGAACGGCCCGCTCTACGCCCCGGTGACCGGATACGCATCGCAGACGTACGGCACCACGCTCATCGAGAACGCCGAGGACTCCGTCCTGTCCGGTACGGACTCAGCTCTGACGCCGCTCCCCTTCTGGAACGACTTCACGCGGAGCCGGCAGCCGGGCGGCAATGTGGTCACCACCGTCAAGGCGTCGGTGCAGCGGGCCGCTTACGACGGCCTGCGCGGGCGGCGGGGCGCGGTGGCCGCCCTGGAGCCGTCGACGGGCAGGATCCTGGCCCTGGTCTCGGCCCCCTCGTACGACCCCGAGCGGCTCTCCGGCACCGGTTCGGCCGTCACCGAGGCGTGGACCCGGCTGAACGCGGCCAAGAGCCTGCCGATGCTCAACCGGGCCATCCGGCAGACCTATCCGCCCGGTTCCACCTTCAAGATCGTGACGGCGGCGGCGGCCCTGGAGTCCCAGGTGGTCACCGACCCGGACGCGCCCACGGACACCCCGTCCCCGTACGTCCTGCCGCATACGAGGACCACCCTGCCCGACGAGTCGCGCGGCTGCGAGAAGGCCTCGCTGGCGGATGCGATCCGGGCCTCCTGCAACACCGTGATGGCCCACCTGGGCGTGCGGGTCGGCCTGGCGGGGATGGCGGAGGCGGCCGGGAAGTTCGGCTTCAACGACTCCGGGCTGCGCATCCCGTCCGGGGTGGCCAGGAGCAACTTCGACACCGACATGAGCGAGGACCAGCTGGCCCTGTCCTCGATCGGGCAGTTCAACACAACCGCGACCCCGCTCCAGATGGCGATGGTGGCCTCGGCGGTGGCGGGCGGCGGCGATCTGCGCCGCCCGCATCTGGTGGACCGGGTGACCACGCACGACGGGGACACCGTCCGGCAGGAGGGTTCCCGGCCGTACGAGCGGGTGATGAGCCCGTCGACGGCGGTGCAGCTCCAGCGGATGATGGTCGACACGGTGGAGAACGGCACCGGGTCGAACGCGGCGATCGACGGGGTGCGGGTCGGCGGCAAGACCGGAACGGCCCAGCACGGAGTCGACAACTCCGGCATTCCGTACGCCTGGTTCATCTCCTGGGCCGAGGCCCCGGGCTCCGGCCGCCCGGCCGTCGCGGTCGCCGTGGTCGTGGAGGACGCCTCCGCCGACCGGGCCGACATCAGCGGCGGAGGCAGCGCGGCCCCGATCGCACGGGCGGTGATGGAGGCGGCGCTGGAGGAGTGACCCGCGCTCTCCGGGAAACTGGGGGCATGACACCGAGACCGTCCGCCGTGGCGCGGGCCCTGGAACGGATCGGGCGACTGGACCCGGCGCTCAACGCGTTCATCGAGGTCTGGCCGGACGAGGCGCTCGCCCGTGAGCCGGAGGCACGGGAACTTCCGCTGGGCGGGCTGCCGTTCGCGGTGAAGGGCCCGGCGGGCATCCGCTCGTACGCGGCCCGCCGACTGATCGCGGCGGGCGGGGTCCCGGTCGGCGCGACCTCCGTCCCCGGCCCCGGGACCCGCTGGCAGACCTGGGGACAGGGCGCCCACGGCCGTACGGTCAACCCGTGGCGGGCGGACCGGACGCCGGGCGGTTCGTCGGCGGGCTCGGCGGTGGCGGTCGCGACGGGGATGGCGGAGCTGGCGACGGGCAGCGACGGGGCCGGGTCGGTCCGCATCCCGGCCGCCTGGTGCGGGGTGTTCGGTCTGAAGACGACGAACGGGCTGCTCCCCTCCCCCGACCGGTCCGGGCTCGCGTCGCCGGGCGTACTGGCCCGGTCGGCGGCGGCCGCCGAGGGGTACCTGCGCCATGTGCTGGACGGGTACGAACCGCCCTCCGCGCCTTCTCTCCCGCTGCCCGCCGTGCACAGCGACGACCTCGGCTTCGCGGACGTGGACCCGGAGGTGTCGGCCGTGGTCCGGGCAGCGGTGGACCGGCTCGTCGCGGCGGGGACCGTACGCCTGCTGGACACCGGCTGCGAACTGCTCGATCCGGCGCGGGCGTGGCCGGCGGTACGGGGCGGGGCGCCCGGGGACCCGGGGGCCGTGGCGGTGCGGCGGGCGAACGACGCGCGGCTGGACGCGCTCTTCGCCCGTGCGCCCCTGCTGCTGACCCCGGTCACGCCGAACCGGCCGCATGGGCACGAGGGCCCGGGCGACCTCTACTCCACCGCCCTGACCTGGGCGTTCAACCTGAGCGGCCACCCGGCGGCGAGCCTGCCCGCCGGGTTCACCGGGGACGGCTGCCCGGTGGGGCTCCAGCTGGTGGCGGCGCGGGGGGCGGACGTCTCGCTGCTCGGAATGGCCCACGCCGTGGAGAGGACTCTGCCTACCGTGCGGTCATGACCTCTATCGAGACAGAAATCAGCAGCGGAGAACACGAGTTGGCTCAGGTGAACATCTCACGGCTCAGGTTCCCGCTGGATTCACCCCAGTTGAAGGACTTCGTCGATGGCCTGGACCCGGTGAACGCGGTCGCCGACGCAGCCGACGGGTTCCTCTGGCGACTGCGCTCCGACTCCGGAAACGCCACGGACGTCCCGGTCTTCGGGGACGACTGGTTGATCGTGAACATGTCGGTGTGGCGGGACGTCGAAGCGCTCACCGCCTTCATGTACGCCGGGCGGCACCGGGAGCTGATGAGCCGGCGCCGGGAGTGGTTCGAGCAGATCCGGGAGGCGATGACCGCCCTGTGGTGGGTGCCGGCGGGGGAACGCCCGACGGTGGCGGACGCCGAGGAGCGACTGCTGCACCTGCGTGAACACGGCCCGACCGAGCGAGCGTTCACCCTGCGCACCCGCTTCCCGGCACCGGCCGGAGTGCACTGATCGACGACGGATGGACGGGCGGCCGGTCGGTCGGTCGGTCGGTCGGTCGGCGGGAGGCTCCGGCTCCCCCTGCCCGGACCGCGGGCAGGTCAGCCGATCGGCCTGCGGGCTTCCTCCCGGACCTCGGCGGTCTCCGCCGCGGCCTCGGCCAGGTCGATGGACCGGGGAGACTTGAGGATGCTCTCGGGCCGGATCAGCGCGACCATCGCGGCGGTGTTGTCGTCACCCCAGGCACACATCGGGATGTTGGCGACACCGACGCCCTCCTTCGACTGCACGACCTGGCACTCGATCGTGATGTCGTACCCCGTCGGCGTGAACTTCTTGGGCGGCACGACGAGCTTCGCGCCGTCGCCCTCCGCCGCCCCTTCCATGATCTTGCCGCGCATGAATCCGGGGCTCGCCAGGCGTCCGTGCATCCCGGAGAGCACCAGGACCCCGCCCTTGTCCGAGCCGTACTGCGCGACGATCGCGTTGGCGTCGCGGATGCTGGCGTCGGGGGTGTCCTCGATCTCCTTGCCCTCCGTCTCCGAGAGGTCCTGGGTGAGGCTGAACTCGCCGTCCAGCAACTGCTTCTCCACACGGAGTTCGTACTCCGCCTCCGGGTAGACCAGGTCGGAGCCCTTGTCGACGAGCTGGGTGACGCCGAAGACGATGCCGCCCGCCACGAGCAGCGCGCCGACCGCGATGCCGACGATCAGCCCGGTCTTCGTCTTGCGCGGCGGCTGCGGACCCTGGGGCGGCCAGCCGCCCGACCCCGGCCCGCCGCCACCGGGTATGCCGGGCTGCCCCCAGCCGCCCTGCTGCGGCGGGGCCGGGGGCTGCTGCGGGTGACCGTAGGGCTGTTGCGGCACGGACCCCGGCGCAACCGGCGGCGGACCGTAGGGGTTCTGCGGGGACGGCGGCCCGTAGGGGCCCTGCGACGGGTTCGGCGGGGTGGTCATACGCTCACGGTACGACACGTTTGCGAACGGAATTTCGATGCGGTCGACATCGGTACCGGGTCGAGAGAATCCCCCCGCGCGAAAGGCCCGCCCCATCGGCTCACCCCGACGCCCCGCGCCGGCACCCGCCGCTCAGGCCGCGTCGGCCGCCGCCCCCTCGCCGATCGCCTCCGCCACCTCCGCCACCCGGGCCCGCTCCTCGGCGGCGAAGCGCTCGCGGTCCAGTTCCTCGGCTATCTCCTCGTCCTGCGACATGAGCAGGTCCAGGTTGGAGTCGCCGAGTTCGAGTACGCCCATGTCGACGTACGCCTTCTGGAGCCGTTCGCCCCACAGGCCGATGTCCTTGACGCACGGGACGATCCGGCTGAACAGCAGCTTGCGGAAGAGCTGGAGGTACTCGGAGTGCTCGGAGAGCTCCTTCGCCTCCTGCTTGCCGATGCCGAAGTTCTCCAGGACCTCGACGCCGCTGAGCCGGTCGCGCATCAGGTAGCAGCCCTCGATGACGAACTCCTCGCGCTCGCGCAGTTCGGCGTCACTGAGCTGCTTGTAGTAGTCGCGCAGCGCCATCCGCCCGAAGGCCACATGGCGGGCCTCGTCCTGCATGACGTACGCGAGGATCTGCTTCGGCAGCGGCTTGGTCGTGGTGTCGCGGATCATCCCGAAGGCGGCCAGCGCCAGGCCCTCTATCAGGACCTGCATCCCGAGGTAGGGCATGTCCCAGCGGGAGTCACGCAGGGTGTCGCCCAGCAGGCCCTGGAGGTTGTCGTTGACCGGGTAGAGCATGCCGATCTTCTCGTGGAGGAAGCGGCCGTAGATCTCCGCGTGCCGGGCCTCGTCCATGGTCTGGGTGGCGGAGTAGAACTTGGCGTCCAGGTCGGGGACGGACTCCACGATCCGCGCGGCGCAGACCATCGCGCCCTGCTCACCGTGCAGGAACTGGCTGAACTGCCAGGAGGTGTAGTGCTTGCGCAGCTCACCCCGGTCGTGGTCGGTCATCTTCGCCCAGTGCGGGGTGCCGTAGAGCGTGAGCACCTCGTCAGGGGTGCCGAGCGGGTCGGTGGGGTCGACCTCCAGGGACCAGTCGATGCGTTTGCTGCCGTCCCACTGCTTGTCCTTGCCCTTCTGGTAGAGGGCGAGGAGGCGTTCGCGGCCGTCGTCGTAGTCCCAGCTGAACCGGGCGGATCCGGTGGCGGGGACCTGCCAGATCGGTTCGGCAGGCGGGGTGGTGTAGAGGTCATGTGTGGACACGGACGGCTCCTTCGCCTCGACTGGCTCATAAGTTCCGTGACACCGGCGGTAGTTGAGCGTGCCCACCCACCGTCTCCCCAGCAGGTTCACACGTTGGTAGACAGCGGGTCAACAAGTCGTCCGCAAGGGATTGACGGGCTTGCTGACGAGCAGTCTCATAAGAGATGACTGCCGGTAACCCCCAGCGTGAGGTGCTCCCGCCATGACGACCGCGACCGATCGCGATATGACCCTGCTCCGTGACGCATTCGGGCCGCTCCGCGACCGCGAGCAGATCGCCGCGCGGCTGCTCGCCTCCTCGGCCAGACACTCCTTCGACCCCGACACCGAACTCGACTGGGACGCGGCTGTCGAGGAGGGCAAGTGGTTCTGGCCGCCGGAGCTGCTCTCGCTCTACGGCACCCCGATGTGGGACCGCATGCCGGAGGAACAGCGTCTCGACCTCTCCCGGCACGAGGCTGCCGCGCTCGCCTCGCTCGGCATCTGGTTCGAGATCATCCTGATGCAGCTGCTGGTCCGGCACATCTATGACAAACCCGTCACCAGCAACCACGTCCGCTACGCGCTGACCGAGATAGCCGACGAGTGCCGGCACTCGATGATGTTCGGCCGCATGATCGACTGGGGCGGCGCCCCGACGTACCCGGTGCCGCGCCTCTATCACAACCTGGCGCGGGTCCTGAAGACCGTCTCCACCACCCCCGGTTCGTTCGCCGCGACCCTGCTCGGCGAGGAGATCCTCGACTGGATGCAGCGCCTGACGTTCCCGGACGACCGGGTGCAGACCCTGGTGCGCGGGGTGACCCGCATCCATGTGATCGAGGAGGCCCGGCACGTCCGGTACGCCCGCGAGGAGCTGCGCCGCCAGATGGTGACCGCCCCGCGCTGGGAGCGCGAACTCACCAGGGTCAGCTGCGGCGAGGCGGCCCGCGTCTTCTCCGTCTGCTTCGTCAACCCGCAGGTGTACGAGAACGTCGGCCTGGACCGCCGGGCGGCCGTGGCCGAGGTGAGGGCGAGCGGCCACCGCGCCGAAGTCATGCAGACCGGCGCCAAGCGGCTGACGGACTTCTTCGACGACATCGGGCTGCTGAACGGCGTCGGCCGCAGACTGTGGCGAAGCTCCGGGCTGCTGGCCTGAAGCGGTGCGGGCCCCAGGCTTTAGTCTCGGTGGCATGACGCCCACCGCCGCAGTCCCGCCGCCCCGTGCGACGTACCGCAGGCTCAGTGTCGAGGAGCGCCGCGCCCAGCTGCTGCTGGCCGCGCTCGGCCTCTTCGCGCACCGGGCCCCCGACGAGGTCTCGCTCGACGACGTGGCGGTGGCGGCCGGGGTGTCCCGGCCGCTGGTCTACCGCTACTTCCCCGGCGGGCGGCAGCAGTTGTACGAGGCCGCGCTCGGCTCGGCGGCCGACGAGCTGAAGCTGTGCTTCACCGAGCCGCCGGAGGGCCCGCCCACCGAGCGGGTCGCCCGGGTCCTGGACCGCTATCTGCGCTTCGTCGACGAGCACGACACCGGGTTCAGCGCCCTGCTGCGCGGCGGCAGCGTCGTGGAGACCTCCCGTACGACGACGATCGTGGACGGGGTGCGCCGGGCGGCCGCCGACGAGATCCTGCGCCATCTGGGACGGATCGGCGGCGCGGGAGAGGCGGAGCAGCCCGCCGGGCCGCGGCTGCGGATGATGGTGCGCAGCTGGATCGCGGCCGTCGAGGCCGCCTCGCTGATCTGGCTCGACGACGGGAAGCGGCCCGCCGCCGCCGAGCTGCGCGGCTGGCTGGTCGACCACCTCATCGCCCTCCTCGCGGCCACCGCCGCCACCGACCCGGAGACCGCGTCCGTGGTGAACGACCTGCTCGTGCTGGAGACCGCCGGGGGACCCGCGGGACAGCTCGCGGAGCGGGTGATTCCGGTCGTTGCGGAGGCGGCGCACCTGCTGCCCGCGGCGGCTGCGTCAGACTGACCCGGTGAAGAGCGAGAACACCCCTTTCCGCGGCGGCCCCCTGGACGGCCGGGTGCTGCCGATCCTGCTGGGCCCGACCGGCCATCCGCCGAAGTGGTACGAGGTCCCGGTGCCCTCCCCCGACGGCGGCCCGGCCACCGTGTACGCGTACCAGCGCGTCCCGGCCGGGTACACCAGACGCCTCGGCCTCCAGCGCGGCTGGGTGTACGAGTACGTTCCCGGGGGCCGCGAGCGCCGTACGCTCAAGTGGCCCTGGTCGAAGCCCCCGGGCCGCGGCTGAGTGGCGGACGGGCCGCGCTTCGGCGGAGGCCCTAAGATCGACGGTCAGGTGCCGAGGGACGGTCACAAGGGGGGTGCGCCATGGAGGCGCTGCGTCAGGACGATCCACGCCGCTTCGGCCGCTTCACCGTGCTGGCGCGTCTCCACGAGGGTGCGAGCGCCGTGCAGTACGTGGCCCGGGACACGGAGACCGGTGAGTCGGCCGTGGTCACCGCCGCGCGCCCCGCGCTGGCCGCCGTGCCCGCCTTCCGCCGCCGCTTCCAGGCGGAGGCCCGCACCGCCGAACGCCTGGCGGGCGGCTGGGTGACCCCGCCCCTGGAGACCGGTGCGGACGAGGACGAGGCCCCGGAACTCCTGTGGACGGCGGCGGGTTACGTCCCCGCGCTGCCGCTGGCCGAGGCGGTCGGGATCGCCGGACCGCTGCCCGAGCGGGCCCTGCGGATACTGGGCGCGGGCATCGCCGAGATCCTCTCCCGGGTGCACGCCGCCGGGTCCGTGCTCCAGGGCCTCGCCCCCGGCACGGTGCTCCTCGCCGAGGACGGCCCCCGCCTCACCGCGTTCGGCCCGCTGGGCGCGGCGGCCTCGGCGGAGGCGCGGCCGGGCGGCCAGCTTTCGGTACGGCTCGGCTATCTGACGCCCGAGCAGATCGAGGGCAAGGAGGTCTCCGCCGCCTCGGACCTGTTCGTACTGGGACTGCTCCTGGCATACGCGGCGACCGGAGCGACCCCGTTCACGGCGGGCCCGCCCGAGGAGGCCGCCCGCCGCATCGCCGAGGACGAACCGGAACTGGACGCCGTACCGGAGCCGTTGCGCGAGCTGATCACGTCCTGCCTGGCGAAGGACCCGGCCGAGCGTCCCACCGCGGGCACGGTCGCCGCCGAACTGGCCCTGGAGGGCGCAGCGGGCCTCGCCCACGGCGGCTGGCTCCCGGAACAGCTGGCGGCGGCGGTCACGGACCAGGAGGCGCGGGTGCGGGCACTCGGGGCGCCGGAGGGGAAGGCCTGGCAGGCGGGGAAGGGCGAGGCTGCGGAAGGGCCCGGCGCGGGTACCGATGACACGGAGGGCCCGGCCGCTGCGGAGGCTCCGGCTCCTACGGACGGCCCGGCCGCTACGGGCGGTCCAGGCGGTACGGACGGTCCTGACGCCGACGCGCCCCGGGAGGCCGAGGAGGCCCGGGAGGCCCAGGAGCCCAAGGAGGTCGAGGAGCCCGGCGAGGCCACGGAGGCCACGGAGACCGCCGAGACCGGCGAGGCCACGGAGGCCACCGACGCCCCCACAGCCACGCCAACGGCCACCCACTCCGGTTCCGGCTCCACCACCAACACCGGCTCCGCCACCACCAACACCGACACCGACACCGACACCGACACCGAAGCCTCCACCGAACCCGCCCCCACTCCTGGAATCCCTGGTATGTCCGCAACCCCCACCGAACCCGAGAACGCCCGACCGGAGGCCCCCCGGCCCGAGGACGCCCGACCCCAGGACGCCCGACCCGTGGACACCCGACCAGAGGCCCCCCAGCCCGAGGACGCCCGACCCGAGGACCCCCGCAAGGCCCTCGTGCCCCAGGACGCGCGGCCGCTTCCCGCGCTGGCGAAGGGCCCCACCGCCGCACCGGCACCGGCGACCGCCACCGCGCCCCCCGCAGCCACCCCCGTGGGCGACGGGGACAGCGGGGCCAACGGAGACATCGGCGAGGACCGGGGCACCACGCGCTTCCTCAACACCGGGCCGCGGCCGCCGCAGAACGACCGCCCGACCACCCAGCTCGCCGTCCCCCACGAAATGACCGCTCCCCCGGGCACCCCCCACCCCCCGGCTCCCCAACTGCCCGCGGCACCCGCCGCCCCGCAGCAGCCGAGCCACACCCACACCCAGGGCGGCCCGGCCCCCTACCCTCCGGCCGCCCTTCCGGCGCTCCCCGCCGGGCCCGCAGGTCCGGGAGGCCCGGGCGGGCCCGGCGGTGGCCCGATGGTGTCGCTGCCCCTGCCCCCCGCCCCTGCCCCCGCGCCCGACCCCGCCACCAGCCGCCGGACCCTGCTGACCATCGCGGCCGCGGCGGTCGGCGGACTGGTCGTGGGCGGCGGTGCGGTTGCCGCGCTCGGCTCCGGGGACACCGCGGCGGCCACGGACGACAAGCCCGCGCCGAAGCCCCGCCGTACGCTGCCGGGGCAGGCACCCGAACCGCGCTGGATCTACCGGCACCCGGCCTCCGAGTCCGCCCCGCGCACCACCGCGCTGTGGCGGGACCGGCTGCTGGTGGTGACCAGCGAGAGCCAGGCGAGCGCCGTCGACCTGCGGACCGGGAAGCGGCTGTGGCAGCGCGCCGACGCCGCGAAGGGGCAGGCCGCGCTGGCCGCGGGCGATGAGTTGTGCTTCGTGGCCACCCCGACGGAGTTCCTGTGGCTGTCGCCGGAGGACGGCACCGTCGTGCACCGGCTGCGGTACACGGACGGCTTCACCGACCTGCCCGGCCTGGCGGTCGGGCGGCTGGCCGGGCACTCAGGCCCGGTCGTCTGGTTCACCGGCTCGCACACGGTCACCGTGGAGGCGCCGAAGCCCAAGAAGGGCGAGAAGAAGGCCAAGGACAAGGAGGTCGTCCAGGCGTACTTCTTCGCGTACGACATCGTGCAGCGCAAGGAACTGTGGCGTACGCCCGTACCGGCGGGCCGAGCCCCGGGCACCCCCGTCTACCGGGTCATCGGGGAGCGCTCCACCGACATCCTCGTACGGCAGGAGTCGGTCACGCTCACGCCGGCCGAGGTCAAGGCGGCCAAGGGGAAGGGCTCCATCCGCTCGTTCGACCAGAAGACCGGCAAGCTGCTGGGGACGAAGCAGTACGGCACGGCCTCCCCCGTCGCGGGTATCGCGGGCGACGAGGACGGGGCGCTGTTCGCGGCGGTCGGCACCGACCTCCAGGCCTTCGAGACGGACACCACGAAGCCGCTCTGGCGGGTCGCGGGCAGCCCTGGTTCGGTCTTCGGCACCCCCATCCTCGCCGGACCGCTGATCCACACCACCGAACGCACCCGGCAGGTCGGCGCGGTGGAACGGGAGACCGGCCGGCTCGTGTGGCGCCGCTCCACGGAGGTGCCGGGGATCGGGAACGCCCCGTCCATCACGCTGAGCGCCAGCGAGAAGACCCTGATCGCCGCCGACGCGATCCAGGTCACGGCGTTCTCGGCGGCCGACGGTGAGCGGCTGTGGAAGTTCCAGGACATCGGTGCCACCGACCCGAAGGGCGGGACGGTGATCGCGCCGTACCGGACCCTCACGGTCGGCAAGACCGCCGTCGTCCAGCGGGACAAGGTCTTCTACGCCTTCCCCGTGGTCTGAGGCCCTCCCCTCCCCCACCGCCGTCCGGGGGATTCCTCGGACGGCACGCCGCGCAGTGCTTGCATCACCCGACACCGAGTGACCGGATTAATCGGATTAATCCACTTTTGGTCACGGAGGTGATGTCGTGTCAGGCAGGCTCCTGCGCGCGGTCTGTACGACCGCCCTCACCGCGGCGCTCACGGTCTCCCCGGCCATCGCCGCACCCGCCGAGCCGGACCCCGTACCGTCCGACGATTCCTCGTCCGCATCCCTCGTCGACGCCGAGACCGCCCTCGCCGCTCCCGAGGCCGGGGCACCGAGGAATGTCGCCACCCTGCTGCGCGAGTTGCAGACCCTCTATCAGGAGGCGGAGGAGGCGAGCGAGGCCTACAACGCCACCGCCGAGAAGCTGAAGAAGCAGACCGCGCGGGCGAAGAAGGTCGACTCCGACCTGACGAAGGCGCGGGCCGCGCTGGAACTCAGCCGTGGCGACGCCGGGCGGCTGGCCCGGGAGCAGTATCAGGGCCGCACCGACTTCTCCGCGTTCCTCCAGCTGCTGCTGGCCCGGGACCCGTTGCGGGCCATGGACCAGACCCATGTCATCGAGCGCGTGGCCGCGGGCCGTGCGGCGACGGTGGACCGGCTGACCGAATCGGCCCGGCGCACGGACTCGCTGGCCTCCGCGTCCCGGAAGGCGATGGACCAGCAGAAGAAGCTGGCCGCGCGGCAGAAGAAGCAGCGCGACGCCGTGCGCGGCAAGCTGAAGCAGGTCGAGGCCCTGCTCGCCACGCTCTCCGCCGAGCAACTGGACCAGCTGGCCGGTCTTGAGCAGCAGGGCGTGGCGGCGGCCCAGCGCGAACTGGTCGCCTCCGGGGCCCTCAGCTCCACCCGGCCGCCCACACGGCAGGGCGGCGACGCCGTGGCGTACGCGATCCGCCAGATCGGCAAGCCGTACGTGTGGGGCGCGGAGGGGCCGAGGTCCTTCGACTGCTCCGGGCTGACGTCCCGGGCCTGGTCGTCGGCCGGACGGCCGATCCCGCGCACCTCGCAGGAACAGTGGAAGCGGCTCCCGAAGGTGCCGCTCTCCTCACTGCGCCCCGGCGACCTGGTGGTCTACTTCCCGAAGGCGACCCATGTGGCGCTGTACATCGGCAACGGCCTCGTGGTGCAGGCGCCCCGCCCCGGTACGGAGGTGAAGGTCTCCCCGGTGGCGTCGAACCCGCTGCTCGGGGCCGTCCGCCCGGACCCCGGCGGCGTACCGCTGTCCGCGTACACGCTCCCGGAGCTCCCCGAGGGCGCCCGCGACGGCTCGGACACCGGGTACGGCTCGGACACGGCACCGGACCCGGCACCCGAATAGGCTCCCGGCGGCCGGACCGGCGGTGCGGGCCCGGCCGCCGAAGCACACCCGCTGGTCAGGAACCTTTCAGGCGGCGGAGACCGAGGCCAGGTACGCGTTCGTCTTCTCCGGCTCGAAGAAGAAGTTCTCGAAGTCCGCCGGGTCGTTGAACCCGTTGGCGAAGCGGTCCGCGACGGGCTGGAGCTGACCGGCCGCGCCGATCAGGTTCAGCACGTGCTCCGGAGGGACGCCGAGCATCGCGTTGGTCCACTTCACGGCGTGCTGGGCGGTGTCCCAGTAGCGGTCGAAGGCGGACTGCATCCACGCCGCGTCGAACTCCTTGTCGCCGTGCTCGATGATCGAGTTCAGGTAGGAGTCGGCGCACTTGGACGCCGAGTTGGAGCCCTGGCCGGTGATCGGGTCGTTGGCCACGACGACGTCCGCGACGCCGAGGACCAGACCGCCGCCGGGGAGCCGGCCGATCGGCTTGCGGACGGTGGGGGCGTAACGGCCCGCGAGGGTTGCGTTGGCGTCGGTCAGCTCGACCCTGGTGGCGCGGGCGTACTCCCAGGGCGTGAACTTCTCCATGAGCTCCAGCGTCTTCGCGAGGTGCTCGGAGGGGTCCCTGATGCCCTGGAAGGCGTCCAGCGGGCCGCCGGGGATGCCCTCCCAGAAGAGGATGTCGGCCCGGCCGGAGGTGGTGAGAGTCGGCATGACGAACAGCTCGCCGACGCCCGGCACCAGGTTGCAGCGGACCGCGTCGAACTCCGGGTGCTCCGGGCGCGGGCCCATGCCGTGGACGTAGGCGACGGCCAGTGCCCGCTGCGGGGCGTCGAACGGCGAACGGGCCGCGTCCCGGCCGAACATGGAGACCAGCTCACCCTTGCCCGCCGAGACCATCACCAGGTCGTAGGTGCGGGAGAAGTAGTCCAGGTCGGAGACGGCCGCCCCGTGGATGACCAGCTGCCCGCCACGCTGGGCGAAGGTCTCCATCCAGCCCGCCATCTTCACGCGCTGGTCGACGGACTGCGCGTACCCGTCCAGCTTGCCGACCCAGTCGATGGCGCGCGAGGAGTCGGGGGCGGCGACGGAGACGCCGAGGCCCTCGGCCCTCGGGGCCTGGGACTCCCAGAAGTTCAGCTGGTAGTCCCGCTCGTGCTGGAGCGCGGTGTGGAACATGACCTGCGTCGACATGACCCGGCCCGTGCGGATCTCGTCGGCCGTGCGGTTGGACATGAGGGTGACTTCGTAGCCTCTGGACTGAAGGCCCAGGGCCAGCTGGAGCCCGGACTGACCGGCTCCGACTATGAGTATCTTCCGCATCGCGGCTCTCCGTTGTCTCTGGTTCGAGGCGGTCTGGGCGGTCTGGGCGGTCTAGGCGGGGGTGACGTCGAGGGCGTGGCCGACCAGGGCGAGGAGCGACTCGACGACCGTGATCCTGTTGCGCGCGTCCATGATCACTATCGGTACCTGCGGCGGTACGGTCAGGGCCTCCCTGACGTCCTCCGCCTCGTATCCGGGCGTCCCCTCGAAGTGGTTGACCGCCACGATGTACGGCAGCCCGCAGCTCTCGAAGTAGTCGAGCGCGGGGAAGCAGTCCTCCAGCCGCCGGGTGTCGGCGAGGACGACCGCACCGATCGCCCCGCGCACCAAGTCGTCCCACATGAACCAGAAGCGCTGCTGACCGGGCGTGCCGAAGACGTACAGCACGAGGTCGTCGTCGAGGGTGAGCCGGCCGAAGTCCATGGCCACCGTCGTGGTGGTCTTCCCGGGCGTCGCGGAGAGGTCGTCGGTCTCCTCGCTGGCCTGCGTCATCAGCGCTTCGGTCTGGAGCGGGGTGATCTCGGAGACCGAGCCCACGAACGTCGTCTTGCCGACGCCGAAGCCGCCCGCCACCACGATCTTGGTGGCGGTGGGTGCGCGGGTGTGGTCGAGCTGCCAGGCCTGGAGGGATTCCTCCGGCTGGTCCCGGGGCCCCGGCTGGCGCGGGGCGAAGAGCGGCGCCTCAGAGACGGCGGAGTCCATTGAGCACCCTTTCGAGCAGTGCGCGGTCGGGCTGACCGGTGCCGTGCCCGGTCCCGTACACGCGGATCTTTCCCTGGTCGGCCAAGTCGCTGAGCAGCACCCGGACGACTCCGAGCGGCATCTTCAACAGGGCCGAGATCTCCGCGACCGTACGCATCCGGCGGCAGAGTTCGACGATGGCCTGGAGCTCGGGCATGACGCGCGAGACGAGGTTTCCGTTGGTGAGCTCGCGGCGCTCCTCGGGTGCTTCGAGGGCCGCGACGAACGTCTCGACGAGCAGGACGTGCCCGAAGCGGGTGCGGCCGCCGGTGAGGGAGTACGGGCGGACCCGGGCGGGGCGCCGGTCGGCGCCGCGCCCGGGGAGACGCGGGGCGGGCTCGGCTGCGGCGGCGGTCGTCACTGGGCGCTCTCCATCGATGTGCGCAGCTCGCTGCGGAGTTCGGGGGTGAGTACGTGTCCGGCCCGGCCGACGAAGAGGGCCATGTGGTACGCGACGACGCTCATGTCGCAGTCGGGGGCGGCGTGCACCCCGAGCAGGGAGCCGTCGCTGATCGACATGACGAAGACGCTGCCCTCGTCCATGGCGACCATCGTCTGTTTGACGCCGCCGCCGTCCATCAGTTTCGCGGCGCCGACGGTCAGCGAGCCGATACCGGCGACGATGGTGGCGAGGTCTGCGCTGGAACCCTTGGGGCCGTCCGACGTCCCGGCCGCCGGTCCGGCCGCCTTCGCGCTGTGATGGCCGGGGTCGGAGGAGAGCAGCATCAGGCCATCGGACGAGACGACGGTGACCGAGTGGACCCCTGGCACCTCCTCCACGAGATTGCTCAGCAACCAGTGAAGGTTCCGGGCTTCGGTACTCAGCCCGAATGTGCTGGGCGCAGTCAACTGCGTGCCTCCTCGACTGTGTCCCCCGTCTCTTCGTTCCGGCCGTCCGTGCGGCGGCCGCCGGTCTGGTCGATCCGTGCGGTGCTGGTGGTGTGAATGGTGCTCGTGGTTCTGGTGGACTCGGCGATCTCGGCCTCGACGTCGCGTCGGCCCTCTTTCGCCGCTTGGTGGAAGCTGCCGAGACGGCGGCGGAGATCGTCCCTGTCGATGCCGCCGGTGCGGGTGCCTCCGGTGAGCCCGGCGGGAGAGCCCTCGGGCCGGACGATCCTGGGCGTGCGCTTGGGCAGCCCCTTGTCCGTGACCCGCTCGCCCTCGGGGCGACGGGGGCCGGGGACGACATCGGCGGAGAAGGCCTCAGGGTGAGAGGCCTCGGCGTGAGAGGCCTCGGCGTGAGAGGCCTCGGCGTGGGGAGCAGGGCGGAACGCGGGGCCGTCGTCCGGGCCGCCCTCGGCGGGCCGCTCGTGGCGGTCGGGGCCGATGGCGTACGGGTCGGCGGGCTGCCGCGTGGCCGTGGGGGTGGCCGGGGGCCTCGGCAGGCGGACCTGCATCGTGATCTCGGAGTCCGATTCGGCGGGCGTCTCCGCGTCGGAGCCGGGGCCAGTTTCGGCGCCCGCGTCGGCGTCCGGTTCGGCGCCCGCGTCGGGCGTGGGCCGGGCCTCCGCTTCCGGCTCCGACTCCTGCTCCTGCTCCGGTACGGGCGCGGGCTCCGGTACGGGCGCGGGCTCCGGTACGGGCGCGGGCTCCGGCCCACGCTGCGGCTCCGTCGGGGCGTTCTCGCGGATCGCGCGCTCGGCGGCGGCGATGATCGGGTCCACGGCGGGCTGGGGCTCGACGGCCTGCTCGGAGACGAAGCCGGGGTCGGGCTCGGACACGGGGTCGGGCACGATCACCGGCCCGGGCTCGGACACGGGGCCGGGCTCGGACACAGGGTCGGGCACGATCACCGGCCCGGGCTCGGACACAGGCCCGGGCTCGGACACAGGCCCGGGCTCAGCGCCGGAGACCTCTTCGCAGACCTCCCCGGAGGCCCCCTCGAAGGCCTCTGCGGAGACGTCCACGGGCGCGGCCGTCGTTCCGGCTTCCGGCATCGGCTCGGCAGCCGCCTCGGCCTCCGTAGCCTCAGCCGTTTCCGTCGTTTCCGTGGCGGCCTCAGCCCTCTCATCAGCCGTCGGCGCGACCGGCGAACGGCTCGGCAGGGCGTTGGAGTTGGCCTCGGCCACCGACCCCGGCAGGTTGAGCGCCGGGCCGTCGCCCGGCAGTTGCACGGCCGGCGGCGAGGCCGCGGGCAGGGACTTGGGCAGCAGGGTCTGCGGCAGGACGACGACAGCCGCCACTCCACTTCCCTTCTGCTCGCGCAACTGGACCCGCACTCCGTGCCGGGCGGCCAGCAACGACGTCACCTGGAGCCCGAGTCCGGCGCCGGTCATGTCGATGTGCCGCTCCCCCGGCTCGAACGAGCCCGGGTCGGCCAGCCTGGCATTGAGCTCGCCCATCCGGACCGTCGACATGCCGATGCCCTCGTCGGACACGGAGAGCATCACCTCGCCGGTCTCCAGGAGCCAGCCGGACAGCTCGACATGGGAGTCCGGCGGAGAGAAGGAGGTCGCGTTCTCCAGGAGTTCGGCGAGGAGGTGGCTGAGGTCGTCGGCCGCGAATCCGGCGATCTGGGCGTGCGGCGGCAGGGACTGGATGGTGACCCGCTCGTACCGCTCGATCTCGCTGACGGCGGCGCGTGCCACGTCGACCAGCGGGATCGGGCCGGCGTGGCTGTGGCCGTGGTCGGCGCCCGCGAGGACCAGCATGTTCTCGCTGTGGCGGCGCATGACCGTGGCCATGTGGTCCAGCTTGAACAGGGTGGCGAGGCGCTCCGGGTCCTGCTCGCGCTCCTCCAGGCCCTCGATCACGCCGAGCTGCCGCTCGACGAGGCCGAGGGTGCGCAGGGAGAGGTTGACGAAGGTGTGGTGGACCGTGTTCTTGAGCTGTTCCAGCTGGGTGGCCAGCTCGGCGGTCCGGTCCTGGAGTTCGGACCGCTGCTGGGCGAGGGACTCGCGGCTCTTGATCAGGCCGGAGCGCTCGGTGCTGAGGCTCTCGACGCGGCCGGTGAAGTCCTGGTGCAGGGCGGTGAGCTTGCCGTGCAGGGTGTTCATCGACCGGACGACCTGGGCGAACTCGTCGTTGCGGCCGGTGTAGCGGACCGGTTCGGCGGTCTCGGGCTCCTCGGCGAGGCGGGCGGCGCCGATACGGAGGACGGCGAGCGGCTGGGTGAGGGTGCGGGCGACTGCGGTGGAGACGCCGACGGCGAGGAGGAAGCAGCCGCCGAGCAGGGCGATGCTCAGTTCGAGCGCGGTGACGTCGTCGTCGCGGAGCCCCTCCAGGTGCCGGACCTGGCCGGTGGAGAGGGCGGACTCGACGCTGCGCATCCGGTCGACGCGGGCGGAGAGCGCGGCCTCCAGCTTCTTCGGGCTGACCCTGCGCTCCGCCTCGGACAGCTCGGGGCGGTCGGTGAGGCGGGTGAGGTACTTCTCCGCGTCGTTGACCTCCGGGCCGGTGACGGTGGCGGAGAGCTTGTCGCGGGCCGACGGGTTCGCCGCCTGGTCGAACTCGGCGAGCGAGGCCAGCTCGCGTACGCGGGCCTGCTGGGCGGCGGCGCTCAGCTCGTCGCGTTCGCGGTCGGCCCGGGCGGCTTCCTCGTCCTGGGTCCGCACGGGCAGCCCGGTGAAGGGGTCGGTCTGCGGGGCCGTGGGCTCGGGGCTCGGCACGGCGAGCGCGGCGAGGAGGAGCCCCCGGGTCGCGGAGGCCTGTTCGGCCGCGCCGCCGAGGGTGAGCGGGGCCCGGGTGGCGTCGGCGGCGCGCGGCGGGGTCTTCCCGGCCAGCTCGGCGGCGATGCCGTGCAGCTTGGCGATGACATCGGAGTACGCCTGGTGGGCCTCCAGGGCCGTGCCCTTGCCCGTCAGCGCGTCCCGGCGCAGGGAGGGGATCGTGGAGAGGTCGCGGCGCAGGGCCGCGGAGGCCGCCTCGTGGATCTCGTCGATCTGCTGGTCGACGCGCGTGGCGCGGGCGGTGCGGGCGGTGCGGTTCTCCGCGGCGTCTTTGTCGCCCTCCTCGCCCCGGCCGTCGGCGATGTACGCGGTGACCGCGTCGCGTTCGTCGGCGAGGGAGTGCGCGAGGGTGACGGCCTGCTGGTTCAGCTCGGCGAGGGTGACGAGCCGCTGGGACTCGGTCAGATCGGCGGAGGCCCCGAGCACGGCGGGCGCGCCCGCCGCCAGGACGATGACGCCGACGACCGCGACTCCGGCGACCAGTCGGCTGCGCACCCGCACGGTCCGCCTGTCGGCGCCGGGCGCCGGAGGCGTCACCCCGGAACCGTCGTGCGTCGTGCCCTTGCTCCGCGGCCGCTTCTTCTGCACCGGTGCTCGCAATCTCGACTCGTCCACCCTTGAAGCAGAGGTGACGCACGGTCACACAGAGGGGCGCCCCGCTCCTGGTACGGCTTCTGACCATTCCAGTGCTTTTGAGAGGGGGGCGCGCATCAACCGCTCCGCCACTCGAACGAGTGAACATCACTCTTGAGTTGGCGAACAAGTCTCCCCCGGTGCGCCCCTGACCATGCGTGGACGATGGGGTGGAACTTCCGCTCCGGCTTTGGCAGGATGCCCGCCCGCACGTGTTCGGAGTCTCTCCTTCCGGCCCCTGAGGCCCTGTTGACCTGCTGGTACAAGCCAATGCGGCCGGGGTGCGGGTCCCGTGAAGGCGTCGTGGAGACTGACGTCATGCGCATCGAACTGGCCACCGCCCCCGGCAGTCCCGAACGCCCCAACGAGGACTGGGTCTCGGCCGCTCTCCCCGCGTCCGGTCAGGGCGGCACACTGGTGCTGCTCGACGGCGTCACTCCGCCGCCGAAGGAGCCCGGTTGCGTACACCCGGTTCCGTGGTTCACGGCCCGCCTGGGCGGCGCGCTGGTGGAACTGTCCGGTTCACGCCTTGATCTGTCCCTGACCGAGGTACTGGCCGAGGCCATCTCCCGTACGGCCGACGCCCACCGACCCACCTGTGACCTTTCTCACGTGCGTACTCCTCAGGCGACCGTGGTCCTGGCGCGTTGGGGCGAACACGCGGTCGAGTACCTGGTGCTCTCGGATTCGGTGTTGCTGCTGGAGGCCCCGGACGGCTCGGTCCGCGCGGTCCTCGACGACCGGCTGGACCGGCTGCCGCCGGGTTCGCTGGCCTCCGACGAGATCGCGGACTCCACGGTGCGCAACAAGGAGGGCGGGTTCTTCACGGCTGCCGCCGATCCGTCGGTGGCGGTGCGCGCGGTGACCGGCAGCGCCCCGGCCTCCGAGGTCCGCGCCCTCGCCGCACTGACGGACGGGGCGAGCCGCTGGACGGAGATGTTCGGCGAGGGCGACTGGGTGGCCGCGCTGGAGCGGCTGCGGAAGCCGGGGCCGCAGGCGCTGATCGACCGGGTACGGGAGCTGGAGACCGCCGACGCGGGGGCCGGGCGCGCGCGGCTGCGGCGCGGCAAGGTGCACGACGACGCCACGGCGATCCTGGTGGAGCTGTAGGGGCCTTTCGGCGCGGGGCCGGCCCTCGGCGCGGGGTCAGCTTTCGGCGCGGGCGTTCAGCTGGTGCAGCAGCCGGGCCAGCTCCGCCACTTCGGCCCGGTCCCAACCCGTCAGCTTGCGTACATAGCGCTCGCGGCGGGCATCCCGGACGCTGCGGAAGCGGGCCAGGCCTTCGTCGGTGAGGTGGACGAGCCAGGCGCGGCCGTCGGCCGGGTCGGGCTCGCGTACGACCAGGCCGAGGTTCTCCAGGGAGTGCAGCTGACGGCTCATGGTGGCCTTGCCGACGCCGAAGTACGCGGCCAGCTCGGTGGCCCGCTGCCGGCCCGCCGACTCCAGGCGGACGAGCAGCCCGTAGGCGGCGGGCTCCAGCTCCGGGTGGACCTCCCGGGCCATCTCGCCCGAGCTGGCCCGCGCCCGGCGCAGGAACACGGCCAACTCACGCTCCAGCGCCAGGAATTCGTGGTCCACGCCGCTTCCGGCAGCCACGCCCCGCTCCGGCTCGCTCTCACTCCCGCGCACGCCAGCACCCCCTCTACGGCTCTCTGCCGATGAAACATGTCGCCGCGGGTGGTCGACGCCGCAGCTCGGCCAGTATTTCGCAGGATGCCCGGGAGGGGGCCGACGGCGGCGGCGCGACCCACTATGCACTCCATGTATACGCACTAGGTATAGTCCTCGGCGTACCGCACGGCTGTGCGGGATTTCCCGCACGGAGGAGTGCTTCGCCATGCCCGAAAAGACGCCGCTGTCCGAGGTGCCGTCGTCAAAGACGCCATTGCCCGGGAAGCGGTTGGCCGCGGCTCTGGTGGCGGCGCTCACACTGACGCTGAGCGGCTGCTCGATGGACACGACCGCGCCGGGCTCGGCGCGCGGGGAGGCGGCTTCCGACGCCAAGGGCGCGTTCGGGCCGGTGGACTGCCGCGAGGCCAAGTGCATCGCCCTGACCTTCGACGCGGGGCCGGGAGAGGACACCCCCGAGCTGCTGGACATCCTGAAGGAGAAGAAGGTGCACGCCACCTTCTTCCTGCTGGGCAAGCACCATGTCGTCAAGCACCCGGACACCGTGCGGCGCATCCAGGACGAGGGCCACGAGGTCGCCAACCACACCTGGACGCACAAGATCCTGACCGACCACGACCCGGACGAGATACGGACCGAGCTGGAGAAGACCCAGAAGGCCATCGAGAGGATCACCGGCGAGCGGCCCCGGCTGATGCGCCCGCCGCAGGGCCGCACGGACGACGAGGTCAGCAAGGTCAGCAAGGAGCTGGGGCTGTCGCAGGTGCTGTGGAGCGCCACCGCGAAGGACTACTCGACGAACGACTCCGCACTGATCCGGAAGCGCATCCTGGACCAGGCGAGCAAAGACGGCATCATCCTGCTGCACGACATCTACAAGGGCACCGTCCCCGCCGTGCCGGGCATCATCGACGCACTCCAGAAGGACGGCTACACCTTCGTGACCGTCCCCGAGCTGATGGCCCCGGCCGAGCCGCAGCCGGGCACGATCTACCGCCCCTGAGCGGCCCCCAGACATGCGGAACGGCCCGCCCCCGCCGGTATGCGGGAAGCGGGCCGTTCCGTACGCCCCGTACAACGCTCGGGCCGTACGCCCCGTACGACAGCTCAGGCCGCGGCCGGGATCCTCTCCTCCGCCGGGGCCGAGGCCGGGGTGAGGGCGATCTCCAGCACCTGGCGGACGTCGGTGACCGGCCGGACGTCCAGCTTCTCCAGGACCTCGGCCGGGACGTCGTCCAGGTCGGCCTCGTTGCGCTGCGGGATCACGACGGTCGTGATGCCCGCGCGGTGGGCGGCCAGCAGCTTCTGCTTGAGGCCGCCGATCGGCAGCACCCGCCCGGTCAGCGACACCTCACCGGTCATCGCCACATCCGTACGGACGAGGCGTCCGGAGAGCAGCGAGGCCAGGGCGGTCGTCAGGGTGATACCGGCGCTCGGGCCGTCCTTGGGGACCGCGCCCGCCGGGAAGTGGATGTGCACTCCCCGGTCCTTGAGGTCGGCGACCGGCAGCTCCAGCTCCGCACCGTGCGAGCGCAGGAAGCTCAGGGCGATCTGCGCCGACTCCTTCATGACGTCGCCGAGCTGACCGGTCAGGGTCAGTCCGGAGGCCCCGGTCTCCGGGTCGGCGAGCGACGCCTCGACGAAGAGGACGTCACCGCCCGCCCCGGTCACCGCGAGCCCGGTGGCCACGCCCGGCACCGCCGTGCGGCGCTCGGCCGGGTCCTGAGCGGACTCGGGCACATGGTGCGGACGCCCGATCAGACCGCGCAGGTCCGCGTCGGTCACCGTGAACGGCAGGTCGCGGTCGCCCAGTTCGTGCTGGGCCGCGACCTTGCGGAGCAGCCGGGCGACGGCCCGCTCCAGATTCCGTACGCCGGCCTCGCGGGTGTACTCGCCCGCCAGCTTGCGCAGCGCCGACTCCTCCAGGATGACCTCGTCCTTCTCCAGGCCCGCCCGCTCCAGCTGGCGCGGCAGGAGGTGGTCCCGGGCGATGACGACCTTCTCGTCCTCGGTGTAGCCGTCGAGGCGGACCAGCTCCATGCGGTCGAGCAGGGCCTCCGGGATGGCTTCGAGCACGTTGGCCGTGGCGAGGAAGACGACGTCGCTGAGGTCGAGCTCGACCTCCAGATAGTGGTCGCGGAAGGTGTGGTTCTGCGCGGGGTCCAGGACTTCGAGGAGGGCGGCGGCCGGGTCGCCCCGGAAGTCGGAGCCGACCTTGTCGATCTCGTCGAGCAGGACGACCGGGTTCATCGAACCGGCCTCCTTGATCGCCCGCACGATCCGTCCGGGGAGAGCGCCCACGTACGTGCGCCGGTGACCGCGGATCTCCGCCTCGTCCCGGACACCGCCGAGTGCGACGCGGACGAACGTGCGGCCCATGGCGTGCGCGACGGACTCACCGAGCGAGGTCTTGCCGACACCGGGCGGGCCGACGAGGGCCAGTACCGCGCCACCGCGGCGACCGCCCACCACGCCCAGCCCCCGGTCGGCACGCCGCTTGCGCACCGCGAGGTACTCGGTGATGCGCTCCTTCACATCCGCGAGACCGGCGTGCTCGGCGTCCAGGAGCGCCTGGGCGCCGCGGATGTCGTAGGCGTCCTCGGTGCGCTCGTTCCACGGCAGTTCGAGGACGGTGTCCAGCCAGGTGCGGATCCAGGAGCCCTCGGGTGACTGGTCGCTGGCCCGCTCCAGCTTCTCGACCTCCTTGAGCGCCGCCGTCCGGACGTGCTCGGGCAGCTCGGCGGCCTCGACGCGGGCCCGGTAGTCGTCGGACTCGTCCTCAGGGTCGCCGTTGAGCTCGGAGAGCTCCTTGCGTACGGCTTCCAGCTGGCGGCGCAGCAGGAACTCGCGCTGCTGCTTGTCGACGCCCTCCTGGACGTCCTTGGCGATGGACTCGGCGACATCCTGCTCGGCGAGGTGCTCGCTCAGCCACTGGACGGCGAGCTTCAGCCGGGCGACCGGGTCCACGGTCTCCAGGAGCTGGACCTTCTGCGCGGTGGAGAGGAACGGCGAGTATCCGGAGTTGTCGGCGAGCGCGGAGAGGTCCTCGATCTGCTGGACCCGGTCCACGACCTGCCAGGCGCCGCGCTTCTTCAGCCAGCTGGTGGCGAGCGCCTTGTACTCCTTGACCAGCTCGGCCGCCGATCCGGGCAGGGGGTCGGGCACGACGACGTCGATCACGGTCCCCTCCACCCAGAGCGCCCGCCCCGGACCACTGGTCCCGGCCCCGATCCGGACCCGGTCACGGGCCCGGATGAGCGCACCCGGGTCGCCGTCCGAGAGGCGCCCGACCTGCTCGACGGTACCGAGGACACCGGTCCCCGTGTACGTCCCGTCGATCCGCGGGACCAGCAGCACCTCGGGCTTGCCGCCGTCGGGACGGGCGGCGGCCTGCGCGGCCTCGACGGCGGCGCGCACCTCGGTGTCGGACAGGTCCAGCGGCACCACCATGCCGGGCAGGACGACCTCGTCGTCGAGCGGCAGCACGGGCAGGTCGATCGGTGTGAACGCCTTGGACTCGCTAGTCATGATCTCCCCTTCGGCAGGCAAGTTGAGCTATGTGGACTCAATGCTCCTGAGCCGCCGAATGTTCCCATGGGCCTGTTCGCTCTCAGCGATCACGCGCAGAGGGGGCGGGGCCGGGGCCGGGGACCGCCGCTCCGGCCTTTCCGGCACAGTGCTCGGATGAACGGAAATGGCCTCGCCGGGGACGGCACGATCGCCCGCGAAGGAAGCCTCGACCGCGTCGCGGACACGTTCGCGCCGGTGGTCGCGGATGCCCGCTCCCGTATCGCCGAGGCGTTCGGGAGCGAGCGGCTGCACAGTGCCTACCTGTACGGGAGCGTTCCGCGCGGGTCGGCTGTTCCCGGGCGCTCGGACCTCGATCTGCTGCTGGCGCTGCGCGGGGAGCCGACGGACGCGGACCGCGGCGACGCCGACGGCGTCGCCGCCGCGCTCGACGCCGGCCACCCGGCCATCGACACTGCGGGCATCCTGCTGGTCCGTGCGCGTACCGCACTCAGCGAGCTGGAACGGCACGACCTCGGCTTCTTCGTCGCCTGCCTGTGCACCCCGCTGCTCGGGCCCGACCTCGCCTCCGTCCTGCCCCGCTACCGCCCCACCTCACTGCTGGCCCGCGAGACCAACGGCGATCTCGCGCTCGTGCTGCCGCGCTGGCGGGCGTCGGCGACGGCGGAGGACCTGGCCGACGCCGACCGGGCGCGGCTCTGCCGACGCATGGCCCGGCGGCTCGTCCGTACCGGCTTCACCCTGGTCATGCCCCGCTGGGGCGGCTGGACGAGCGACCTGGAGGAGTCCGCCGAGGTGTTCGGCCGCTACTACCCGGGGCGCGCGGCCCAGATGCGTACCGCCGCCGCGGCCGCGGCCCGTACCGCTTCCCCCGACCCGGGCCTGCTCCGCCTGTTCCTCGACGACCTGGGGCCCTGGCTGGCGGCCGAGTACACGGCGGTGCACGGGAGGAAGGCGCCTCGGCCGTGAACCGGACGCGCCCAGGGCGGGGCGGGCGGCCGCAAGGCTTTGGCGTTCCGCGCGGCCCGCAGGACAGGATGGACGGGCACCGACTGCCACGACCGGAGACCGGAGAGCCACGACATGTCCGCGACGTCCGCGATGACCGCGATGACCGCCCCCGATGGATCGATGCCGGCGCGTTCCGCCGACACCCCCGTCACCCTCGACCGCCGCGACGGGCCGTTCGGCGAGGTCGTGCTGCGGGAACGCGGGGAGCACTACGAGATCATCGCCAACGGCTGTTTCCTGATGGACACCTCCGACGGGCGCTCCGAGCGGCTGCTCATCGATGCCGCGCTGGATGCCCTGCCCGCCGGCCGGACCGGCCCCTCCGTGCTGATCGGCGGGCTGGGCGTGGGCTTCTCGCTGGTGCGGGCCGCCGAGCAGGGACGCTGGGGGCGGATCGAGGTCGTGGAGCGGGAGCAGGCGATCATCGACTGGCACCGGGACGGGCCGCTGGCGCGGATCTCCGGGGCCGCGCTCGCCGATCCCCGCGCCGCGATCCTGCACACGGACCTGGTGACTCATCTCCGCACGACCACGGAGCGTTACGACGCTCTGTGTCTGGATATCGACAACGGGCCCGACTGGACGGTCACGGAGGACAACGGGAGCCTCTACTCCCCCGCCGGACTCGCCCACTGCCACGACCGGCTGACCCCGGGGGGCGTGCTCGCCATCTGGTCCGCGCAACCGTCCCCGGCCTTCGAACAAGCATTGCGGAATGCCGGGTTCAGCGGGGTTGGGGCCGAAGAGGTGGCCGTTGCCCGAGGTGTGCCCGACGTGGTCCATCTCGCATCGAAGGGTCTCTGAAGCCCCGACCCGGTATGCGCGGCACGGCACTGGCACAGGTCATCCGGTACGAGCCCGACGATCCGGCCGCGCGCCCGGCCCGAACGCGCACCGACGGGGCAACACCCTGCGTAGCCGGGAGCCCTCCGCTGCCTTTACGCTGCTGACCGGCACACGGGTTCACCCACGAAATCCACGAGCGAAGACCGTGCCTCCGGGGGGATGCCTCCCGCGAGAACGGACAGGGGCGGGGCGATGGAACAGACACACACCACCCACAACGGCGTCGCGGCCACCCCGGGGGCTCAGCGCCGGGTGCTGGTGGTCGAGGACGACCCCACGATCGTGGACGCCGTTTCCGCCCGGCTGCGGGCGGAGGGCTTCCTGGTCCAGACCGCGCTGGACGGCCCCGCGGCCGTGGACGCGGCCGAGGCCTGGCAGCCGGATCTGATGGTGCTCGACATCATGCTTCCCGGCTTCGACGGCCTGGAGGTCTGCCGCCGGGTGCAGGCCCAGCGCCCGGTGCCGGTGCTGATGCTCACCGCGCGCGACGACGAGACGGACATGCTCGTCGGACTCGGCGTCGGTGCCGACGACTACATGACCAAGCCGTTCTCCATGCGGGAGCTCGCCGCCCGGGTGCATGTGCTGCTGCGGCGGGTGGAACGGGCCGCACTGGCCGCCGTCACCCCGCGCAGCGGGATACTGCGGCTGGGGGAGCTGGAGATCGACCACGCGCAGCGCCGGGTCCGGGTGCGCGCCGAGGACGTCCACCTCACGCCGACCGAGTTCGACCTGCTGGTCTGCCTGGCCAACACCCCGCGGGCGGTGCTCTCCCGGGAGCAGCTGCTGGCCGAGGTGTGGGACTGGGCGGACGCCTCGGGCACCCGCACGGTCGACAGCCACATCAAGGCGCTGCGCCGGAAGATCGGCGCGGAGCGCATCCGTACCGTGCACGGGGTGGGTTACGCCCTGGAGACTCCGGCGCCATGACCTGGCCAGGGCCCGGGATGCGGCCCTTCTCGATCAAGGCCAAGCTGGGCACGCTCGTCGTGGTCTCGGTGTTCATCACCACCGGACTGCTGATCGTCGCTCTGCGGACCCGGACCGAGTTCCAGTTCATCACCGTGTTCTCGGTGATCGCGACACTGCTGATCACCCAGTTCGTGGCGCACGGCCTCACCGCGCCGCTGGACGAGATGCGCGCGGTGGCCCGGTCCATCTCACACGGCGACTACACCCGCCGGGTGAGCGGCGCCGGGCGGCGGGACGAGCTGGGCGACCTGGCCCAGACGATCAACCGCATGGCGGACGACCTGGAGGCGGAGGACCGGCACCGCAAGGAGCTGGTCGCCAATGTCTCGCACGAGTTGCGCACCCCCATCGCGGCGCTGAGAGCGGTGCTGGAGAACGTGGTGGACGGGGTGTCCGCCGCCGATCCCGAGACGATGTGCACGGCGCTGAAGCAGACGGAGCGGCTCGGCCGGCTGGTGGAGACGCTGCTGGATCTGTCGCGCCTGGACAACGGGGTCGTCGCACTGAAGGCACGCCGGTTCGAGGTGTGGCCGTACCTCTCGGGCGTACTGAAAGAGGCCAATCTCGCCGCCTCCCACCGACGCCTGCCGTCGGGTTCGGGCAATCACTCCCGTACGGACGTCCATCTGCATCTGGACGTCTCGCCGCCGGAGCTCACCGCGCACGCGGACACCGAGCGACTGCACCAGGTGGTCGCCAACCTCATCGACAACGCGGTCAAGCACAGCCCGCCGCACGGCCGGGTCACGGTGCTGGCGCGCCGCGGGGCGTATCCCGAGTCGCTGGAGCTGGACGTCGTCGACGAGGGCCCCGGCATCCCGGAGGCGGAGCGCCACCGGGTGTTCGAGCGCTTCAACCGGGGCCAGGTGCCGTCCCCGCACGGGCCCGGCAGCGACGGCGGTACGGGGCTGGGGCTCGCGATCGCCCGCTGGGCGGTGGATCTGCACGGCGGACGGATCGGAGTGGCCGAATCCGTTCGTGGCTGCCGCATCCAGGTCACCCTTCCGGGAATCCCCGAGCAGCGCGGTTGACGACGACGTTGACATAGGGTCGAACCGGAAGGGCACGTTCATACGTGCCATGCCAGTACGGGATCTCCAGGGGATACGGTCGGACGGCCGTACCCACGGTCCTGCGTACCCGGAGTGCAGTGGAACCTCGCTTGTTTCCCGCCATTTCCTGCGCCGAAACCCGCCTTCCGATGTGATGTGCACGACGAAGCACCGGCCCGGCCTGCAAGGAACGGTCAGGGGGGCGTAGCCTTGATTTCCGCTGTCCATCACCTTGTGAAGCGGAAGAGGGCGGTTGCCGCCGTGTCGTCTCAGTCCCCCAGTAACTCAAGCGTCTCGACCGACCAAGCCAGCCCGGGCACCAACCCGGCCGCTGCGTTCGGCGCCAATGAATGGCTCGTCGACGAGATCTACCAGCAGTACCTCCAGGATCCCAGTTCGGTCGATCGCGCCTGGTGGGACTTCTTCGCCGACTACAAGCCGGGCACGTCCGGCACGGCGGACAAGCCCGTTCCCGGCGCCGCAGCCTCGGGGGCTGCGGTGACCGCCACCACCCCCGCGCAGGCCGCACCGGCCGCTCCCGCAGCCGCTCCGGCTCCGGCGAAGCCCGCCGCCGCTGCTCCGGCAGCCCCGGCGAAGGCGGCTCCGGCCAAGCCCGCCGAGCCCTCTCCGGCTCCGGCTCCGGCCCCGGCGAAGCCCGCTGCCGCGCCCGCCAAGGCCGAGGAGTCCACCGAAGCCCCGGCCGGCCCGGAGTACGTGACGCTGCGCGGCCCCTCGGCCGCCGTCGCGAAGAACATGAACGCCTCGCTGGAGCTGCCGACGGCCACGTCCGTCCGCGCGGTCCCGGTGAAGCTGCTCTTCGACAACCGCATCGTCATCAACAACCACCTCAAGCGCGCCCGTGGCGGGAAGATCTCCTTCACCCACCTCATCGGGTACGCGATGGTGCAGGCCCTCAAGGCCATGCCGTCGATGAACTACTCCTTCGCGGAGAAGGACGGCAAGCCGACCCTGGTCAAGCCGGAGCACGTCAACCTCGGTCTCGCCATCGACCTGGTGAAGCCGAACGGCGACCGACAGCTGGTCGTCGCGGCCATCAAGAAGGCCGAGACGCTCAACTTCTTCGAGTTCTGGCAGGCGTACGAGGACATCGTCCGGCGCGCCCGCATCGGCAAGCTCGGCATGGACGACTTCACCGGCGTCACCGCCTCGCTGACCAACCCCGGCGGCATCGGCACCGTCCACTCGGTGCCCCGCCTGATGCCCGGTCAGGGCCTCATCATGGGCGTCGGCGCGATGGACTACCCGGCGGAGTTCCAGGGCACCTCGCAGGACACCCTGAACAAGCTCGGCATCTCGAAGGTCATGACGCTGACCTCGACCTACGACCACCGGGTCATCCAGGGCGCCGCCTCCGGCGAGTTCCTGCGCGTCCTCTCCCAGCTGCTGCTCGGCGAGAACGAGTTCTACGACGAGATCTTCAAGGCGCTGCGCATCCCCTACGAGCCGGTCCGCTGGCTCAAGGACATCGACGCCTCGCACGACGACGACGTCACCAAGGCCGCACGGGTCTTCGAGCTGATCCACTCCTACCGGGTCCGCGGCCACGTCATGGCCGACACCGACCCGCTGGAGTACCACCAGCGCAAGCACCCCGACCTGGACATCACCGAGCACGGCCTCACCCTGTGGGACCTGGAGCGGGAGTTCGCGGTCGGCGGGTTCGCCGGCAAGACGATGATGAAGCTCCGCGACATCCTCGGCGTGCTCCGTGAGTCGTACTGCCGCACCACCGGCATCGAGTTCATGCACATCCAGGACCCGAAGCAGCGCAAGTGGCTCCAGGACCGGGTCGAGCGCCCGCGCCCCAAGCCCGAGCGCGAGGAGCAGCTGCGCATCCTGCGCCGGCTGAACGCGGCCGAGGCGTTCGAGACGTTCCTCCAGACGAAGTACGTCGGCCAGAAGCGGTTCTCGCTGGAGGGCGGCGAGTCCGTCATCCCGCTGCTCGACGCCGTCCTCGACTCCGCCGCCGAGGCCCGCCTCGACGAGGTCGTCATCGGCATGGCCCACCGCGGCCGCCTGAACGTGCTGGCGAACATCGTCGGCAAGTCGTACGCGCAGATCTTCCGGGAGTTCGAGGGCAACCTCGACCCGCGCTCGATGCACGGCTCCGGGGACGTCAAGTACCACCTGGGCGCCGAGGGCACCTTCACCGGTCTGGACGGCGAGCAGATCAAGGTCTCGCTGGCCGCCAACCCCTCGCACCTGGAGGCGGTCGACCCGGTCCTGGAGGGCATCGCCCGCGCCAAGCAGGACATCATCAACAAGGGCGGCACGGACTTCACGGTCCTGCCGGTCGCGCTCCACGGCGACGCGGCCTTCGCGGGCCAGGGCGTCGTCGCCGAGACGCTCAACATGTCACAGCTGCGCGGCTACCGCACCGGCGGCACCGTGCACGTGGTGATCAACAACCAGGTCGGCTTCACCGCCGCCCCGGAGTCCTCGCGCTCCTCGATGTACGCCACCGACGTGGCGCGCATGATCGAGGCGCCGATCATCCACGTCAACGGCGACGACCCGGAGGCCGTGGTCCGCGTCGCGCGGCTCGCCTTCGAGTTCCGGCAGGCGTTCAACAAGGACGTCGTGATCGACCTCATCTGCTACCGCCGCCGCGGTCACAACGAGGGCGACAACCCGGAGTTCACCAACCCGCAGATGTACACCCTGATCGACAAGAAGCGCTCGGTGCGCAAGCTCTACACCGAGTCCCTCATCGGTCGCGGCGACATCACGCTGGAAGAGGCCGAGCAGGCGCTCCAGGACTTCCAGGGCCAGCTGGAGAAGGTCTTCGCGGAGGTCCGCGAGGCCACCTCGCAGCCCGCCGCCCCGCACGTCCCGGAGCCGCAGGCCGCGTTCCCGGTGACGCTCGACACGGCGGTCTCCTCGGAGGTCGTCAAGCGGATCGCCGAGTCCCAGGTCAACATCCCCGAGTCGATCACCGTCCACCCCCGTCTGATGCCGCAGATGCAGCGTCGCGCGGCCTCGGTGGAGAACGGCACGATCGACTGGGGCATGGGCGAGACGCTGGCCATCGGTTCGCTGCTGATGGAGGGCACCCCGGTCCGGCTCGCCGGCCAGGACACCCGCCGCGGCACGTTCGGCCAGCGCCACGCGGTCCTGGTCGACCAGGTCACCGGCGAGGACTACACCCCGCTGCTGTACCTCTCCGAGGACCAGGCCCGCTACAACGTCTACGACTCGCTGCTCAGCGAGTACGCGGCGATGGGCTTCGAGTACGGCTACTCGCTGGCCCGTCCGGAGTCGCTGGTCATCTGGGAGGCCCAGTTCGGTGACTTCGTCAACGGCGCGCAGACCGTCGTGGACGAGTTCATCTCCTCGGCCGAGCAGAAGTGGGGCCAGACCTCCGGCGTCACGCTGCTTCTGCCGCACGGCTACGAGGGCCAGGGCCCGGACCACAGCTCCGCGCGCCCCGAGCGCTTCCTCCAGATGTGCGCGCAGGACAACATGACGGTCGCGATGCCGACCCTGCCGTCGAACTACTTCCACCTGCTGCGCTGGCAGGTGCACAACCCGCACCACAAGCCGCTGATCGTCTTCACCCCGAAGTCGATGCTGCGTCTGAAGGCCGCGGCGTCGAAGATCGAGGAGTTCACCTCCGGCGGCTTCCGTCCGGTGATCGGGGACTCGACGGTCAAGGCCGAGGACGTCCGCAAGGTCGTCTTCTGCGCGGGCAAGCTGTTCTACGACCTGGACGCCGAGCGCGAGAAGCGCGGCGACACCGAGACGGCGCTCATCCGCCTGGAGCGGCTGTACCCGCTGCCGGGTGCGGAGATCCAGGCCGAGATCGCGAAGTACCCGAACGCCGAGAAGTACCTGTGGGCCCAGGAGGAGCCGGCGAACCAGGGTGCGTGGCCGTTCATCGCGCTCAACCTGATCGACCACCTGGACCTCGCGGTCGGCTCGGACGTGCCGCACGGCGAGCGCCTGCGCCGCATCTCGCGGCCGCACGGCTCGTCCCCGGCGGTCGGCTCGGCCAAGCGTCACCAGGCGGAGCAGACGCAGCTGGTCAACGAGGTCTTCGAGGCCTAGGACCACTGGCTGACGAGCTGTTCGTACGTCACCGGAGACCCGGTTCCGCACCTGTCGCGGAGCCGGGTCTCCGGCGTTCCGGGCTGGCGCGGGCCTCGATATCCTTCTCCCATGTACTTCACGGACCGTGGCATCGAGGAACTGGAGAAGCGGCGCGGCGAGGAGGAGGTCACCTTCGAGTGGCTCGCCGAGCAGCTGCGGACGTTCGTCGATCTCAACCCCGACTTCGAGGTGCCCGTCGAGCGCCTCGCGACCTGGCTGGCACGGCTGGACGACGAGGACGACGAGGACGCGTAACCCTCGGAACGCGTAACCCTCGGAACGCGTAACCCTCGGGACGCGTAACGCCGGGGCGGTCTACCGTTCGGCGCCCGTCCTGGCACGTTCGTACGCGAGTCCCAGCGCCCCCTGCGCCAGCAGCAGCGCCCCGGCCGCGGCCCAGCCTCCGCTGCGGCGGCGGGCGCCCCACAGCAGCAGCGGGAGCCCGGCCGCGAGCTCGACTGCGGCGACGGCACGGGCCCGGGGGCCGCGCACCCACGGGCCCACCCGGGTGCTCTCGACCGCGTCGAGTTCGACTCGTACGGCATCCCGCCACCCGGCCCACGCGACGCGTTCCGTGCCGGGCCGGGCCTCGGCGACGCTGCGCAGCCGGTCCGCGCTCGCGCCGGGCGTGAGCCCGGCGGGCAGGGTCAGTCCGGTGCGGGTGAGGACGGCGAGCAGCCCGCGCAGCCGGGCATCGGCGTCCGCGTCGGGGTCCGGGCGGCTCAGTTCCTCCAGTGCCTGGAGGTCCAGCACCGGGTCGAGGCCGAGCCGGGCCGCGAAGGTGCGCATGGCCTCGTCCTCGCCCACCGGGGTGCCGTCGCCGAGCCAGACGTAGCCCACGGGGCGGCGGAATCCGGCGGCGAGGGTGTACCCGGCGCGGTCGACGTCCCACCACAGGGCGAGCACGGGCCAGGCGGAGCCGACGGCGAGGGCGGTCGCCCAGCCACCGAGGACCCGGTCCACCGGCTCGGCCGCCTCCTGCCCCGCTCCCCCGGTCCGCCAGGGCTTCCCCTCGGGCACGAGCACGGACCACTCCTCGCCCGCCCGGGTCAGCAGCATCTGCTCGCGCAGCAGATGGGCGAGCGGCCGTACGGTCCCGGGGTCGGCCCGGCACAGCAGGAGCGCTCCGGTGGATGTCGCGTTCATGGCTCACACGCTAAGGCAATTTGCCCTGGTTCGGTGCTCTTCATTCCGCCCCGTGCCCCCTTGACCGGCCTTGACTTCACCGATCCGCGATATATCGTGTCGTGTAACGAGACGCGATATGTTGCGTCGCCGCTCTCCGGGAGGTCACATCCATGGCTGTGTCGACGTGGGCCATCGCCGAGCCGCAGAGGCTGACCTTCGACGATCCGGTGACCGCGCTGAGCGTGCGTGTCGTGGACGGCACGGTCAACGTCGTCGGGACCGACGACCCGGTGGCCCGGCTGGAGATCTCCGCGATCGAGGGCCCGCCGCTGATCGTGACCCAGGAGGACGGCCGCCTCACCGTGGCGTACGAGGATCTGCCCTGGCAGGACCTGCTGCGCTGGTTCGACCCGAAGGGCCGCCGCCGCAGCGCGGTGGTCTCCCTGGTCGTACCGGCCGCCTCCTCGGTGGAGGTCGGGGTGATCGGCGCCGGGGCCGTCGTCTCGGGCATCACCGGGCGTACGGAGGTCCGGGGCATCACCGGCGACTCCACGCTCGTCGGGCTGACCGGCGCGGTGCGCGGGGAGTCCGTGTCGGGCAGCCTGGAGGCGCAGCGCGTCACCGGGGACCTGCGCTTCCACTCGGTGTCCGGTGATCTGACGGTGGTCGACGGGGCGGGGACCTCGGTCCGGGCCGAGTCGGTCAGCGGTGACATGGTGCTGGACGTCGACCCCTCCGGGAAGCCGACGGACATCAGGCTGACCACGGTCTCCGGCGGGATCGCGATCCGGCTGCCGCACCCGGCGGACGCGAGGGTCGAGGCGAACACCGCGAGCGGGACCGTCTCCAACGCCTTCGAGGACCTGCGGGTCGGCGGGCAGTGGGGGACGAAGAAGATCACCGGCACGCTGGGCACCGGAACGGGGACCCTGCGGGCGACGACCGTGTCCGGTTCGATCGCCCTGCTGCGCAGGCCGCCCGCCGAGGACGACGCGTACGCCGCCGAGCCGACCGGAAAGGTCATCTGACATGCCTCCCGTATTCGCCCACGGCCGACTGCGGCTGTACCTCCTCAAGCTCCTGGACGAGGCGCCCCGCCACGGCTACGAGGTCATCCGCCTGCTGGAGGAACGCTTCCAGGGCCTGTACGCCCCCTCGGCGGGCACGGTCTACCCCCGGCTGGCCAAGCTGGAGGCCGAGGGGCTGGTCACCCACGCCACAGAGGGCGGCCGCAAGGTCTACTCGATCACCGAAGGCGGCCGCGCGGAGCTGGCGGGCCGCAGCGGCGAACTGGCCGATCTGGAGCTGGAGATCCGCGACTCGGTCTCCGAGCTGGCCGCCGAGATCCGCGACGACGTACGGGGCGCGGCGGGCCGGCTGCGCAGCGACATGCGGGCGGCGGCCTCCGAGTCCCGGCAGGGCGCGGGCTCCACAAGCGGCAAGGCCGGGCAGTCCTCCCCGTTCGGCGACTTCGCGGACTTCGGCAGCCTGGGCGATCTGGGAGACAGCGAGGCCTGGCGTTCGGCCAAGGAAGAGCTGCGCCGGGCGAAGCAGGAGTGGATGGAGCAGGCCCGCCGGGCGAGGGACGAGTCCCGGCGCGCCCGCGAGGACGCCCAGCAGGCCCGCCGTCAGGCCAAGGAGGCCCAGGACAGGGCGCGCGAGCAGATGCAGAACGCCGCCCGCCAGGTCCAGGAGCACTTCGCGCGGGGCGACTGGCCCTCCGGTGTACGGGAGGGTCTGGCCGAGATCACCGGCCAGCTCGGCGGCTTCGCCCGGACCGGCGCCTGGCCCCCGTTCGGCAGGCCCGAGCCGGACGGACCGGGGTCCGGGCCCGGGCCCGGGTCGGCGGCGGCCCCCGACGACACCGCATCCGACTGGGGCAAGGACACGCCGGCCACAGGCGACCCGGTGCGCGATCTGGACCGGCTGCTCGACCGCTTCCGCGACGGCATCCGCGACGCGGCCCGCGACCACGGAGTGTCCGAGGCTCAGCTGTCCGAGGCCCGCCGCCACCTGGGGGCGGCGGCGACACGGATCGAGGCGCTGCTGACGGCGGAGGACGAGGAGAACCAGAAGGGGTGAGGGGTGAGGGGTCCCCACCCCTCACCCCTCACCCGGCCTCGGCGTATCCCTGGCCGTCGGCCCCGGGCCCGTACAGCGCTCGGTGCACGCTCGTGTACGTCGCCCCGTGCTCGGCGAGGACGTCGGCGACGGTTCCGGGGGTCGCGGCGAGGGCCAGGAGGAGGTGCTCCTCGCCGATGAACCGGTCGCCGCGTCCGAGGGCGACCCTCAGCGACTTCTCCAGGATGCCCTTCGCCCCCGGGGCGAAGGGGCGGTGCCCGGACCACCACCGGCGGCTGCGCCGGCCGGTGTCGAGCGCGCCCTCGCCATGGGTCCCCTCGACCCGGTCCACGACGGCGTCGACGTCGATCCCGATCCTCGCGAGGGCGTCGGTGTCGGCCTTCGTCAGCCCGCCGCGCCGCCGGGCCTCGGTGAAGGCGGCGTCCAGGGCGGCGCGGCGGCCGTCCAGCCCGAGGGCGGCAAGGGCGAAGGAGGCCCGGCCGCCCTCCTGTTCCAGCAGCGCGATCAGCAGGTGCTCCTCGGTGACCGAGGCGGCCCCGGCCCGCTCCGCCCGGGCCACGGCGCCCTTCACGGTCGCGCGGGCCCCTCGGGTGAATCGCTCGAACATCAACGCCTCCCGTACTTCTTGTGCACGGCCTGCCGACTGACGCCCAGCTCGGCGGCGATCTCCTGCCACGACCAGCCCTGCACCCGCGCGCTTCGCACCTGTACGGCTTCGAGCTGCTCCAGCAGCCGCCGCAGCGCGGCCACCGCCCGCAGTCCGACACGTGGGTCGCGATCACCGGCGCGTGCGGCCAGATCCGTTGCTTCGGTCATGGTGTCAACCTGCATGGACACCTGCCTCTCGTCAGTCAAAGTTGACATCATCGTCCGCCAGGCGGGCGTGCCGTTCGATGTCGTAGCGGACCCGGCCGTAGCGCAGCTTGGCGCGCTCGATCCCTTCGGGTGCGAAGCCCGAGCGCCGGGCGACCGCACAGGATGCCGGGTTGTCGGTGCGGTGGCCCAGCTCCAGCCGGTAGAGGCCGAGGTCGCCGAAGGCCCAGCGCGCCAGCGCCCGCGCCCCGGCAGGCGCGACGCCCCGGCCGCGCGCCGCCTCCGTGGTCCAGTAGGAGACCCAGCCCGTGTCATGGGTCCGGTTGACGGCCTGAACGGCGACACAGCCCAGGGCCTCGCCCTCCTCCCCCACGACGGCCCAGGAGTAGCCGGTCCTGGCCCCCCGTTCACGCGTGCGGTCCGCGATCCAGGCCAGCGCCCCGGCCCGGTCGGACACGGGCCGGTCGGTCTGGCGGTCCATCTCGGCCGGGGCGAAGGCACGGAGCACGGCCGACGCGTCGGAGGGCAGCCAGGGGCGCAGCAGAAACCCTTCAGGGGTGGTCAGTTCGTCCATGCGGACCACCTTCCCGCACGGTCACCTCCACCCGCACGCCGGGCCGGGCGACCACCAGCAGCCGCCCGCCGTGCCGGGCGTCCCCGAGCACGCGGGCGGACCCGGCGACGGAGACCCGCCACCCCCGGACGGACGGCGGGAGGGACAGCTCCGTGACCCCGGGGCGGGCGGCGGCCCGGTAGTCGAGCCGGTAGCGCCGGCGCTCCGCGTCGTACGTGTCGGAGCGGACTGCGCCCGCGACGGCCGGGGCGTAGGGGGTGGCCGTCTGCTCCTTGTTCGTGCGGAAGCGGCCGCGCTCGTCGAGAGCGCAGTAGCCGCCGCCGTAGCACCAGACGTATCCGGCCCAGCCGGAGCTGTAGCGGTTCAGGGAGGCGACGGCCTCGCGGTAGAAGCGGCCCATGTTCGGCAGGGCGTTGTTCAGCGGCCCCCACTCACCCACGACCACGGGCATCCGGTACCGGGCCGGGTAAGCGGTGACGGCGGCCTCGTACGCCTCGATCCAGCCGGCCTCCGGGTCGTAGTCCGCGCCCGCCTCCATGGCGGTGTTGTAGAAGTGCGGGGCGTACACGGTCCGGTTGTCCTCGATCCGCCCCAGCCCCGTGGGCACGCCCTCGCCGACGATGGGGGTCGGCTCGACGAACAGCCAGGTGGAGCGGTCCTTGGCGCGGATGGCGCGGGCCAGCCGGTTGTACATCGGGGTGAGGTGCTCGGCCTCGATCCTGCGGGCGGCGGTCGGCAGGTCCTCGCCTTCGCGCAGCTCCCCCATCGGCTCGTTGATCAGGTCGTAGCCGATCACCGCCGGGTGGCCGCGGAAGCGCTCCGCGAGGACCTGCCACATGGCGGCCTGGGCGCGCCGCAGGTCGGGGTCCTCGTAGAGGTGGGTGAAGGCGCGCTGGACGGCCGGTTCGAAGTACTCGGAGAACCAGTCGTCGGGGTTCGGGGTGAACGGCAGCCCGTCGGTCCTGGTGGCCCAGGCGGGGATGCCCCGGTGACCGAAGGCGGGCCCGAAGACGTCCTGGTGGGCGTCGATGAGGACATGGATGCGGTGCTTCTGCGCCCAGCCCAGGATGCGTTCGATGCGCCGGAGGTAGCGCTCGCTGTACTGGCCGCGCCGGGGCTCCAGGTCGTCCCAGAAGACCAGCAGCCGGGCGAAGTTGAAGCCGCCCGCCCGCAGGTCGCGGAAGTGCCGTTCGGTGATGGCGGTGAGTGCGGCCTCGCCGCGGTTGGCCTTGTCCTCGACGTTCCAGCCGCGCAGGGTGAGGGTGCGGCCGCGCTCGTCGGTGAGCGGCGGCACGGAGTGCTCGCGGGACTCCGGTGCCGGTGCGGGTGCGGGGCGCGCCGAGGCGGCGGGGGCGAGGGCCCCCGCCGCGAGCACGGACGCGACGACAACTGCCATGAGTGCTCTGCCCATTCGCATGGGCCCGATCCCATCAGCAGAACTGACGATCCATCAAGAGTTGGTTACCGACGAGTTGGTGTGCGCCCTCACTCCGTGGGGCGGAGCACGATCTTCCCGAACAGGTCGCCGGACTCCAGCCGCTGGAACCCTTCCCTGGCCCGGTCCAGCGGCAGCACCTGGTCGATGACCGGCCGTACCCCCGTGGCGGCACAGAAGGCGAGCAGGTCCTCCAGCTCGTCCTTGGAACCCATGGTGGAGCCGACGACCTTGAGCTCCAGGAAGAAGATCCGGGTCAGCTCGGCGTGCGCGGGCCGGTCTCCGCTGGTGGCCCCCGAGATGACGAGGGTGCCGCCGGGACGCAGCGACTTCACGGAGTGGGACCAGGTGGCGGCCCCGACGGTCTCGATCACCGCGTCCACCCGCTGCGGGAGCCGGGCGCCGGGCTCGTACGCCTCCAGCGCACCCAGTTCGACGGCCCGCTCCCGCTTGGCCTTGTCCCGGCTGGTGGCGAAGACCCGCAGCCCAGCGGCCTTCCCGAGCACGATCGCCGCGGTGGCGACCCCGCCGCCCGCGCCCTGGACGAGCACGGAATCGCCGGGCCGCACTCCGGCGTTGGTGAACAGCATCCGGTATGCGGTGAGCCAGGCGGTCGGCAGGCAGGCGGCTTCCTCGAAGCTGAGCTCCTTCGGCTTGGGCAGCACGTTCCAGGTGGGGACGGTGACCTGCTCGGCGAAGGTGCCCTGGTAGCGCTCGGTGAGGATGGAGCGTGGCTCCTTCGGCCCGACGCCGTGTCCCGACTGTCCGATGACGGAGTGCAGGACGACCTCGTTGCCGTCCTGGTCGACGCCTGCGGCATCGCAGCCCAGGATCATCGGCAGCCGGTCCTGCGAGAGCCCCACGCCCCGCAGGGACCAGAGGTCGTGGTGGTTGAGGGAGGCGGCGCGGACCGTGACGGTGCTCCATCCGGGACGCGTCCCGGGAGCCGGGCGCTCGCCCAGCTCAAGTCCGTCGAGAGGCCGGTCGGGATCGATGCGGGCTGCGTAGGCGGCGAACATGGCTCGACGATAGGCGGGGCGGGGCGACGGCGTAACCGCCTGCGGGTGTGACGCACGCCAACTGGCCGCGCGCCCGCGGTCCGAGCCCTCCAACGGCCGCGTTCGAGCCGGAGGGGCCGAAAGGAACGGGCGGAGCCCACACAGACGGGCCCGCGCACTCAAGCCCGTCCGCGGCCGATGAGGAATGGGCGGGACCCGCACAGACAGGCCCCGCCCACCGAGCGCCGCACAACAGCGCAGCGCGGACTCAGCGCCGCGCCACGCCCTCCGCGCGAGCCGCCGCGGCCACGGCGGCGGTGACCGCCGGGGCGACCCGCTCGTCGAACGGCGACGGGATCACGTAGTCGGCGGCCAGCTCGTCGCCCACGACGTCCGCCAGCGCGTTCGCCGCCGCGATCTTCATGCCCTCGGTGATCCGGGAGGCCCGGACCTGGAGCGCACCGGCGAAGATCCCGGGGAAGGCCAGCACGTTGTTGATCTGGTTCGGGAAGTCCGAGCGCCCGGTGGCCACGACGGCCGCGTACTTGTGCGCGACCTCCGGGTGGACCTCCGGGTTCGGGTTGGCCATCGCGAAGACGTACGCGCCGGGGGCCATCGAGGCCACCGCCGCCTCCGGGACCGTACCGCCGGAGACGCCGATGAAGACGTCCGCACCGGCGAGCGCCTTCTCCAGCGAACCGGAGATGCCGGCCCGGTTGGTCAGCTCGGCCAGTTCGCGCTTGACGTCGGTGAGGTCCTCGCGGTCGCGACTGACGATGCCCTTGCGGTCGGCCACCGCGACATCGCCGATGCCCGCCTCCAGCAGGAACTTGGCGATGGCGACACCCGCCGCGCCCGCGCCGGAGATGACGCCGCGCAGGTCGCCGAGCGTCCGCCCGGAGAGCTTGGCGGCGTTACGGAGGGCGGCGAGGGTGACGACTGCGGTGCCGTGCTGGTCGTCGTGGAAGACCGGGATGTCCAGCCGCTCCTGGAGCTTGCGCTCGATCTCGAAGCACCGGGGGGCCGAGATGTCCTCCAGGTTGACCCCGCCGAAGGAGGGGGCGAGCCGGACGACGGTGTCGACGATCTCGTCGGCGTCGGTCGTCGCGAGCGCGATCGGCACCGCGTCGACGCCGCCGAACTGCTTGAAGAGGATGGCCTTGCCCTCCATCACGGGGAGGGACGCCTCGGGCCCGATGTCGCCGAGGCCGAGCACGGCGGTGCCGTCCGTCACGACGGCCACGACCTGGGACTTCCAGGTGTAGTCGTGGACGAGCTCGGGGTTGTCGGCGATGGCGCTGCACACTTTCGCCACGCCGGGCGTGTACGCCAGGGAAAGGTCGTCCTTGTCCCGGATCGGGACGGTGGCCTGCACGGCCATCTTTCCGCCCCGGTGCAGGGCGAAGGCCGGGTCGAAGGGCTCGTCGGCCCCGGTGTCCGTCGCGCTCGTGCGCTGGATGCCGCTGTCAGTAGTGCTGTCGCTGCGAGGATTGACGATCTCCGCTGCCATGGTGTTGACCCCTTAAGTCTTCATCGTTTGAGGGTGGCCACTCCTGGTTGAGGAGGGGTGGGCGGGCACCGCGTACGCGCCCCGCACCGGGCGGTTGGCCCGCCCCGGCAGGGTGAGGTACGTACGCGCGGGCGCGCCGCACACGCGCCCTGAGCCCCGGATGAGGGGTGTAAACGTCTTTCTTACCGGACCAACCCTGTTACGCACGAGTCCATTCCGATGCGGTGACGTGACTCATAGTCGAATATCTGGACAAGTCGGCAAACCGGTATAAATGCCGTCCACCAGTCGAGACGCACCGAAGATTCTCCGGCAGGGAGACCGAACCCCCGCAGAAGGTCCGGGCATGACGTACCGGCCGTTGATGTTCGGGGGTCGCCCGTTATCCGATTTTGACATGACGAGACCCCTGAACGGGCCAGTCCGAATGGCAGGATGCCGTCATCACACAAGGTGGCGACACCCGAAGGTGCGTGCCAAGCCGCCCATCAGCACCTCACCCTCACCTGCCGGAGGATCCCGACATGACCGCAAGCACCACGCGTCGCACGACCGCCAGGACCCGGATCGCGGCGGTCGGCGCCCTCGCGGTCGCCGGCTCCCTGCTGCTCACCGCCTGTGGCGACCAGACCGACAGCTCCTCCCAGGAGAGCGGCAGCGGCAAGGAGACCAAGAGCGGTGCACCGCTCTTCGCGAAGCTGCCGGAGAAGTACCAGAAGTCCGGTGTGATCAAGGTCGGCACGAATGCCGAGTACGCCCCGATGGAGTTCGTCGAGAACGGAAAGATCGTGGGCGTGGACCCCGATCTCGCCGAGGCCCTCGGCAAGCAGCTCGGGGTGAAGTTCGAGTTCACCTCCGGTTCCTTCGAGGGCCTGATCACCGCCCTGAACACCGGGCGCCACGACATCGCGATGTCGTCGATCACCGACAACAAGCAGCGCCAGGAGGGCCTGGACGAGTCGGGCAAGAAGCTGGGCAAGGGCGTCGACTTCGTCGACTACTTCCTCGCCGGTACCGCCGTGTACACGAAGAAGGGCAACCCCGAGGGCCTCAACTCCATCGAGGACCTCTGCGGGAAGACCGCCGCCGTGCAGCGCGCCACCACGTACGAGAAGGCTCTTCAGACGCAGTCGAAGGCCTGCACGGACGCCGGCGAGAAGGCCATCAAGATCCAGGCCTTCGAGAACGACACCGAGGCCCAGACCCGGGTCAAGGCCGGCGGCGCGGTCGCCGGGGTCAACGACTACCCGGTCGCGGTGGACCTGGCCCGCAAGGCCGACGGCGGCAAGGCGTTCGAGGTCGTGGGCGAGCAGGTCGACGCCGGCCCGTTCGGCATCGCCGTCAACAAGGACAACACGGGTCTGCGCGACGCCCTGAAGGAGGCCGTCGACGCGATCATCGCCGACGGTTCGTACCAGAAGGTGCTCGACAAGTGGGGCGCCGGCACGGGAGCGATCGACAAGGCCGCCATCAACGGCGGCAAGTGACCGGACGCTTCACCGAAGGGCAGTCACGATGACTGACAAGCTCGACAAGGCACCCGTCGGCTCACCGGCCGGCCAGGTGCCCGTCTCCCGGGCCGCCACCACGGCCCCGGAGTACATCAAGGCCATTCCCGTCCGCCATGTCGGCCGCTGGATCAGCGGCGCCGTGGTCATCGGCCTCCTCGTCGCCCTCGGGTACGCCTTCTCGCAGGGCAACATCCAGTGGCACGCCGTGGGCGACAAGCTGTTCGACAGCACCGTCGTCGCCGGTGCGGGCCGCACCCTGCTGATCAGCGTCCTCGCGATGGTGCTCGGTGTGATCCTCGGCGTCGTGCTGGCCGTGATGCGGCTCTCCAAGAACCCGGTCACCAGCTGGGTGGCCTGGCTGTACATCTGGTTCTTCCGGGGCACCCCGGTCTACGTACAGCTGCTGCTCTGGTTCAACCTGGCGCTGATCTTCCCGGTCCTGAACATCCCGTTCATCTACAAGGACGAGATGACGGACGTCATGACCCCGTTCATGTGTGCCCTGCTGGGGCTCGCCCTGAACGAGGCCGCCTACATGGCGGAGATCTGCCGCGCCGGCATCCAGTCGGTCGACGAGGGCCAGACCGAGGCGTCGCACGCCCTCGGCATGACCCAGGCGAAGACCATGCGCCGCGTGGTCCTGCCGCAGGCGCTGCGGGTGATCATCCCGCCGACCGGCAACGAGTTCATCAACATGCTGAAGACCTCCTCGCTGGTCTACGCGGTCACGTACAACGAGCTGCTCCGCTCCACCTCGCAGATCGGCTCCACGTCGTACGCGGTGATGGAGATGCTGTTCGTCGCGTCCATCTGGTACATCGTGATGACCAGCGTGTTCAGCGTCGGCCAGTACTACCTGGAGCGCCGCTACGCCCGGGGCTCGCTGCGCTCGCTGCCGCTCACGCCGTTCCAGCGCGTCAAGGCCAACCTCGCCTCGTTCAGCAACCGGCCCTCCGGAGGTGTCTCCGCATGACCACCCCCATGGTGAAGGCCGAGGGCGTCCACAAGTCCTTCGGCGCCGCCCACATCCTCAAGGGCATCGACCTGGAGGTCGCCCCGCGTGAGGTGTTCTGCCTCGTCGGCCCGTCCGGCTCCGGCAAGTCGACCTTCCTGCGGTGCATCAACCACCTGGAGCAGATCAACGCCGGCCGGCTCTCGGTCGACGGCGAGCTGGTCGGCTACCGGCAGAAGGGCGACAAGCTCTACGAGCTCAGGGACAGCGAGGTCGCCCTCCAGCGGCGGGACATCGGCATGGTGTTCCAGCGCTTCAACCTGTTCCCGCACATGACGGCCATCGAGAACGTCATGGAGGCTCCGGTCCAGGTCAAGGGCGAGGCCAGGGCCGTGGCCCGCGCCCGTGCCGAGAAGCTGCTGGACCGGGTGGGCCTCGCCGACAAGACGAAGAACTACCCCTCCCAGCTCTCCGGCGGCCAGCAGCAGCGCGTGGCCATCGCCCGCGCGCTGGCGATGGAGCCGAAGCTGATGCTCTTCGACGAGCCGACCTCGGCCCTTGACCCGGAGCTGGTGGGCGATGTCCTGGACGTCATGCGCGGCCTGGCCGAGGACGGCATGACGATGATCGTCGTCACCCACGAGATGGGCTTCGCCCGCGAGGTGGGCGACGCGCTGGTCTTCATGGACGACGGTGTGGTGGTCGAGTCGGGCCACCCGCGCGATGTCCTGACCAACCCGCAGCACGACCGGACGAAGTCGTTCCTGTCGAAGGTGCTGTAGCCGGCTGAAGCGGAGAGGGCGGTACGGACACGGGTCCGGACCGCCCTCTCGCTCGTTTCGCGCCCGCCTACTTCACGGCGAGGACGAGGCTGTCCGACGGCGACGCCCACACCGCCCGGGCCTCCCCGAAGCCGGAGGCGAGCAGGGTGCGGGCGTGCCAGTCGGCGGAGGGCATGTCGCCGTCCGCGTGCTCGCCGTAGATCTTGAAGCGTTCGGCGGTGGGGGCGGCGAGGACCGGGTCCTCCGCGGCGACGGCCCACCACTCGGCCCAGTCCAGTGCGCCGCCTGCCTTGGCGCGGTCCATCGCGGCGTGGCGGTGGGCTCGTTCGGCGGCGTTGATCCGGGGGGTCGCCGGGTCGATGGTGCGGTCGGCGTTCATGAAGACCCCGCCGTCCCGGACGAGCCCGCCGAGCTGCCCGTAGAGCGTGGCGAGCGGCTCGCTGTGGAGCCAGTGCAGGGCGGTGGCGGTGAGGACGGCGTCGTACGAGGTGTGGGGCAGCCGGGTGGTCCAGTCCGGGTCCTTGAGGTCGGCGGTGACGAAGGCGACCCGGTCATCGCCCTCGAAGGTGCCGCGGGCGATGGCCAGGAGCGCGGGGTCGAGATCGACGCCGGTGCTCGTGGCGCCCGGGAACCGCTTGAGGAGCCGGTCCGTGATACTTCCCGTACCGCACGCGAGGTCCAGCACCCGCGGTTCCGGTCCGACGACCGCCTCGACCATGTCCAGCATCACCCGGAACCGCTCCTCGCGGTCGGGCATGTACCACTCCTGCTGCCGGTCCCAGCTCTCCTGCCAGGACCGCCAGTCGGTGCCCGTAGCCGTCTCCGTCACGTCAGCCTCCATGTCGTACCCGTTCACGTAACACCGGTACGCGGTACCCGTTACGCCCTGCCCGTTGCGTAATACCTGTTCGCACACACCGACCATTACACTGGTCGGCACCCCGACTCTAGACCGACGCCGTAAGGACTACAAGTGGAACTGGCCTCTTACTCGGACTATGCCGTGCGCCTGGTCAACACCGAAGAGCCGGCCCGCAACAAGGACACACTCACCTCCGTCGACGCGGTCCGGGAGCTGTTCGGTGACAGCCGGCAGGCGGCGCGGCGGGCGACGGACTCGGACGTGACCCGGTTCCGTTCCGTACGGGCACGGCTGCGCGCGGTCTTCGAGGCGGCCGACGACGGCGAGGAGACGCTCGCGGTCGACCTGCTCAACTCGTTGCTGCTGGACTTCCCGGTGAGCCCGCAGATCTCCGGGCACGACTTCCGGGACGAGGACGGCAGGCCGGACTGGCACATGCACCTGGCCGACCACCCGTCGAACGCGACCGCCGGATACGCGGCCATCGCGGCCATGGGCCTCGCCTTCCACCTCACCGGGCACGGGGTGGACCGGCTCGGCCTGTGCGAGGCGCTCCCCTGCCGCAACGCCTACCTGGACACCTCCACCAACCGGTCCCGGCGCTACTGCTCGGACCGCTGCGCGACCCGGGCGAACGTGGCCGCCTATCGCGCCCGCAAGCGCGAGGAGGCGGAGCGCACCGGCCGCAGCGCGGAGAGCGCCCAGCCCACCACCGCGGTCACCGACCGCTGACCCTTCGCCAGGGGCCGGTAGCGGGCCCGCACCCGGGCGAGGACCAGCTCCGCGGGAACGACCCCGTAATCCGTGCTGTCCCCACCCGCGAAGGTGTTGTCGCCGCGCACCCACCAGCCGCCGGGCCGCCGTTCGGTGGCGCGCTTGACCACGAGCAGGTCCTGCTGGAAGGGGTGCCGCAGGATCACCACGTCACCCGGGCGCACGGGCACCCCGTACTGCACCAGCAGCAGGTCCCCGTGGTAGAGCGTGGGCACCATCGAGGGCCCCGTCACCTCCACCACCCGCAACGGCCGCCGCCCGGCCCGCCCGCCTCCGGACACCCGTCCCCGCTCCGGCACCTCTGCCACCTCCCGGTCCTCCTCCGGCACACCGTCCCGCGTACCGCGTTCCGCTCCGTACATTCGGCCGACGGCCCGATTCCCGCCCCGGACTTTTGACCTAAGCCCCTGGGGCAGCCACGGAAAGCGGCGCTCCACGGAGTAATGTCCCACCTGAGAAGACGATCACGAGGAGGACAGCTCCATGCTTTCCCGCCTGTTTGCCCCCAAGGTGAAGGTCAGCGCCCACTGCGACCTGCCCTGCGGCGTGTACGACCCGGCCCAGGCCCGCATCGAGGCCGAGTCGGTCAAGGCCGTCCAGGAGAAGTACCAGGCCAACGAGGACGCGGACTTCCGCACCCGCGCGGTCCTGATCAAGGAGCAGCGCGCCGAGCTCGCGAAGCACCATGTCTCGGTGCTCTGGAGCGACTACTTCAAGCCCCCGCACTTCGAGAAGTTCCCGGAGCTGCACCAGCTGATCAACGACACCCTGAAGGCGCTCTCCGCGGCGAAGGGCTCGAACGACCCGAAGACGGGCCAGAAGGCTCTGGACCTGATCGCCGAGGTCGACAGGATCTTCTGGGAGACCAAGAAGGCTTGATCCACGGTTGGGCCGTCTGACCTGTGGTTCCTCTGGTCAGACGGCCCACCGGCCCGCACCCGGCCCGCAGGCCGCCGAGAACGGCGTCCATCGCGGACCGGGTGCGGTCTTCTTCGCCCGGCCGCAGATGCGCGCGGAGGCGAAGACGTGCCGCGGGTCTTGGGTGACCAGGTGCGGCAGCTCGACGGGGCTGCGGCCCTCGCACTCGGCCGACTCGTTCCCCTCGGCCTGAAGCGCCTTGCGGGCGCGGTTCCACTCGGTCCACCAGCACTGGCAGTTGACGCCTGTCCCTCCTTCGGCAGCGGGCCTGCACGGAGGTCGTCTCGTCACTGGAGACGACGTACTCGTCCGCGCCCGGCGCGACTCCGTCGAAAGTGCGGGCATACAGGTCAGGGACCCGCTGGGCCTTGATGCGGAAGGCGGGGTCGCGGATGAGGTTCCAGGACTGGTACTGCCAGTGCTTGAGCGCGTCCGTGCGAAGCCGGCGGCGCACGGTGGACGCCGAAACGGTGTCGATGATCCCGCGCGGTCAGCTCGGCGGCCCTCAGGGTCATGGGGCGGGCGGCGGGAGCAGGCAGGGCACAGGCCGACCAGCAGAAGGGGATCACAACGCCATGGGGGCCCTGCTCATGCCGTCTCCTGGTGGAGGGTGTCCAAGGCGGTGAGTTCTTCCACCGACAGGCGCAGGGAGCCGACGGCGACGTTCTGGGCGAGGTGGTCGAGGTTGCCGGTGCCGGGGATGGCCAGGACGTGGGGGCCCTGGTGCAGTGTCCACGCCAGCCGGATCTGGGCTGCGCTCACGCCATGGGCGCGGGCGATGGCGTGCACCTCCGGGCTGTGGTCGGTGGTCGCGCCCCCATCGCGTCCGGTGCCGGCGATCGAGTAGAACGGCACGAACGCGATGCGTTGTTCACCGCAGATGCCCATGAACTCCTTCTGCTCGGGCGATGCGCCGATGCCGTACATGTTCTGGACGCAGACCACCGGTGCGATGGTCTGCGCCTCGGCGAGGTGGTGGGGGCGGATGTTGGACAGGCCCAGGTGCCGGATGAGTCCGGCTTCGCGCAGTTCGGCGAGAGCGCCGAAGCGTTCGGCGATGGAGTCGGTGCCGACGATGCGCAGGTTCACCACGTCGAGGTGGTCGCGTCCGAGCTGGCGCAGGTTCTCCTCGACCTGGCCCCGGAGTTGCCCGGGGGCGGCGTGCGGCAGCCATTGGCCTGAGGGGTCGCGGCCCGGACCGACCTTGGTGGTGATGACGAGGTCGTCCGGGTAGGGGGACAGTGCCTGGTTGATCAGCTCGTTGGCCGAGCGCAGCGGCGAGAAGTAGAACGCGGCGGTGTCGATGTGGTTCACGCCGAGTTCGACCGCGCGGCGCAGCACACTGATCGCCTGGTCGCGGTCCCGTGGAACGGCGTCGGCCGCGAATGCCTCGCCGTGCTGCGTCAGGCGCATCGCGCCGAAACCGATCCGGTTGACCGTCAGGTCGCCGAGCTTCCAGGTGCCCGATGCCGCCGCGGTGATCGTTTGTGAGGTCATGCCGGGATGATCTCCGCGCGGTAGGCTCGCCCGCCATTGATTCATACATGCCTGAATCCATTGAGGAGCGCTCATCGTGGCAGAGCTGGTGTTCTCGACGAGCGATCTGGCGCAGGTGCGGTTCGCCGTCTCACCGATGTGGGAGGTCGCGCCCAGCTTCCGGCTGCTGAGTTCCGCCGCCGCGCATCCGGTCCACCGGCCCTGGGCCGACCAGGTACGCCCGCGTATGGTGGCCGCCGGACTGGACCGGGGCTGGCTCTGCGAGCTGATCCCGCCCGCTGGCGGCTACGTCCCCGACTTCCTCAACCCGGCCCCCGTCGGCCCGGCCCCCGCCCCGGCGGCGGAGCGGGACGCGATCCGGGCCGCGCCCGCCGAACGGGTACGCCAGGACCTCGACCACCTCGCCCGCCACCAGGGGAACCTCGGGCCCCGGCTGCGAGCCCTGCACAACGACCCACAGGGCCTTCTGCCCAAGGTCGCAGAAGAGCTCGAAACGTACTGGGAGCTGGCACTGGCCCCCTACTGGGCACGAATCCGGGCAGTCCTGGACGCGGACATCCTCCACCGGGCCCGCCTGGCCGCCGAGTACGGCGCCGGCTACCTCCTCAATGACCTGCACACGTCCCTGAGCTGGGACGACAACGCGCTCCGGATGACCCGCCGAAAGCAGCCGCTGACCCGCACGACGGCAGGCACGGGGCTGCTGCTGATCCCCTCAGCCTTCACCGGACCAGGGTTGCGCACCCGAACGACGCCGCCGGACCCGCCCCAGCTCGCCTATCCGGCGCGCGGCGTCGGCTCACTTTGGACGAAGCACCCCGTCACCCGGACCGACACCCTCTCCGCCGTACTCGGCCGCTCGCGGACCCTGCTGCTGACCGAGTTGGAGATCCCGGCCTCCACCACACAGCTGGCCCACCGCACCGGGCTCTCCCCCGCAGGGGTCTCCCAATACCTCACCGCACTCCGCGACGCGGGCCTGGTCAGCGCCCACCGCGCCGGCCGCTCCGTCCTCTACGCCCGCACCACCGCAGCCGAAACCCTCCTCCGAGCCGCCTCCGCCTGACGTCACGTCAACCCCCGAAGGGTCCACGGAGCCGACCACTTGGTGTCCGCGCCATGACCAAGCGGGGCGTCCGGACGCGTCGGTCAGCTCGGTCGGCGGTCCTCTGCTGTGGCCGGCCGACGAGCCGTGGCCCGTCTGCACCGAGCCGCACAAACGCAGCCGCGGGTACCACGTCGCGGAAATCCATCGCTGGAACCCGACCACGGACTCGACCACCTCGCGCATGCCGACACGGTGATCGTCCCCGGCTGGGCCGACACCGACCGCGAACCGCCCGTGGAGCTGGTCCAGTCGGTGCGTGCGGCCCACACGGCGGGCGCCCGTGTGGTTTCGCTGTGCACGGGCGCCTTCGTCCTGGGCGCTGCGGGGCTCCTCGACGGCAGGCGCGCCACCACACACTGGGCCCACACGCGGGAACTGGCCCGGCGCCATCCGGCGGCCACCGTCGATCCGGAGGTCCTCTACGTCGACGACGGCGACGTCCTCACCTCCGCGGGCAAGGCTGCCGCCATGGACCTGTGCCTGCACCTGGTCCGTCTCGACCACGGCTCGGCGGTCGCCAACAGGATCGCCCGGCGCCTGGTCGTCCCGCCGCACCGCGAGGGCGGTCAGGCCCAGTTCATCGCCACCCCGGTCCCCGAGCCGGGCAGCCACCCCCTGAGCGAGCTCTTCCCCTGGGTGCTGGAGCGGCTGGACCAGCCGCTCACCGTGGAGGACCTGGCCCGCCAGGCCGGGATGAGCTCACGCCACCTCGGCCGCCACTTCAAGCACCTCACCGGCACCACGCCCCTGCGATGGCTTCACGCCCAGCGCATCCGCCATGCCCAGGAACTGCTGGAGACCACCGACGCCGGCGTGGACACCATCGCCGCGTCCGCCGGGATGGGCACCGCCACGACCCTGCGCCGCCATTTCCACCGCATCGTCGGTGTCCCGCCCGACACCTACCGCCGCACCTTTCGGCCCTGAAGGTGTAGTTCCGGAGCCGTTCCGGCCGAGGATGCCGTCGCCGCGCCGGACGCGTTCGGCGTCGACCGGGCTCATGTGGTGGGGACGTCGACGCCCTCCCGCCGGGTGCACGACCCGCTCGCCGCGGCCATCCTGGAACGCGCCTGCCCCCCTCGCGCCCGTCGAACGAGAGGAACTGCCGACCCGCCGCGCCATGGCGGAACGGGAACTGACCCCACCACGCCTGCCCCGCGTCACACCTGAGAGCTACGTCGAAGATCCACTCCGCAGCGGGACGTCAACTACCGCACCCCGCCCATAACTTCTGTACCGGAATCACACAATGTCCCTGGTACGGAAGGACCTCGCCCCATGGCGGACCGCCCGCGCAGACGCCGTCTGCGCCGCACCCTGCTCGCCGCCCTGGTCACCTTCGCGGTGGCCGTACCGGTCTCCGGCGCGGCCCGGCCCGCCGCCGTGCCCGCCCCCGCGCCGACCGCGCTCGGGCCGTTGCGGGACGCGGGCCCGGCGGCGCTGGCGGAGCGGTACGCGGTCGGGCGGCAGGACATCCTGGCCGCCGAGCGGGCGGCGGCGGGGCACGGGGACCTGAAGCGGGCGGCCACCCTGCGCGCGATGGCCTCACCGCGGCGGCAGTTCCTCTCGTTCGACGGGCGCGACGGGGGGCGGAGCGTGGAGGTCGTCGGGGAGCTGGCCGCGGCTCGGCGCGTCGCCGTGCTGGTGCCGGGGGCGGGCGTCAGCCTCGACGCGTACGGGCGGCTGCGGCGCGGGGCGGTGGCGCTCCAGCGGGAGTTGGGGGACGGCGGGGCGGTCCTCGCCTGGCTGGGGTACCGCACGCCCGCCACCGTGAGCCCCGCCTCGGTGACCGGCGGACGGGCCGCCGAGGCCGCGCCGGGGCTGCGGGCGCTGGTGGACCGGCTGGCCGCGGTGCTGCCGGGTGCCCGGATCACGCTGCTCTGTCACTCCTACGGTTCGGTGGTCTGCGCCCGGGCCGCCTCCGGGACGGCCGCCGACGCTCTTGTGCTGTACGGCAGCCCCGGGGTCGGGGGCGCGGATGCCGACTCCCTGCGCACCGGTGCTCGGGTGTGGGCGGGGCGGGGTGGCGGCGACTGGATCGCCCGGGTGCCCCATGTGCGGGTGCGGGTGCCGTTCGTCGGAGCGGTGGGGTTCGGGACCGATCCGGTGACGGAACGGTTCGGGGCGGAGGTGTTCGACGCGGGCGGCGGGGGCCACAGCGACTATCTGCTGCCCGGGTCGCGGTCCCTGACGAACCTCGGCAGGATCGTCTCCGGCCGCGCCCCGCTGGAGGCCCCCGATGCGTGAGGCGGTGCGTCGGCTCGTCGACCGAGTCGACGCCGCCACTCCGCCCGGCCGGGACCGGGGCGTCGACGCCCTGCGGGCGCTGGCCGTCCTCGGTGTGGTGGGCGGGCACTGGCTGGTGACCGCGCTGGTCGCCGACAGCGGCACCGTACGCGGCGCGAGCCCGCTGGCCCACCTGCCGCAACTCGCCCCCGTATCCTGGGTGTTCCAGACCCTCGCCGTGTTCTTCCTGGTGGGCGGGCAGGTGGCGGCCGGGAGTTGGGCCTCGGCCCGCACAAAGGGCGTCCCCTACAGGACGTGGGTGGGCGGTCGCCTCGCGCGACTGTTCCGGCCGGTGGCCGCGGTCCTCGTGGTGTGGTCCCTCGCGGCGTGCGCGATGCTCGCCTCGGGGGTCGGTGAGCCCACCGTGCTGACGCTGGCCAAGCTGGTCTGGTCGCCGCTGTGGTTCCTGCTGGTCTTCGCCGCCCTGACCGCGCTGACCCCGCTGGTGGCACGACTGCACCCGGCGTGGCCGCTCGCGGTGGTGCTCCACGTCGACCTCGTACGCCTCGGACTCGGCGGGCCTCGGGAGCTGGGGTGGGTCAACGTGGCGGCGGGCTGGCTGGTGCCGTACTGCCTGGGGGCGCTGGTGGCGCGGGGCGGACTGCGCGGTCTGACGAGCCGTTGGGCGCTGCTGCTCGGCGGGGCGGCGGCGGCCGCGGTCCTCGTCCGGTGGGCGGGCTACCCGGCCTCCATGGTCGGGGTGCCCGGCGGCGCGCTCTCCAATCTGGACCCGCCGAGCCTCGCCGCCGTCACCTTCGGCCTCGCCCAGTGCGGGGCGGCCCTGCTGCTGCTGGGGCCGCTGCGCCGGGCTCTGCGCAGGCCCGCGGTCTGGGCGGCGGTGGCGGCGGTGAACCTGTCGGCGATGACCGTCTTCCTCTGGCACCAGACCGCGATGATCGTCGTCACGGCGAGCGCGCTGCTGGCCGCCGGTGAGCCGCTGCCGGGGCTGCACACCGTGCCCGACGGCACCGGCTGGGTGCTCGCCCGGCTGCTCTGGCTGCCGGTGTTCGCGCTGGCGCTGCTGGTGTGCTGGGCGGCGTTCCGGGGTTACGAACAGGGCGGACGGCGTACGGGCGGGGGCTCCCTCCTCGTACGGGAGTCCTGCCCCGGGCGGAAGGCGGAGGTGCGTCGTGCCTAGTCTGAGGGCGAGTGGAGCCGAGGGGGCGGTGGGGGCGGTGACGTCATCGGGGGCGGTGCGCCTGCGGGCCGCGGTGCGCCGGGCGCCGCGCGCCCTGTACGAGGAGTTGTGGGCTGCGCCCGCCGACCGGGTGCCGCGCATGGGGGAGCCCGGATCGCCGGTGTGGCGGCCGGTGTTCCTGGTGCTGCTGGTGATCATCGCGGTCGGCGTCACGGTGATCCGTACCGTCGAACTCACCCCGCACGGGGCCGCGGTCAGCGGCCTGGCGGTGCTGGTGGCCACCGCACAGTCCGCGGCGCTGGTGGCCGGGATGATCCGTCCGGTGGGTGCCTGGTGGGCGGCGACCGCGCTGGCGGTCGTGGCGGTGCTGGTCACCGTGGCCGCCGCTCCCCCGGACCACCTGTACCCGTGGCTCAAGGGTCTCCCCGTGAGTCCCGGGGTCCTGTATCCCACCCCCTTCGCAGGAGCGGCGCTACAGGGCGGCGCCCTGTTCCTGCTGGCGCTGCGGGTCCGGCCCCGCCGCGCGGTGGCGGCGCTGGCCCTCTCGCTGGCGACGGCGCTGTTCGTCGCCCTGCGCACGCCGCCGCTGCCGCATGTGAGCCCGGCCGCGGCCGCGCTGGTGCTCACCACCGCCCTGGTCCTCGGCACCGCACTGCGCAGCCTGCGCCTGGCCCGTAAGGACCTCGTCGTCCAGGCCGAACTGACCGCCGAGGAGCGGGCCCGGCGCACCCTCCTGGAGGAGCGCAACCGGATCGCCCGCGAGCTGCACGACGTGGTCGCCCACCACATGTCGGTGATCTCCATCCAGGCGCAGGTCGCCCCGCATCTGGTGGAGGACCCGTCCGACGAGCTCAGGGAGAACCTCACCGGCATCCGCGAGAACGCCCTCGAAGCCCTCGCCGAGCTGCGCCGGGTGCTGGGCGTCCTGCGCTCGGAGGACGCCCCCGCGCGCGACGCCTCCCGGCACGCCCCGCAGCCGGGCCTCGACGGGCTCGACGGCCTCCTCGCCACCGTGCGCTCAACCGGTCTGGCCGTCACCCTCACCACGACCGGCGAACCCCGCCCCCTCCCGCCCGGCGTCGAGCTGTCCGCGTACCGCATCGTGCAGGAGGCCCTGAGCAACGTGATGCGCCACGCGCCCGGGGCGAGCGCCCGGGTGGAGATCGGCCACCGCACGACCGGGCTGACCGTACGGGTCACCAACACCCCGCCGGACCGCCCCGCCGCCCCCTCGCCCGGCATCCGCCACGGTCTGCTCGGGATGCGCGAGCGCACCGCGATGCTCGGCGGCGACCTGGCCACCGGGCCCGCACCCGACGGGGGCTGGGAAGTCACCGCGGTCCTGCCCACCGCCGCCACCACCACGACCGCCACCGCCGAGGACGCCCCATGACGCCGCCCATCCGTGCCGTGATCGCCGACGACCAGGTGATGGTCCGCCAGGGCTTCACGGTGCTGCTCAACGCCGAGCCGGACATCGAGGTCGTCGGCCAGGCCGTCAACGGTCTGGACGCCGTGGCCAAGGTCGCCGAACTCGCCCCGGACGTCGTCCTGATGGACATCCGGATGCCGGAGCTGGGCGGCATCGAGGCGACCCGGCGGATCACCACCGCCGAGGGCTCGACGGTGAAGGTCCTCGTCCTGACCACCTTCGATCTCGACGAGTACGTGTACGAGGCGCTGCGCGCGGGCGCCTCCGGCTTCCTGCTCAAGGACGCCTCCGCCGACGAACTCGCCCATGCCGTACGGGTGGTGGCGGCGGGCGACGCACTGCTCTCGCCGAACATCACCAAGCGGCTGATCGTGGAGTTCTCCCGGACGGCAGAGGCCCCGCGGCCGCCCCTCAAGGCGCGCGTCGGGGATCTGACGGAGCGCGAGACGGAGGTACTGGCGCTGATCGCGGGCGGCCTGTCGAACGCCGAGATAGCCCGGGAGCTGACCGTCGCCGAGCAGACGGTGAAGACCCATGTGGGCCGCATCCTGGTCAAGTTGGGCGTCCGCGACCGGACCCAGGCGGCGGTGTTCGCGTACGAGTCGGGGCTGGTGCGCCCGTCCGGCCACTGACCACCCGGGGCCGGCGCGCGGACCGTTTCGTAGGATCGCCTCCGTGACGACGGGGAACGCGGCAGAGACAGCGGGCGGCCGGGCGGTTGCGCCCGCGCACGAGGCGTACCGGCCGCATCCACCGTCGTACGCGGGGACTCCTCCCCCTCCGCCGGCGTCCCCGCCCCCCGCTCCGCCCACCGAGGTCGAACGCGAGCTGTCCGCGGCCGTCGCGGGCGGCAGCGCGGAGGCCGTCCTCGACGTACTCGCGCGCACCCGGCTGTACGTGCTCGTACCCCGGCTGCACGCGGACATCCCGGACTGGACGCCCCCGCTGCCCACGTTCCGCGACGAGGCGACCCGGCGGATCTGCGTACCGGTCCTGACTCCGGGGATGCTGCCGCCCTGGCACCCGGAGTGGGTGTTCCGGGAGGTGGGGCTCGGAGGGCTCGCCCGGATCTGGCCGTACGACGCCCGCCGCCTCGCCGTGAACCACGGCACCCCGTACACCGCGATGGTCGCCGCCGGTCACCGTCGGCTGCGGGGCTGGCACCAGGCGGACGAGCGTTCGGGCGGGCCGCGGCAGGGCGTCCTGGTCACCGACGGCGGCGGACCGCTGCACGGGCCGCTCGCCCACGGTCTGGCGCTCGGCGCCCATCTCGCCGTGTCCAACGGCCTCGTGTGGAACCGGCTGGGCGCGGTGTACCAGGACTACGCCGCGGACCGGGCCATGCTGCGCAGGCCCTGGGGCATCCCGCACCGGGCCGAGTTCCGCGACCGGCTGGGCTCCCTGATGAAGTACCAGCTGGTGGGGCGCGTCCCGGAGGCCGTCCTGCGCACCCGGCACACCCTGGCGGCCCGGCTGGGCCGCACGCCCGGCCGGGAGGAGTGGTCGCAGGCGGTGGACCGGGCGCTCGCGGCGCGTGACGGCCACGACCGGGCGGAGGCGCAGCGGGCGCTGAACCGGTTCGTACGGTACGAGGAGCGGTTCCGGGCCGACGGGGTCCTTGCCCCGGACGGCCGGGTCGACACCCTCGCCGCCTTCGATCTGGGGCGCGCGGTCAACGTCGTACGGCTCGCGCTGGGCGCCCGCTACACCGAACCGCAGGAGGCCGGGCAGGACGTGTTGCGGCTCGGCGCTCTCGCCCGGGAGGCCTACCGCTCCTGGGACGCCTTCTCCCTCGGCTATCTGCTGGCCCGGCTGGTGCACGGTGACGACGAGGACGGCACGCCCGGCCAGGAGCGGATGTACCGGGAGGCGCTCGCCCAGCACCGCGCCCTGACCGAGGACCCCGCCGGCCCCTACCGGAACATCCCCTGGTCATGAACCCGAACCGCCCCACCGCGCCCCCGGCTGCCCCGGCCCCCTGGACGCCCGCCCCCTGGGTCCCGCCCTCCGAGACCGAGCAGCTCCTCCACGAGGCGGCGCTCCGCGGCGACCCGCGGGCCCAGCTGGCGGCGCTGGCGGGGGCCGAACTGTACATCCCCGCCCCGCGCGCCGAGGCGGACGCCAAGCCGGACACCATCACCTGGCGTGCGCACCACGACCCGGCGGGCTTCGTCTGCCGGCCGGTGCTCACCCGGGGCATGCTGCCCGCCTGGCATCCGGACTGGGTCTTCCACGGGGTGTCGCTGCGCTGGGCCGCCGAGTTCGGCTGGTCCGACCCGCGCGTGTTCCTCGGGGTCAACGTGGGGACGCCCGGGCAGCTGCTGCTGCCGACGTCCCCGACGGACCTGGCGCTGTGGCAGCGCGCGTACGCGGAGAACGACCGCCTCCCGGAGAACCGGCTGCTCGCGCTGCGGCACGGTGCGCTGCACGGCCCGCTGGCGTACGGGCTGGCCTGCGGGGCGCATCTCGCGATCGGGAACGCGGTGCCGTGGAACGAGGTCGGGACGGTCTACCGCGAGTACACCACCGAGCGCGGTCAGCTGCGCGACTCCTGGGGCATCACCGGCCACGCGGAGTGGCGCGAGCAGCTGGACGCCCTGCTGGAAGCCCGTAACAGCCCGCCGGAACCGGACTTCGTGCTGCGCACCCGCGAACAGCTGGCGTCCGCGCTGGGCCAGCTGCCGTCGGCCGATCTGTGGCGGGAGACGGCCGCCGGTCACGCCCAGGACCTGGGGGCCGCCGCCGACGTGGTGAAGGGCATCGAGAACCTCGTACGCCGGATCATGCGCTACGAGGCCCGGTTCCGCGCGGACGGGCTGCTGCCGCCCGACGGCCGGGTGCGTACGACGGTCGCCTACGACTACGGGCGGGCGGTGAACCTGGCGCGCTGGGGGCTGTCGGCGCGCTACTGCACCCCGGCGGACGCGGAGGCGGCGATCGTCCACGCGGGGGCGCTGAGCAAGTCGGCCCACTCCTCTTGGGAGGAGTTCTCGGCGGGGTACGCGCTGGGGCGGGTGCTGCGGTTCGACGAGGAGGAGTACGGCCCGTTCTACGAACAGAACGTCCTCGCCCACCGGCTGCTGGCGGAGAGCGAGGGCAGTCCGTGGCGCCACATCCCGTGGCGGTGAGCCGGAGCCGTCCGGCCGGTCGGCTCAGCCGGCGGGCAGCAGGTGGCGGTAGCTGTCCGGGTTCTCCGCCAGGTACTGCGCGAAGCTCTTGGCCGGGTGGCCGGTGAGCTGGGGCACGGCGTCCGACACGGCGGCCAGTTCGCCGCGCGCGATCGCTTCGTACGAGGTGACCCACCCGGCCACCTCCCAGTCCTCGGCCCCGTGGCCGGCCCGGGAGGCGTAGGCCTCCTCGCGGGTCTCGGGGACGTAGGTGACGGTACGTCCGGTGGCCCGGCTCAGCTCCTCGGCGGCCTCGGCGAGGGTGAACGCCTCGGGTCCGGTGAGGTCGTAGGTCCTGCCGTCGTGGGTGGTGCCCTCGTCGAGCAGCACGGCGGCCGCCGCGTCCGCGATGTCCTCGTGGGCGACGGCCGCGACCCGCCCGTCGCCGCCCGGTCCTCGCAGCACGCCGTCGGCCCCGGTCATCGCGGGCAGCCCCGCCAGATACCAGTTGTCGCGCAGGAAGGTGTGGCGGACCTCGGCCGTACGGATGTGGGCCTCGGTGTCCCAGTGGTCGCGGGCGAAGGTGAACGTGGCGTCGGGCGCGGCGCCCTGGAAGGACACGTAGACGATCCGTTCCACGCCCACCGCCACGGCCGCGTCGATCGCCGTGGTGTGCTCGCGCACCCGGTAGGGGCTCTCGTGCGCGGAGACCAGGAACAGGGTGTGCGCCCCGTCGAGGGCCCGCCGCATGGCCTCCGCGTCTCCGTACGCGGCGGCGGGCGCGCGGTCCGCGCCGGGCAGGTCGGGCAGGCGGGCCGGGTCACGGCCGAGGAGCCGTACGGGTACGCCGGTGCGGGCGAGGCGCCGGGCGACCCGGCCGCCGACGGCTCCGCTCGCTCCGGTCACGGCGGTCAGGGGGCCGATCACTGGGGTTCGTCTTCCTCTCGTTGTTCTCTCCGTGCCAGGGGTTCTCCATGCCAGGGCCGCACCTCCACGACCGCACTCACCGGGAGCGGTCCGTACAGGTGCGGGAACTCCTCGCCGCCGGGCCTCATCGCCTCGTACCGGACGGGGGCGGCGAGGCGGTCGGGGTCGACGACCAGGACCACGAGGTCCCGGCCGTCGTCCCCGTCCCCGTCCCCGTACAGCATCCGGGCCACACCGGGGAGCTGGTGGGACAGCGAGAGGTGGATGAAGCCCTCCTCCTGGAGGGTGCGGCCGCGGGTGGACATCTCGTACGTCCCTGTCCCGCGGGCCGCCTCCCACAGAGGTGCTTCGGCGAGGTGCAGCAGCGGTTCGGTCATCGGACCACGCTAGCGGGCGCTGCCCCGCGCCTGCTAGAAGGTGCGGCGACGTGCCCTGCGCGTGGCCACCAGGACCGTTCCACCGGCGGCCACCAGCGCTGCCGCGATGGACCCGATGATCCATTCACCGCCACGGGAGCCGGTGTCGGGCAGCTCGCCCGGGTGGCTCGGCGAGTGAGTGGGGTGCGGGGTGTGGTGCGTGGGGGTGGGCGTCGGGTCGGTCGGGGTGGGGGTGGGGTCCGTCGGCGTCGGCGTCGGGTCCGTCGGGGTGGGAGTCGGGTCCGTCGGCGTCGGCGTCGGGTCCGTCGGCGTGGGAGTCGGGTCCGTCGGCGTCGGCGTCGGGTCCGTGGGGGTTGGCGTCGGGTCCGTCGGCGTCGGCGTCGGGTCCGTCGGGGTGGGAGTCGGGTCCGTCGGCGTCGGCGTCGGATCGGTCGGCGTGGGAGTCGGGTCCGTCGGCGTCGGCGTCGGGTCCGTCGGCGTGGGAGTCGGATCGGTCGGCGTGGGAGTCGGGTCCGTCGGCGTCGGCGTCGGGTCCGGTGTGCAGGTCGGCAGGTCGCCGTCGAAGGGGTACGCGTGGATCTCCTGGCCGCCCGACGCGCCCGCCGAGGTGTGGGTGAGCGAACCCGCCGTGTAGAAGCGGCCGTTGGTGCCGCTCATGCTGAGCACGGTGGTGCTCGTCGGCTGGCCGACCAGGACGCTGCCCTCGAACTGGGCCGGACCGGTCAGCGACAGGTCGGTGGCGTCCGGGAAGTTCCACAGCAGGTTCTCGCGAAGGCCCTCGTTGGGGAACGAGCCCATGAACGTGGCGACGCTGCGGGTGCCCCCGTAGACGTTGACGAGGACGGTCGCACCCTCGGGGATGCCGTTGAACACGAACCCCGTGTTGCCGCCCGCCTCCGACTCCAGGTCCGCGTCCACGTCGAAGATCTGGATCGCGGACGTACCGTCACCGGTGAACGTCATGACGTCACCGGCCTTCTGCCATGTGCCCGTCGCCTCCCGGTGGTCGTCGCCGTCGTACGCGTAGCAGTGACTGGCCTCGGTGAGCTGCGGGCGCAGCTCGGTGTACGGGGCGGCCGCGTCCTCGTCGAAGCGCGGGGCGGTGGTGGGGTTCACCGTGCCCGTGAGCTCACCCGCGTACGCGACGCGGCCGGAGTGCGCGCCCTCCTCCGCGAGGAGGCGCTCGCCGTCGGCGATCGTGACGTCCCCGCCCGCCGTCAGGTAGTCGGAGCCGTCCGGCGGCGGCACCCGCGAGCCGACACCCGCGATGCCGACGTTGTAGATCTGCGAGACCCCGTCCCGCTTGTCCATGTCGAACCGGCCGAGGGTGACGACCTTCCCCTCCGCCTCGGCCGCCGCCTCCCGGACCAGGAAGTCGCCGCCGACGTAGACGTTGATGTTGCTGTCGAAGTTGGTGACCGGGCCGTTGTTGGGATCGTTCCAGCTGGACGGGCAGGAGCTGCCGAGGCAGGGTCCCAGTCCGCCCGGCAGCGGATCGGCACCCGCGGCCGGGGCCAGCACGCCCACCATCGCCGCGGCCGTGGCCACTGTCACTGCTGCCCGGATTGCGTTGCCGCGCCTGCGCGCCTTCTGTTCCATGCCGCGCAATATGCATCTTTAATGCTTAGTCATTTTGTATGACACGCCGGTTTCGCTCTGTTCCGTAGGCCTATGGGAGGTTTTTGGCGCACGACACGCGCAGGGGAACCACGGCAACCACGGAACCCGCGGACCGGTGCCTCAGAGAGCCAGCAGCTTCGCCTCCAACCGGGGGTCGAGGCCCACGGCGGGGCGGTCGGGGCGCTGGGGAGCGACGCCGCCCCGCTCGCTCAGCCAGGTCCAGGTGTCCGCGACGGTCTCCCCGGCCGGCCGGCAGCGCAGCCCGGCGGCGTGTGCCTTGGCGTGGCCGCCCCGGTGCATGGTGTCGTACAGCTCGCCCGGCGGGAGCCAGATCGGCAGGTCGCTCCACGGCTCGGCCCCGGCGGCCAGCAGGACGTCCGGACCGGTCCAGCGCAGCTCGGCGTCGGACGCGGTGACCGCGACGCAGGCGTCCAGCAGCTCGCCCATGGTGGTGTGGCCGGGGCGGCTGACGGTGTCGTACGGGCCGTTCAGCCCGCGCGCCGCCGCGTCCAGGAGCCACCGGGCGAGATCCCGGGCGTCGATGTACTGGAGCCCGGCCGTACGTGGGCCGGGGGCGATCACCGGGCCGCCGCGGGCGATCCGCGACAGCCACCAGGGCAGCCGGCCGACGTTCTCGCCGGGGCCGATGATCAGCCCGGCCCGCGCCAGCAGGGCCCGGTCCCCGAAGGCGTCCAGGGCGGCCAGCTCACCGCCGCGCTTGGCCGGGCCGTAGGGCACGTCCCCGTCCTCGTCCGGCGAGGCCCCGGCCAGCAGGGGGCTGTCCTCGCCCAGCCCCGCGGGGGTCGGGTAGGCGTAGACCGAGCGGCTGGAGACGTACGTGTAGTGCCCGGCCCGGCCGGTCAGCAGCCGGGCGGCGTCCCGTACGGCGGCGGGCGCGCCGCTCCAGGTGTCGACGACCAGGTCCCAGGTCGCACCCCCGTCCGCGAGCGCCGCGAGCCCGGCCGCACCCGCGGTGCGGTCCCCGGTCAGCGCGCGCACGCCGGGCGGGGGCGCGTGGTGGCCTCGGTGGAACACCGTGACCTGCCAGCCCCGCTCCAGCGCCGCGCCGGTGACCGCCCGTCCGACGAACTCCGTACCGCCCAGCATCAGAAGCCTCATGCGACGAGCCTGCCCGCACGGACGCGCCCCGGTAACCCCGGCACGCTGTCAGCAGAACGGGGAACCGCCCGGCAGACGCCGCATGTCAGGGCGTGCGGGCCCAGGAGTGCGAGCCCGCGCTCGGGGCGCACGCGCCCGGGGCACGGCCGCACAGGTCGCGATGTACGGGCCAGGGGCCCGGCCGCACACCACGGCCTGCACGCCGGGAGAGTGACGGCGGCTGAAAGGCCCTGTCCGTCAGGCGAGTTCCAGGGGGAAGGCGCCCCGGTGGCCGGTGCCCGCGCCGTCGACCGGGCGCGCCTCGAACTCCCGGCAGCTCCACACCTCCTGGACGAACCCGGACCGCTGGTCCCACAGGTCCAGGACATCGTCCTCGCCCGCCGCGCCCCGGTAGGCCTCCTTGGCCCCCCGGAAGCAGGCGAGGCCACCGGACAGGCCGCGGCCGGGCGCCGGGAAGTAGTCGGAGAAGGCGCAGGCGATGCAGGTCTGGAGGCGGATGCCGTCCGGGAGGATGCGCTGGACGGCGGCCAGGGCGGCGGCGAAGTCGCTCTCGGCGCGGGCCGACTCGTAGACCGCGCCGTCCAGATGGAGGGCGAGGTGGAGGTCCGGGTCGGCCCGGCGCAGCGAGAGCAGGCAGCTGAGCGTGGCGTGCCGGAGCGTGCCCGCGACGAGGACGGGCAGCGGCAGGTCCCACTCCAGTACGCAGTCGGTGAGTGCGCCGTCCGCGAGGGCGACCATCCCGCTCTCCGGCGGCATCCCCGCGACCGGGGCCAGGTCGTCGAAGCTCTCGCCCTCGAAGTCGACCCCTCGGATCCGGATGCGGAACTGCTGTCCGTCCGTGGTGAGGACGACGGCGTCGGAACCCCTGCGGTCCCGGTACCAGCCGGCCCACGACTCATCTGTCATGGGCAGGGACTGTAGCCCCTGACCGAGCCGTGCCCGACCCCTGCCCGGCCTCTCGGCCCGAGCCCTCTGCCCGGCACAGCCCCGGCAGCCGTCCGGGCCGGGCGGTTCAACCCGTACGGGGCTCACGCCACATGGGCCACATGTGCGGCCCGTCCGGCAGGTCGACGGTGCGGCCCAGGAAACGGAATCCGAGCCGCTCGTACAGCGTCCGGCTGCGGGCGCTGCTGGCCTCCAGATACGCGGGCACCCCCTCCCGGTCGCAGCGTTCCAGCTCCGCACCGATCAGCTCCGCCCCGATGCCCTCCCCCTGACGCTCGGGCCGGACGCCGATCATCAGGAGATAGGCGTGCGCGCGGTCGTGCGGGTGGACCGCTCCGGTGAGCCTCCCCACCAGCTCGCAGCGTTCGTTGCCGGGGTCGGCGGTCCGCCGCATGAGCGCGGGCGTGGGGTCTTCCTCCTCGGAGGCTCCGGCGGGCACCGGCAGCCACAGGGCCACCGCCGCGTCGCCCTCGGCGATGTCGATACGCCCCTCGGCGAGGGCGACGTCCACGAAGACGCCGAGGAACCTTCCGTGTACCGCCCGTCGGTGGGCCTCGTCCGGGAACACCCAGCTGCTGACCGGGTCGTGGTGGAACGCCTCTTCCATGACCGAGACGACCCGGGCCCTGTCCTCCGGTTGCGCCTGCTGTGTCCGTATACCCATGACCGGCTGCCGCTCCTTCTGCTGTTCGCTCCAACCAACCTCCGGAATACTAGAGTTGATAGGGCGGAGCCGGTCATGGCGGTCGGTCAGCTGGTGCGGCGGGTGACGAATTCGGCCAGGGCCAGCAGGTCGCCCGCGGCGCTCGGGTCGGGGACCGCCCGGGAGAGGTGGTGGACCGCGCGGGCCATCCGGTCGGCGGCGCAGACCTGGGCCCAGTCCCGGCCGCCGGCCCGGTCCACCGCGTCGGCCGCCCGGTCGACCTCGGCGGAGGTGCTCATGGGTCCCCGGTAGAGGGCGGCGAGCTCGGCGGCGGCCGGGGTGCCGGAGGTGAGGGCGGCGACCACGGGCAGGGACTTCTTGTGGGCGGACAGGTCGGCCCCGACGGGTTTGCCGGTGCGCTCCGGGTCGCCCCAGATGCCGATCAGGTCGTCGATGAGCTGGAAGGAGAGCCCCGCCTCCCGTCCGAAGCCGTCCATCGCCCGGACCGCCCGGTCCTCCGCTCCGGCGTAGAGGGCGCCGAGCGCACAGGCGCAGCCGAGCAGGGCACCGGTCTTGGCGGTCGCCATCGCGAGGCATTCGTCGAGGGTGACCTCGTCGGGGCCGCGCTCCTCGAAGGCGCAGTCCGCCTGCTGGCCCGCGCACAGCTCGATGACGCAGGAGGAGAGGCGGGCGGCGGCGCGGGCGGCTGCCGGATGCGTGTCCTCGGCGAGCAGCCGCTGGGCGAGGGCGAGCATGGCGTCGCCGGTGATGATCGCGTCCGGGATGCCGAAGACCGCCCAGGCGGTGGGCCGGTGCCTGCGGGTGGTGTCCTCGTCGATGACGTCGTCGTGGAGCAGGGTGAAGTTGTGAGCGAGTTCGACGGCGACGGCGGCCCGCACCGCCCGCTCGGGATCGCCGCCCAGCGCGCGGGCGGCGGCCAGCACGAGGGCCGGCCTGATGGCCTTCCCGGCCTGCCCGGCGGCGGGGGACCCGTCGGCGTTCTCCCAGCCGAAGTGGTACATCGCGATCCGGCGTATGCCGCCGGGCAGCGACTCCACGGCCGATCGCAGATGGGGGTCGACGACCGCGCGGGTGCGCTCCAGCAGCGCCGCGGCCTCGTGCCCTTCCGTCGCTGCGTCCGTACTGGTCATGGTCACGGTCACTCCTGGGGCGAGGCGATGGGTGCGGACCCGGGGGTCCGGGCGGCAGCGGCCGCCCGGACCCCCGGGGTGAGCTCGACATCAGCGCCAGCGGCTGACCTCGACGTTCTCCAGCACTCCGAGGGCGTCCGGCACCAGAATGGCGGCGGAGTAGTACGCCGTCACCAGGTAGGAGATGATCGCCTGCTCGTCGATCCCCATGAAGCGGACCGAGAGGCTCGGCTCGATCTCGTCGGGGATGCCGGTCTGCTGGAGGCCGATGACCCCCTGCTCGGCCTCGCCGGTCCTCATGCAGATGATGGAGGTGGTGCGGGCGTCGGTGACGGGGATCTTGTTGGACGGGAAGATCGGCACTCCGCGCCAGGCGGGCACGTGGTGGCCGCCGATGTCGATGCTCTCCGGGACGAGCCCACGCCGGTTGCACTCGCGGCCGAAGGCGGCGATGGCCCGCGGATGGGCGAGGAAGAGCTTCGATCCGCGGCGGCGCGAGAGCAGTTCGTCCATGTCGTCCGGGCTGGGCACCCCGTCGTGCGGCTGGAGCCGCTGCCCGTAGTCGCAGTTGTTGAGCAGTCCGAACTCCCTGTTGTTGATCAGCTCGTGCTCCTGGCGCTCGCGCAGCGCCTCGACCGTGAGCCGCAACTGCTGCTCGGTCTGGTTCATCGGCTGGTTGTAGAGATCGGCGACCCTGCTGTGCACCTTCAGCACCGTCTGGGCGACGCTCAGTTCGTACTCGCGCGGAGCGGCGTCGTAGTCGACGAACGTGTGCGGGACGACGGCCTCGCCCACGTGCCCGGCGGAGAGGTCGATCTCCGCCTCGCCGTACTTGTTGGTCCGCTGCTGCGGGATGGAGAGCAGTCCTGCGAGGTGGCCGCGCAGTGATTCGGCGCGCTCCGCGAGGTTGTACACATCGGCGCGGCTCAGGGTCAGCAGCGTGCACGCGGTGACAGCGCGGGCGGTGTACTCCCAGACGGCATCGCCGTCGATCAGACTGTGGTCACCGAAATACGCGCCGTCGGCGAGGACCCCGAGCTCCATCTCGTCCCCGTAGGGTCCGGAGCCGATCTTCTGGACCTTGCCGTGCGCCAGCAGATAGACCCGGTCCGCCGCGTCCCCCGAGGCGGCGAGCACCTCCCCCGCGGCCACGTCCCGCTGCTCGCACCTGCGGGCGAGCTCGGCGAGCACCTCCTCGTCCCCGAAGTCCCTCAGAGCGGGCAGCTCCCCCAGCTCCGCGGGGATCACGGCCACCCGGTCCCCGGTCTGGACGAAGGTCACCCGGCCGTCACCGACCGAATAGCTGAGCCGACGGTTCACCCGGTACGTACCGCCTTGTACCTGCACCCACGGCAGCATCTTCAGCAGCCACCGCGAGGTGATCTCCTGCATCTGCGGCGCGGACTTGGTGGTCGTCGCGAGGTTCCGCGCAGCCGCCGTCCCCAGACTCTGCTGCGGCGGCGCCTGCGTGTCGCGAACCTCTTCACCAACGGACATCTGACGTCCTCTCGATCATGGGCTGACCTGCGAGGAGAAGCCTTTCAGCAGGGGACTCCGCACGCCATTACACAAAAGAGTGTGACTAATCGGCCTCCGGTCGGGGCACGTTGCTCCTCGTCGCCGCGCGGACCAAGAAATTCGCATCATGCATGCCACTTATCTACGGTGGGGCTCATGCGGCTGACGAGATTCACCGACGTGGCCCTCCGCGTCCTCATGCGCCTCGCGGTCACCGAGGGCGGAGACCCGCCGACCACCCGCGAGGTGGCGGCCACCATGCGGGTGCCGTACACCCACGCCGCGAAGGTCGTCGCCCGACTCCAGCACCTCGGCCTCCTCGACGCCCGCCGCGGCCGGGGCGGCGGGCTCACGCTCACGACGGCCGGACACTCCGCGTCGATCGGCTCACTGGTGCGGGAGCTGGAAGGGGCGGAGGAGGTCGTCGAGTGCGAGGGCGGCACCCCCTGCCCGCTCCGCTCCGCCTGTCGGCTGCGCGACGCGCTGCGCCAGGCCCAGGAAGCCTTCTACGCCTCACTGGACCCGATCACCGTCACCGACCTCGTCGCCGCCCCCACGGGCCCGCTGCTACTGGGCATCGGCAGCGCCCCACCACCGGACTGAGCCCGGCCCGCCACCCGACCGAGCCTGGCTGACCGGCACCCCTGGGACGTACCCGCGCCCGAGGGTCTCCTCTCCCCAAAAATACGCATCTCACATTCCAATAAGGAGCTCCTTCCATGCTCTCCGACCGGTCCGCCGCCACGGTCCGCGCCACCCTCCCCGCCGTCGGCGCGGCCATGGGCGACATCGCGGACCTCTTCTACAAGAAGCTCTTCGCCGCGCACCCCGAGTTGCTGCGGGACCTGTTCAACCGGGGCAATCAGGCCTCCGGCGACCAGCGACGGGCCCTGGCCGGTTCCATCGCCGCGTTCGCGACCCAGCTGGTGGAGCGGCCCGGCACCCGCCCCGACGCGATGCTGAACCGGATCGCCCACAAGCACGCCTCCCTCGGGGTGGCCCCCGAGCAGTACGAGGTGGTGCACACCCACCTCTTCGCCGCCATCGCCGAGGTCCTGGGCGACGCGGTCACCCCTGAGGTCGCCGCGGCCTGGGACGAGGTCTACTGGCTGATGGCGAACTCCCTCATCGCCACCGAGGAGCGCCTCTACGCCCAGCAGGGCGTCCTGGCGGGCGTGGTGTGGCGGGAATGGGAGGTCGCCGCCCGCATCGAGGAGACCGAGGACGTCGCCACCTTCCGCCTCCGCCCGGCGGACGGCGGCGACGCCCCAGCGTTCCGCCCCGGCCAGTACGTCTCCGTACAGGTCGAGCTTCCGGACGGGGCCCGCCAGATACGCCAGTACAGCCTGTCCTCGGCCCCCGGCTCCCCGCTGCGCTCGATCACCGTCAAACGCGTGCGCGGGGCCGGCACCCCCGACGGCGAGGTCTCCCGCCACCTGCACGAGCACACCCGCGCGGGCCACCTGCTGAGCCTCTCCGCCCCCTACGGGGACCTGGTGCTCGACCACTTGGACGCACCGCTGCTGCTGGCCTCGGCGGGCATCGGCTGCACCCCCATGCTGTCGATGCTGGAGCACCTGGCCGAGGAGGGCCACGACCGCCCCGTCACCGTGGTGCACGGCGACCGCTCCCCCGCCGACCACGCCCTGCGCACCGACCACATCCGGCTGACGGAGAAGCTCCCGGACGCCGAGGCGCACTTCTGGTACGAGGCCCCGGATGCGGGGCACCCGGCGAACCGCACGGGGCTCGTCGACCTGAACGGCATCACCGTACCGCCGGGCACCCACGCCTATCTGTGCGGTCCGCTCCCCTTCATGCGCGCGGTCCGCACCCGGCTGCTGGAGGCGGGGGTCCGCCCGGCCGACATCCACTACGAGGTGTTCGGCCCGGACCTCTGGTCGGCCGCTCCCTGAAGCGGCGGAGAGGCATCCGAAACCACGAGCGGGCGACAATGGGCAGGTGAACCGCCCGCCCGGCCTCGACGCCCTTCTGCACCCCCAGGTGCCCTCCCCGCTGCAAGCGGTCCGGGACGAGCGTTTCGCGCGCCGCGGAGTGCGGCTGTTCCTCAAGAGGGACGACCTGATCCACCCCGACCTGCCGGGCAACAAATGGCGCAAGCTCGCCCTCAACCTGGCGGCGGCCGCCGGGCGCCCCGTGCTGACGTTCGGCGGGGCGTACTCCAACCACCTGCGGGCCACCGCGGCTGCCGGAAGGCTGCTGGGCTTTCCCACCATCGGCGTCGTCCGCGGCGACGAGCTGGCCCGCCGGCCGCTCAACCCGTCGCTGGCCCGGTGCGCGGACGACGGCATGCGGCTGCACTTCGTGGACCGTACGACGTACCGCGCGAAGGCCTCCCCCGAGGTCCTGGACGGCCTGCTGAGCCGGTACGGGGACGCGGTGGTCATCCCGGAGGGCGGGAGCAACGCGTTGGCTGCTCAGGGCTGTACGGCGCTGGGGCGCGAGCTGGCCGGTGAGGCCGATGTGGCTGCCGTGGCCTGCGGGACCGGCGGGACCCTCGCCGGTCTCGCCGCGGGTCTGGCCCCCGGGCAGCGGGCCCTCGGCATCCCCGTGCTGCGCGGCGGCTTCCTGGGCGAGGCCGTGGAGCGCCTTCAGCGCGAGGCGTTCGGCGGACCGGTCGGGAGCTGGTCGCTGGACGAGCGCTTCGCCTTCGGCGGCTACGCCCGTTCCACCCCGGAGCTGGAGGCCTTCGCCGCGGACTTCGAAGACCGGCACGGGCTGCCCGTGGAGCGCGTCTACGTCGCGAAACTGCTGTTCGCGCTGACCGCACTGGCCGAGGAGGGGGCGTTCCGGCCGGGCACCCGGGTGGCCGCCGTCGTGACCGGCACCCCGGAGGCCCCGACCGCCCGGAAGTCACCCGACTGACCGCCGCCCCGCTCGGACCGAACACTTCCAGGCGAACGGACACCCCGTGACGCGGAGCTTCGAGGCGGGCGGGAGCCGGCGCCGGTGCTTCGGGGACGGTTCGATCGCCTGACGTCTGGGTACGTCAATCCGGCGCCGGTTCTTCGTAATTGGAGGCCGCAGACCCCTAGCCACTGTGCGTACCCATATGCCTACCATGAGTGACGGTCGGGGACTGGGGTCCGCGTCACACGGCATCATGGATCCGATAGCGTCGCCAAGCCAAGAACCGTCGACGGACCGCATGGCTCCGGGCCACCCTTCCCGGAACCTCGAAAGAGTTTGTGCCACCTTGGAGGTGAGGGTGTCCCAGATCGCAGGCGAGCCCGGGAATCAGGACTTCGTGGAAGTCCGGCTGCCCGCTGCGGGTGCCTACCTGTCGGTGCTGCGAACGGCCACGGCCGGTCTCGCAGCGCGTTTGGACTTCACTCTCGACGAGATCGAGGATCTTCGTATCGCGGTCGACGAGGCCTGCGCGATCCTGCTTCAGCAGGCCGTGCCGGGCTCCGTCCTCAGCTGCGTCTTCCGCCTCGTCGACGACTCCCTCGAAGTGACGGTGTCGGCCCCCACGACGGACGGCCGGGCGCCCGAGCGCGACACCTTCGCCTGGACGGTGCTCTCCGCACTGGCGGGCAAGGTCGAGTCCACGGTCGCCGATGACCGTACGGTCAGCATCAGCCTCTACAAACAGCGCGGCGCGGGCCCCGGGCCGGCGTGAGCGACGGGAACGGGGACGGTCCTGTGCGGGACGAGACGATCCGACCCGGGGTGGTGCGCCCAGCAGGCATCCCGGAGCAACAGGCCCGGCCGCATCCGGTGGACGGAGCGGACGGGCCCGAGAGCCTCAACGTCGCGGTGGAGCAGCAGTCGCAGGCAGAGCGGGCGGGCCAGATGAGCGAGCACGGGCACCACGATCCACACGACCGCAGCGGGGCGCGGGCCCTGTTCATCGAGTTGCGGGAGCTGCCCGACGGCTCCGCGGAGAAGGCCGAGCTGCGCAATCGGCTGGTGCGCATGCATCTGCCGCTGGTCGAGCACCTGGCCCGCCGCTTCCGCAACCGCGGCGAGCCCCTGGACGACCTGACCCAGGTCGCCACCATCGGGCTGATCAAGTCGGTGGACCGGTTCGACCCGGACCGGGGCGTGGAGTTCTCGACGTACGCGACCCCCACGGTGGTCGGCGAGATCAAGCGCCACTTCCGGGACAAGGGCTGGGCGGTGCGGGTGCCGCGCCGCCTCCAGGAGCTGCGGCTTTCGCTGACCACGGCCACCGCGGAGCTCTCCCAGCAGCACGGCCGCTCACCGACCGTGCACGAGCTGGCCGAGCGGCTCGGCATCTCCGAGGAGGAGGTGCTGGAGGGCCTGGAGTCCGCCAACGCGTACAGCACGCTGTCGCTGGACGTGCCGGACACCGACGACGAGTCCCCCGCCGTCGCGGACACCCTGGGCTCGGAGGACGAGGCCCTGGAGGGCGTGGAGTACCGGGAGTCCCTCAAGCCGCTCCTGGAGGACCTGCCGCCGCGGGAGAAGCGCATCCTGCTGCTGCGCTTCTTCGGCAACATGACCCAGTCGCAGATCGCCCAGGAGGTCGGCATCTCGCAGATGCACGTCTCGCGGCTGCTGGCCCGCACCCTGGCGCAGCTGCGCGAGCGGCTGCTCGTCGAGGAGTAACGCCCGGGGTGAGGAGCAGCCCCCCTGTAGTGGCCCCAGTGGTCCCAGTGCTCCAGTGGTCCCGGGCCCTGCCGGGCTCAGGCGTCGGGGGTCCTCGCGGGTCCCCGGCGGATGCCCAGGATCTCGGTGGTCGCCGGGTTCAGGACGAGCACCAGACCGGTCACGGCGACCACCGCGAGGACGATCCCGGTGGGGATGAGCGCGCCCTGCGACCGCAGCAGCGTCCAGGCCACCGGCAGCGCCATGATCTGCGTGATCAGCGCGGGGCCCCGGCTCCAGCTGCGCAGCAGCATCAGCCCGCGGGCGGCGAGCAGCGGAATGGCGCCCAGGGCGATCAGGGTGATACCGACCGTCTCCGCCTGCTGCGTGCTTTCGAGGCGGCCGAGCAGCCCCATGGCCAGCAGGTAGATCCCGCCGATGGCGAGCGCCGCGCCTTCGAGGGCGTTGATCCCGGCGAGGACGGTGATCCTTCGCGGGCGCTCCGTCACGGCGGGCGAGGGGGAGGACGAGGTCGCTTCAGTGCTCACGCCCTTCAGGTTGGCATCCCGGAGGGCCGGAAGTGAAGCCGGGGTGCGCGGCCGCCCTCCCCGTCCCGTACGCGGGAGGAGAGCGGCGGTCACGGGGCGTCACCGGCGAGGAGCACAGCGAACCGGGACTACTGGACCGAACCACCCGGTAGGTAGGCTGGCGGGCATGCGCGCACTCCTCGTGGTCAACCCAGCTGCCACCACCACCAGTGCGCGCACCCGTGACGTGCTGATCCACGCGCTGGCCAGCGAGATGAAGCTGGAGGCGGTGACCACGGAGTACCGGGGGCACGCACGGGATCTGGGGCGGCGGGCCGCGGACAGCGACGACATCGACCTGGTGGTCGCCCTCGGCGGCGACGGCACGGTGAACGAGGTCGCGAACGGGCTGCTTCACCGGGGCCCGGACGTGGACCGCCTGCCGAGGCTCGCCGTGGTTCCCGGCGGCTCCACCAATGTCTTCGCGCGCGCCCTGGGGCTGCCCAACGACGCGGTCGAGGCGACCGGCGCGATCCTGGACGCCCTGGAGAACCAGACCGAACGCACGGTCGGCCTGGGGCTCGCGGCCGGCACTCCGGGCACCGAGGACGAATCCGTCCCCGAACGCTGGTTCACTTTCTGTGCCGGTCTCGGCTTCGACGCGGGAGTGGTCGGCCGGGTCGAACAGAAGCGCGAGGGCGGCAAGCGGTCGACGCACGCCCTGTACGTACGCCAGGTGGTGCGGCAGTTCCTGAACGAGGCCCACCGGCGGCACGGGACGATCACGCTCGACGTGCCCGGCCAGGACCCGGTCACCGACCTCGCGCTCTCCATAATCTGCAACACCGCACCCTGGACCTACCTGGGCAATCGTCCGGTCTACGCCTCACCGAAGGCCTCCTTCGACACCGCGCTGGACGTCCTCGGACTGAAGCGCCTGTCCACTCCGGCGGTGGCTCGTTACGGCACCCAGCTGCTCACATCGAGCCCCGAGAAGGGGCCGCGCGGCAAGCACGCCGTTTCGCTGCACGACCTCACCGACTTCACCTTGCATTCAAAGGTCCCACTGCCCTTCCAGATGGACGGCGACCACTTGGGACTGCGTACGAGCGTGACGTTCACAGGCGTACGCCGTGCACTGCGTGTGATTGTGTGAGTGGAAGGGCCGAAAGTCCTTTAACTCGAACGTTTGGACTGGCCCCCACCCCTTAGAAGTGCGGCTGTGACCTAGTCGACACCGAGGAATCAAAAAAAACTTTCCAGAAGGGGTTGTATCCGCCGCCGAGGTTTGCGAATCTCTACATGGCGATCGGGACGGCCCGCAACACCGGCCTCCACTGAGAGCCAGAACCCCTCCTCACCTCACAGACCACACCCAGTTCATCTGGGAGTCGGCCCGTCATCTGCGGGGGGATTCGTGAAAGCGTTCACATTCACAAGCAACAAGCGTGTAATACCAAGGAGAGGTAGCAGCCATGGACTGGCGTCACAACGCCGTTTGTCGTGAGGAAGACCCCGAGCTGTTCTTCCCCATCGGCAACACCGGTCCTGCGCTGCTGCAGATCGAGGAAGCCAAGGCTGTCTGCCGCCGCTGCCCCGTCATGGAGCAGTGCCTGCAGTGGGCGCTTGAGTCCGGTCAGGACTCCGGCGTATGGGGTGGCCTCAGCGAGGACGAGCGCCGTGCGATGAAGCGCCGCGCCGCTCGCAACCGGGCGCGTAACGCCAGCGCCTGAGCGACCCCCGCACCAAGCCTCAGCCCGGCGGCGCGTACAGAGCGTACGCACAGCCCCGCCTTCGAGTCGCAGCGCGCAGTACCCCGAAGCGCATCGCAACGTGAGCACCACGGAGCGGGCCCGGACCGTCACCACGGTCCGGGCCCGCTCTGCTGTGTGCGCTCCCGCGCCCACTCCTACTTGTCGCCCCGGACCGGGAGGTCCAGGACCACCTGGGTGCCGCGCCCGGGGGCCGGGACCATGCCGAACACACCGCCCAATTCCCCCTCCACCAGCGTCCGTACGATCTGGAGGCCCAGGTTTCCGGCCCGCTTCGGGTCGAAGCCCTCGGGCAGTCCGCGGCCGTCGTCGGTGACCGTGATCAGCAGCCGCCCCTCGGCCGGCGATCCGCCGCGCACGGCCGAGACCTCCACCGTCCCGTGGTCGGCCACGGCGAACGCGTGCTCCAGGGCGTTCTGGAGAACCTCGGTCAGCACCATGGACAGCGGGGTGGCGACCTCGGCGTCGAGGATGCCGAAGCGTCCGGTGCGCCGACAGGTCACCTTGCCCGGGGAGATCTCGGACACCATCGCGATGACCCGGTCGGCGATCTCGTCGAACTCGACGCGCTCGTCCAGGTTCTGGGAGAGCGTCTCGTGGACGATGGCGATCGAGCCGACGCGCCGGACGGCCTCGTTGAGCGCCTCGCGCCCCTGCTCGGAGTCCATCCTGCGGGCCTGGAGGCGCAACAGGGCGGCCACCGTCTGGAGGTTGTTCTTCACCCGGTGGTGGATCTCCCGGATGGTCGCGTCCTTGGTGATCAACTCGCGTTCGCGGCGGCGGAGTTCGGTGACGTCCCGGAGCAGGACCAGCGAGCCGATCCGGGCCCCCTTGGGTTTGAGCGGGATGGCCCGCAGCTGGATGACCCCGCCCGCGCACTCGACCTCGAACTCGCGGGGCGCGTAACCGCTGGCGACCTTGACCAAGGCCTCGTCCACCGGCCCCCGGGAGGGGGCCAGTTCGGCGGTGACGGTACCGAGGTGGTGGCCGACCAGGTCGGAGGCGAGGCCGAGGCGGTGGTAGGCGGAGAGGCCGTTGGGGCTGGCGTACTGGACGATCCCGTCGGCGTCGAGCCGGATCAGCCCGTCGCCGACGCGCGGGGAGGCGTCCATGTCGACCTGCTGGCCGGGGAAGGGGAAGGCCCCGGCGGCGATCATCTGGGCCAGGTCGGACGCCGACTGGAGGTAGGTGAGCTCCAGCCGGGAGGGGGTGCGCACGGTGAGCAGGTTGGTGTTACGGGCGATGACGCCGAGCACCCGGCCCTCGCGGCGTACGGGGATGGACTCGACCCGTACGGGCACCTCCTCGCGCCACTCCGGGTCGCCCTCGCGCACGATCCTGCCCTCGTCCAGCGCGGCGTCCAGCAGCGGACGGCGGCCGCGCGGCACCAGGTGGCCGACCATGTCGTCCTGGTAGGAGGTGGGCCCGGTGTTGGGGCGCATCTGGGCGACGGAGACGTACCGGGTGCCGTCGCGGGTGGGGACCCAGAGCACGAGGTCGGCGAAGGAGAGGTCGGAGAGCAGCTGCCACTCCGAGACCAGCAGGTGGAGCCACTCAAGGTCGGTGTCGCTCAGAGCGGTGTGCTGGCGGACGAGGTCGTTCATGGAGGGCACGGGTGGAGCGTACCTGGGGTTACCGCGCGTGTTCGAACCGAACGGCCCGCCCGGCCGTGCCAAGCTGCGGGGCATCGGGTGAAGGCCGATGGACAGGTGTGGTGCGGGGCCGGAGAATGTCGTGCACACGGATGGAGTCGTGCACACGGATGGACACGGGCAATTGGTCTAGTCCACAATGAGTTCACAAGACCCCGCTCTCCCCGCACAGGAGAGCGGACCGAGGCACCGGCGCTCTCTGCCCTGACCGCGCAAGGTGCCTCATGTGGCCGACGGCACCGCACACCGCCGGCCAGGCAGCTCCGGGCTGCGGTGCCGGGCGGGCTGAGGGTCCCGCTCTGGCGCCGCGGCCCGCGGGTGTTCTCGGGCGCATCACCTGCGGGGCACTATCGCCTCCCGGCTCTCAGCGGGTCTCGGTGACCTTGGCCAGGGCGCGCGGGGCGTCCGGGTCCTGGCCCCGGGCGATCGTCACCTCGTACGCCAGCATCTGGAGCGGCAGGATCTCCAGGACCGGCTGCAACTCCTCCGGAACCCCGGCCGTGGGCAGCGAGAAGCCCGCCGACGCCTCCTCCACCTGAGCCTTGGGGCCGACCACGAACAGGTCCGCGCCACGGCCCCGCAGCCGGTCCAGCACCGGCTGGAGGGCCTCGCCACCCCGGCCGTCGGTGACCACGGCGATCACCGGGGAGATGTTGTCGACCATCGCCAGCGGGCCGTGCAGCAGATCCGCGCCGGAGTAGGAGAGAGCGGGGATGTAGCTGGTCTCCATCAGCTTCAGCGCCGCTTCCTTGGCCGTGGGGTAGCCGTAGCCGCGCGAGGTGATCACCATGCGTTCGGCGAAGCGGTAGCGGGAGGCCAGCGCCTTGACCTCGGCGCGGCGGCCGAGGATCGCGCCCGCCAGGTCGGGCAGGCCGGCTGCGGCCTTCGTACCGTCCACCCCGGCGAGGCCCTCCACGAAGAGGTAGAGGGAGAGGAGGGACGCGGTGTACGTCTTGGTGGCCGGGAGCGCCTTCTCCGGGCCCGCCAGGATGTCGATGTGGTGCTCCGAGACGGCAGCGAGCGCCGAGTCCGGGTTGTTGGTGACGGCGAGGGTGACGGCCCCGGCGTCCCGGGCGGCCCTCGTGGAGGCCACCAGGTCCGGCGAGCCGCCCGACTGACTGACGGTGACCACCAGGACGTCCCGCAGGTCGGGCTTGGCCCCGTAGGCCGTCGTGGTGGACATCGAGGCCAGTCCGCAGGGCAGCCCGAGCCGGATCTCCAGCAGGTACTTCGCGTAGAGCGCCGCGTTGTCCGACGTACCCCGGGCGGTGAGCAGCACGAACCGGGGCTTCTTGGCGGCGATCTCGGCGGCGACCTCGCGGATGCGGGGCGCGCCCTGTTCGAGGATGCGGCGCAGCATCGCGGGCTGCTCGGCCATCTCGCCGGACATGATGCGGCCGGGCTCGTCGCCCTGGCCGCTCCGGTCGGCCGGTGGGGTGGCGGACATGTGGGGGCCTCCCTGCGCTGTCGGCTGCGGTGTCGGCGTACGGGCGGTGCGGCTACGCAGGCGCGTCCACGGGGGTGCGCGATCCGTTCCGTACCGGACAAGTCGACCAGGCATTGCCGAGGCCCGCCAGCGGGCCGGGGCGGGCGGGCCGGTGGACGCACGAGTGTGCGGGCCGATGGGCGGACTGTTCACCGTACGGCCGCCCGATTCTGCTAAATTGGGAACTTGATTGGTCTATACCACCGGCTCCCCTAGTCAGATCGGCAGGCACAGCGTGGAAGTTGTCATCGTCCCGGACGCCACGGCAGGCGGCGAACTGATCGCGGAGGCCGTCGCAGCCCTGCTCAGCCGCAAGCCCGACGCCCTGCTCGGCGTTGCCACCGGCTCGACTCCGCTGCCCATCTACCGTGCGCTCGCCGCGAAGGTCGCCTCCGGCGCGGTAGACGCGTCGCGCGCCCGGATCTGCCAGCTCGACGAGTATGTCGGACTGCCCGCGGGCCACCCGGAGTCGTACCGCTCGGTGGTCCTGCGCGAGGTCGTCGAGCCGCTCGGGCTGTCCGAGGCGGCCTTCATGGGCCCCGACGGCTCGGCCGAGGACGTCCAGGCCGCGTGCGAGGCGTACGACCGGGCGCTGGCGGAGGCGGGCGGCGTCGACCTCCAGCTGCTGGGCATCGGCACCGACGGGCACATCGGCTTCAACGAGCCGTGCTCCTCGCTCGCCTCGCGCACCCGGATCAAGACGCTGACCGAGCAGACCCGGGTCGACAACGCGCGGTTCTTCGACAACGACATCGACCAGGTGCCGCACCACGTGATCACCCAGGGCATCGGGACGATCCTGGACGCCCGGCACCCGATCCTGCTGGCCACCGGCGAGGGCAAGGCGGAGGCCGTCTCCCAGACGGTGGAGGGACCGGTCGCCTCGATCGTGCCCGCGTCGGCGCTCCAGCTGCACCCGCACGCGACGGTGGTGGTCGACGAGGCGGCGGCGTCGAAGCTGAAGCTGGCGGACTACTTCCGGGCCACGTATGCGGCGAAGCCGTCGTGGCAGGGGCTGTAGGCCCCTGGCGGTACGGCGAAGGGCCGGGGCACCGTGGTGGTGTCCCGGCCCTTCGCCGTGTGCCGCCCGTCCGGCGAGAGGCTTTGTCCTCGATCGCCGGACGGGCTTGATCCTGCCGCCGGAGGCTTTGACCCGCCGCCCTGGCTCAGGGCTTCGTGTCCGTGATCGCCTCCACCGCCGCCTCGCCGCAGACGCGCGCCGCGCCGTGGGTGGCCGCGTACAGGGCGCCCCGGGGCTCCGACTGGGGCAGGCCCATCTCGACCACGATCGTGTCCGGGCGGGCCGCCAGCAAGGCGTCGAGCGCCCTGCCCATCCAGGCGTGCCGGTGCTCGTCGCGGACGACGGCGACGATGCGACGGTCCCCCGCCGCCGCCAGGGCCGCGGCCACCGGGTCGGCGCTCTCGTCGGTGTACGTGTCCGCTTCGGTACCGGGCAGCAGACCGGTCAGGGCGGTCGCGATGCCCCACGGGGTCTCGGCGCCGACCGCGATGTTCGCCACCGGGCTGAACGTGGCGACGTACGCCGCCTCCGTCAGCCGGTCGCCGGAGCCGGTCACCCGGACCGCGCGGCGGGCGGCCACCAGGCCGATGTCGGAGCTGACTCCGGTGCCGGGCGCGGTCCCCTCCTGCACTTCCGCGCCCGGCTCCGGGACATCCCCCCGGGCCCTCTGCGTCCAGGACGCGAGGGCTCGTACTCGGGCGGCCGCGTCCGCGAGCCGCTCTTCGGCCAGTTCCCCGCTGCGTACGGCGCCGACGATGGCGTCGCGGAGCCGCAGCACCGTCTCCTCGTCGCACAGACCGCCGCCGACACAGATGGCGTCGCAGCCCGCGGCGATGGCGAGGACGGAGCCGCGCTCGATGCCGTAGGTCTTGGAGATGGCCTCCATCTCGATGCCGTCCGTGACGATCAGGCCGTCGTAGCCCAGCTCCTGGCGCAGCAGTCCGGTGAGGATCTGCGGGCTGACCGTGGCCGGGCGGTCGGGGTCGAGTGCGGGAAGCAGGATATGCGCGCTCATCACCGATTGGGAACCGGCGGCGATGGCCGCCCGGAAAGGCACCAGCTCACGGGCGTGCAGGGTGTCGAGATCCACATCGATACGGGGGATCGCGTGGTGCGAGTCGACCGCGGTGTCGCCGTGTCCGGGGAAGTGCTTGGTGCAGGCGGCGACGCCGGCGGCCTGGAGACCCTCGACGTACGCCGCGGTGTGCCGGGCGACCAGCTGGGGGTCGGCGCCGAAGGAACGTACGCCGATGACCGGGTTGCCCACGTTGGCGTTGACGTCGGCGGACGGCGCCCAGTTGAGGTTGACGCCGCACTCGGCGAGCCGACGGCCCAGCTCCTGGGCGACGGACCGGGTGAGGTGGACGTCGTCCACCGAGCCGAGGGCGTAGTTGCCGGGGAACGAGGACCCGTGCACGACCTCCAGGCGGGTCACGTCCCCGCTCTCCTCGTCGATCGCGACGAGGATGTCCTCGCGCTCCGCGCGCAGCCGCTCGGTGAGCGCGGCGAGCTGCTCGGGCGAGTGGACGTTGCGGCCGAAGACCCCGACGGCTCCGAGGCCCTCTCCGACGCGGCGCAGCAGCCAGTCGGGTGCGGTGGTTCCGGCGAATCCGGGCTGGAGCACCGCGAGCGCGTCGCGGGTCAGGGTGTCGGAGCCGTGTACGAGTGTGGTCATGAGAAGCCCTTTATCCCTTCACCGCGCCGGCGGTCATGCCGCCGACGGCCTTGCGCTGGAGGAAGAGGAAGACGACGAGCACGGGGAGTGAGAAGAGCGCGGAGGCGGCCATGGTGGCGCCCCAGTCGTTGCCGAACGCGGTCTGGAACTGCGTCAGCCAGCGCGTCAGGGTCTGCGCCTCCTTGTCCTTGTTCAGGACCAGGACCATCGCGAACTCGTTCCAGGCGGTGATGAAGCCGAAGAGCGAGGTCGACATCAGGCCGGGGGCGAGCAGCGGGAAGATCACCTTGCGGAAGGCCTGGCCGCGGGTGCAGCCGTCGATCTGCGCGGCCTCCTCCAGCTCGACCGGGACGGCGGCGATGAAGCCGCGCAGGGTCCAGATGGTGAAGGGGAGGACCATCACGAAGTAGATCATCGTGAGCAGCGGGATGCTGTTCAGCATGCCGCCGTCGCGGGCGATCATGTACATCGCGATGACCATGACCTCCCAGGGGGCCATCTGCGCCATCATCACGATGAGGACGATCCCCTTGCGGCCCTTGAACTTCATACGGGCGATCGCGAAGCTCGCGGCCAGGGCGACGAGGAGGGCGAGGATCACCGCGCCGAGGGTCACCAGGAGGCTGTTGGTGACGTACGTCCAGAACAGGTCGACGCCGGTCGCCGTCGTGTAGTTCTCGAAGGTCGGTGTGAAGACGAAGACGGGGTCCTTGGTGAGGATCTCCTGCTGCGGCTTCAGCGAGGACGAGACCATCCAGTAGACGGGGAAGATGAAGAGCCCGGTGAGGAGGAGGGCGGCGAGGTTCTTCGCCACCGCGGCCGGCCGGAGGGGCTTGCGGGTCCGCAGCTTCTGGGGGGTCTGCGCGGTCTGCGTGGTACTCACTGCTCATCCTCCTGCTTCAGGATCAGGCGGAAGTAGAAGGACATGGCGACGATCAGCATGATGATCGTGAGGATCGAGATGGCCGCCGCGAGGCCGTAGTGCTGCTGTCCGAGGCCCTCGATGTAGGCGTAGACGGGCAGGGTCTCGGAGCCGCGGTCGGGGCCGCCCTGGTTCATGGCGTAGACCTGGGCGAACGCCTTGAAGACCCAGATGATCTCCAGGAACGTGGTGATCAGGAAGAACGGCTTCAGGTTCGGGAAGACCACCGACCAGAAGGTGCGCCAGCCGCTCGCGCCGTCCATCTTGGCGGCCTCGTACAGCTCCGACCCGACGGTGGTGAGGGCCGCGTACATGTTGAGGGCGACGAAGGGGACCGAGCCCCAGACGAGTAGCACCAGGACGATGGTGAGTGCGTCGAAGCCGGTCTCGAACCAGTTGTGCTGCTCGTAGCCCGAGAAGCCGAGCGTGCGCATCACCCAGTTGGCGACGCCGAACTGCTCGTCGAAGAGCCATCGGAAGACGGTGACCGAGGCGATGATCGGCATGGCCCAGGCGAACATCAGGCCCAGGGAGAGGACGAGCCGCATCTTCTTGCCCAGGCGGTTGAGCAGCAGGCCGATCAGGGAGCCGACGACCATGATGAGGGCGACGTTGATCGCGGTGAAGACGACCGAGCGGACGACGACGGTCCAGAAGTCGGGGTCGCTCAGGAGCTTGGTGTAGTTCTCGAAGCCGACCCAGGGCGTCTCGCGCCGGATCATCTCCCGCTTGTTGACCCCCTGGAAGGAGAGGACCACGTTCCGGAACAGCGGGTAAAGCAGCAGCACCGCCATGGACAACAGTGCCGGCGCGACGAGCAGGTACGGCAACAGCCCGCTGGGCAGGGAGCGTCTCCCGCGCGAGGGCTTAAGGACTTCCTTCGGGCCGGAAGGGGGTGGCGGAGTCTGAGACTTCCCTGCCGCCCTCCCGGGCGCGTCCTGGGTAGCGGCATCCGCCGCCCCCTGGGAGTCCACGGTCATGGTCTTATTCCTCGCGGTTCTGGGGCTCCCGCGCCCACCGGGACGCGGCCCGGGGGAACGGGCCTCTGATCACTGCAAAGCACCGGTGGTGCGGCCGCTGAGTAACCGGCCGCACCACCGGACTGCGAACTACTGCTGGTTGACGCGCTCGTTGATGACCTTGTCGGCCTCCTCGGCCGCGGCCTTGGCGTCCTGCCCCTTGAGGACCTTGGTCATGTAGTCCTTGATCGGGTTCGGGTCGGTCTCGACGTTCGCCCAGCCCGGCGTCACCGGGGTGATCTTGCCGGAGACGGAGGAGAGGGCCATGGCTTCGGCGAAGGAGCCGGCGGCGGGCTTGAACTGCGCCGCGTCGCTGTTCGGAAGCAGCGCGCCCTCGGTGGCGGCGGCGTACTTCGTCATGAACTCCTTGCCCGCGGCGAGGGCCAGCCACTCCTTCGCGAGTTCCTTGTTCGGGGAGCGCTCGGCGATGGCGAGGTTCGAGCCGCCGAAGAACACGGATCCCGGCTTGTCGGCCGTCTTGCCCGGGATCGGGAAGTAACCGAAGTCGGCAGTCTTGCCGGCCTTCTTCATGGCGTCGATCGCGCCGCCGGCCTCCCAGCCGAGACCGATCCAGGACGCCACGCCGCCCTTGGGGATGATGTCGGTGGACTGCTGCGGGGTCGCCTCGTCCTTGTCCTTCGGAGCGGTGGAATAGGACGCCAGCTCCTTGTAGAAGTTCATGGCGCTGAGGGCCTCGGGGGAGGACAGGTTGCCCTTCCACTCGTCGCCGTCCTTGACCGCGAGGTCGCTGCCCTCGTCCCAGACGAATCCGGCGAGAACGTACCAGCTCTGGCCGGGCAGGTAGATCGGCTGGGTCTTGGCGTCGGCGGCCTTGAGCTTCTTCAGGCCCTCGATCCACTCGGCGCGGGTCTTCGGCGGGGTGACGCCCGCCTTCTCGAAGGCCGCCTTGTCGTAGACCACGACACGGTTGGCGGCGTACCACGGGGCGGAGTAGAGCTTGCCGTCCAGTTCGTTGGACGCCACCATGCCCTTGTTCCAGCCGTCGTAGCCCAGCGCGGCCTTGTCGCCGGTCAGGTCGGCGAGGCCGCCGGTGTCGGCGTAGCCGGCGGTCTGGGTGTTGCCGAGCTCCAGGACGTCCGGCGGGGTGTCCTCGGAGAGGGAGGTGGTGATCTTCTCCTGGATGCCGTTCCAGACCTGCTTCTCGACCTTGACCTTGACGCCCGGGTGCTTGGCCTCGAAGGCCTTGTTCACCTCGGCCATCCATGCGTCGGGGGCGGAACCGTCCATGACCCAGACGGTCAGGGTCTTGTCTCCACCGGACGCCTTGCCGCCGTCCTTGCCCGTGTCGCCGTCCGTACCGCACGCGGCGATAGAGACCATCATGCCCGCGGCACCGATAGCCGCGATGAGCTTGCGCTTCACGTCAAACCCTCCTCAGGGATGCTGCAACCCCACCCACCGTGAAGACTTTCGACGAGTTCCACCGGGGCTGGACCTGGTCTTTAATGGTTTAGACCAGTACCGGGAGCTTGGCCTAGACCTTTGGGGGTGTCAAGGGTGTATAAGAAGTGCACTCGCGTCCGTTATCGGACCGACACCTGAGGGAGGGCGAGGACCCGTGACCGGACCGTGCCACCATGTGAGCCGCAACAGACGGAGGAGCCGGTGACGGCAGCAACGCAGCAGTCGGGAAGGCGGGCCATGGGTGCCGACGGGGGCAGTACGGGGAACGAGGCGGGTACCGGTACGCGCACGGCGCGCGTACCGAAGTACTACCGGCTCAAGCGGCATCTCCTCGACATGACGGACACCCTGCCGCCCGGCACCCCGGTGCCGCCCGAACGCACCCTGGCCGCCGAGTTCGACACCTCGCGCACCACCGTGCGCCAGGCCCTCCAGGAGCTGGTCGTCGAAGGCAGGCTGGAGCGCATCCAGGGCAAAGGCACCTTCGTCGCCAAGCCGAAGGTCTCCCAGGCCCTCCAGCTCACCTCGTACACCGAGGACATGCGCGCCCAGGGACTGGAGCCGACGTCCCAGCTGCTGGACATCGGCTACGTCACGGCGGACGACACGCTCGCCGGTCTGCTGGACATCTCGACGGGCGGCCGGGTGCTGCGCATCGAGCGGCTGCGGCTCGCCAGCGGGGAGCCGATGGCGATCGAGACCACCCACCTTTCGGCCAAGCGCTTCCCGGCGCTGCGCCGTTCGCTGGTGAAGTACACCTCGCTCTACACCGCGCTCGCCGAGGTGTACGACGTCCGCCTCGCCGAGGCCGAGGAGACCATCGAGACCTCCCTGGCCACCCCGCGCGAGGCGGGTCTGCTGAGCACGGACGTGGGCCTGCCGATGCTGATGCTCTCCCGTCACTCACTGGACGCCCAGGGCGAGCCGGTCGAGTGGGTGCGGTCCGTCTACCGCGGCGACCGGTACAAGTTCGTGGCCCGCCTGAAGCGCCCCAACGACTGAGCGGAGCCGCAGGACCGGACGAGGGGGGCGCCGAACCCACGGCGCCCCCCTCCTTTCGCTTTTCCGGCCACGCACGCGCCGGACCCGGCCGCACCCGCCCCCGGAGCCTCGGCACCTTGTACCCGGCAGGAACGTGACACCACCCGCGATCGCCCTGGTGGGGCCGTCCCGGGACGGGAGGCCGCGAGGTGGCGCCAAACGCCCGGGCGGTTACTGCCAGCGGTGGACGCTGACACTCCGGCCCCGTTCGAGCATTCTTGAACATGTCGAAAGGGCCCCACGAACGGGCAATCGACACATTCCGCAGAATCCCGAACCCCAGAGGTGTCTCCGTCATGCGCTCTTCCGCCCGCCGTCTCGTCCTCGCCGCCGCCCCGCTCGCCGCCCTCGGCGCCCTGCTCGCCACCGCCGGACCGTCCGCCGCCGCCACGGCGGGCCCGGACGCGACCACGCCGCGGGCCGTCGCCACCACCTCGGCGGCCGATCAGGCCCCGGCGCCCACACCGGCGCCGTCCGCCTCATCCGACGGCTTCTCGTGGGGCTGACCGGCACACGTCGCGCCCGGCCGGCACTACGCTCCCCGCAGGACCCGCCATCTACCTCATCGGCATATCGATGTCCGCGCCCGCCGCGGCGGACCCCGAACACCCCACCCCCGGCGGCGTGCTGGCGGCGCTGTACCGGTCCATCGAGCCGACGGAACCGGTCGAGACCGCCCGCGCGCTGGTCGGGGACCGCTCCGTCCGGATCGCACTGTGCCTCGACTGCCCGGACGAACTCGAAGCCATCGGGCGCGCGCTGGGTATCTGCCTGCGCATGCTGGCGCGCTCCCCCGAGGTCAGCGGCTACGGCATCACCGACTGCAGGCTCCTGTGAGACCTCCCGCCCCCTCCCGCAACCCCTCCGCCGGTCCGGCACAGGACGTGCCGACCGGAGAGAACAGAGAAGTGAACGGGGAATTCAGCCGTGTTCGTCCATATTCTGGGCCCCCTCCACGCCACCGTCACCGACCGTCCCGTGCCCCTCGGGGGCAGACGGACGCAGACCGTCCTGGCCGCTCTCGCGCTGGAGGCCGACTGGGCCGTCTCGGTCGAGGGCCTCGTCGAAGCGGTCTGGGGCCCCCACCCCCCTGCCAGCGCCCGTGCCCAGATCCGCATCTGCGTCTCCGCGCTGCGCCGGGCCTTCGCCGCCGCCGGAGCCCCCGGGCTGATCGAGACCCACTCGTACGGCTACCGTCTCCGCCTCGGCCCCCACGACCTGGACTCCGCCGTCTTCGAGAGCCGCGTGCAACGCGCCCGCGTGCTGTCGGGCGAGGGCCGCAGGGCCGAAGCCGCGCTGGAGCTCCGCAACGCGCTCGCCCTGTGGAACGGGCCCGCGCTCGCCGGGCAGACGAGCCCGGCCCTCGACCCGGGTATCCGGCGCCTTGAGGAACTGCGGATCCGGGCGACCGAGGAACGCCTCAGCCTCGAACTGGACCTCGGATGGCACGAGGACGTCGTCGGCGAGCTGATGGCCCTGACGTCGACGTACCCCTTCCGCGAGCGGTTGCACGCCCAGCTGATGCTGGCGCTGCACCGCTCCGGCCGGACGGCCGAGGCGCTGGCCGCGTACCGGCGCATCCGTCTGACCCTCGTCGAGGAGCTGGGGATAGAGCCCGGTCCGAAGCTCAGCTCGATGGAGCGGTCCATCCTCCTCGGGGAGCGCCTGAGCGCGTGACCGTCCCGGCGCGGGCGGCCCCGCTCCCCCGCCGGACGGCTCAGAAGGAGATCCACAGGTCCTGCATCCGGTGCTCGGACAGCCCGTCGGTCGGCACGAACGCGTACCGGTGCGCCTCGGCCCCGCCTGCCGTGAAGGCCCAGTCCAGACGGAAGAACGGCAGGGGCCGGTCGAGTACGCCTCCCAGGGAGAACTCTCCCGGGGAGGCGTACTTCCAGCTCAGCGGGAGGAACTCGTCGCTCACCGGAGTGGCGTCCGTGGCGGTGGCGCGCAGCCCGTCGAGCGCCCTGCTCGCGGCGGTGGTGTTGAAGTCCCCGGCGATCACCGACGGGTGGGGGTTGGCCGCCACGTCCCGTTCCAGTCCGCGCAGCTCCTCCCGCCGCCAGGCGTCCTTGCGGCGGAAGTAGGCGTCGTGGTCGAACTCCGAGAAGGGGTTCAGGTTGTCCAGGGCCATGGGCACGGTGATGTGCACGTTGTACGTGCTGAGCACCCGGTCACCGACCGCGAGGTCGGTCCGCAGCACCTTCTCCCGCAGGAACTCCCGGCCGAAGTCGTCCCTCCCGTCGGTGGCGGGAGGGACGCCCACGGAGGTCTGCGACAGGACGGGGAAGCGCGAGAGGGTGAGGAGCTCGCCCCTACGGGCGATGTGGTAGCCGGGGAACTGCCGGCGCAGCGCCTCGTCGTCGTCGAGCCGGGCGTAGCCCTCCTCCCCCAGGCCCGGGGTCCAGGCGACGTGCTCCTGGAGCAGGTAGACGTCGGCCGGGTGCTCGCGCAGGAAGGCCCGGAGCCGGTCGGTACCGGCCGCCTTCCCCCAGTACTGGGTGTTCAGCGACACCACGCGCAGCGCGCCGGGCGGTACCGGGCCGGGATCGCGCCAGAGGGCGGGCCAGTTCAGGCCCGAGCCCGTGGTCAGGGCCAGCGCCAGGGCCAGGCCGGCCGTGCCTGCCGCGAGGGGGCGGCGCCGGCCGCACGCACCGGCGGCCGCGACCAGGAAGGCGGCGGGGACACCGAGCAGGAGGAGCGGTGGTACGGCGTCGAGGACGAGGGACCAGTGCCAGCGGTCGCTCAGCAGGACCCGCGTCACGGCGTACAGCAGCCACAGCACCGCGCTGACGAGGACGAGCCTGCCGTACCAGAGCCTGAGGAGGCGGGCGATCCGGCGCGGACGACCGGGGTCCTCCCCCGCCACCGCCGTGCGTGCCGCCCCGGCCGTCCTGTCCCCTCCGGCTGCTTCGGCGGGTGCCGCGTCCCCGGTGTCCACCGCGTGCGCGGGCGGGGTGCTGCCCGCGGTCATGCCAGGCTCTCCTGCGGCTGGTACATGCGCCGGAAGCGCCGGCTCGCCGCGTACTGCGCGAGACCGACGGCGAGACCCGCCACGACCGCCGCGTTCACCAGCAGGTGCGCGCCGGTGAAGAACGCGGTGAAGAGCGGGCCGCGCTCACGGAGCGCGAAGCGGTACTGCCCGAGGTCCGCGACCACGGACCCGGTGAGGGCGGCCAGCGTCACCAGGAGGGCCGCCGGATGGAGGAACCCGAACGGCAGGGCCGCGACGGCGAGGCCGCCCAGCGCGGAGGCGACGGCACGGCCGCCGGTCTCCATGCCCTGCATGGCGCGGCCCCGGTCGAAGTAGAACGGCACCCGGAGCCGGCTGCGGACGAACGCCTTGCGCAGCAGGGGCCGCATCCGGCTCTCGTCGGACAGCCGGCCCCTGATCCGGGACGTGAGCAGCATGGGCCGCCGGGCGGCGAGCCGTTCCGCGTGGTCGATCTCCTCGGTCTGCCGCAGCGCGGTATTGAACCACCCGGCCTCCATGAAGGCGGCCCTGCTGACCGCGCCCAGCGCGTAGAAGCCCCCGCTGACCAGGCCTTCGGCGCTCTTGCGCCAGTAGTGGTACTGGAGGATGCGGTACTGGCCGACGAGCGGCTCGTCGAACAGCGGCTCCTTGTCGGGGATGCCGAACACCGCGCCGTACGAGGGGTTCTCGTCGAACAGCGCGACGGCCTCGGCGACCGCCTCCGGGTGCATGGTCAGGTCGGCGTCCAGGAAGAAGACGATCTCGCCCCTGGAGCGGCGGACGCCTTCGTTGCGGGAGGAGCCGGGTCCGCCGTTCTCCGGGACGCGGACGAGCTGGACGGGGTGGGTGGCGGCGATCTCCGCGCAGCCGTCGGTGCTGGCGTCGTCGACGACGATCACTTCGATGTGGGGGTAGCTCTGCTCTGCTATGGAACGCAGGCAGAGGTCGATGGTCCGGCGGTCGTTGTACATCGGGACGACGACCGACACGAGAGGTGCTGACATGGGATTCCTCGTCGGTGGTGGAGGGGCTGGGGCGGTGCGGCGCGGGGGTCAGAGGACCAGGTGCGGGACCAGCAGGGCGCCCCAGATGGCGGAGTTGACCAGCATGATCCGGTCGCGCAGGAGGGTCTTGACGGGCTCGCCCCCGCCGCCGTCCACGATCACGATCTGGAGGTAGCGGAAGAGGGCGAAGAGCGCGCACACGGCCGTGAGCAGGGCGTACGGTCCAAAGCCCGACTCGGTGCGCAGATAGAGGAGGTAGCCGAAGAGGGTCAGGGCCGAGCACAGGACCAGGACGAGGTCGAGGAAGTGGGCCGAGTAGCCGACGAGGGCCGGCCGGTGCCCGGTGCCGGAGACGCTCAGCTCGTGCCGCCGCTTGCCCAGGATCAGGACCAGGCAGGACGCCAGCACGGTCAGCACCAGCCACATCTCGACCGGGCGTTGGGCGGCCTCGTAGCCGCCGAGCAGGCGGAGCACGAAGCCGGCGGCGACGACGAAGACGTCGAGGAGGGGAAGGTGCTTGAGCTTCCAGCTGTAGGCGCCGTTCACGGCGAGGTACAACAGGATGATCAGGGCGGACTCGGGCCCGAGGGTCAGCAGGGCGGGGACGAGCAGGGCGCCCAGCACGAGGGCCGTGGTCACGGCCGAGGCCATGCTCATCTGCCCCGAGGCGAGGGGACGGTGACGCTTGACGGGGTGCCGCTTGTCGCGCTCCACGTCGGCGATGTCGTTCAGGACGTAGACGAGGGATGAGGCGAGGACGAAGGCGCCGAGCGCGACGGCGACCCGGACGGCCGTCGTCGCGTCCGGGGCGCCGCCGAGCAGGGCCAGGGGCACCACGAGCAGGTTCTTGGGCCACTGACCGGGTCTGAGCAGGGCGAGCGGCGCGGGCAGCCTTCCTGTCCGTACCGGTGCCGGGGCGCTGGTGGGTCCGGCTAGCTGGGTCATGGCACGGCCTCTCAGAAGAAGATCTTCGCGGTGGACAGCAGGCCCTGACTCCACGGGTCGCGGCTGGTGCGGCCGGAGGCTCCCGTCTGCGGGGCGGTGTGGCGGGCGGTGCGCCACCACTCGTAGGTGCGCAGGACGGCGTCCGCGTTCGACAGGCGCGGGGAGAAGCCGAGTTTCGCCTTGGCCTTGTCGATGCTGACGTAGGAGTCGTCCATCAGCTTGTGGAGGAGCCGGCCGTAGACCGGCGAGAGCTTGGCCCGCTGGAGGACGTTGAGGAGGGTCAGGGCGGGGCGCGCGGGCAGGCCGATGACGCGCTTGCCGTGTCCCGCCGCGTCGAGCACCGCCTGGAAGTCCTCGCGGAGGGTGCCGAACTCGGCCGCGGCGAGGTTGTAGGTGTCGTTCGCGACCTCGTCGGGTGCGGTGAGAACGGTGACGACGGCGTCGACGAGGTCGTCGACGGCGAACATCTGGATGCGTACGTCGCCCTTGCCGAGGACGGGGAAGTGGCGGCCTTCCTCGGCCCATTCGAAGAGCATCGAGAACAGGCCCATGCGGCCGGGGCCGACGAAGGTCTTGGGCCGCAGGATGGGGACGCACATGCCCCCGGCCCGGTACCGCTCGGCGATCTCCTCGGCCGAGGCCTTGGCCCGGCTGTAGGTGTCGACCGGCTCGCGGGGGTACTCCTCGGGAGTGGGCACGATCGTGGGCAGGCCGTAGACCGCGGTCGAGGAGATGTGCACGACGCGGGGGGTGCCCGCCGCCCCGGCCGCCGCGAAGACGTTCTCGGTCCCGCCGACGATGATGGAGCGGATCTGTTCGTCGGGGTAGCTGGGCAGGGCGGCCGCGGCGTGGACGAGGACGTCGGCCCCCTCCAGGGCCTGGTCCATGAGCTCCCGGTCGCGGATGTCGCCGGTGAGCAGGACCAGGGGGCCGGGCCTGAGGTCGACGCCCCGTACCTCGTGGCCGTCGGCGAGGAGCCGTTCGGCCAGCCGGGAGCCGAGCATGCCGGCCGCGCCGGTGATCGTGATCACCACTGGGAGCTCACCTTCTGCTTGATGAAACGGGCCACGAGACCGGTCAGGCCGCGGCTGAGGACGTCGTCGAGGGCGTCGACCACGCGCTGGGCCTCCTCCGGTTCGGTGACCAGGGAGGGGCCGATGACGAGGGGGTTGTCGCCGTTGAGCGTGTAGTACGTGAAGATGCCGTGGTCCTGGTAGAGCGCGTTGATCACGGCGCAGGTGACGACCTTCGTCTTGAACCGCGGGTCCCTGGCCATCCCGCCGGGCGCGAGCTTCGCCACGAGGTCGAGGATTCGCGGGCCGCCCTCGATGAACACCCCCCACAGGGCACCGGCACCCGCCACGCGGCCGATCGCTTCGGGGTACTGCTCGGCGAGCCGTTCGAGACCGGGTCCGAGTACTGCTCCGAGTGCGCGGGCCCGCGCCGGATAGTCGTCCTCCATCGCGATGTTGACGGCTTCGAGGGCGGTGACGCACTCCTCGCCGAAGCCGTAGTAGGTGGTGGACGTGGACTGGAGCAGGGCGTCGCCGAGGCTGTCGTACGCCTTGCGGAAGACCGGCTCGCGGGCGACGAAGGCGGAGATGGAGGACTTGCCGCCGCCGAAGGACTTGGACGTGGTGAGCACGTCGGGGATCAGGCCCGGATAGCGCATGAAGTGGAAGAGGGAGCCGGTCTTCCCCCACCCCGTGTAGATCTCGTCGAAGATCAGCACGATCTTCTCGCGGTCGCAGATCTCGCGCAGGCCCCGCAGGAACTCCTCCGAGCACCACTGGATGGTGGAGGCGCTGAACGGCTCGATGAGCAGGGCGTACACGTCGCCGCGGTGTGCGGCGACGACCCTGCGGACGGAGTCGAGGTCCCCGTAGCGGAAGGTGTCCACGCCGGGGATGGTGGGGAAGGCGAACTGGGCCTGGCCGGTCAGGCCGCCCGAGCCGAGCAGCTTGCCGTGGAAGGCGCGGTCGGCGCGCAGGACCGTGTTCCGCTTGCCGTTGTGGTACTTGTACGCGAGCTTCACCGCGCCCTCGACCGCCTCGGCTCCCGAGTTCGGCAGGAAGGCCATGTTCAGGTCACCGGGCAGGACCTCGGCCAGGTTGTGGCCGAGGGCCGCGAGGTAGGGCGAGAAGTAGGTCTTGTGCACCTCCATGCGCCGGTCGCGGGCGAAGCGTTCGCGGGCGGCGAGGATGCGCGGATGGTTGTGGCCGTGGTTGAGGACGCCCACGCCGCCGGTCAGGTCGAGGATCCGCCTGCCGTCGTCGAGGGTGAGATAGGCGCCCTCGGCGCTCCGGACGAGCTCGCGGCCGAAGCCGAACGAGGTCATCAGGGACACCTGGCTCTTGTTCACGTAGCGGCGGTAGAGGTCGTGGACCTCGTCGACCTGGAGCTTCTCGACGTCGTCAAGGGTGTACACGGGCTTCTTCTCCCATCGGGGCGCTCGGGGCGCCGGGGGTGGTCGGGGTGACGAGGGGGGTACGGGGGACACGGGGCCCCGCGGCTGCCGGGGCGGACGCAACGGCCTCGGTGGACCCGGCGGCAGCGGTACGGGCGGCCCGGGAGGCTTTGACGTCCCTGGCTCGCGACCAGGCCAGGACCACCGCCGAGCTGGCGAGTTCGGCGACGACGCACACCAGCCGGCTGGCGATCGCCGCGGTGGCGGCCAGGCCGCCGGGCAGGACGGTGGAGAGGGCGGCGGTGAGGGTCAGCTCGCGCACGCCCCAGCCGTCGGGCACGATCAGCGCCAGGCTGCTGATCACGGTGGCCAGGGCGAAGCCGCCGACGGCCGCGCCGAGTCCGGCGAGGGGCGGCGCTCCGACGGCCAGGAGCAGGAACCACAGGTGGAGTCCGGAGGCGGTCCAGGAGGCGATCGCGAGCAGCACGGCCTTGCGGACGGCACCGTCCGGCGGTGGTACGACCGGCCGCTTCACCAGCCGGGCCGCGGCCACGACCGGCCGGGTGATCAGGGAGGGCCGTACGACCCCGGCGAGGAAGAAGAGCGCCGGCGGACACAGCCACATCCAGTGGCCGGGCAGTGCGGCGGGCGCCGCGACCAGCCCGACCGCCGCTCCGGTGAGCAGGGTCAGCGCCAGGCTCAGGACGTAGGCGGAGGTCATCTGGGCGCCGGGCACACCGGCCTCGCGGCCGTGCGCCACATGGGTGATGACACCCCAGACTCTGCCGGGCACGTACTTGCTCAGCTGGCCGAGGAAGTAGATCTTCGCCGCGCGCAGGCCGCGGATGGGGTGGTCGCCGGGGATGAGGGCCCGCCAGGCGTGCACGGCGAGGACCAGTCCGCCGATGTTGGCGACGACCGAGGCGACGATCAGGGGTACGGCGTCGGCGTGGGCGAACGCCTCGACCGCCTTGGGTCCTTCGCCCCGGACGAGGAGGAACACGCCGACCAGCGCGGCCACCACGACGACCGGGGTGAGGAGCCTGCGCAGCCACACGGTCATCGCGCCGCCGCCCGCTCGGGGCTCCGTCGGCCGCCGGTGGCGGTCCGGCCGGCCGTGAGGGCGCGGACGGCACCACTCGCGGCACCGGCCAGCAGCGCGGCGTGGTTGGCGAGGTGGACGCCTGTGAAGAAGGGGACGAAGGAGGCTCCCCGCCGCCGGGCCGCGAAGCGCAGCAGCCCGAGGTTGGCCAGGCAGAAGGCGAGCAGCCCGGCGACGGGGAGGGCCGACAGGACCGGCCCGGCCGGAGTGCTCCACGACAGGAGGAGGGCCAGGAGCGGCAGCGGCACGGAGCCAAGGCACAGGGCCGCGGCGAGGACCGACGCGGGGCTGTTGGCCGTCAGGTTGCTCCGGCCCCCGCGGCGGGCCGAGAGCAGGGCGGGCACGAGCAGCAGGGCCCTGCGGTACGTCTCCGAGAGGAGGGGACCGAGACGGTGCTCCTCGTCGTGGCGGGCCATCACCCTCTCGGTGAGCACGATGCGGTAGTGCGGGGCGAGCCGGTCGCTGAACTCCAGGTCCTCCGAGTCGCGCAGCCGCTCGTCGAAGCCTCCGAGCACCTCGAAGACCTCGCGGGGGACGGCCGCCTGGGCGAAGAAGGCGGTCTCCACCACTCCGGCGCCCCGGGCGCGCCACCAGTACGCGTGCAGCACCTTGTACCACTCGACGGGCCCGTCGTCGAAGAGCGGCTCGGGCGCGATGACGCCGTGCACACAGCCGCAGGAGGGATCGTCGCGCAGGATCTCCAGCGCGTTGGCCACCGAGTCCGGGGTGAGCGCCTCGTCGGAGTCGAGGAAGAAGAGGACGTCGCCGGTGGCGGCGGCGATTCCCGCGTTCCGGGCCGCGGAGACCCCGCGGTTGCCCCCGCCTCCGATGAGGACGCACGGATGGTTCCGGGCGATCTCGGCGGTCCCGTCGGTGCTGCCGTCGTCGACGACGATGACCTCGTGGACGGGGTGGGTCTGCGCCTGGACGGATCTCAGACATGCGTCGAGGGTGCGTGAGGAGTTGTAGGCCGGTATGACGACCGACACGGTTCGCGTCATGGGGAGAGGACACCGGGCCCTCGTATTGACGGCATATCGATCGCGTATCGCGTCTTCTCGCAGTCTGAGACGACCAACAAACCTTGAAAGAAAGGAAGTTGAGAGCTGCTAGCGTTCCCGGCCGTGAGCCCCCGAACCCTCCCCGGCGCCCGTGACGAGACCGCCGGGAGCGCCTCCGCGAACGCCTCGCCGCACTCCGTTCCGCGTCCGGTTCCAGCCACTCGCGGAAGACGGCGTGCCACCGGTCTCCTCATCGGCGCCACGGCCGCGTGGGCGCTCCTCCTGGGCCTCGGACAGGTGCTGAGCGGCCGGTGGTGGCTGTGGCTGCTGCCGGACCTCGCTCCGCCACCGGCCTTCGTCGCGGTGCCCGTCCTGCTGATCGCCCTGTCCTGCGCCGTGGCCACCCGGCGCGCCCGCCGGTGGCTGCTCCCCGTCCTCGCGGTGCTGCTGGCGGCGGGGGTGGGGAGGGCGGGGCTCCACTGGGGGGCGCTGGTGCCCGTCGGGGGCCCGGGCCCCGCCCCGGCGGGCGCGCTCAAGGTCTTCTCGTGGAACACGCTCTACTGGGACACGACCGACGATCCGGCAGCGTTCCACCGCTATCTGCGGTCCAAGGACGCCGACGTCTACCTGCTCCAGGAGCACCTGACCCGGGAGGACGGCAGGCATAGGGAGATCGACCGGCTCGACCGGCTGCGCGCCGAGTTCCCCGGCTACCACCTCGTGGCGCGCGGGGAGCTGGTCACCCTCTCGCGGTACCCGGTCGTCGCCGCGCCCGAGGTGGGGCCGGGCCGCCCGCCGGGCCCGTCGTCGTCCTGGCGGGAACGGTTCGAGTGGCACAAGGTGCTGCGCACCGACGTGGACGTCGACGGCACGGTGGTGTCGTTCTACAACGTGCACATCCCCGTGCAGCTGGACATCGAGCGGAGCTGGCTGAGTTCCGGCTTCTACCGGGTGGTCCGCGACACCGACGCCGTACGGAAGGAGCACTACGCGGCGCTGCTCCGCGACGCGCGTGCGAACCCCCATCCGCTGCTCATCTCGGGCGACTTCAACACGACCCCGGCCATGGGCGATCTGGACGGGCTACGGGGGGAGTTCCGCGACGCGCTGCCCGCCGGCTCGTCCTTCCTTCCCGGCACATGGGGCGGTGAGGGGCTGCCGCTGTGGCGGCTGGACTGGACGTTCACCGACGAGCGGCTGCGCGTGCACCGCTACGCACTGGTGTCCGCCTCCGGCCTCTCCGACCACAGGGGCCAGGAGCTGCTGGTCTCCCCGGCCCGCTGAACCGGGGCGCGGGCGGGGAGGGTCACGGGCCCGGACCCGCGCCCTCCGCGACCCTCCCCCGGCCACGGGCCCGGGCCCGCCGTCCGTGCCCGCGCCCGTGGCTCCCTCAGGTGCCCGCCTCGTCCAGTCGGCGCCTCTGCTCCGGGTCGAGGGTGAGGTCGAGCGCTCCCATGGCCTCCTCCACCTGCTCGACCCGGCTCGCCCCGACGACGGGCAGCACGGTCGGTTCGCCGTCGAGGAGCCAGGCCAGCACCACCTGATTGACGCTCGCGCCGAGCTCTCCGGCGACCTCGCGCAGCGCCGCGAGCCTCGGGGGGGTGCCGGGGTGGTCGTACGCGGCGGGTATCCCCACCTCGGGGCGGGTGTAGCCGCCGGAGAGCAGCGCGCTGTACGCCCACAGCGTGAGGTCGCCCTCGCTGCGCGCGAAGTCGAGGAGTTCCCCGGTGACATGGACGTGTCCCGACGAGGGGAGGGCCTTGTCGAAGCGGGGCTGGAGGTAGGAGTGGCGGTACTGGAGGTGGGTGTAGCGCGGGCGCTCGCCGGCGAGGGCGCGGGCGCGCTCGACGCGCCAGACGGCGTGGTTGCTGACGCCGAGTTCGGCGGTCTTCCCCTCGTCGACGAGGTCGGCCAGGGCCGCGACGGTTTCGCCGAGCGGGACCGTGCGGTCCTCCAGGTGGGCCCAGAAGACGTCGACCCGGTCGACGCCGAGCCGGCGCAGGCTGCCCTCCAGGGCGCTCCTGACCGCCTTCTCGGAGAGCCCCTCGGCGTCCGGGGAGCCGGGGGCGGCGGGCCTGCCGCCGCACTTGGTGGAGAGGACCAGGCCGTCGCGGCCGCCGCGCGCGGCGAGCCAGCGGCCGACGGTCTCCTCACTCTCGTCCCCGGTGCCCCCTTCGGCCCAGTACGCATAGTTGTTGGCGGTGTCGATCACGGTGCCGCCCAGTTCGGTGAAGCGGTCGAGCACGGCGAACGAGGTGGCCTCGTCGACGGTCGTACCGAACGGCAGGGCGCCGAGTATGAGGGTGCGCTGCGGGATCGCCATGGATACAGTCCTTCTCGGAGGCACTTGGACTAGACCATCTTGGATCATCCGCGCGGGCGGCGCAGGCGTTTGGCCGGTCAACCCCTGTCCGACGCAGGGGATTTCACGCTGCCCCCCACGGGGCGTTTCAATTGGTCTAGACCTACAATCGGCGGCGGCCTGCCATCACGGCTCGGCGCACGTCGGCACGGACAGTCAACGGCACGATGGGGTTCACCAGGGGGAGATCGCCTTGCTGGAGGCGCTGGGAATAGCACAGTCCGCCGAGATCGTCTATCGGCTCATGCTCGAACGGCCCGACTACGGGGTGGCGGACATGGCCCGCCGGCTCGGCTGGACCGAACAACGGGTCCGCGAGGAACTGGGCCGGCTCACGGAGGCACGGCTCATCGCCATGGAGGACGACTCCGGGGAGATCCTGCCGTTCGATCCCGAGGTCGGGTTCTCCTTCCTCCTCTCGCGCGCCGAGGCCGAACTGAGCCGCCGTCGTCGACAGGTCGAGCGCGCCGAGCGGGCGGTGGCCGACATCCTCGCCGCGCGCCCCGACCGCGCCGACGCCCGCCACGACGTGGTGCACCGGGTGGTGGGCCTGGAGACCGTCCGCCGGCGCCTGGAGGACCTCGCCGCGAACGCCCGCACCGAATGCCTCTCCCTGCTCCCGGGCGGGGCGCAGCTGCCCGACACGATGGACGCGAGCCAGCCGCTCGACCAACTCTGCCTGGAACGCGGGGTGCGGATCCGCTCGATCTACCAGGACAGCTTCCGCAACGACCCCCCGACCGTCGACTACGTGCGCTGGTACTGCGACCTCGGCGGCGAGGCGCGGACCGTGCCCGTGGTCCCCATGCTCATGGTGATCGTCGACCGTGAGGCCGCGCTCGTCCCGGTCGACCCGGAGGAGGGGCGCGCCGGCGCCCTCGAAGTCCGCAGCCCCGGCCTCGTGCACGCACTCGTGGTCCTCTTCGACCAGCTCTGGGACACGGGCACCCCCTTCGGCGAGGCACCGCGTCGCGACGAGCACGACCTCTCCCCGCGGGAGCGGGAGTTGCTCATGCTGCTCGGCATCGGCTGCACCGACGACCTCGCCGCCCGGCGGCTCGGGATCTCCCTGCGGACCGTACGCCGGATGAGCTCGGAGCTGCGGGACCGGCTCGGCGCGCGCAGCCGGTTCGAAGCGGGGGTGCGGGCCGTCAAGGAGGGGTGGCTCTGACCTGCGGTGGTCCCCCCGTTTCCGTACCGATATGCGGACGGGGGGTTACGCACGGCGGTCACAGGATCTAGATTTCGCGCACGTTGAGCCAGTGATCGCGCGAGGGGACGGATCGTCATGCCGCAAACGCCCACACCAGCCCCGCCGGAACAGGGGCAGCGGGCCTTGTCCCCGAAGTCCGTCGCCATCTGGGTCTCGGTCGCCCTGGTCGGCGGCATCGGATGGGCCATCCTCGCGCTCTCGCGGGGTGAGGAGGTCTCCGCCGCCTGGATGCTGGCGGCGGCCCTGGGCTCGTACGCCATCGCCTACCGCTTCTACTCCCGGTTCATCGCCAACCGGGTGCTGCGGGCCGACAAGAACCGCGCGACCCCCGCCGAACGGCTCGACAACGGTGTCGACTTCCATCCCACCGACCGCCGGGTCCTCTTCGGCCACCACTTCGCCGCCATCGCGGGCGCCGGGCCGCTGGTCGGTCCCGTACTCGCGGCGCAGATGGGCTACTTGCCCGGCACGATCTGGCTCGTCGTCGGCGTCATCTTCGCCGGTGCCGTCCAGGACATGGTGACGCTCTTCTTCTCCACCCGCCGCAACGGCCGTTCGCTGGGCCAGATGGCGCGCGACGAGATCGGGCCGGTCGGCGGGATCGCCGCCCTGGTCGCGGTGTTCATGATCATGATCATCCTGCTCGCGGTTCTCGCGCTGGTCATCGTGAACGCGCTCGCCCACTCGCCCTGGGGCGTCTTCTCCATCGGCATGACGATCCCGATCGCGCTCTTCATGGGCGTCTATCTGCGAATCCTGCGCCCCGGCAAGGTCAGCGAGGTCTCGCTCATCGGCGTCGCGCTGCTGCTGCTCGCGATCGTCGCGGGCGGCTGGGTGGCCGAGTCGTCCTGGGCGGACTTCTTCACGCTGGAACCGGGCACGCTGGTCGTCTGGATGATCGTGTACGGGTTCCTCGCCTCCGTGCTGCCCGTGTGGCTGCTGCTGGCGCCGCGCGACTACCTCTCCACCTTCATGAAGGTCGGCACGATCGCCCTGCTGGCCCTCGGTGTGGTGATAGCGCTGCCCACCCTGAAGATGCCCGCGGTCACCGACTTCGCGAGCAGCGGCGCGGGGCCCGTCTTCGCGGGCTCGATGTTCCCGTTCGTCTTCATCACGATCGCCTGCGGCGCGCTCTCCGGCTTCCACTCCCTGGTCTCCTCGGGCACCACCCCGAAGATGGTCCAGAAGGAGACCCAGATCCGGATGATCGGCTACGGCGCGATGCTGACCGAGTCGTTCGTGGCGATCATGGCGATGATCGCCGCCTGCATCATCGACCCCGGCCTGTACTTCGCCATCAACGCACCGGCCGGTGTGATCGGTGACAGCGTCCAGGCCGCCTCCGAGGCCGTGGCCGGCTTCGGCTTCTCCATCTCCCCCGAGGCGCTGGCCCAGGCGGCCAAGGACGTCGAGGAACAGAGTCTGCTGTCCCGGACCGGTGGCGCACCGACGTTCGCGCTCGGCATGGCGGAGATCTTCTCCGCGGTGATCGGCGGTACCGCCATGAAGGCGTTCTGGTACCACTTCGCCATCATGTTCGAAGCGTTGTTCATCCTCACCACCGTCGACGCGGGCACCCGCGTCGGGCGCTTCATGCTCCAGGACATGCTCGGCAACGTCTACAAGCCGTTCCGCGAGGTCAGCTGGAAGCCTGGCGTGTGGTTCGCCAGCGCCGTCGTCGTGGGCGGATGGGGCTACTTCCTCTGGGTCGGTGTGCACGACCCGCTGGGCGGCATCAACCAGCTCTTCCCGCTGTTCGGCATCGCCAACCAGCTGCTGGCCGCGGTCGCGCTGGCCGTCTGCACCACGCTGCTGGTGAAGTCCGGCCGGCTGAAGTGGGCCTGGGTCACCGCGGTGCCCCTGGCCTGGGACGTGGCGGTCACACTCACCGCGAGCTGGCAGAAGATCTTCTCCGAGGACGTGAAGATCGGGTTCTTCGCCCAGCGCGACAAGTACCAGGCGGGCATCGACGCCGGCGAGGTGCTGGCCCCCGCCAAGAACATGGAGGAGATGCGGACCGTCGTCACCAACTCCACTGTCGACGGGGTGCTGTGCGCGCTCTTCGCGGCCCTCATCATCGTGGTCCTCGTGGACGCCGGGCGGGTCTGCTTCAACGCCATCCGCGACCCGGAGAGCGTCAAGCTCCACGAGGCGCCGTTCGTCCGGTCCAGGCTGGTCGCCCCGGCGTCGATCCTCGCGACCAAGGAGGAGAAGGCCGAGCTGGTCGCGGCGGGCGTCGGCCCCGAGGGCGGCATCCGCGTGGAGGACGGCGGTACGGACCTGACGAAGGCCCGGACATGAGTGTGCGGGACGTCCGCCGGATCGCCGGCCGCATCCGCTGGTACGTGCGCGAGCTGACCGGCGAGTCGGCCTACGACCGTTACGTGGCGCACGCGCGGGCACACGATCCGGACACACCGGTCATGACCCGCCGCGCCTTCGAGCACAGCCGCACCGACGCCCGCGAGGCGGACCCCCGCGAGGGCTTCCGCTGCTGCTGATCGCCACCGGTCCGCAGGGGCCGCCGTACCCCTCCCAGGGGCGTGGCGGCCCCTTTTCGCGCCCTCCTGCCGGCCCGTCCGCTCCGGGCCGAACCGGAGAAAAGCCGGGCGAAGAATCCACACCGCCCCGGAAAAGTTATGTCGGCCGACACAACATGTGGGGGCTTCCTCATCAGGCGGCCCCCACATGTATGCTCGACCTCGCTGTCGTCGCAGGGGAATCCGGTGCGAATCCGGAACTGTCCCGCAACGGTGTGATCAGTGTGCTTTTGCACACCTGAAGTCCGAAGACCTGTCGACAGTGCGTCCGGATCGACCGAACCGGATGCCAGACGTCCGGGCCTCGCGGATAGGCCGGTGGACGCCGTCAGCAGTGCTGCCCCGACCCGGGCTTCGCGCTGCCCGGCTCCCCTGCCTGCTGCCGGCCCCCAGCCGAGCGAGGGAAAGCCCAGTGACCATCGCGCCCGCCGATCCGGTTTCAGCCACCGAATCCGCAGTGTCCACCACGTCCGGAGACGCCTCGAACGACGGACCCGGGACCGCCCTGCTGCGGGCCCTGACCGACCTCACCGTCGATCTGCCCGACACCGACCCCGGACGGGTCGCCGCTGCCGCGTTGCGCGGGCGCAACGCCCGCTCCGACGAGGCCGAGCTGCGCTCGCTGGCCACCGAGGCCGCCGCGGGGCTGATCTCCGAGGACCCCGCGTACTCCAAGCTCGCCGCCCGGCTGCTGACCCGGACGATCGCCGACGAGGCCGCGAGCCAGGGCGCCACGTCCTTCTCCGCCTCGGTCGCCGTCGGCCACCGCGAGGGCCTGATCGCGGACCGCACGGCCGCCTTCGTCGAGCTGCACGCGAAGGCGCTGGACGAGCTGGTCGAGCGGACGCTGTCCGAGGGCGCGGACGACCGTTTCGGCTACTTCGGCCTCCGTACGCTGCACAGCCGCTACCTGCTGCGCCACCCGCACACCCGCCAGGTCATCGAGACCCCGCAGCACTTCATGCTGCGCGTGGCCGCGGGCCTGGCCGAGGACGAGTCGGTGCGGGCGCTGGACGAGGTCGCCTCGCTCTACGGGCTGATGAGCCGGCTGGACTACCTCCCCTCCTCCCCCACGCTCTTCAACTCCGGCACCCGTCACCCGCAGATGTCCTCCTGCTATCTGCTGGACTCCCCCAAGGACGAGCTGGACTCGATCTACGACCGCTACCACCAGGTGGCGCGGCTCTCCAAGCACGCGGGCGGCATCGGTCTGTCCTACTCCCGCATCCGCGCCCGGGGTTCGCTGATCCGGGGCACCAACGGGCACTCCAACGGCATCGTGCCGTTCCTCAAGACGCTGGACGCCTCGGTGGCGGCGGTGAACCAGGGCGGTCGGCGCAAGGGCGCTGCGGCGGTCTACCTGGAGACCTGGCACGCGGACATCGAGGAGTTCCTTGAGCTCCGCGACAACACGGGCGAGGACCAGCGGCGTACGCACAACCTGAACCTGGCGCACTGGATCCCGGACGAGTTCATGCGCCGGGTCGACGCCGACACCGAGTGGTCGCTGTTCTCGCCCGCCGAGGTGCCCGAGCTGGTCGACCTGTGGGGCGACGAGTTCGACGCGGCCTACCGCGCGGCCGAGGCCAGGGGGCTGGCCCGCAAGACGATGCCCGCGCGTGAGCTGTACGGCCGGATGATGCGTACCCTCGCGCAGACCGGCCAGGGCTGGATGACGTTCAAGGACGCCTCCAACCGGACCGCGAACCAGACCGCCGAGCCGGGCCGGGTCGTCCACTCCTCGAACCTGTGCACCGAGATCCTTGAGGTCACCAACGACGGCGAGACGGCCGTCTGCAACCTGGGCTCGGTCAACCTGGGCGCGTTCGTCGCCCATGGCTCGATCGACTGGGACCGCCTGGACGCCACGGTCCGTACGGCCGTGACCTTCCTCGACCGGGTCGTCGACATCAACTTCTACCCGACCGAGCAGGCCGGACGCTCCAACTCCCGCTGGCGGCCGGTCGGTCTGGGCGCCATGGGTCTCCAGGACGTCTTCTTCCAGCTGCGCCTGCCCTTCGACTCGCCCGAGGCCCGCGCGCTCTCCACGAAGATCTCCGAGCGGATCATGCTGGCGGCGTACGAGGCGTCCTGCGACCTCGCGGAGCGGTCGGGCCCGCTGCCCGCCTGGTCCGAGACGCGGGCCGCGCGCGGTGTGCTGCACCCCGACCACTACGACACCGAGCTGAACTGGCCGGAGCGCTGGGACGCCCTGCGCGCCCGGGTCGCGAAGACCGGTATGCGCAACTCGCTGCTGCTCGCCATCGCGCCGACCGCCACGATCGCCTCGATCGCCGGTGTGTACGAGTGCATCGAGCCGCAGGTCTCCAACCTGTTCAAGCGCGAGACGCTCAGCGGTGAGTTCCTCCAGGTCAACGCCTACCTGGTGGACGAGCTGAAGAAGCTCGGCGTGTGGGACGCCCGCACCCGTGAGGCGCTGCGCGAGGCGAGCGGCTCGGTGCAGGGCTTCGCCTGGATTCCGGAGGACGTGCGGGCGCTGTACCGCACCGCGTGGGAGATCCCGCAGCGCGGCCTGATCGACATGGCGGCGGCCCGTACGCCGTTCCTCGACCAGAGCCAGTCGCTCAACCTGTTCCTGGAGACGCCGACGATCGGCAAGCTCTCCTCGATGTACGCGTACGCCTGGAAGCAGGGGCTGAAGACGACGTACTACCTGCGTTCGCGCCCGGCGACCCGGATCGCCCGTGCCGCGTCCGGTCAGGCGTCGGCCGCCGCCCCCATTCCCGTACAGCAGGCGTCGGCTCCCGACGCGGACGCGATCGCCTGCTCCCTGGAAAACCCTGAGTCCTGCGAGGCCTGCCAGTAATGAGCACCGACGACAACAAGAACCTGCTCGACCCGGGATTCGAGCTGACCCTGCGTCCCATGCGCTACCCGGACTTCTACGAGCGCTACCGGGACGCGATCAAGAACACCTGGACCGTGGAGGAGGTCGACCTCCACTCGGACGTCTCCGACCTCGCCAAGCTGTCGCCGGGCGAGCAGCACATGATCGGCCGGCTGGTGGCGTTCTTCGCGACCGGTGACTCGATCGTCTCGAACAACCTCGTGCTGACGCTGTACAAGCACATCAACTCCCCCGAGGCGCGGCTGTACCTGTCGCGGCAGCTCTTCGAGGAGGCCGTGCACGTCCAGTTCTATCTGACGCTGCTGGACACCTATCTGCCCGACCCGGACGACCGGGCGGCCGCGTTCGACGCGGTCGAGGAGATCCCCTCGATCCGTGAGAAGGCGCAGTTCTGCTTCAAGTGGATGGACTCGGTCGAGAAGATCGAGCGGCTGGAGACAAAGGCGGACCGCCGCCGCTTCCTGCTCAACCTGATCTGCTTCGCGGCCTGCATCGAGGGGCTGTTCTTCTACGGCGCGTTCGCGTACGTGTACTGGTTCCGCTCGCGGGGTCTGCTGCACGGTCTCGCCACCGGCACCAACTGGGTGTTCCGTGACGAGACGATGCACATGAACTTCGCGTTCGAGGTCGTGGACACCGTCCGCAAGGAGGAGCCGGACCTCTTCGACGACGAGCTCCAGCAGCAGGTCACCGACATGCTGAAGGAGGCCGTCGACGCCGAGCTCCAGTTCGGCCGCGACCTGTGCGGCGAGGGCCTGCCGGGCATGAACACCGAGTCGATGCGCGAGTACCTCCAGTGCGTCGCCGACCAGCGGCTCGCCCGCCTCGGCTTCCCGACGGTGTACGGCTCGGAGAACCCGTTCTCCTTCATGGAGCTCCAGGGCGTCCAGGAGCTGACGAACTTCTTCGAGCGCCGCCCGTCCGCCTACCAGGTGGCCGTCGAGGGCTCGGTCGGGTTCGACGACGACTTCTAGCCGCCCGGGATCCGTCAGATCCTGGCCCAGCTTCTGAGGTAGGGGCGCCGCGCAGCCGTGACCGGTCGCGCGGCGCCTTCCGTTTCCGGGGGCCCTGCCGTCCGCGCCTTCCGTTCCGCCTCCCGCAGTTCGCGGTCGATCCGGCGCTCGCGGGCGAGACCGACGACGGCCGGAGCCGCGACCAGGGCGAAAAGTGCTGCTACGACCAGGTAGTTCAGGAATGTGTTCATGCCTCTACTCTGGTCCACCCGGGCAGAAATCATCAGTGGCAGCACTGCCATGGAACATCCAATTACTGCCACACTGAGTCCATGCTGACCAATGTCGCCGCCCTGCTCCTGGACGAGGTCCACCCCTTCGAACTCGGCGTGCTGTGCGAGGTGTTCGGCCTCGACCGCAGCGACGAGGGCCTGCCGGTGCACGATTTCGCGGTGGTCTCCGCCGAGGGCCCCGTCCTGCGCACCCACGCGGGCTTCACCATCAGCACGCCCCATGGCCTGGACCGGCTGGAGGAGGCCGACCTCATCGCCGTACCGGCGGGCAGCCACTTCATGGAGCGGGAGTATCCCGAGGAGGTGCTCGCAGCGCTGCGCCGGGCCGTGGAGCGCGGCTCCCGGGTGCTGAGCGTCTGCTCGGGGGCGTACGTCCTCGGCGCGGCCGGGCTGCTGGACGGCCGCCGCTGCACCACGCACTGGCGGCACGCGGCGGAGCTGGCCCGGCGCTACCCGAAGGCGATCGTGGAGCCGGACGTGCTGTACGTGGACGAGGGCCCCGTGATCACCTCGGCCGGCACCGCCGCCGGGATCGACGCCTGCCTGCACCTGGTCCGCCGGGCGTACGGCCAGGAGGCGGCCAACACCATCGCCCGGCGGATGGTGGTGCCCCCGCACCGGGACGGCGGCCAGGCGCAGTACATCAACCGCCCGCTGCCCCGGAACGCGTGCGACACGGTCGGCGCCACCTTGGCGTGGATGGAGCACCATCTCGACCAGGAGCTGACCGTGGAGCAGCTGGCGGCGCAGGCGCACATGTCGCCGCGCACCTTCGCCCGGCGGTTCCAGCAGGAGACCGGGACCACGCCGTACCGCTGGCTGCTGCGGCAGCGGGTGCTGCTGGCCCAGCACCTGCTGGAGACCTCCGACCTGACGATCGACACGATCGCGGGACAGACGGGCTTCGGTACGGCGGCGACCCTGCGACACCAGTTCGTACGGTCGCTGGGGACCACACCGAACGCCTACCGCCGCGCCTTCCGGGGCCCGTCGACCGCGGCCGTGCCCGACGTCGCCTGAGCGCCGCCGGGCCGGGCACCGGGAGGGGCCGGGGTCAGATGCCGCACCGGGACGCCGACCAGAAGCGGTTGGGCCCCTGGTTGACGTGCACGTGGTCACCGTGACCGGCGTAGCCCGGGCCGAGGATTCCCCTGAAGCCGTGGTAGCGGGCCTGCTTGGCCAGCGTGCACAGGGAGTGCGGCGAGGCGCCGAGGTCGACCGCGTCGCCGTACAGATGGCGGCTGTTGGAGGCTCCGCCGACGGCCGCGTTGCAGGAGACGGAGCGGAAGCCGCTGGTGACGCGGATGGGCTGGTCGCCCAGCGCGTGGCGCAGCGCCTCCAGCTTCCACATGCTGCTCAGCGCGTTGGCCCTGGCCGTGCCCGCCGAGACCTTCCCGCCGGCCCAGGTGCTGTTGCACTTGTTCAGCTCGGGGTACGTGAAGTGGATCGGGGTGCAGTCGCTGTCCTGGAGCGCGTAGATCTTGGCCTGGGTGGCCGGGCCCGCGATCCCGTCGGCGGCCAGGCCGTAGGCCGCCTGGAACCGCTTGACGGCGGCGGTGGTGGCCGGACCGTAGACGCCGTCGATGGCGAGCACGGAGTTGTAGCCGGGCCAGCCCGCCACCCGGATCTGGAGCTGGGTGACGTCGTTGCCGGTGGCTCCGGAGGAGAGTGTGCGGGTCCAGGTGTAGCAGCCGTCGGCCTGCGCGGGGCCGGCGGTCAGGACCGCCCCGCCCAACGCGAATGTGATGGTCATGACAAATCCGAGCAGAACGCGTGCGGTACGTCTCAGCACAGGGGGTCTCCCTCTGAACGTCACGGGCGGTGTCCAGGTGAGCCTGGCCCAGGAGTCGACGCGCGTCAACTACCTCTGAGCAAACGGCAGTTATCCGCCCGGTGGTATCCGGAAAGCCAAGGGGCCCGGCGCCCGGGAACGGCGTCGGGCCCCTGCGGCGCGGCCTCAGCCGTTGGGCACGGTCTCGTAGCGCGGCGTGCCCTCTTCCATCTGCCGCAGCGCGTCCTTGCGGTCCCGCTTGGAGAGCCGGTCGATGTACAGGTAGCCGTAGAGGTGGTCCGTCTCGTGCTGGAGGCAGCGCGCGAAGTAGCCGGTGCCCCTGACCCGGATCGGGTTGCCCTTCGCGTCCTGGCCGCGCACCACCGCATAGTCGGGGCGGGCCAGGGAGGCGTACGCGGTCGGGACCGAGAGGCAACCCTCGTTGGAGTCGTCCAGCACCCGCCGCTCGGGGGCGAGCTCCTCCAGGACCGGGTTGCAGACGACCCCGGTGTGCCGCTTCCCGTCGTCGTCCGGGCAGTCGTAGACGAAGACCTTGAGGTCCACACCGATCTGGTTGGCCGCGAGGCCCACGCCCTCGGCCGCCTTCTGGCTGGCGAACATGTCGTCGATCAGCTGCGCCAGCTCGTCGCCGAACTCGGTGACGTCCTTGCACTCCTTGTGCAGCACCGGGTTGCCCACGACCGTGATCGGACGGGAGGTGCCGCGCTCGCGGTACGCGGCCTCGCGCGCCTCACAGTCCTCGGTGTCGACGATGAACCCCTCGTCGTCCACGCCGATCGTCCCGTCCGTCTCCTGCTGCGACATGTCCGCCGTACGCCTTCCTGCAAAACCTGAACTCGGTGAACCCCGCCGAACCCGCCGGAAACCGGGAACCACGGGAGGAGCAGCACCGCGATCGGTGCGCGTACAGCCTACGGGCAGCGGTCAGCAGACTTCTTCGAGATCCCGCCACTCACGGCTGTCGGGGCTGTCGGCGACCCAGCCGTCCAGCAGTCCGCGCACCAGCCCGGCGGGGGCCGCGAGACCGCACTCGCGCTCCGGGACCCACAGGTCACCGGCGCCCGCGGTGCGGTGGCCCAGCGGGCCCGGGTGGCCGGGCTCGCTGTGGTCGTGCGGGTCCAGGTGCTCCCCGTCCCCCTCGTCGCTCTCCATCCGGCTCTCCGAACAGGCCCGGCACAGCAGCCGTACGGAGGAGGACCAGTCCTCGGCGGCGAACCCGGCGTCCGAGGCCAGCTTCTCCAGGGCGTCGCGGTCGTCCTCGGTGGCCGCCTCCAGCAGCACCACCCAGGTCGGCACCGGCGAGGGCGCCCACAGCTCGATCTCGTCGAACACCGGATAGGCGGGCCCGGCCGCGGTGACCCGCTCGCCGTTGGGCACCCCGTCGTGCAGGACGACCTCGCCCCAGCGCCGCCCGGAGGACGGCAGCGGAATGGACAGCACCTCGATCCGGGCCGGGTCGAGCCGACGGCCCCAGACCACCTCGGCCTCGCCCTCCGGCGAGAGCCGCACCGCCGCGCTGCCCAGCTCCATGCCGGTCGGCTCGGTGGTCGCCGCGCTGTGCTGGCCGCTGCCGGGGACCTTGAGGCCGTACGCCTGCCAGGCCCGGCGCGCCAGTGGCCAGTCCTGGAGCGCGGTGGCCGCGATGCCGACGTTCCACCAGTCCGGGGCGCCGGACTCGCGGTCCAGCAGCGCGACCGCCCGCAGGCCCGCCGCGCGCGCCTGCTCCCAGTCGTGCCGGAACTTGTGCAGCAGTGCCAGATTGAACCAGGACTCCGAGAGCCAGGGCTCCAGATCCGCCGCGCGCGTCAGCAGCGCCCCCGCGTCCTCGTACCGGCCGTCGCCGATCAGCGTGAACGCGCGGTCCGTGGCCTGCCGCCAAGAGGCGGACGGACGATGCCGTACCTTCCCGAAGATCCTCACGATTCCCGCCTGTCCCGACTGGACACCCTCGTTATCCGCTCTGCTTTCGCATCCAACCATGCCCGGCCCGACGCCCGCTCATTACCCATGGGTTACCCAGCCCCGGCCGGGGTCAGACCGCCCCGCGCCAGGACTCGTCCCAGCGCCTCCACCACCTGCGGCTGGTGGTCGTGCCCGGTGCCGAGCCTGAGGAGCTCCAGTGCGCCGAGCGGCCCGCTCACGCTTTCCCCGCACAGGTCGTCGTATGCGTTGACCGTCCTGACGATCCTGGCGGCGGGCAGTTGTTCCCGGTACGGATCGGCCTGCTGCTCGACCACCGCGGCCACCGCCGGGTCCACACCGGTGCGCCGGACGACCGCCCCGCCGAGCAGGGCGATGCGGCGCTGCTCGGCGGCGGGCAGCCGGGCGGTGGCCCCGCCCGCGACCGGGTCGAGAAGGGAGAGCTGGCCGATGTCGTGCATCAGGGCGGCGTGCTCCAGGACGGTCAGCTGCCGTCCGGTCAGCCCCAGCTCCCGGCCTACGGCGGTGGCGAGCGCGGCGACCCGGCGGGCGTGGCCGGGCGGGGTGTACCCGGCGATCTCGGTGGCGCGGGCGAGCGAGGAGACGGTCTGGCGGGAGGTCGTGCGCGCGGCCGCGTACCGGCGGAAGGAGACCTGCGTGAGCAGCAGCGGCCCGCACAGCACGGGCAGCGCCCAGAGCCCGGCGACCGCGACGCCCAGCGCCAGCACGACGCCGGTCGCCCCGACCGCCGGCCCGATCCCGGCGAGCGCGCGCAGCTCGTCACCGAGGAGCGGTGCGTACGGAGGCGGGGCGCCGGGACCCGCGGGCCGGTCCGCCGAGCGGGCCAGGAGGGCGGCCAGCAGGGCGTCGCACAGCACGGTCAGCGCCAGCAGGACGAGCAGGAACAGGGCGAAGGCCAGCCCCTCGCCGAACCAGCGGACCGCCTGCCCGGAGTTGTACAGCGGCTGGAAGCAGACGGCGGCGAAGCCCACGGTCAGCGTCCGGCGGGCGGCCCGGTCCGCGTCCACGCGGTGGCCGCGCGCCGCCCTGGGCACGGCGGCGAGCGCCTGCGCGGCGACCACCACGGCGACCACCTGGAGCGCCCCGTGCCCGGTCGGCCGCCCGGCGCTGTCCCCGAGCAGGGCGTACGCGAGCGCCCCGGCGGCGCCGAGCGGCGCTGGCTCCCGTTCCCCGGGGTGCGCACCCCGGCGCGCGGCCTCCCCCAGGACCACGAGCAGCCCGAAGGCCAGCGCGTGTCCCGGCCCGACGAGTCCCTGCACCAGAGTGTGCGTGAACGCGACGAGGGCGAGGGCGAAGGCCGTCCCGCGCACCGCGAGGGCAGCGGGGGCGGGCGTGGCGGCCGCGTACCCGCCGCTCACCGACGGCCTCCGGGGGACGGGGACGGGCGGGGGGCGGGGCCCGGCGCGGCGTGCCCCGCCGACCGCGCGCCGGGCACCTGGGCCGCCTCCCGGCGGCTCCCCTCCACCGCACCTCCCGGTTCGTCCGCCGTGACGGCGGTGTCGGCGGCGCTCCAGCCGTGCCGGTCCAGGGCGCGGCCCAGCGCCCGCACCATGCGCGGGTCGAACTGGCTGCCCGCGCACCGCTCCAGCTCGGCGAGCGCGGCGGCCACGGGCCGGGCGCGCCGGTAGGAGCGGTTGGAGGTCATCGCGTCGAAGGCGTCGGCGACCGCGACGACCCGGGCGGACTCGGGGATGCGCGAACCCCTGAGTCCGTAGGGGTATCCGCTGCCGTCGAGCCGTTCGTGGTGGTGCAGGATCGCCTCGCGCGCCTCGTCCAGGAAGGCGATGCCCCGGACGATCTCGTGTCCGTACTCCGGGTGCAGCTCCATGATCCGGCGCTCCTCGGGGGTGAGGGGGCCGTCCTTGCGGAGCACCCGGGTGGGTACGCCGAGCTTGCCGATGTCGTGCAGGATCCCGGCGAAGCGGAGTGCCTCCAGCCGGCTGTCGTCCATGCCGAGTTCGCGGGCGATCAGCACGGAGGCCCGGCCGACCCGCTCGCTGTGGCCCCGGGTGTAGGTGTCCTTGATGTCGACGGCGTGGACGAGCGCGCGGATGGTGGCCCGGTGGGCGGCCCGCTCGCGGTGGTACTGGGCGAAGACCCAGCAGGAGACGGACATCGGCAGCAGGACGAGGAGCGCGGAGACCGGCCCGTACGAACTGCGCCACAGGACGGCCATCAGCAGCCCGGAGAGCGCGTGCACCAGGTGGGGGCCGAGCGCGCGGAAGCAGCCCGCGCCAGGTGCGGTGTACGGGCCGCCGTTCCGCCGCCGCGAGGATGACCCCGTCGAGCGCGGTCAGGACCGTGCTGAAGGCGACCGACGCGGCGCAGACGGGAAGCAGGGCGAGCGGGAAGTCCGGTGCCAGGCCGGGGCCGCCGAGGGTCGCCGGTCCGCCGAGGGCGGTGTGGACCCAGGAGGCGGCGGCACAGGTGAGGGCGAGCTGGGCGGCCCGCCAGATCCGGCGGGCGGCGTACGGCGGCCGCTCCACCTTCCCGGTCAGCGCCCCCGGGACCGCCACCAGCGCGGCGGCGGCGGGCGGCAGCAGAAAAGCCGCGGCGAGGAGCAGCGGAACGGACGATCCGGCGCCGACGGTCAGGGAGCCGCCCGCGTGACGGCGACGGGAGGCCAGCTCACAGCCGAGACCGAGTGCGGCGAGCAGCGCCGTCGTGCCCCACGGGACCGGGACCTCAGCGGCGTACCCGGGGAGCGTGCAGCAGACCGCGCTGAGGACCGCGACCAGGATGCAGACGCGCGCCGCCGCCGGTGTGCCCCTCACGCCCGCACTCGCCCCCCAGCATGGTCGATGGAGGCGCCACGCTAGCGAGTTGTCCGGCTCACCGAGCCGCTACGGGTCCGATTAGCACATTCGGGTGACTATTCGGTAGCGGTCGCCGACCGGTCCGTGCTGTGCACGGATACATCCTGGTCGGGTACGGCCTCGCCGGCCCGGATCAGATCGATCCGGCCCATCACCTTGGAGCGCAGGTCGGCAGGGACGTCGTCCTGTCCGCAGCAGCGCTTCACCAGCTTCTTCACGGCCTGTTCGAGGCCGTACTTCTCCAGGCACGGGGAGCACTCCTCGAAGTGCACCTCGAACTTGGTGCAGTCGCCCGCGGGCATCTCCCGGTCGAGAAACTCGTAGAGATGATCGAGCACCTCCGAGCAGTCCGTCTCGTGCGGCTCTCCGCAGCTCATGAGGCCGAGCCCTTCCGATCGTCCGAGTCACCGGCACCGGCTGCGACGAGCCCGCGCTCACGGGCGTAGTCCTCCAGCATGCCGCGCAGCTGGCGGCGGCCGCGGTGCAGCCGGGACATCACCGTACCGATGGGAGTCCCCATGATGTCCGCGATCTCCTTGTAGGCAAAGCCCTCGACATCGGCGAGATACACGGCGATGCGGAACTCCTCGGGGATCGCCTGGAGCGCCGACTTCACGTCGGAGTCCGGGAGATGGTCGAGGGCCTGGGACTCGGCCGAGCGCAGACCGGTCGACATGTGCGACTCGGCGCGGGCCAGCTGCCAGTCCTCGATCTCCTCGGCGGCGCTGCGCTGGGGCTCGCGCTGCTTCTTGCGGTACGAGTTGATGAAGGTGTTGGTGAGGATGCGGTACATCCACGCCTTGAGGTTGGTGCCCTCGCGGAACTGGTGGAAGGAGCCGTACGCCTTGGCGTAGGTCTCCTGGACCAGGTCCTCCGCATCGGCGGGATTGCGCGTCATGCGCAGCGCGGCCGAATACATCTGGTCGAGAAAGCCCAGGGCGTCGCGCTCGAAGCGCGCGTTGCGCTCGGCGGGCGTCTCCGGTGCGCGGCCGTCGTCGGTCCCTGTGTCGGTCCCAGTGACCGGACCCACCTCCTCCAACGATGTGGCGGAGCCGAAACCGGACCCGCTCGCATCGGAGAATAGTCGACCCTGCTGGGAGACGGCCTGTCGATTACCGCCGCTCAGGGGCCGCTCGGGGGTGGTCCTCGCCGCGGGCAGCACGCTCCACTCCAGGTCAGCGGTGTTCGAGCGGCTCGGGCAGATGGTCGAACCCATGCGACGGACTCCCTCTCCACGTACGACGTTGTTGTACCGACGTCCCGAACAACAGCGCCCCCGTGCGGAGCATTCCCGTGGCCCGTGTCACCCGAGTGACGTGAGCCACCCGGTGACCGCCTCGGTGAGGATGCCCATCGTCTGCTCCTCGCTCTGCCCGGCCTTCTTCGGTACGGCGAAGCCGTGGTCCCCGTACGGCACTTCGGCCAGCTCGTACGGGCCGGGCGGGAACTCCTCCGGCCGCCCGAACGGGTCGTTGCCGCCCTGCACCACGAGGGTGGGCACCCCGGCACCGAGGAGCTCGTCGGCGCGGGACTTCTCGGGCCTGCCCGGGGGGTGCAGCGGGAAGCTGAGCGCGAGGACGGCCGCAGCGCCCAGCTCGGTGGCGGTGCGGCAGGCGACCCGGGCCCCGGCGCTGCGTCCCCCGGAGACGACGGGCAGTCCGGGCTCGGCCAGGGCGGGCCACAGTCCGCGCCAGCCGGTGTCCAGGGTCTTCGGGGCGGGCGCCACCTTCTTGCCCGCCACCCGCCATGGCTGCTCCACCAGGGCGACGGTGACGCCCTGTCCGGGCAGGGCGGCGGCCAGGGCCTTCAGATCGCGGGCCTCGATGCCGCCGCCCGCCCCGTGGCTCACGGCCAGCACGAGGCGGGCCCGCGCACCGGTCGTGGCGGGGAGCCAGGTGATCCGGGCCTCTCCGGCGTCGGTGGGGATGCTCTGCACGCTCTTCTCACGGCTCACGCGTCCCATCCTGCCTCCCCTCCCGTTCAGAACAGCGTCGACTCCTCCGGCGCGGCCAGCTCCTCCAGCAGCTCCGGTCCGTTGTTGCGGACGTTGCTGACGGCGGTGGCGACCGGGTAGGCCCGCATCAGCCCGCCGGGCGGCGGCTCCAGCAGCGCGCGCAGCTCGTCGAGGCCCGTGCGCGAGGGGTCCAGCCAGGCGTCCCAGCGGTCCGGGGTGAGCATCAGCGGCATCCGGGGGTGGATGTCGGCGAGGGCGCCGGGTCCTTCGGCGGGGGCGACCGCCAGCGGTGCGGTCTCCGCCTCGGTGGTGATCACCGAGCAGGTGACCCACCAGGCCAGCTCGTGGTCGCCGGGCAGGGTCGGGTCGCGCCAGAACTCGTACAGTCCGGCCATCGCGAAGACCGAGCCGTCGGCGGGGGTCACGAAATACGGCTGCTTGCGCGCCCGCTTCCTGCCCTTCTTCTCCTCCAGCTGCCGTTCCTCCGCGCCGGTGACCCACTCGTAGTAGCCGTCGGCGGGCAGGATGCAACGACGCTGAGCGAAGGCGTTCCGGAAGGAGGGCTTCTCGTGGACGGTCTCCGCGCGGGCGTTGATCATCCGGGCGGCGCCCTCGGGGCTCTTCGACCAGGACGGGACGAGCCCCCATTTCAGGGTGCGCAGCTGGCGAACCGGACGCCGGTCGTCCGCGTCCTTAACAGGACGCTCCAGAACCGCGTAGACCTCTTTGGTCGGCGCCACGTTCCAGTCCGGCTCCAAGGCCTCGGTGGGTTCCCACTTCTCGACGCCGAAGAGTCCGGTCAGGTCCTCGGGCTTCCGACTCGCTGCATACCTTCCGCACATAAGTGCCACACTGCCACGACCGACCGCCCCGACCGCAAGGAGTCGCCCGGCCGATGAACAGCACCGAATTGGGCGATCTGTGGGATCGCGTGACCGGCACCCAGCCCGCGCCGGAGCAGTGGCTGGTGGTGGTGACGGCCACGCTCGCGCTCATCGCCGTCGTACCGAACCCGATATGGCGGCTGGCCCGCAACACGATCACCATCGCGCACGAGGGCGGCCACGGCCTGGTGGCCCTGCTCACCGGACGGCAGCTCTCCGGCATCCGGCTGCACTCGGACACCAGCGGACTGACCGTCAGCCGCGGCAAGCCGACGGGGATCGGCATGATCCTCACCGCCGCGGCCGGCTACACGGCACCCTCGCTGCTGGGCCTGGGCGGCGCCTGGCTGCTCACCAACGGCCGGATCACCCTGCTGCTGTGGGTGGCGACGGCGCTGCTCGCGGTGATGCTGGTGATGATCCGCAATGTGTACGGGGCGCTCACCGTCATCCTGACCGGCACCGCCTTCCTGCTGGTGTCCTGGCTGGCCGCCTCGGACGTCCAGTCGGCGTTCGCGTACGCGGTGGTGTGGTTCCTGCTGCTGGGCGGGGTGCGGCCGCCGTTCGAGCTCCAGTCCAAGCGGCGCTTCGGGGGTGCCCCGGACTCCGACGCGGACCAGTTGGCCCGACTGACCCACGCCCCGGCCGCGCTGTGGCTGTTCCTCTTCCACGCGGTGTCGCTGTGCTCGCTGATCGGCGGAGGGCGATGGCTGCTGGGCTGGTGAGGCGTGCCCGGCCGCTCCGGCCCGTACCACTCTTTCGTTACGGACCGGTTTCCGCCCTTTTCATCAGGATCCTGGTTCGCGCGGAACCACTAAAGTGATGGCCATGACCGAGAGTTCCGTGCACCCCGCCCTCTGGCCCGCCCCCCACGCGAGCGGAGCCGTCGACGCGACCGTCACCGTGCCCGGATCGAAATCGGTCACCAACCGGGCGCTCGTCCTGGCCTCGCTGGCCTCCGAGCCGGGCTGGCTGCGCCGCCCGCTGCGCTCCCGCGACACCCTGCTGATGGCCCAGGCGCTCCGCGCGATGGGCGTCGGCATCGAGGAGACGGTCTCCTCGTCCTCCGCGACCAGCCCCTCCGCCGCGAGCGGCCCGGACGCCTCCGGCGAGGCCTGGCGGGTCATCCCGGCCGGGCTGCACGGCCCGGCCACCGTCGACGTCGGCAACGCCGGCACGGTCATGCGCTTCCTGCCGCCCGTCGCCACGCTCGCCGACGGCCCGATCCGTTTCGACGGCGACCCCCGCTCCTACGAGCGGCCCCTGACCGGCGTGATCGAGGCCCTGCGGGCACTGGGCGCGCGGATCGACGATGACGGGCGCGGGGCGCTGCCGCTGACCGTGCACGGGGGCGGGGCGCTGGACGGCGGCCCGGTGGCGATCGACGCGTCGTCGTCCTCGCAGTTCGTCTCGGCGCTGCTGCTCTCCGGGCCGCGCTTCAACCAGGGCGTGGAGGTCCGGCACACCGGTTCCGTCCTGCCCTCGATGCCGCACATCCGGATGACCGTCGACATGCTGCGGGCCGTCGGCGCGCAGGTGGACGAGCCGGAGACGGGCGGCGAGCCGAACGTATGGCGGGTCTCCCCCTCCGCACTCCTCGGCCGGGATCTGACGGTCGAGCCGGACCTCTCCAACGCCCAGCCGTTCCTGGCCGCGGCGCTGGTGACCGGGGGCAGGGTCACCATCCCCGACTGGCCGGAACGCACCACACAGCCGGGTGACGCGCTGCGCGAGATCTTCACCGAGATGGGCGGCAGCTGCGAGCTGACCGAACGCGGTCTGACCTTCACCGGCACGGGCCGTATCCACGGCATCGACGTGGACCTCGGCGAGGTCGGCGAGCTGACCCCGGGCATCGCGGCGGTCGCGGCGCTGGCCGACTCGCCCTCCACCCTGCGGGGCGTGGCCCATCTGCGGCTGCACGAGACGGACCGGCTGGCGGCGCTGACCAAGGAGATCAACGAGCTCGGCGGCGACGTCACCGAGACGGCCGACGGGCTGCACATCCGCCCGCGCCCGCTGCACGGCGGCGTCTTCCACACGTACGACGACCACCGCATGGCCACCGCCGGTGCGGTCATCGGCCTCGCGGTGAAGGGCGTGGAGATCGAGAACGTGGGCACGACCGCCAAGACCCTGCCGGACTTCCCGGACATGTGGACCGGAATGCTCGGGGCCTAGGGACCATGCGCCGCTACGGGAAGAACCCCGACGAGGACGACATCCGCGTCCGCCCCAACCGCAAGGGCAACCGGCCGCGCACGCACATCCGGCCCAAGCACGAGGACGCCGAGGACGGCATGGTCCTCACCGTCGACCGGGGCCGGCTCACCTGCCTCGTCGACGGCCGGACCGTGGTGGCGATGAAGGCCCGCGAGCTGGGCCGCAAGGCCGCGGTGGTGGGCGACACCGTCTCCATCGTCGGGGACCTGTCCGGCGAGAAGGACACCCTGGCCAGGATCGTGCGGATCGGCGAGCGCCGCACGGTGCTGCGCCGCACGGCGGACGACGACGATCCCTACGAGCGGGTGGTCGTCGCCAACGCGGACCAGCTGGCGATCGTCACCGCGCTGGCCGACCCCGAGCCGCGTCCGCGCATGATCGACCGCTGTCTGGTGGCGGCGTACGACGGCGGGCTGACCCCGCTGCTGGTGCTCACCAAGTCCGACCTGGCCCCGCCGGACAAGCTGCTGGAGGCGTACACCCCGCTCGGCGTCCCGTACATCGTGACGAGCCGCGAGGAGCTGGAGACCGGGGACGCGGCGGACCGGGTGCGCGAGCAGCTTGAGGGCCGGGTCACCGCCTTCGTCGGCCATTCCGGGGTCGGGAAGACGACCCTGGTGAACGCCCTGGTACCGAAGGACCGGCGGCGCACCACGGGCATCGTCAACGCGGTCACCGGCCGGGGCCGGCACACCACCACCTCCGCCCTCGCGCTGCCGTTGCCGGGCGACCGGGGCTGGGTGGTCGACACCCCGGGCGTCCGCTCCTTCGGGCTGCACCACGTCGACCCGACGCGCGTCATCCACGCCTTCCCCGACCTGGAACCGGGCACCGGGAACTGCCCGCGCGGCTGCACCCACGACGAGAACCAGCCCGAATGCGCACTGCCTGCCTGGGTGGCCGGGGGGCACGCGGATCCGGCCCGGCTGGACTCCCTGCACCGGCTGCTCGCGACACGGGAACGGCGCGAGGGCGACTGACCGGAATCGTTCGGTGCGTCCCCTGGGACGTTTGCGCGATTCAACGACTGGTAAAGGCATAATCGCACCGAGCGGGACGAAGCCGTCACCTATCTGGAGGGCACCGACGATGCCGTGGCTGCTGGTCGTGGTCGCTGGACTGCTGGAGACCGGCTTCGCCGTGTGTCTGAAGCTCTCCCACGGGTTCACCCGTCTCTGGCCGACGATCGCGTTCGCCGCGTTCGCACTCGGCAGCTTCGGCCTGCTGACCATGGCGCTGAAGAAGCTGGACGTCGGCCCGGCGTACGCGGTGTGGACCGGGATCGGCGCGGCCGGTACGGCGATCTACGGCATGGTCTTCCTCGGGGACGTCGTCTCGACGCTGAAGCTGGTGTCGATCTCCCTGGTGATCATCGGGGTCATGGGCCTCCAGCTGTCCGGCTCCGCGCACTGACCCGGGCGGCACCGGCCGCCTGGTGGTGGTCGGCGGTGCCGGACGCCTGCCGTACGAGCCGGAGCGCGTGACCGTCCGCCGCGTCGTCCCCCGGCACCGGGGCGATCACACAGGACAGTGCGATCCGTAACGCGATCTCGTAGCGCTCGGTGTCGTCGGTGGCGTAGCCGCGCTCGGCTGTGCTGCCGGGCGCCGGGGGCTGGGCCGCCCGCACCCGGTCCCGTACCAGCGCGAGCAGCACCCCGGGGGCCGGGGGCCGCTTCGGGCGGGGCAGCCCGTCCTCCCAGAACCCCGTGAGGAGGGCCTTGACCAGCGCGTCCTGGCGGGCCGCCCGTACGGTCCAGAGCGCGACGGCGGCCGGGCGGTCGGGCGCGGGGGCGGTCAGGGCGCGGTCGACCCCGGCCAGGTAGCCGTCGGCGGCCCGCCGCAGCAGGGCCCCGGCCAGCCCGTCCTTGGTGCCGAACTCGTTGTGGAGGGTCTGCCGGGACACCCCGGCCAGTGCGGCGACCTCGACCAGGCGCACCGTGTGCCAGGGCCGGTCGGCGAGCGCTCTGAGGGCGGCGTCCAGCAGGGCCTGCCGCGCTGTCGGCATCATCGCCTCCCCCGCCCCGGAACTGCGATTCAGAGTTGACGTGCTCCCGGGGGCTGTCAAGGGTCCGCGCGCGGGCCGGAGGGCGGGCCGGGGGGGGCGGGCCGGGGGTGCTGTAGCCCGCGGCCCGCGGCGCTGGATACTGTGACGGCATGCCCGACTACCACGATGATCTGCGCCTTGCCCATGTACTGGCCGACGCCGCCGACGCGGCCACGATGGAGCGGTTCAAGGCTCTCGACCTGAAGGTCGAGACCAAGCCGGACATGACGCCGGTGACCGAGGCCGACAAGGCCGCCGAGGCGTTGATCCGGGGCCACTTGCAGCGGGCCCGCCCGAGGGACGCGATCCTGGGCGAGGAGTACGGGGTCGAGGGCAGCGGGCCCCGGCGCTGGGTGATCGACCCGATCGACGGCACCAAGAACTACGTACGCGGTGTGCCGGTGTGGGCGACGCTGATCTCGCTGATGGAGGCGGGGGAGCAGGGCTTCCAGCCGGTGGTCGGAGTGGTCTCCGCGCCCGCGCTGAACCGGCGCTGGTGGGCGGCGAAGGGCGCGGGCGCGTTCTCCGGCCGCAGCCTCACCTCGGCGACCCGGCTCCAGGTGTCGAAGGTGGAGAACATCGCGGACTCCTCGTTCGCGTTCTCGTCGCTGTCCGGCTGGGAGGAGAAGGGCCTGCTCGACGGGCTCCTCGACCTGACCCGGGCCTGCTGGCGGACGCGGGGCTACGGGGACTTCTGGCCGTACATGATGGTCGCGGAGGGTTCCGTGGACATCTGCGCGGAGCCGGAGCTGTCGCTGTGGGACATGGCGGCGAACGCGATCATCGTCCAGGAGGCGGGCGGCCGGTTCACCGGCCTGGACGGGGCCGACGGTCCGGGCGGCGCCGATGCGGCGGCCTCGAACGGGCTGCTCCACGACGAGTTGCTGGGCTATCTCAACCAGCGCTACTGAGTTCCGCGTGCGTGCGCACTCCCCCGGCGCACGCCCGGTCCACCCCTTGTCGACCCGCCCCAAGGGTGCAACTCTGAGAGTCCCCCCACTTGTGAACTTGTGAATCGACTCACACAGTCGGCTCACCGAGGAGGTGGCTCGTTTCATGCTCGTCCGTGACGCCATGAGCACGGTGGTCCTCACCATCGGCCCCACCCACACGCTCCGCCAGGCGGCCCGGCTGATGTCGGCCCGGCGCATCGGAGCAGCCGTCGTCCACGACCCGGACACCTGCGGGCTCGGGATCATCACCGAGCGCGACATCCTCGACGCGATCGGATCCGGCCAGGATCCCGATCGGGAGACCGCGTCCGCCCACACCACCACCGACGTGGTGTTCGCCGCCCCGGCCTGGACGCTGGAGGAGGCCGCGGAAGCCATGACGCACGGAGGTTTCCGGCATCTGATCGTGCTGGACGACGACGGCCCGGTGGGGATCGTGTCGGTGCGCGACATCATCCGCTGCTGGGCGCCCACCCGTCGCGCGGTCGCCACGGCGGGCTGACGCCCGCTCCTCGCTCGGACGACCGGTGGGCCGGACCCCCGTGAGGGGATCCGGCCCACCGTCGACGACAGGCGTCCGGTCAGCCGCGAAGGGCCTGGACCGCGGCTTCCAGCCGCTTGCCGAAGTCACCGTCCGCCTGGCGGAAGTTGTTGATCGCGCGCTCGGCGATGTCGTCGCGCGAGACCTGGGCGATGAACCCGGCGAGGTTCTCGATCAGCCGGGACTTCTCGTCCTCGGAGAAGAGCCGGTAGAGGTTGCCCGCCTGCACGAAGTCGTTGTCCTCGGCGTGGCTGGGGGCCTCGTGGTTTCCGGTGCCGCCGGTGACCGGCAGCGGCTGCCACAGCGGCCGGTCGGTCTGGCGGGGGCCGCCGAAGCTGTTCGGCTCGTAGTTCTTGGCGCCCTTGTGGCGGCCGTCGTAGAGGAAGCCGTCCCGGCTGTTGGTCCGCGCCTCGGTGGCGTGCGGGCGGTTCACCGGCAGGTGGTCGGCGTTGATGCCGACGCGGTAGCGGTGGGCGTCGCCGTACGCGAACAGCCGGCCCTGGAGCATCTTGTCCGGGGACGGGCCGATGCCCGGGACGAAGTGCGCGGGGCTGAAGATCGACTGCTCGACCTCGGCGAAGATGTTCTCCGGATTCCGGTTGAGCTCCAGCGTGCCGATCTCGATCGGCGGGTAGTCCTCGTGCGGCCACACCTTGGTGAGGTCGAACGGGTTGAAGCGGTAGGTGGCCGCTTCCGCCGCGGGCATGATCTGGACCTGCACCGTCCAGGACGGGAACTCACCGCGCTCGATCGCCTCGCGCAGATCGCGCTGATGGCTGTCGGGGTCCTCACCGGCGAGCTTGTTGGCCTCTTCCTGGGTGAGGTTCTTGATGCCCTGGTCGGTCTTGAAGTGGTACTTGACCCAGAACACCTCGCCCGCCTCGTTGTTCCACTGGAACGTGTGCGAGCCGTAGCCGTTCATGTGGCGCAGCGTGGCAGGGATGCCCCGGTCACCGAAGAGCCAGGTCACCTGGTGCGTCGACTCCGGCGACAGGCCCCAGAAGTCCCAGACGTTGTCCGCCTCCTGCGAGCCGGTGTACGGATCGCGCTTCTGGGTGTGGATGAAGTCGGGGAACTTGATGGCGTCCTTGATGAAGAACACCGGAGTGTTGTTGCCGACGAGGTCGTAGTTGCCCTCTTCGGTGTAGAACTTCAGCGCGAAGCCGCGGGGGTCCCGCACGGCGTCGGCGGAGCCGAGGTTGCCCGCGACGGTGGAGAAGCGCAGGAACGTTTCGGTCTGCTTGCCGACCTCGGAGAGGAACTTCGCCCGGGTCCACTGCGAGACATCGCGGGTCAGCGTGAACGTGCCGTACGCACCGGCGCCGCGGGCGTGCACGATGCGCTCCGGTATGCGCTCACGGTTGAAGTGGGCGAGCTTCTCCAGCAGCGCCTGGTCCTGGACGAGAACCGGACCGCCGGCACCCGCCGTCTCACTGTTCTGGTTGTCGGCGACCGGAGCCCCGGCCTCCGTGGTGAGCGGTCCCTGCGTCATGTGCGCCTCCTGCGTCATGTCCCTGCGCAGCGGTCCTTATCTGCACAGCTTCCGTACAGCCCTGCCCCTTGGCCAATACCGCTTCCGATCCTACAATGGACAATGTCTAAGTCAAGCGAGCATCCAAAGTCACACCCGATCGGGACTCCGTTCCCCCACTGTTAGGCTGGGCCCCATGAGCGACCTGCTGGAACGACTTCGTGGACGCGGCTGGCGCATGACGGCGCAGCGGCGTGTCGTGGCCGAGGTCCTCGACGGGGACCACGTGCACCTGACGGCGGACGAGGTCCACGCGAGGGCTGCCTCCAGGCTGCCCGAGATCTCGCGCGCCACCGTCTACAACACCCTCGGCGAGATGGTGTCCCTCGGCGAGGTGCTGGAGGTCTCCACCGACCGCCGGGCCAAGCGCTACGACCCGAACGCGCACCGCCCCCACCACCACCTGGTGTGCGCCCGGTGCGGCGCGATCAGGGACGTGCATCCCGCGGGCAACCCGCTGGCGGACCTGCCGACGGACGAGCGCTACGGCTTCACGGTCTCCGGCGTGGAAGTGACGTACCGCGGCGTCTGCCCGAACTGCGCCGCCACAGCCTGAGCACTTCCCATCCGAGCACTTCGGGGCCCGCCTCGCACGAGGCGGGCCCCGCGCTCTTCCCGGCCCTCTTCCCTCCGGGAATGACGAAGGCCCGGATCCCATGGGATCCGGGCCTTCGTCTTTTCAGTAGCGGGGACAGGATTTGAACCTGCGACCTCTGGGTTATGAGCCCAGCGAGCTACCGAGCTGCTCCACCCCGCGTCGATGAATGCAACATTACGTCAGCAGGTCGAACAGCGCAAATTCATTCAGCCGGCCCCCAGGGCCGTCCGGCGATCGAGCCTTTCGGCGATGCGGGGCCGTCCAGCGGTCCAGCCCTTCCGGGCGTTACGCGGTGAGCTCCTGGTGGAGCGCCTCGCGCAGCCGGGCCGCCCGCTCCGCCACCTCGGCCGGGCCCAGCTCGACGGCCCGCGCACACCAGCGCTGGCCCTCGGTGAGCTCGCCCCGGCGGGCGGCGAGCAGCGCCAGGCGCAGGGCCGCACGGCCGTGGCCCGCGTTCGCCGCGTGGCTCCACCACAGGGCGGCCTCGCGCTCGCTGCCCTCACGGGCGAGCAGCAGCCCGAGGTTGAACGCCCCGTTGCGGCTGCCCGCCTCGGCGGCCTCCCGGTACCAGTGGGCGGCGCTCTCCATGTCCCCGCGGGCGGCGGCGAGCATGCCGACGCGGACCTGGGCGCGGCGGTGGCCCTGCTGGGCGGCCCGCTCGTACCACTCCTCGCACTCGGTCTTCTCCGGCATCGGCTCGCCGAGCGCGGGCGGTCCCGGCGGAGGCTGGCGCGCGTCCAGCACCCCGGCGAGCCGGAACGCCGCCTCGGCGCTGCCGCCACCCGCCGCGCAGCGCAGGTGCCGCTCGGCCTCGCGGTCCTCGCCGTCGCGCAGCAGGGCCATGGCGACCTGGAGCGCGGCGTCGGTGTGCCCGGCAGCGGCCGCCCGCTGGTACCAGCCGAGCGCCGTACGGTCCTCGTCGCGCCCGGCGTGCAGGATGCCGAGGTTGAACGCGGCGTCCACGCTGCCCGCCTCGGCCGCCTTGGAGAACCAGGGCTCGGCCCCGGTGTGGTCCCCTGCCTGGAGGAGCAGCACGGCGAGCGCGTTGGCGGCCTCGCGGTGTCCCGCGTACGCGGCCCGGCGGTACCACTGCTCGGCCTGCGGGGTACGGTCCTGGGCAGCGCAGAGCAGCCCCAGGTTGTACGCACCGTTGACGTCTCCGGCGTCCATGGCCGCCCGGTACCAGCGCTCGGCGGTCTGCTGCTCACCGCGCGCCGCGTGCAGGGCCCCCAGCGCGTTGGCGGCGTTGCCGTCGCCGTCCTGGGCGGCGCGCAGCCACCACACGGCGGCGCTCTCCTCGTCGCCCGCGTCGCGCAGCAGGAAGCCGAGGGCACAGGCGGCGCGGGGCTCGCCGTCCTTGGCGGAGGTGAGGTACCAGCGGCCCGCCTCCTTGAGCTCGCCGCGCTGCTCCAGGATCGCGCCGAGGTGCAGCGCGGCCCGCCGGTGACCGCGGGCGGCTGCCTGGCGGTACCACTGCTCGGCCTCGCCGACCCGGCCGGCGGCGGGCCCCGCCACGGGGCTGTCGCCGTCGCCCGCGCTCCTGGCGTTCCTACCACTCTTGGCCTGCGCCGCGTTCGCCACGTTCCCCGCGCTCTTCGCGTCGGCGGCGTTCCCGGCGTTCGCCGCACCCGCCTCACGGACATCGGCCACGGGCACAGCCGGATCGCCGGGAAGGCCGAGGCCTGTTCCGGTCCTTCCGGAACCGGTGCCCCGGCCCAGGCCGAAGGCGTCGTGCGGGTCCTCCACGGCGTTCCGCTCCAGCGCGCGGGCCAGCCGGTAGGCCGCCTCGCGGTGGCCCTGCTCGGCGGCAGCACGCAGCCAGCGCTCGGCGCCGACGTCGCCACGGTGCTCCAGGAGGTCCGCCAGCGCGTAGGCGCCCAGCGCGTGTCCCTGCTCGGCGGACTGGCGCAGCCAGTACTCGGCACCCGGCTCGTCCCCGCGCTCGCGGAAGTGCCGGCCCAGGGCGTGCGCGGCGGCGGCGGACCCGGCCACGGCAGCGATGCGCCACCAGCCCGCGGCCTCGTCCGGGTAGCCGCGCTGGTGCAGCAGGACGCCCAGGTTGTTCGCGGCGGCCCGGTCCCCGTCGGCGGTGGCGGCGCGCAGATACTTCTCGGCACCGTCCAGCTCGCCCCGGCGCAGCAGCAGTGCGCCCAGGACGCTCATGGACGCGGTGTCCCCCGCGTCGGCGGCGCGTCGGTGCCGCGCCTCGGCCTCGGCGCTGTCCGCCGCGTCGACCGCGTCCGTGGTGGTCCCGTCGGAGGCTCTCGCCTCCAACGCGGCGGCTTCCCCCGCGGGTGTGCTGATACCCGGCACGGCCGCGCCGGCGATGGCGGCAGCGAAAGCCGCATCTACCGTGTTTTCCGCCTCTTGGCCGTGCCGCTGCACAAACCGCCCTGTCTCCAACAGAGTTGCCCTGTCCCCCATAAATACCATCGTCGCACCACCTGCAACCCGCGTACACCTGGTATACCGCGGCCAGTGAGGTCACTTCAGCGTTTTGTCGACATGCCCACAGGGAGACAAGTCAAACACGTCCGGACCCAACTGGTGCCCAGCGAACCGCACTTCACGCCCTCGACTCGCGAAAGACACGGCAGCGCGGACGACGGCATGACGAAGGCCCGGATCCCATCGGATCCGGGCCTTCGTCTTTTCAGTAGCGGGGACAGGATTTGAACCTGCGACCTCTGGGTTATGAGCCCAGCGAGCTACCGAGCTGCTCCACCCCGCGTCGTTGTGTTCAAACCGTACCACGACGCGGAGTGGGTCATTCTCAGCTGCCCTGGGCGCTGCCCTCCCCGGCTCCCTCGGCGGGCGCCGGCCTGCTGACGCTCGCGGGCTTGGCCGAACTCTCCGGCTCGGCATCGCCGTCCGGCTTGTCCGCACCGTCCGGCTTGGCGGCGTCGTCCGCCTTCTCGCCCTCGCTGCCCGGCTTGGGCTGCGCGGCGGCGGCCCGCTCAAGAGCCTCCTGGAGAGCGTCCTGCGCCTTGCCGTAGGCGGGCCAGTCCTGCTCCTTCAGCGCCTTCTCACCGTCCGTGTACGCCTTCTGGGCGTCCGCGATGGCCTTCTTGAGCGCCTCGTCGCCGGTGGCCGGGGGCTTGGTGGGCTCGTCCGGCTCACTGGGATCGGGCGGTGTCGTGTCCGAATCGCCGTCGACCCCGAAGACCGCGTTGAGCGCGTCTCCCAGATTGTTCTCGAAGACGATCTCCGAACCGTACGATGCGGCCACCTTGCGCAGCAGCGGGTAGTTCTGCGTGCCACCGCGCGTGTAGACCGGCTCGATGTAGAGGAAGCCGCCTTCGAGGGGAACCGTCAGCAGGTTTCCGTACTCGATGTCCGAGTCGGTGCCCTTGAGGTTCCTCACGAACTCGGCGACGTCGTCGTTACCGTTGAGCTCACTCTGTACCTGGCCCGGGCCCTTCACCGTTGAGGTGACCCGCAGGAGCCTCATGGTGCCGTAGTCCTTGCTGGCCGCGTCCGCGTTCACCGCCATGAAGGCCCCGAGGTTCGGGCGCCCCCTCGGGGTGAACGTGGTGGTCAGGGAGAACTCCTGCTCGCTCTGGCCCGGCATCTTCATGCTCAGGTAGTACGGCGGGACGGAACCCGGCTCCTTGTTCGTCGGGTCGTCCGGCACCTGCCACGCGTCGGAGCCGCTGTAGAACTGCGCGGGGTCCTCGACGTGGTAGCGGGTGAGCAGCTCACGCTGGACCTTGAAGAGGTCCTGGGGATACCGCAGGTGGTCCAGGAGGGTCTGCGGGATCTCCGAACGGGCCTCCACGGTGCCCGGGAACGCCTTGCGCCAGGTCTTGAGGACCGGGTCCTTGGTGTCCCACTCGTAGAGCTTGACCTTGCCGTCGTACGCGTCGACGGTGGCCTTCACCGAGTTGCGGATGTAGTTGACCTGGTTCTCCTGGGCGACGACCGCGCGCTGGTTGGTGGTCAGCGAGTCGGCCGTGGTGTCACCGAGCGTCGTACGGGACGCGTACGGGTAGCCGTTGGTCGTGGTGTAGGCGTCGACGATCCACTGGATCCGGCCGTCGACGACCGCCGGGTAGGCGTCGCCGTCGATGGTCAGCCACGGGGCGACCGCCTCGACGCGCTCCTTGGGCGTGCGGTTGTACAGAATCCGCGAGCCGTCACCGATGGCTCCCGAGTACATGATCTGCGGCTCGCTGAAAGCGACCGCGTACGCGGCACGGTTGAAGCCGTTGGAGAGGCTGACCCCGCTGTCGCCCTTGTAGCTGGTGGTCTTCTCGCCATCCTCCTCGTAGTCGAGCTCCTTCTGGGGCCCGCCGACGATGGAGTACTGCTCGGTCTTCTCGCCGTAGTAGACCCGCTGCTCGTACTTCCCGAACTCACCGGTGGACGGCAGACCCGACTCGGTGAAGTCCGGGGACCCCGTCGGGTTGGTGCCGGTGGTGGTGCCGCGGGCCGCGATGGCGCCGTAGCCGTGGGTGTACGTGAAGTGGTCGTTGATCCAGTTCCGCTTGGGCAGGCCCTGGATGTTCAGCTCACGCAGACCGATGATCGTGTCCTGCTCCTTGCCGTCCGCGCCCTTGTAGCGGTCGACGTCCAGCGTCTTGGGGAACTGGTAGTAGTTCCTGCGCTGCTGGAGCTGCTGGAAGGCCGGGGAGACGACGTTGGGGTCCATCACGCGGTAGCTGGCGGCCGTGTTGGCGGCGGCCCGCAACTTGGTGCCGTCCCCCTTGGTGGCCTGGCCCGCGTAGTCCTCCATCACCGCGTCGTCGATGTCGTACGCATCGCGTGTCGCGTCGATGTTCTTCTGGATGAACGGCGCTTCCTTGGCCTGCTCGTTCGGCTGGACCTGGAACTTCTGCACGATCGCCGGATAGAGCCCGCCGATCAGGATCGCCGACAGCACCATCAGGCCGAAGCCGATGACCGGCAGCTGCCAGGTGCGGCGCCACAGCGTCGCGAAGAACAGCACGGCACAGATCGCCGCGATGCAGAACAGGATGGTCTTCGCCGGGAGATAGGCGTTCGCGTCGACGTACCGCAGGCCCGTCCAGTTGTCCGCGGCCTTGAAGTCACTGGACTTCACCGCCAGGCCGTACCGGTCGAGCCAGTACGCCACGGCCTTCAGGGCGACGAAGATGCCGAGCAGCACCGAGAGGTGGCCGGTGGCCGCCGCGGTGGCACGGGCGCCGGGGCTGGTGATGCGCAGCCCGCCGTACAGGTAGTGGGTCAGGGCGGCGGCGATCAGCGACAGCACGGTCGCCGCGAAGCCGAAGCCCAGCAGGAAGCGATACCACGGCAGGTCGAAGGCGTAGAAGGCGACGTCCAGATTGAACTGGGGGTCCTTCTGGTTGAACGGCACGCCGTTGACATACATCAGCCACGTGCGCCACTGGCCGGAGGCGGATGCTCCGGCGATCAGCCCGACGAGTGCCGTGACGGCGAGCAGCACCCACTTCTTGAAGGGGGCGATGCTCATGCGATAGCGGTCCAGGCTCTGCTGCTCCAGGGACATCGCGCTCAGCGGCGGCCGGAGCCGGTGCGCGAGCCAGATGTTCACACCGATGGCCACGGCCATCAGCAGTCCGAAGACGAGGAAGAGCCCGATCTTGGTCCACAGGGTGGTGGTGAAGACGGATGAATACGCGACCGACCTGTACCAGAGCCAGTCCGTCCAGAACCCGGCGAACATGACGAAGGCCATGGCGAGGACCGCCAGGACGCCCAAAGTCATGAGCAGGGTTCGGGCGCGCCGGGACGGGCGGCCAACTCTGATCCGTGGCCCGGTCGGGCCTCCGCCGCGGTCCGGCATCTGGAAAGCCAACGTGCGCACCTCGAAGTTCGCGGTCGTGTGGAACAGGCCCAGCGATCCTAGAGCCCACCTATGCAACTTACTGAAGCTTTACCTAGTTCCCGTCTCCGGGGTAGGACGAGGCAGGATATTGCCCATGCCCAACGTTTCCCCCGCAGGACCCCCGATGGCCGCGAGTCCGCTCACCGTCGCCGTCCTCGAAATCGACGCCTACGCCTCCACCCTCGGCTGGGACCGGCCCGCGCGGCTGTTCGCCCTGGTCGACACCGACCGGCTGCGGTCCCAGGAGCCCGGCCTCGCCTCTCAGCTCGGCCTGGACGACCCCGGGTCCTCCGTCGCCGCCCTCACCCCGATCGAGCAGGACGAGCTGCCCCCGGGCACCGCGCTGGACGATTTCCTCGCCACCATCGCCTGGCCCGATGCGGTGGTCGGCTGCGCCATGACAGTGGAGCGGCTGATGCTGCCGCCGTCCGCCGAGGCCTCCGTACCGGAAGGGCTCAGCGACAAGCAGCTCACCCAGTGGGTGGCCAAGCACCCCGACCGGCAGGAGGTGCGGATGACCGTGGCCGTCCTGCGGGACGGGGCGCGCGAGTCCGCTGTCCGGCTGCGCGAGAAGGACTCCCCCACCGAGGTGCTGACGGGCGCCGGTCTGGTACCCGGTCTTGCCGAGGCGCTCGCGGCCACGTTCGAGTCCTGACCGGGCCGCCGCCCGGGTCCGTGGTACGGGGCCCGGGCGGCGCGGCCGTCAGCCTGCCGAGCAGCTCGGCAGGGCGCCGGTCTTCCCGGCGCGGATCTGCTCCAGCGACTTCTTGGCGTCCTCGATGGTCTTGACCCGGACCAGGGTGAGTCCGCTCGGGGTGTCGGCCGCGGCCGAAGCGCAGTTGTCGTCGGGGGTGAGGAAGTAGCGTGCGCCGGCCTCGCGGGCGCCGACCAGCTTCATGGTGATGCCGCCGATCGGGCCGACCTTGCCCGCGTCGTCGATCGTGCCGGTGCCCGCGACGAACTTCCCGCCGGTCAGATCGCCCGGGGTGAGCTTGTCGATGATGCCCAGGGAGAACATCAGCCCGGCGCTCGGCCCGCCGACGTCCGCCAGCTTGATGTCGATCTCGAACGGGAACGTGTGGTCCGTCCCGGCCGCGATCCCGACGATCGCGCGCCCCTCCTCACCGCCGTCGCCGCCGTCCTTGGAGGCGGGAGCCTTCGCGGTGGTGATGGTGATCTTCTCTTCGCCCTCGGGGGTCCGGCCCGCCTTCTCTGCCGCCACCGCCTCCTTGGCGGGGACGATGGTGAAGATGACGTCCTCGCCGGGCCGGTGCTCGGTGACCAGCTTCGCCACATCACCGGGTTCCTTGACCGCCGTGCCGTCGACGGCCCTGATCACGTCGCCCGCGTGCAGCTTGCCCTGGGCGGGACTGTCCTTGACCACCGAGGAGACCACGACCTGCGTGGACACCGGGATCTTCAGCTCCTTCAGGGCGGCCACCTTGGCGCTCTCCTGGGACTGGCTGAACTCCTCGGCGTTCTCCTGGGTGGACTCCTCCTCGGTCTTGCCGTCCGGGTAGAGGGTGTCGTGCGGCACCACGACGCTGTCGTGGGCCATCCAGCCGTAGACGGCCTCGACGAGGTTCATCCGGTACTCCGCTCCGGTGACGCGGACCGTCGTCATGTTGAGGTGCCCGGAGGTCGGGTACGTCTTGCGACCGGAGATCTGCAGTACGGGCTCGCCACGCGCTTCGCCCAGGGTGTTGACCGTCGGTCCGGGAGACATCTCCGCATACGGCACTTTGATCAGCACGCCGACGCAGAGCAGCGCGATGAGGACGAGGGTGGAAGCGAGCATCGTCGCGGTGCGGCGTGGCATGGAACGACAGTACGGGAAGGGCCTGTCAGTGCACCGCCGGGGCCGGTCCGTACGGGGAGACCGGTACGCGGCGGCAGGGCCTCACGCGGCGTTCGACGGTCTTCAGAGAGCCTCGGAACCGGAGTGCGACTTCTCCATCGCGTCACGGAACCTGGCGTAGCCGGCGAGTTCGGTGACATCGCCGGTCGTGCGATTACGAGCAGCCCAGCTCGCCCATATCGCACCGCCGACAGCAGCAAAAAACGGAATCAGCAGCCAAGCGAGTGCTCCCATCACGACCTCCCTACCCCATGAGCGACCGGATGCCCGATCAGCAGATTAACGATCCGGAAGACCAACGCTCGCGGCGGGGGTGCGGTTACGCAAATCGGGGCTGATCCGCCCCGGTCCGGTTTGCGCTCAGCAGGCTCCGACCCACTCCTCCGTACCGTCCGAGAAGCGCTGGTGCTTCCAGATCGGAACTTGGTGCTTGAGGTCGTCGATGAGCTTGCGGCAGGCCTCGAAGGCCTCGCCGCGGTGCGGGCAGGCGACGGCCACGACCACGGCCAGATCGCCCACCTCCAGTTCACCCACACGGTGGACTGCTGCCAGGGCCCGGACCGGGAAGTCGGCCACGACCTTTTCGGCCACCCGGCGCAGCTCGTCCCCGGCGGAGGGGTGGCAGGAATAGCCGAGGGCGCCGACGTCCTGTCCCGCGTCGTGGTTGCGCACGGTGCCGACGAAGAGCGCGATGCCGCCCGCCGCGTCGTCCCCGACAGCGCGGAAGATCTCGTCGACGGAGAGCGGGGTCTCCCGGATCGCCAGCAGCCTGATGGGGTCCGAAGCCGCCAGCTCACCGGGGTGGTCGTGGGTGCGTGCCATGCCTCCATCGTGCCGTACGGCACTGACATCCCGGAATTGCGTGTTCGCCCGGCGGCAGGCCTCCCGGGTTGGAGCCTCCTACAGGGACCCGCCCAGCGGCCCGCTGCGGTGTGGCCGGTCAGATGCGGCGGCGGGCCTTGCGTGCGCGGCGGACCACTGCGGCGGCGCCGAGCAGGGCGACCGTGGCTCCGGCGGCTCCGGCGGCGGTGGCGTCCTTGCGGCCGAGGCGGCGTCCGGCGAGCGTGTGACGGCCCTCGACCTCTTCGAGGAGGGCGCCGAGCACCTCCTCGTTCGTCCACTTCGGCCGCCATCCCGCGTCGTGCAGCCGGCTGACGCTGACCACCCAGGGGTGCATCGTGTACGCCAGGTCACCGGCCGGGGAGGGGGTGAGGCCGATCCGGTGCAGCCGGGCGGCGGCCCCGAGAGCGACGGCGGAGGGCAGTTCCATCCGGCGTACGCCGCTGAGCTCCTCGACCTCCTCCTGTTCCAGCCAGCCGTCGCAGCCGACCGCGAACTCGCCGTCGATCCTCTCCAGGGCGGCGTACTCCAGGGCCGTCACCAGGTCCTCGACGTGGCAGAACTGCCAGGTGGGCCGCGATCCGGCGACGACCAGAAGGCGCGGCGACTCGAAGTAGCGGGTCAGGGCGGTGTCGGTGCCGCCGACCAGGACGGTGGGGCGCACGACGGTGACGTTGAGCCCGGGGTGGGCGCGGGGCGCGCGGCGGCCCAGCCGCTCGATCTCCAGGAGGTCGCCGACGCCGGTGGCCTCCGCGGTGGCGCGCAGCTCGGCGTCCTCGGAGAGCGGCACATCGTTGTCGGCCAGCGCCCCGTAGACCATCGCGGAGGTGCACAGCACGACCCGGTGAACCCCTGCGGCCGCCGCGGCGGTGAGGACCGTCTGGGTGCCCCGTACGTTGTACGCGGTACGGGCGGCGGGGTCGGTCTCCAGGTCGAGATCGAGGGCCAGGTGCACGACGACGTCCGCGCCGCGCAGCTTCTCGGCGATGGCCGGGTCCCGGACGTCCAGGATGTGCCAGGTCGCCTCGGAGACCTCGCCGCGGCGTTCGTCGATCGCGATGACCTGCTTGATCGCGTCGGATGCGGCGAGGTGCGCGGTCAGCAGCTCGCCGATGCCGGTCGCGGCGCCGGTGACCGCGACGACGGGGCCCCGGTTCCTGGGGGTCCTGGGACGTTTCTTTTCGGTTGTGCTTTCGGGCGAGGGGTCGGTCAGGTTTCGCGCTGCGCGAACCTGCGGATCTGGGGAACTCACCGGGCGTCTCCAGCGGTTGTCTTCAGTACGTACCCGAATGACGCGTACGTACCAGGTGGCGTCCATCCTGCCGCAGGCCGGGAGTCGGCGGAGCACTGAGGCCCGAAGCGGGCGTGGTGTCTACGCTGGATGGTGATGTCGGGCAGTCGCCGTCGGTTCGAGCCGGCGGCCCTAGGAGCCGAGGAAACCCGTGAGTGACACCCCATTCGGATTCGGCCTTCCGCCGGAGGAGCCGGAGAACGGCGACGAGGGCAAGAAGAAGGACCCCACCGAGGGTGGGCAGAGCGCGGGCGGGATGGGAAACCCGTTCGGCTTCGGTCCGGGAGCGGGCAGCGACAACCCGTTCGCCGCGATGTTCGGCTCGATGAATCCGAACGATCTCGGCGCGGCCTTCCAGCAGCTCGGTCAGATGCTGAGCTACGAGGGCGGTCCCGTGAACTGGGACATGGCCAAGCAGATCGCCCGCCAGACGGTCTCGCAGGGCACGCCGGACGGCACCAAGGACGCCAGTGTGGGCCCGTCGGAGCGCACGGCGGTCGACGAGGCGCTGCGGCTGGCGGACCTCTGGCTCGACGGCGTGACGTCGATGCCTTCCGGTTCGGTCTCCACCGTGGCGTGGAGCCGCGCGGAGTGGGTCGAGGCCTCGCTGCCGGCCTGGCAGCAGCTGGTCGACCCGGTGGCCGAGCGGGTGGGCCTGGCGATGGGCGATGTGCTGCCCGAGGAGATGCAGGCCATGGCGGGCCCGCTGATCGGCATGATGCGGTCGATGGGCGGCGCCATGTTCGGCCAGCAGATCGGCCAGGCCGTCGGTGTGCTGGCCGGTGAGGTGGTCGGTTCCACCGACATCGGGCTGCCGCTGGGCCCGGCGGGCAAGGCCGCGCTCCTCCCGCTGAACGTGGCGCGCTTCGGCAAGGACCTCAGCGTCCCGCAGGACGAGGTCCGGCTGTATCTGGCCCTGCGCGAGGCCGCTCACCAGCGGCTCTTCGCCCATGTGCCGTGGCTGCGGTCGCATCTGTTCGGTGCTGTCGAGGCGTACGCCCGTGGCATCAAGGTCGACACCAGCAAGCTGGAGGACGTCGTCGGCCAGTTCGACCCCTCGCAGCCGGAGCAGTTGCAGGACGCCCTTCAGCAGGGCATGTTCCAGCCCGAGGACACGCCTGAGCAGAAGGCGTCCCTGGCCCGGCTCGAAACGGCTCTCGCCCTGGTGGAGGGCTGGGTGGACGCGGTGGTCCACGAGGCCGCGAAGTCCCGGCTGACCTCGGCCGACGCGCTGCGCGAGACGATGCGCAGGCGGCGTGCCTCCGGTGGTCCGGCCGAGCAGACGTTCGCCACGCTCATCGGCCTCCAGCTGCGCCCGCGGCGGCTGCGGGACGCCTCGCGGCTGTGGGCCTCGCTCACGGACGCCCGGGGCCTGGAGGGCCGCGACGCGCTGTGGGCGCACCCGGACATGCTGCCGACCGCCCGCGACCTGGACGACCCGGACGGCTTCGTGCACCACGAGCAGGCCGACTTCTCCGAGCTGGACAAGATGCTCGGCGAGGCGGCGAAGGGCCCGCGGAAGCCCTCCGAGAACGATGAGGGCAAGGAAGACGGCAAGGACGGCCGCGACCAGTGACGCTGCACGACGACGCCACCCTCGTACTGAAGGGTTACGCCCCCGAGCACGGGACCGGCGACGGCCAGGCGGAGCTGCGCCAGGCCTATCTGGACCATCTGGCGCTGCACGGCGACGGCATGTGGAAGGCCTGCGAGGCCGGGCACCTGACGGCCAGCGCTCTGGTCATCGATCCCGAGCACGGCCGGGTGCTGCTCACGCTGCACCGGAAGCTGCGGATGTGGCTCCAGATGGGCGGACACTGCGAGCCGGGCGACGCCACGCTGGAGGCTGCGGCGCTCCGTGAGGCCACGGAGGAGTCCGGCGTACCGGGGCTCACGCTGCTGCCGGGCGGACCGGTCCGGCTGGACCGGCATCCCATTCCCTCCCCCTGCAACTGGCACCTGGATGTGCAGTACGCGGCGCTGGCCCCGGCCGGTGCGGCGGAGCGGATCAGCGAGGAGTCACTGGAGCTGCGCTGGTTCGCCTACGACGAGGTGGCCTCGGTGGCCGACACCTCCGTCGTACGGCTGCTGGAGGCGACGCGGTCCCGGCTGTAGCGGCAGGTTGAGAGATGTGTGTAAGGGGCGGCCTCTGTGGAGGCCGCCCCTTACGGCTGTGCTCTGCGGGTGCCGGTCAGTTCCAGGCGTTGTTCTGGTTCTGGCCGTGGGAGCCCTGCTGGCCCATGCCGAACTGGGCGCGGGCGCCCTCACCGATCTGGGCGTTCTGCGGGGGCATGACCTCGCTCGGCTGGACCAGGGCGAAGCCCTGTCCGAGGAAACTCAGCTCCCAGCCCTCCCCCGTGTTGCCGCGGCGCCGGAAAACACCCGTGGAGTGCGTCTGGGCCTGCATCTGTACCCGCAGGGAGCTGGACCAGGCGACGATCGCGTCGGCGTCGGCGCTGACGTACTTCTCGGGCGTGACCTGCATCATCAGGGGCTGGCCCGAGGTCATGAGGGCCACCTTGCCGCTGCCGGAGATGTTGAGCTGGTACTTGCCGCTGCCGGAGATCCCGTACTGGCTGTCCACCGCGATGACCTCGGTGTGCAGCGAGGAGTCGAGCGCGAGGACATAGGAGCTGTCCACGGTCATCCCGTCGCGGTCGACGTCCACGACGTGGATGTACTGGGCGAGGTTGGCGAAGTAGACCGTGCCCTGGCCGGACACGCGCATCAGGTCGAGGCCCTCGCCGGTCTGCGCGCGGGCACTGCGCTGGGCCTGCGGCTGGTACTCCCCGTCGAAGTCCATCAGGCCCTGGTAGGCGACCATCGCGCCCTTGCGGGCGAGGACGTCGTCGTGGCCGGTCAGCGAGACCCGCAGGAGCTGCGGGTTCTGGATCGCGTACCGGTCCTGGGTCTGCTGCTCGGTGTGGCTGAAAAGCGGACTCTGCATGCTGTGTTCTCCCTCCCCCTCAGTTCCGGACCCGCAGGCGGTCCGTACTGTCCTCGCTCGGCTGGACGACGACGATGCCCTGGCCGGAGAAGGCCATCTGGTACGCCTCGCCGCTGCCGCGGCCGATCAGCGCCCCGGCCTTGAAGCTGCGCTTGCCCTTCACCTTGAGGTTCGGGGACCAGGCGACCAGCGCGTCCGGATCGACGTACGTCTCGTCCTCGCCGCGTCCGCAGTCGACGACGATCGGGGTGCCCCGGGAGGTGATGGCCACCCATCCGGTGCCCTGGACGACGACGTTCCACAGTCCCTGTCCGGCGAACTTGGCCATCCCCTTGACCTTCTCGACACCCCAGGTGAGGTGCGCGTCGAAGGCGAGGAGGTTGGTGCCGTTGACGGAGATGGAGTCGTTGTTGAGGTTGATGACGACCACGTCGGCGCCGTAGTCGGCAAGGTAGAGCAGCCCGTCGCCGGAGCACTTCATGACGGGGGCGCCCTCGCCGGTGATCCACTGGGAGGCGATCTGCCGGACGGCGGGCGGGTTGGGCTCGTACTGGATGAAGCCCTCGTACGCCACCATCGAGCCGGTGCGTGCGTAGAGGTCCTGTCCGGAGGCCATGGCGACCTTGAGCATGGCCGAGCCGTGGTTCTCCATGCGGGCGGTGACGGGGGTCGGGGCGAAGCCCGCGAGTTGCTGGTTCATGACGGGCTCCCTCAGACCTCGTAGGGCTGGACGACGATGAAGTTGCCGGGTGCTCCCCGGAACTGGAGGTTCACGGTCTCCCCGCTGTGTCCCGGGTACGCGTTGCGGCGCAGCCGGACCTGGCTGGAAATGATCACCTGGGAGGCGGCCGACCAGGCGACGACGGCGTTGCAGTCGGCGAACGTGGTGGGTGTGACCGGGAGGACGACCGGGGTGCCGTGGGTCTTGATGATCACGGTGCCGGTGCCCTGGAACTGCATGGTGAACAGGGCACCGCCGGGGATGCCGTGCCCCTCGATCCTGCGGACCTCGTACTGGAGGGACTCGTCGAAGGCGAGGACGCTCTCGGCGGAGACGCAGATGGCGTCACCCTGGAGCTCGATCGGGTGCAGATACGAGCCCTCCTCGGCGAGGAAGACCTGGCCGCGGCCGGTACAGCGCATCAGCTGCATCTCCTGGCCGGTGGCGTTGCCCACCGCGCGGCCGACGAACCCGGCGCTCTTGTAGCCGAAGTCGACCTTGCCCTGGTACATCACCATGCTGCCCTGGCGGGCCAGCACTCCGGCGCCGCCCATGGTCAGGTCGACCCGCATGAGCTGCTTGTTCTGCGGGGTCCAGCGCTGCCCGGTCGGGGTCTCCTTGTACGGCTGGAGCGCCGCCTGAAGACCCGCGCCGGTGGCCGGAACTCCCTGCGGGACGCCCTGGGGCATCGAGCCGGGGGGCTGCTGTCCGAACGGGGCCGGTGCGGGCTGTCCGTACAGAGCGGGGGCCTGCTGGCCGAAGGGTGCGGCGGGCGGGACGCCCTGGCCCGGCACCTGTCCGGGGATCTGCCCGAACTGCGGCTGCTGGGGCTGGCCGTACGGGGACGGGGCCTGGGGCGGCTGAGGCGCCTGGGGCGCCAGCGGGGCCGCGATCGTCGGCGCCGCGTGCATCGGCTGGTGCGGCGCGGGCGGCGGCGTGGGCGTGGCCGGGGCGCCGAAGGACGGCGCGGGCTGCGGGGCCTGTGGCGCAGGAGCGGCGGGCGGGGCGCCGAACGCCGGGGGCGCGGTGGCCTGGGCCGGTGGGGCGAACCCGGGGGCCCCGGTCTGAGCGGGCGGCGGGGGCGGCGAGGGCTCTTCCTCCGCGACCTCCCCGCCGAAGTTCTTCAGGAGCGCTTCGAGGCCGCCGTCGAAACCCTGGCCGACGGCGGCGAAGCGCCAGACGTCCTTCATATAGAAGTCGCCGAGCATCACCGCGCGCTCGGTGGTGAACTCCGATCCGGTGAAGGAGTACCTGACCACCTCCTCGCCGCCCGCGACGATCCGGATGTACCCCGGGCCGATCTGCGACATCTGCCCCGCGCCGTCGAGGGTCGCGGTGAACGAGAGCTTCTGGATGGCGGCCGGAACACGGTCGAGCGTGACGCGGAAGGACTCGGTGTCGCCGGACTGCGCACCGAGGAGCTGAATGGACTCCTCGGGCGATTTGGGCTGATTGAAGAAGATGAAGTACCGGTCGTCCGAGAGCTTTTCGTTGGCGTCGAGGCCGAAGCAGCTGATGTCGAAGGTCAGCCCCGGGGCGGCGATCTGCACGCCTACGTACAGGTCTGTCCCTGCCGTGAGATCACTGATCTTGGCCTTGTGGCCGCGTTGGAATTCCCTGGCCATGCGTAACGACCGTCCCCCATCCGGAAGGTGAATGCGTCGCGTCAGGCTAACCGCTATCGACGACATCCGACCAAGCCGGTACACACCCGGTACAGAATCGCCGAACGCGCCTCTTCGGGATCACCGAGCGTGGCGCGGAACCCGCGCCCGTGTCACTCCTCGCGGGCGGCGGGCAGATGGGGCAGCTGCTCGGCCGCCACCACACCTTCGAGGTAGCCGCGGGCCCGCTCGGTGCGCGGGTAGGACTCCAGCAACTGCCAGAACCCCGGGCCGTGCCCGGGCACGAGCAGATGAGCCAGCTCGTGGAGGAGCACGTAGTCGACGACGTACTCCGGCATGCCCTGCAACCGGTGGGAGAGCCTGATGCTGCCCTCGGCCGGGGTGCACGAACCCCAGCGGGTGTTCTGGTTGGTCACCCAGCGCACCGAGTCGGGCCGGGCGCGACCGTCGAAGTACTGGGCCGACAGCCGCGCGGCGCGCTCCGCGAGCTCGGTGTCGCCCAGGACCCGCTTGCTCTCCTGGGCGGCGAGCTTGTCGAGCATCACGCCCACCCAGCGCCGCTCCTCAGCCTCGGACATCCGTGCGGGGATGAGCACGATCGTGCGGTCGCCCTCCCGGTACGCGGAGACCGACTTCCTGCGCCGGGTGCTCCTGCGGACCTCGACCGCGCTCGTCGCCGAAGCGCGGGCCGGATGGGCTGCCGCGCTGCGCTGATGGCTTCCGGGCCTGCGCGCGGGGAACTCCCCGGCGAAGCCGGACGACGGGTCGGCGGGCACGCCACGACGTTACCCGCTGTCCGTGCGGGAAGTCCCGCCCCGGAGACGGCTCGGCGACGATCCGCACGCCGGCTTGCACTATTTGAACGACTAACGCCCCCTGTCTGTGGACAACTCTGCGCAGGGTTCGCCGTCGGCCCGCATGCTGACAAGGACTCGCGGGGTACGGCTCGCGAATCCGTGATCGCAACATCGCTCGGGGACTCGGGGGAGAAGTCATGTATCCGATGCTGAAGCCCGCACTGCGCCGTGCCTGGCGTGGACGGAACACCGTGCAGTTCGGCGTGACGCCCGCACACGCCGTGACACTCGGTCCGGTGGACATCGCCACCGGAAGTTTCCTGGAGCTGCTCGACGGCACACGCGGTCTGCCACTCCTTTACGAGGAGGCCAGGGCCCTGGATCTGTCGGAGCGCCATGTCGATGTGCTGCTCTCGCGCTTGACGGACGCCGGGCTCCTCGACGATCCGAGGTCGGCGGCCCCGGACACCGATGCGCTGCGCCGGCGGGCCGATGTGATGGACCGTCAACGCCCTGATGTGGCTTCGCTCTCCATCGTCCATCCCGAACCGGGCGGCGGCCTGCGCCGGATGGCGGCCCGGCGGGCGATGCGGGTCCAGGTGCGGGGTGCGGGGCGGGTGGGGGCGTCGATCGCCTCGTTGTTGTCGGGTGCGGGGGTGGGTGAGGTGGAAGTGCTGGACGGGGGGCGGGCCGAGCTCTGGGATGTGGCGCCCGCGGGGCTGCCTCCGGCGTCCGTGGGCGAACGACGCGACGTGGCCGCCCGCCGCCTCGTCCGCCGGTCCGCGCCCGGACCGGCTCCCCGATCGGCGGGGGCGGGCCGGGCGGGGGCGGGGTTTGACGGGGGCGCCGGACAGCCCGGTCTTTCGCTGGTCGTCGTCGCTCCCCGGGACGGCCTCGCGGTGTACGCGCCCCTTCCGGACACCGCGGCGCCGTGGATCGCCTCCGGCACTCCTCATCTCTATGCGGGAGTGATCGAGGCGACGGGGGTGGTCGGACCGTTGGTGCTGCCCGGGGGCACCGGCTGCGCGGGGTGCCTGGAGCTGCATCGCACGGACCGGGATTCGCAGTGGCCCCGGATGCTGGCCCAGTGGCGTTCGGGGCGGCGGGGCGCGGGGCCCGCCTGCGATCTGGGGCTTGCCACCGCGGTCGCCGGTCTCGCCGCGGCCCATGCCCTGGCCTTTCTGGACGGGGACCTCCCCGCCAGTACGGGCGCTCGCTGGGAGGCCGCTCTGCCGTTGCTGGACTGGCGCTCCGAGCGGATCGGCCCGCATGCGGACTGTTCCTGCGGTGGGACCGGGGGCGCCCGTGAGCCGACTCGGAGTTGTCGGACACCCGCTAAGGGGGATCGGGCCTCGGGCGGTGTTCCGGCGCAGGACACAATGGCCGGGTGACCGCCGTCGACGGAGTGACACCGGAGGCTGGAGCGGCACGGCAGTCTGGGAACTGGAGGGGCACATGTCTGATCTTCCCCGGAAGGCGGTTACGCGTACCGCCAAGCTGGCCGCGCTCCCACTCGGCTTCGCCGGCCGCGCCACGTGGGGCCTGGGCAAGCGGATCGGCGGGAAGTCCGCCGAGCTCGTCGCCCGCGAGGTCCAGCAGCGCACGGCGGACCAGTTGTTCAAGACACTGGGAGAGCTGAAGGGCGGGGCCATGAAGCTGGGCCAGGCGCTCTCCGTCTTCGAGTCGGCGCTTCCCGAGGAGGTCGCCGGTCCCTACCGGGCCGCGCTGACCAAGCTTCAGGAGGCCGCGCCACCCCTGCCCGCCCGCACGGTCCACGGGGTCCTCGCCGAGCGGATCGGGGAGGACTGGCGGGAGTGTTTCCTGGAGTTCGAGGACACTCCGGCGGCCGCCGCCTCGATCGGGCAGGTCCACCGTGCGGTGTGGCACGACGGCCGCGAGGTCGCGGTGAAGGTGCAGTATCCCGGCGCGGGCGAGGCGCTCCTCTCCGATCTCGCCCAGCTGAGCCGTTTCGCCCGGCTGCTCGGCCCGCTCGTCCCGGGGATGGACATCAAGCCGCTCATCAAGGAGTTGCGCGACCGCGTATCGGAGGAGCTGGACTACGAGCTGGAGGCGCAGGCGCAGCGGGAGCACGCGGCGGAGTTCGCGGATGACCCGGATGTGGTGATTCCCCAGGTGGTGCACCAGTCCGATCAGGTGCTGGTGACCGAGTGGATCGACGGAATCCCGCTGTCCGAGGTCATCACGGAGGGCACGGCGGAACAGCGGGACCGGGCGGGGCAGCTGCTGGCCCGCTTCCTCTTCTCCGGTCCGGCACGCACCGGCCTGCTCCACGCCGACCCGCATCCGGGCAACTTCCGGCTGCTGCCCCCGGCGGAGGACGAGGCGAGAGGCCCGGCGGGGGACGAGGCGGGCAGCCCGGCGGGGGCGTGGCGTCTCGGGGTCCTGGACTTCGGCACGGTCGACCGGCTGCCGGGCGGGCTGCCGCGGAACATCGGCGACTCCCTGCGGCTGACGCTGGAGGGCGAGGCCGCGGCGGTGTACGGGCTGTTGCGTGAGGAGGGGTTCGTGAAGGAGTCGATCGAGCTCGACCCGGACGCGGTCCTCGACTATCTGCTCCCGATCATCGAGCCCACGCAGGTGGAGGAGTTCGCCTTCACCCGGGGCTGGATCCGTGAGCAGGCGGCCCGGATAGCCGATCCACGCTCCCCCGCCTACCAGTTGGGCCGTCAGCTGAACCTTCCGCCGTCGTATGTGCTGATACACCGGGTGACCCTCAGCACGATCGGAGTGCTGTGTCAGCTGGGGGCGACGGTCCGGCTGCGGGACGAGCTCGAAGCGTGGCTGCCGGGGTTCGTCGCGGAGGCCGCGCAGCCCGAGGAGGCCCTGGAGTCCGAAGAGGACTCGGAGTCCGAAGAGGACCCGGAGTTCGAGCAGGGCCCCGAGTCCGAGCAGGCTGCGGAGCTCACCTCGTACGTCGGCCAGAAGGGCGAGCAGGCGGGCGAGGCCGTCCAGGCGTAGGGCGGGGGCGGGGCGCGGCTACCACCAGAGCGAGTCGAGGCGGCTTTCGATCGCTCGGATGTGGAGGCGGGTGCAGTCCTCGCAGAAGCGGAGACGGCGTCCGTCCTCCATGGAGCAGAGCCAGGTCGGAGGGGCCGTGTCGCCGTCGGCGGCGGTCCCACAGCGAGCGCACACCACGCGTCCGTCGGCGGGCCGGTCAGGGGGATGGGTCTCCTCGTCCACCTCGTGACGATATCCCCGCGAGCGGGCGGACGCGCGGCGGCACAACGCACCGCGGGGCCGTCCTGTCGGACGGCCCCGCGGTGGAGTGATCGGTCGCACGGTCAGTGCATGACCGCCATGGCCAGCGCGCGGCGGGCGCGCAGCGAGGCGCGCTCCGCTCGGCGCTGCATCCGGCGGGCGGCGATCAGGCGGGCCGACTGTCGGTCCTCCTGGGCCTCCCGCAGGCGGTCGTGCATATGCGCACGCGCCAGGGCTTCTGGGATGAGTTGCATTTCGCGGGTCCTGTTCTGACGCGAGTCGTTCGCGCCGATGATGGTGACGTCGGGGGTGGCGGAGCCGACGGGCTCCTTCGTGGGGGTGATCATTGGTGCCTGATTCCGGGGGTCATGAGTCTGGGGGCGGTCGATCGTTCCGAGGCGGTTCCGGTGTGTGGGGGCGGGGACCCCACAGGTGGCGGTCACGCTGCGACCGGGTTCTTGCGCGGACGGCCACGCGGCCGCTTGCGGGCCACGACGACACCCTGGACGAACAGTTCGCCGCCCCAGACGCCCCACGGCTCGCGGCGGTCCTTCGCACCGGCGAGGCAGGCCTCGACCAGCGGGCAGGTGCGGCAGAGGGACTTGGCGTACTCGACGTCGGCCGGCGACTCGGCGAAGAAGACCTCCGGGTCGTAGGACCGGCAGGGGACGGGGACGCCGAGGTTCTCGATGGCGTCGTCGAGCGCGGTGAGCGTGGTGAGCGGGGTCAAGGTGGAGTCCTCCGTGGAGCCGGGCGGCGAGATCGGGGTGGAGAGCGGTACTGACGGGGCGTGCGTTTCGGTGTGCACGGTGGGTGGTGTCCTCGTCTGGTCGTGCCGGCCTGTTGGCCGGTTGGCGGCTGCTGGTACCAGGTCCTGCTTGTCCCGAGGCTCCTTCGTTCCGTCTCGTCCGTTCGGACAAAACAAAAGGGCCGCGGATCCCGAGTGGGGTTCCGCGGCCCTGAAGGCGCCGGCCTGATGCTGGATCAGGCTGGATCACTCCAGGGTTCAGGCCCACGGAAGGCCCACATCGTGTGGTGCTGCTGCGTCTGCTTCTTGGCTCCGGCACCGGCTGCCGCAAAGGCATAGGCCTGAGCCTGTGCTGCCTTCGCTACTGCTGCCGCCGGTGCCTCGATCGGTCGCTCATTGCGCTCCCGCATCACGGGGAGGCTCGCCGGGGACAGCGGACGGGCGGCAGAGATGCCGGACAGACCGGTGGCGTGAAGCGAGGCAGCCGAGGAACGGGCGAGGCCGAGCGAACAGGCGGAGACGACCGAGAGATCGGTCATTTTCTGGGTTTCGATGATGCTGATCACTTCAATCGCCTCCTCTCGGCGTCTCGGGGGGACCGGCCGGGGCCGGTCCTGCGTATTCGGATAAGTACAGCACGGAGTCAGGGCTTCAGAGAAGTCGCTGTTCCCGTGGTTAAGAACCTATGGTGACGACTGGGGCGGGCGCAAACTATTTTCTGGACGAGTTTTTCTCAGGCCTTGTCGAGGCCCTCCTCGGGCTCGTCATCAACCGCCTCACCTGCGCAGATGGCCAGAACATCGGCGCCGAAGCGGTTCAGCTTCCGGGTGCCGACGCCGGGGATGACGACCAGCTCGCCCTCGGTGGACGGCGCCGCCTCGGCGATCGCCATGAGGGTCTTCTCGGTGAACACGCAGAAGTCCGGCTGGCCGAGCACGGCCGCCTGGGCGGCCCGCCAGTCGTGCAGCCGCTCGTACAGCCCCTCGTCCATGTCGGACGGGCACTCCTCGCAGCGCATCAGCTTCATCTCTCCGGCGGTGGTGAGCGTCCGGCCGCAGACCCGGCAGCGCACCGGCTTGTGCGGCTTCCGGGCCGCCACCGCGGTCGGCCCGGCGGACAGGGCCCGCCCGGAGCCCCGGTCGATCCCTCCGCCTCCCCCGGCCCCTCCCCGGGTCCCGGCCGAGCCCGAGCCGGGGCGCAGCCCGTTCAGGAAGCGGGTCGGCCGTCGGCCCGCCCGGCCACCGGGCGACCGGGACAGCGCCCAGGAGAGCGAGAGGTGGACGCGGGCACGGGTGATGCCCACGTACATCAGGCGGCGCTCCTCCTCGACCTGCTCGTCGGTCTTGGCGTACGCGATCGGCATCATGCCCTCGGTCAGGCCGACCAGGAACACGGCGTCCCACTCCAGGCCCTTCGCCGAGTGCAGCGAGGCCAGGGTCACCCCCTGGACCGTCGGGGCGTGCTGGGCGGCCGCCCGCTCGTCCAGCTCGCGCACCAGATCGGTCAGGGTCGCCCCCGGCTTGGCCGCCTCGAAGTCCTCCGCGAGGCGCACCAGCGCGGCCAGCGACTCCCAGCGGTCGCGGACCGCCCCGGACCCGGCGGGCGGGCGGGTCGTCCAGCCCTTGGTGGAGAGCACGGCCCGGACCTGGGAGGCCAGGTCCTCCGCCCCGTCGAGCAGGGAGTCGTTGCGCCCTGCGCGGGCGGCGCCGCGCAGGGCGGTGCCCGCCTCCCGTACCTCCGCGCGTTCGAAGAACCGCTCGGCTCCGCGCAGCTGGTAGGGCACCCCGGCGTCCGCGAGGGCCTGTTCGTAGACCTCCGACTGGGAGTTGACCCGGTAGAGCACGGCGATCTCCCCGGCCGGGACACCCGCCGCGATCAGGTCGCGGATGCGCCGGGCGGTGGACTCCGCCTCGTTGGGCTCGTCGGGATACTCCGCGTAGACCGGCTCGGGGCCCTTGTCGCGCTGCGAGACCAGCTCCAGCCGGTGGTCGGCCGCCTTGCCGTGGGCCTGGCTCAGCAGAGCGTTGGCGAGGTGGACGACCTGGGGGGTGGAGCGGTAGTCCCGGACCAGCTTGACGACGGTCGCCCCGGGGTGGCGGGTGCGGAAGTTCAGCAGATGGTCGGGGGTGGCCCCGGTGAAGGAGTAGATCGTCTGGCTGGCGTCGCCGACGACGCAGAGGTTGTCCCGGTCGCCGACCCAGAGGTCGAGCAGCCGCTGCTGGAGCGGGCTCACGTCCTGGTACTCGTCGACGACGAAGTGCTGATACTGACCGCGCACGTGGTCGGCGATGTCGTGGCGGTCCTGGAGGATGCCGACGGTGAGCAGCAGCACGTCCTCGAAGTCGATGACCGAGCGGTCGCGCTTGAGCTGTTCGTACATGGAGTAGATCTGGGCCAGGACCGCCGGGTCGCGGGGGGCGTCCCGGTGGGTCTTGGCGACCGCGGCCGGATAGTCGGCCGGGACGGTCCGGGTGACCTTGGCCCACTCGATCTCGCCGGTGACGTCCCGCAGCTCGTTGCGGTCGAGCCGGAGCTGACAGCGGGCGGCGGCCTCGGCGACCAGCTGCACCTTCCGCTCCAGCAGTCGGGGCAGCTCGCCACCGACGGCTTTCGGCCAGAAATACTGGAGCTGGCGGAGCGCAGCGGAGTGGAAGGTCCGCGCCTGGACGCCCGTCGCGCCGAGCTGGCGGAGGCGGCCGCGCATCTCTCCGGCTGCCCGGTTGGTGAAGGTGACGGCGAGCACGGTGGCGGGCTGGAGGATGCCCGCGCGCACCCCGTACGCGATGCGGTGGGTGATCGCGCGGGTCTTGCCCGTCCCCGCTCCGGCCAGCACGCACACCGGTCCGTGCAGGGCGAGTGCCACCTCGCGCTGCTCGGGGTCGAGCCCGTCGAGCACGGCGTCCGGGGTCTCGGGAACCTGCGGGAAGAGGGTGGAGTGCGTTGCTGCTGTCACCCCGCCATGCTGCCAGGTCGCGCGGGGCGGGTGCGGCGGTTGTCCACAGGGGTGAGGTATTCGTCGTACCGGTGCGTACTGGTGCGTGCCCGCCCCGGCCGGAGTGGGTCGTGCGGAGGGCCGCGTACGCCCCGGCCGGGGCGGTTGTGGGAATGGTGGCCGTGTCCCGTACGTTCCCTTCCGTGCGGGAACGCTGCGGGAAAGCCGCCGGACCGCAAGTGACGCTGCCGGCCGCGCAGCGGTACGGACGAGACGAAGGAGCGCCAGCGACATGGCGGGCACTGTGACGATGTACAGCACCACCTGGTGCGGCTACTGCCGTCGGCTGAAGAGCCAGATGGACCGCGAGGGCATCGCGTACAACGAGGTCAACATCGAGCACGACCCGGAATCGGCCGCTTTCGTCGAGAAGGCGAATGGCGGAAACCAGACAGTGCCGACCCTGCTGATCGTGGCCCCCTCGGGCACCGAGTCGGTCATGACGAACCCGTCGCTCGCCCAGGTGAAGCAGGCGCTCGCCGCCTGACCCGGGGCTCTTCGCGCGCACCGCTGCCCCCGGCACCGCCGGGGGCGGCGGTGTTTCCCGGGGCCGTTCAGGCCGGGCGCCGCACGCTGCCCGGCCTCGGGAGCGGCTTGCCGTACCAGAGCTCGATCAGCCGGGACGCGATCGAGATGCCGAACGGGGGCATGACCTCGCCGGATTCGAAGGCCGCCGTGAGGTCCTCGCGGGAGAACCAGCGGGCCTCCTCGATCTCCTCGCCGTCGACGTTGATCTCCGAGGAGGTCGCCCGGGCCATGAAGCCCAGCATCAGGCTGGAGGGGAAGGGCCACGGCTGGCTGGCGATGTATTCGACCTCGCCGACGGTGACGCCCGCCTCCTCGTACACCTCGCGGATCACGGACTGCTCGATCGACTCCCCCGGCTCGACGAACCCGGCGAGCGTGGAGAAGCGGCCCTCCGGCCAGTGCACCTGGCGTCCCAGCAGGGCCCGGTCCTGGTCGTCGGTGACGAGCATGATGACCGCCGGGTCCGTACGCGGGTAGTGCTCGGCGCCGCAGGCCTGGCAGCGGCGGATGTGTCCGGCCGCCGCGATGACGGTGCGCTCGCCGCAGCGGGAGCAGAAGCGGTGCAGGCGCTGCCAGTTCTCCAGGGCGACCGCGTGGACCATCAGGCCCGCGTCGCGGGGGCCCAGCAGCAGGCCCGCCTCGCGGAGTCCGGCCGGGCGGGCCGACTGGTCCATGCGGCCGGGCAGCGAGTCCTTCTGGAGCGCGAAGTAGCTGACGCCCTCCTCGTCCGTGCCGAGGAAGTACCGGTGGGTCTCGGTGACCGGGGCCTCGAAGGCCGGGGTCATGACGATCTCGGTGCCCCCGTCGGGGGTGTCGTCGATCAGCACCTGCCCGCCGGAGACGACGAAGACGCGGGTCGTCGGGTGGCTCCACGCCACGGACAGCCATGCCTCGTCGAGGCGGTGGTGTGCCGCGCGGTCGATGCCGCCCGGCGCGGTGAGGCCGATCGGGCGGTCTGCGGTGGCGTTGTCGAAGGTGCTCACAGGTGCTTCCTACTCCCCCTGGGCGGATCGGGTGTGCGGAGGTACGTGGAGGTGCGGCGGGCTCAGCGGATTCAGCGGGCTTAGTGCATTCAGCTGGTTCAGTGGGTACAGCGGGTTCAGCAGTGTCACCGGCCGAGCGCCTCGGCCAGTTCTCCCCACAGGTACGCGGTCGTCTCCACGCCCTTCAGCAGCAGGTCCAGCTCGACCTTCTCGTTGGGGGCGTGCCAGCCGTCGGAGGGTACGGAGATGCCGAGGAAGAGCACGGGGGCGCCGAGGACGTCCCTGAGGTCGGCGGCCGGGCCCGAGCCTCCCTCGCGGGTGAAGAGGATCTTCTTGCCGAAGGCCCGGCCCATCGCGCGGGCGACCGCCTGGAGGGCGGGGTGGTCCAGCGGGGTCAGGCAGGGGCGGGTGGCGGGCTGGAAGGCGATCTTGTGGCGGAGGCCCGCCGGGATGCGGGACTCGGCCCAGGCGCGGACGGTCTGCTGTACGCGGTCGGGGTCCTGGTCGTCGACCAGCCGGAAGCTGATCTTCACCAGGGCGGAGGAGGGGATGATCGTCTTGCTGCCCGCGCCCTGGTAGCCGCCGCCGATGCCGTTGACCTCGGCGGTGGGGCGGGCCCAGACGCGCTCCAGCGTGGAGTATCCGGCCTCGCCGTGCGCCGCCTGCGACTTCGCCGTACGCAGCCAGGTCGCCTCGTCGAAGGGCAGCTCGGCGAAGAGCGCCCGCTCGGTGTCGGTGAGGTCGGTGACCCCGTCGTAGAAGCCGGGGATCGCGACGCGGCCGTTCTCGTCGTGGAGAGCGGCGACCAGGCGGGCGACCTCGGTGGCCGGGTTGGGGACGGCTCCCCCGAACGATCCGGAGTGGATGTCCTGGGCGGGGCCGTACAGCTCGATCTCGCACTCCGCGAGGCCGCGCATGCCGGTGCAGACGGTCGGTGTCTCCTCGTCCCACATGCCGGTGTCGGAGACGATCACGGCGTCGGCGGCGAGGCGGTCCGCGTGCTGTTCGGCCAGGGCGCGGAAGTTCGGGGAGCCGGACTCCTCCTCGCCCTCGATCAGCAGCTTGAGGTGGACGGCCGGGGCGGTGCGGCCGGTGGCGGCGAGGTGGGCGCGGACCCCGAGGGTGTGGAAGAACACCTGGCCCTTGTCGTCGGCGGCACCGCGCCCGTACATCCGGCCGTCCCGGATCACCGGCTCGAACGGGTCGGTGTCCCAGCCGTCCTCGCGGGCGGCGGGCTGCACGTCGTGGTGGCCGTAGACCAGCACGGTCGGGGCGCCCGGGTCCTCGCTGGGCCACTCCGCGAAGACAGCGGGGGCGCCGGGGGTCTCCCAGATCTCGGTGACCGGGAAGCCGGTCTCCTTGAGCTTGGCGCTCAGCCATCCGGCGCTGCGCCGTACGTCCCCGTCGTGCTCCGGCTGCGCGGATACGGACGGGATGCGCAGCCACTCCGCGAGGTCGTCGAGGAAGGCTGCGCGGTGCTGTTCGGTGTACGTACGGACGGCGCTGTCCGGGGTCTCGCTCATGCTCTTGAGCCTATCCGCCCTCGGGGGCCGGCTCGTCCAGCAGGATCCGCTCCAGCTCGGCCCGGCCCGGCAGCCCTTGCGGGTGGACGGTCTCCCCGCTGCGTACGTAGAGGAAGGTGGCGGTGACGGCGGTGAGCGGCAGGTCGTGCAGCTCGGCCCAGGCCAGTCGGTAGACGGCGAGCTGGAGGGGGTCGGCGGTGCGGTGGCGGGTGGTCTTCCAGTCGACGATCTCGTACGTGTCACCCGTGCGGTACACGGCGTCGATCCGGCCCCGGACCACCCGGCCCGCGAGGGTGATCTGGAACGGGGTCTCCACCCGGTACGGGGTGCGCCGGGCGTACGCGGTGCGCTCGAACGCCTCCTTCAGCTCGGCGAGGTCCCGCTCGTCGGCGATCTCCGCGTCGCTCTCGTCGCCCCCGGGCAGTTCGTCGGGGCCGAGCATGGGCAGCGGGAGCTCCTCGTACCGGGACTCCACCCAGGCGTGGAAGCGGGTGCCCCGGCGGGCGGCGGGCTGCGGCGGCCGGGGCATGGGCCGGGCCAGCTCCTTGGCGAAGGCCTCGGGGTCCTCGGCCAGAAGCAGCAGCTGGGTGGCGGAGAGCGAGGCGGGGACGAGGACCTCGCGCACGGTGGCGCGGGCCCGGCGCAGCTCCCCGGCCAAGGCGTCCAGGTCCCGGTCCCAGGAGGCGAGGGTGCGGGCTTCCTCCGGGGTGAGCGCTGCCGCGTGGCCGGGCTCCGGGGCGTGGCGGGCAGCGGGGATGAGCGGTGCGGGCTCCCGTACGGCCTCCGGGGCCGGGGTGCCCGGGGGGCGTTCGGTGGGGAGCTCGTCCCAGTCCCAGTCCTCGTGGCCCTCGTCGATCGGTGCCTCGTCGCGGTCAGCCTCGTACGCCGCCACGTCGTCGGGGTCGGTGCCGTACGCAGGTGGCTGCTGATCCCCGTGGACGGCCAGGCCCTCCAGGTGGGCGAGGACCGTGTCCCGGGCGGCGCGGCGGCGGGTAAGGGCGTCGGCGTCGAGCGGGAGTGGCCAGGCCAGGTCGGTGCCGGGTGCCGCGAGGGCCGGGTTCTCCTCGTCCTCGGCGGGCTCGTCCGCCCAGGCCTCGATCTCGCCGTGGCCCGCCGCGCAGTGCTCGTACAGCGCCTCCAGGAAGGCGGACGGGCCGCGCGTCCTCTTCTGGGACGGGCCCCACCAGTGGCCGGAGCCCAGGAGCAGGGAGCGGGGGCGGGTGAAGGTGACGTAGCCGAGGCGCAGCTCCTCCGTGTGCTGGTGCTCCTTCATCTCCTCCTTGAACGTCTTCATGCTCCTGGCGTCGAGCCCGCCGAAGGCGTCCAGGGCCGGGAGCGTCGCCGCGTCGCCGCGCAGGGCGTGCGGGAGCACCTTGGCCTGGGCGGTCCAGGCCTCCCGGGACTGGCCGCTGGGGAACTGGCCGGTGACCAGTCCTGGCACGGCGACCACGTCCCACTCCAGGCCCTTGGACTTGTGCGCGGTGAGGACCTTGACGGTGTTCTCGCCGCCGGGCAGCGCGTTGTCGAGGCCCTTCTCGTACCGCGCGGCGGTCCGCAGGAAGCCGAGGAAGGCGAGCAGGGACGCCTCACCGTCCAGGGAGGCGAACCGGGCCGCTGTGTCCAGGAAGTTGGCGAGGGTCTCGCGGCGGCGGGCGGCCAGCGCCTGCGGGGAGGCGGACAGCTCGACGTCCAGCCCTGTGGTGGCCAGGACGCGGTGCAGGACGTCCATCAGGGGGTCCGCGAGCGAGCGGCGCAGGTCGCGCAGCTCCCGGGCCAGGCGGGCGAAGCGCACCCGGGCCTCCGCCGAGAACGGCAGCCCGTCGTCCGCCGCGTCCCCCGCGATGAGGAAGGTGTCCAGGGCGTCGGCGAGCGATATCACCTCGGCCGGGTCGGTGCCCTCGACGGCCTCCGCGAGCCGCCGGTCCGGGTCGGCGCCGTCGTCCGCGCCGCCCGCCCGGTGCACGAGGAGGCGGGCGCGGCGGCCCAGGAGGGCGAGGTCCCGGGGGCCGATGCGCCAGCGCGGTCCGGTGAGGAGGCGGACCAGGGAGGCGTTGGCCCCCGGGTCCTGGAGGACCTCGCAGACGGCGACCAGATCGGCCACCTCGGGCAGGTGCAGCAGCCCGGCGAGGCCGACGACCTCGACCGGGATGCCCCGGGCGACCAGGGCGGCCTGGATCTGGGGGAAGTCCCCCGCGGTGCGGCACAGGACGGCGATCTCGCCCGGTGGGGTACCGGTGCGCACGAGGTGGGCGAGGGAGTCCGCGAGCCAGTCGATCTCCTCCGTGTGGGTGTTCAGCAGGGCGCAGCGGACCAGGCCGTCGCGCTCGGCGCCCGGGGCGGGGCGCAGCGCCTCGACGCCCTCGTGCATCGCGCGCAGCGGTTCCGCGAGGCCGTTGGCGAGCTGGAGGAGGCGGCCGCCGCTGCGGCGGTTCTCGCTGAGGCTGTAGCGGGTGGCGGGGGTGCCGTCGGCGTGCGGGAAGTGCTCGGGGAAGTCGTCCAGGTTGGCGACGGAGGCGCCGCGCCAGCCGTAGATCGCCTGGCAGGGGTCGCCCACGGCGGTGACCGCGTGACCGGTGGGCGGGTGACCGGCCGCCCCCTGCCCCGTACCGCCGCCGAACAACGCCGAGAGCAGCAGGCGCTGGGCCACCGACGTGTCCTGGTACTCGTCGAGCAGCACGACCCGGAACTCGTCCCGCAGGATCTCCCCCACCTCGGGGCGGGTCAGGGCCAGCTCGGCGGAGAGGGCGATCTGGTCGCCGAAGTCGATGAGGTCCCGGCTGCGCTTGGCGGAGCGGTAGCGCTCGGTGAGGGCGAGGAGCGAGCGGCGGGCCTCTGCGGTCTCGGGGATCTTGCGCAGGTCCGCGTTGCTGAGCTTCGCGTTCTCCAGGGCGCGCAGCAGCTCGGTGTCGTACGTGGCCAGCGCCCCGGGGCGTACGAGGTGTTCGGACAGCTCCGCGTCGAGCGCCAGGAGGTCGCTGACGAGGGTGGGGAAGGACCGGGTGAGCGCCGGATACGGGCCCGGCGCCTCGCGCAGCACCTTCGCCGCCAGCTGATAGCGGGTGGCGTCGGCGAGGAGGCGGGTGGTGGGCTCCAGGCCGATGCGCAGTCCGTGCTCGGTGAGGAGGCGGCCCGCGAACGCGTGGTACGTGGAGATCGTGGGCTCGCCCGGGGGGTTGTCCGGGTCGATGACGTCGGGGTCGGTGACCCCGGCGGCGACGAGCGCCTTGCGGACGCGCTCGGCCAGCTCGCCCGCCGCCTTGTTGGTGAAGGTGAGGCCGAGGACCTGCTCGGGTGCGACCTGGCCGGTGCCGACCAGCCAGACCACACGGGCGGCCATCACCGTGGTCTTCCCCGACCCGGCTCCGGCCACGATCACCTGCGGGGCGGGCGGCGCGGTGATGCAGGCCGTCTGCTCCGGGGTGAAGGGGATCCCGAGGAGCTCCTTGAGCTGCTCGGGATCGGTGATGCGTGAGGACACGTGGGAAACGGTAACCGGAGCCACTGACAACCCGGACCGATGCCCGCGAAAGGCCCTACTCCACCACCTGCCGCCCCTCCGGCTGCGCGCTGCACGAGGCGCGGAACGTGCAGTGGGTGCAGTGGGTGCCGGTGGTGGGCGTGAAGCGTTCGTCCAGGACCTTTCCGGCGGCCGTGGCGAGCAGGTCGGAGACCCACTCCCCCGCCAGCGGTTCCTGGGCCTGGACCTTGGGGAAGGCGTCGCCGCCCTCCTTCCTGGGAGCGGGCTGACGGAGCTGGACCAGTTCCGCGCCGCCCGGCTCGGGGCGCTTTCCGTCGAAGACCTCGTCGACCGCGCCCTCCCGGACGGCGAGCTGGTAGACGGCGAGCTGAGGGTGGGCGTCCACCTCGTCCTTGGTGGGCGCGCCCTTGCCGGTCTTGAAGTCGACGACGTACGCCCGGCCCTCGGCGTCCTGTTCGACCCGGTCCATGGAGCCCCGGATGCGTACGGCGTAATCGCCCGCCTCCAGGGTCACGTCGAAGTCGTGCTCGCTCGCGGCGGGCGTGCGGCCGGCGCGGTCCAGGACGTGCCAGTGCAGGAAGCGTTCCAGGGCGGCGCGTGCCTGGTCCTTCTCCTGTTCGGACTTCCAGGGGGCGTCGAAGGCCAGGCCGTTCCAGACGGAGTCCAGGCGTTCCATGAGGACGTCGAGATCGGCGGGCGTACGGCCGGATGCGACTTCGTCGGCGAGTACGTGGACGACGTTGCCGAACCCCTGGGCGGCGGTGGCCGGGGCGTCGGCCTTCACTTCGCGGCCCAGGAACCACTGGAGGGAGCAGGTGTTGGCGAGCTGGTCCAGGGCGCTGCCGGAGAGCGTGACGGGCTGGTCGCGGTCGCGCAGGGGGACGGCGGAGCGGGTCGGCTCCTCCAGGCCCCACCAGCGGTACGGGTGGGCCGCGGGCACCAGCGGCCGTCCCTCGTCGTCGGTGAGCGAGGCGAGCCGGGCGAGGCGGTGGGCGGCGGCCTCGCGCAGGGCGTCGGACGCGGCCGGGTCGACCGTGGTGGCGCGCAGCTCCGCGACGAGCGCGGCGACGGCGAGGGGGCGGCGCGGGCGGCCGGTGACCTCGCGGGGTTCCACGCCCAGCTCGGTGAGGAAGCGGGAGGGCTGGTCGCCGTCGTCGGCGGGAGCCTTCACGGCGGTGACGACCAGGCGATCGCGGGCGCGGGTGGCGGCGACGTAGAAGAGCCGGCGCTCCTCGGCGAGGAGCGCCCCGGGTGTCAGCGGCTCGGCGAGGCCGTCGTGGCCGATCCGGTCCGCCTCCAGAAGGGAGCCCCGGCGGCGCAGGTCGGGCCAGAGCCCCTCTTGGACCCCGGCGACGACGACGAGCCGCCACTCCAGGCCCTTGGAGCGGTGGGCGGTCATCAGGCGTACGGCGTCGGGGCGGGCGGTCCGCCGGGAGAGGGTGTCGGCGGCGATGTCCTGCGCGTCGACCTCTTCGAGGAAGTTGAGGGCCCCGCGCCCGCCGGTGCGCTCCTCGGCGCGGGCCGCCGTCTCGAACAGGGCGCACACCGCGTCGAGATCGCGGTCGGCGTTGCGCCCGCCCGCCCCGCCGCGCAGCGCGGCCGCCTCCAGCCTGCGGGGCCAGGGGGTGCCGTTCCACAGGGTCCACAGGGCCTCCTCGGCGGTGCTGCCGCCCGCCAGGAGTTCGCGGGCCTTGCGCAGGAGCGCGCCGAGGCGCTGCGCTCCGTGGGCGTACGCCGGATCGTGCGTGACGAGCCGCTCGGGCTCGGCCAGGGCGCGGGCCAGCAGCTCGTCGGAGGGGGCGGGAACCCGGATTCCGGCGGCCCGTTCCTCGTCGCGCAGGGCCCGGCCGAGGCGGCGCAGATCGGCGGCGTCCATGGAGCCGAGGGGGGAGGTGAGGAGGGTGAGCGCGGTCTCGGTGTCGAGCCAGGGGGCGGGCCCTTCCTCCGGCTGAGTTGCCGGTTGCGGTTCCGGTTCCGCTTCTGGTTCCGCTTCTGGTTCCGGTTCCGGCTGGACTGCTCGTTGTGGTTCCGGCTCCGGCTGGGCTGCCGGTTGCAGCTCCGGCTCCGGCGTCGGTTCCGCCGGACGGTCGTGCAGCGCAGCCGTCGCCACCGCCCGGAGCGCCGTCAGCAGCGGGGCGACGGCCGGTTCGTGGCGGAGCGGAAGGTCGTCGCCGTCGACCTCCAGGGGGACGCCCGCCGAGGTGAGGGCGCGGCGGACGGCGGGCAGTGAGCGGCCCCCGGCCCGTACCAGCACGGCCATCTCCTGCCACGGCACCCCGTCCTCCAGATGGGCGCGGCGCAGCAGGTCCGCGATGTTCTCCAGTTCCGTGGAGGCGGTCGGGTAGGTGTACGTCTCGACGCGGCCGCCCTCCCGGACGGCGTGCAGCTCACGGTGGGCGCGGACGGTTTCGGCCGGCAGCCGGGTCAGCGGCATCCGGCGGGTGAGCAGCCGGGTCGCCGCGAGCAGTCCGGAGCCGGAGCGCCGTGAGGTGGTGAGGACGCCCACAGGTGCGGGAGTGCCGTCCGCCCGGCGGAACGTGTCCGGGAAGTCGAGGATGCCGTTCACGTCGGCCCCCCGGAACGTGTAGATGGACTGGTCGGGGTCGCCGAAGGCGATCAGCGTCCGGCCGCCGCGCGTGTCCTCGCCGCGCCCCCGGGCATCGCCCGGCGCACGCCCCCGGTTCCCCGCCAGCGCGTGCAGCAGCCGCACCTGCGCGGGGTCGGTGTCCTGGTACTCGTCGACGTACACCGCGTCGTAGGCGCCCGCGAGCTGCGCCGCGACCTCGGGGCGCTCGGCGAGCAGGACCGCGCGGTGCACCAGTTCGGCGTAGTCCAGGACGCCCTGGGCATCGAGGACGTCGAGGTACTCCGCGAGGAACTGGGCCGCCGCCGTCCAGTCCGGGCGGCCCGTGCGGCGGGCGAAGGCGGCCAGCGCGTCCGGGCCGAGGCCCAGCTCACGGCTGCGGGCCAGCACCGCGCGCACCTCGTCGGCGAAGCCGCGGGTGGTCAGGCAGGCCCGCAGCTCGTCGGGCCAGCGGACATGGGCCAGGCCCTCCTTCTCCAGGTCGAGCTGGCCCGCGAGCAGCTCGCGGACGGTGACGTCCTGCTCGGGCCCGGACAGCAGGCGCAGCGGGTCGGCGAAGAGGTCCGCGTCCTGGTGGGCGCGGACCAGTGCGTAGCAGTAGGCGTGGAAAGTGGTCGCCTGCGGGCCGCGCGCCGCGCCGAGCCGGGCCGCCAGCCGGTCGCGCAGCTCGACGGCCGCCTTGCGGCTGAAGGTGAGGATCAGGATGCGGGCGGGGTCGCCGCCCCGGTTCACCCGGGCGGCGACGGACTCGACGAGGGTGGTGGTCTTCCCCGTGCCGGGTCCGGCGAGGACCAGCAGCGGGCCGCCGGGGTGATCAACCACCGCGCGCTGACCTGCGTCCAGGAGGGGGGGATCCACGGACCCGGGCGGAGTGCGCACCAGCCGGTACGCGCCCGTGGTCCGCGGCCGTGACTCACGGTGCGGACTGTGCCGGGTGGAGGAGGTGCTCACGTGGATCGCCGGTCCTGGTGGGTGTACAGGTGATGAGGAACAGGGTCGGGACAGCCGGGACAGCCAAGACGGTCACGGCAGTGAAAGCAGTCAAAGCGGTCGAAGCGGTCAAAGCAGTCGAGGAAAGGGGCGGAGCGTGCCGCGCGAACACGACGCTACGCCAGCGGCGCCGCGCGAGGCAGCGGGTGCGCTGCGTCCCTCGTCACGTGCGTCACGTGCGTCACGTGCGTCATGTGCATCACGTGCGTCGGGTGCATCACGTGCGTCGGGTGCGTCACCTGCATCGCGTGCATCACTTGCGTCATGTACGTCACGTGCGACGCGTCCCTTGTCACACCGGGAGCGGACGCTGTCAGGTGTGAGATTGCTCGTGCCCGGGTCCGTCCGCGCCGGTGCCGTCCCAGCGGGCGTGGCGCATGTCGAGGCGCGGCACATGCCCCTCCGACTGCCGGGACGCGGAACGGAGCGGCGTGCCCTCCGCGCGGTAGTGCTCCAGCGCGCGGAGCTCATGGCCGGGAAGCAGCGTCCCGTCGGCCCGGACGACCCGCCACCACGGCACGGCGGAGCCGTACAACGCCATGACCCGGCCGACCTGGCGGGGCCCGCCCTCGGCCAGCCACTCCGCGACATCGCCGTACGTCATCACCCGGCCGGGCGGGATCAGATCGGCGACGTCGAGGACACGCTCCGCGTATTCCGGCAGTTCGGGGCCGGTCAGCGCGGTGCCGGGTCCGCCTCCGCCCGTCTGGTCCTGGCTCATCCGCCCCATCCTGCCGTACGGCACCGACAGCCCGCCCGGAACGGTGGCGGTCCGGGCACACAGCGTGCGCGCAGGTGCAAAGGAGCGTATGTTGCGCTTCCCGCGCCCGTGCAATGCACCCTGATGCCCCCCTCTGTCTACGGGCCGTGCCACCATCGTGCGGGCGGTGACCGGTGATACGAGACCACGAAGACGAACCAGAGGCGACGAAGGAGCAGGGCGTGCAGCCACCGAAGGCGGCGGACGCCTCTGATGCCGGGGAGCGCTCGTCGAGCGCTCCGGAGGACTCCGGAGCGTCCGCGGGCTCCGGAGTTCCCCGGGCCGACGGCCCCACCGCGTCCGCCTCCGGTTCCGGCCATCTGACCGGTTCGACCCTGGCTTCCGCCGATGCCGCCCTGAGCGACCGGGTCTCCGGTGACGAACCGCTGCTGCCCGCCCGGGTCCACCGCCCCTCCGACCTGATGCGGCTGCTCATCGGGGTGCTGGCGATCGCGGTCCTGCTCTCGATCGCCGCCTTCGCCCAGGGCACCACCACCGGTCTTGAGGACGACATCTCCAAGGGCACCGAGCAGGCGCCCGATCTGCTGATCAAGATCGCCGGTCTGGTGTCCAGCATCGCCGTGCTGCTGGTGCCCGTCGCCTTCGCCATCGAGCGCCTGATCAAACGGGACGGGCTGCGCATCGCGGACGGCGTACTGGCCGCGGTCCTCGCCCACGGTGTGACCCTCGCCACCGACCTGTGGGTCTCGCGCACCGCGCCCGGCACCATCCAGGACGCGCTGACCCAGACGCAGACGACGGGCGGGCTGACCGACCCGGTGCACGGCTATCTCGCGCCGGTCATCGCGTACATGACGGCGGTCGGCATGGCGCGGCGGCCGCGCTGGCGTGTGGTGCTGTGGATGGTGCTGCTGCTCGACGCGTTCGCGATGCTCGTCGGCGGGTACACCACCCCGTTCTCGATCATCCTGACCGTCCTGATCGGCTGGACGGTGGCGTACGGAACGCTGTACGCGGTCGGCTCACCGAACGTCCGCCCGACCGGCCAGCACCTGATGGCGGGGCTGCGGCACGTCGGCTTCCACCCGGTCGCGGCGATGCGTGCCGAGGACACCCCGGACCGGGACAGGGACGACAAGGACAGCATCGACCAGGGCGACCGGGGGCGGCGCTATCTGGTCACCCTGGAGGACGGGCCGCCGCTCGACGTCACCGTCGTCGACCGCGAGCAGCAGGCCCAGGGGTTCTTCTACCGGGCCTGGCGACGGCTCACGCTGCGCGGGATCACCCAGCGGCGTTCCATCCAGTCGCTGCGCCAGGCGCTGGAGCAGGAGGCGCTGCTCGCGTACGCGGCGATCGCCGCCGGGGCGAACGCGCCCAAGCTGATCGCCACCTCCGAGCTGGGGCCCGACGCGGTGATGCTCGTCTACGAGCACATCGGCGGCCGGCCGCTGGACGCGATGGAGGACGTGGAGATCACCGACGATCTGGTACGCAGCACCTGGCGTCAGGTCAAGGCTCTCCAGTCGCGGCGGATCGCGCACCGCAGGCTGACCGGCGACGCCCTCCTGGTGGATCGTTCCGGCAAGGCGTTCGTGACGGATCTGCGCGGCGGCGAGATCGCGGCCGGTGATCTGGTCCTGCGCATGGACGTGGCCCAGTTGCTGACCACGCTGGGGCTGCGGGTGGGGGCCGAGCGGTCCGTCGCCGGGGCACTGGCCGTGCTCGGTCCGGACGCCGTGGCGGACTCTCTGCCGCTGCTCCAGCCGATCGCGCTGAGCCGGTCCACCCGGGCGGCGCTGCGCCGGATCGCGCGCGAGCGTTCGCAGCGCGAGCGGGAAGCGGCCGTGGAGGCCTCACAGACGGCCAGGCGGACGAGGGCCGAGGAAGCCGGGGGCGAGCACACCTCGGACCGCAAGGCCGGACGCAAGTCCCACCGGACGGAGAAGCAGGCCGAGAAGCGGGCCATCGGCGAGGCGCTGGAGGAGGCCCGCGATGAGGATCTGCTCGCCCAGATCCGCCGCCAGGTGCTCCTGATCCGCCCGCAGGCGCCGGTCGAACCGGTGCGGCTGGAGCGCATCAAACCGCGTACCCTCTTCAGCTTCATCGCCGGGGCCATCGCCGCGTACTTCGTTATCTCCCAGGTCACCCAGGCGGACTTCGGGGCGGTCGTGGAGCAGGCGGAGTGGGGCTGGGTGGCGGCGGCCCTCGGCTTCTCGGCACTGAGCTACGTGGCGGCGGCCATGAGCCTGCTGGGTTTCGTGCCGGAGCGGGTGCCGTTCCTGAAGACCGTGCAGGCGCAGGTGGCCGGCTCGTTCGTGAAGATCGTCGCGCCGGCCGCCATCGGGGGCGTGGCCCTGAACACCCGCTTCCTCCAGCGCGCCGGGGTGCGCCCGGGCCTCGCGGTGGCGAGCGTCGGGGCCTCCCAGCTCTTCGGGCTCGGCGCCCACATCATGCTGCTGGCGCTGTTCGGCTATCTCACCGGTACGGAGAGGACCCCGGACTCGCTGACCCCGTCCCGGACGGTGATCGCGGGTCTGCTCACGGTCGCGGTGCTGGTGCTGGTGGTGACGGCGGTCCCGTTCCTGCGGAAGTTCGTGGTGACCCGGGTGCGCTCGCTGTTCTCCGGGGTCGTGCCGCGCATGCTGGACGTGGTCCAGCGGCCGCAGAAGCTGCTCACCGGCATCGGTGGCATGCTGCTGCTGACCGGCCTGTTCGTGCTCTGCCTGGACGCCTCGATCCGGGCGTTCAGCGGACCGGACGTCCCCGAGCTGAGTTACGCGAGCATCGCGGTGGTCTTCCTCGCCGGGAACGCGATCGGCTCGGCCGCCCCGACGCCGGGCGGTATGGGCGCGGTCGAGGGGGCCCTGACGCTGGGCCTGATCGCGGTCGGACTGCCGAGCGAGGTCGCGGCGCCCGCGGTGCTGCTGTACCGCGTGATGACGCTGTGGCTGCCGGTGCTGCCGGGGTGGATCGCCTTCAACCAGCTGACGCGCAAGGGCGAGCTGTAGTCGTCGGGGGCGGCGGCACGCAGTCCGCCGGCAGTCCCCGTCGGCGGCCGGGGCCGTGGCCCGCGGTCCGCCAGTAGTCACCGTCGGCGGCCGACCGGGGTGCGCCGGTAGCCCCCGTCGGCCGCCGGGGCCGCGGCCCGCCGGCAGTCCTCGTCAGCGGCCGGGGCCGTGGCCCGCCGGGTGCGCACCGCCACCCGCATGGACCGCGCCCGGCCGCGCTCCCCGGCGGCCCGCCGCACGATGGGGTCATGAGGACTTCCCCCGCCCTGCGCGCCGCCGCCCTCGCCGCCACCGCCACCGTGCTGCTGCCGCTGGCCGCCTGTTCGGACGGCGACGACGGGGACGGTTCCTCGACGCCCACCGGGGCCTCGACCGCCTCGCCGTCCGCCACCGCCCGGGAACTGGCCTCCCAGAAGCTCGACTGGTCGCCGTGTCCGGCCCCGAACACGGCCCAGGGCGGCGGCGAGTCCCCGTCCCCGCTGCCCGGCGGCGCGGTGTGGGAGTGCTCCTTCATGGACGTGCCGCTCGACTACGCGAAGCCCGACGGCCGCACGATCGAGCTGGCGCTGGTCCGCGCCAAGGCCAGGGACCAGGCGCGGCGGATCGGTTCGCTGGTGTTCAACTTCGGCGGGCCCGGCGCCTCCGGTGTGGCGACGCTGCCCGCCTTCGGTACGGAGTACGACACGCTCCGCACCAGGTACGACCTGGTGAGCTTCGACCCGCGCGGGGTCGGCCGCAGCGAGGGCGTCGAGTGCGCGGACGACGCCGAGCTGGACGCCCTCTACCAGGAGGACTCCACACCGGACAACGCGGCCGAGGAGGAGCAGTTCGTGCAGGGGCAGAAGGACTTCATCGCGGACTGCAAGGAGAACTCCGGCCCTGAGCTGCCCTTCGTGGGCACGACGAACGCCGCCCGCGACATGGACCTGATGCGGACGGTGCTGGGCGACGACGAGCTGTACTACTTCGGCATCTCCTACGGGACCGAGCTGGGCGGCGTCTACGCGCACCTCTTCCCGGACAAGGTCGGCCGGGCGGTCTTCGACGCGGTGGTCGACCCGACGAAGAACGCCGAGCAGTCCTCCCTGGGCCAGGCCCAGGGGTTCCAGCTCGCCATGGACAACTTCACCGAGGACTGCGCGGAGCGCGACGACTGCGCGCTGCCCGGAACCACCCCGCAGGAGGTCGAGCGGGGCATCGCGGATCTTCTGTCCGATCTGGAGGAGCAGCCGATCGACGGGCTGGGCGACCGCGCGCTGACGCAGACGCTGGCCACCACCGGCATCGCTTCCGCGCTCTATTCCAAGGAGACCTGGCCGCTGCTCGAACAGGGCCTGGACGAGGCGGGCGGCGGGAACGGCGGGCTGCTGCTCGCACTGGCGGACTCGCTCAACGGACGCTCGCAGGACGGGCAGTACGACAACTCCAACGCGGCCAACCTCGCCATCAACTGCGCCGACAGCAAGCAGCGCTTCACCCTGGAGCAGACGAAGGCGGCACTGCCGGCCTTCCGCGAGGCCTCCCCGCTCTTCGGCGACTACCTGGGCTGGGGCCTGATGGGCTGCACGGGCTGGCCGGTCGCGGGTGCCTGGGAGACCCCTGACGTCAGCGCGCCCGGGGCCGCGCCCATCCTGGTCATCGGCAACACGGGCGACCCGGCGACCCCGTACGCGGGCGCGAAGGCGATGGTGCAGCAGCTGGGCGAGGGCGTCGGCGTCGAGCTGACGTACCGGGGCGAGGGCCACGGGGCCTACAACAGCAACGACGCGTGTGTGCAGCGGGCGGTCGACGGCTATCTGCTGAACGGTACGGTGCCGAAGTCGGGCACGGTCTGCGGCTGATCGCGCCCCGGGAACCGGCTCTGCCGGTCCGGCCCGACAGTCTGACCCGATGGTCTGTCAGAGGCGCCGATTAGCATGGCGGAACAACGCAGGCGCCCGGCGCTTCACCGGCTTCGGGCCTCGGGGAGGGGAGCCGGACCATGCGCGCGCACCGACGGGCCCATCGGGCCGCCGTCCGAGCGGGAGCAGCCCTCCTCTCGACAGTGCTGCTCGCCGGCTGCGCCCTGTCGGGGACGGGACCGGAAGAGGCCGCGTCGGCGGACGGCCGCCCAGGCGGCGCGTCCGCCTCTCCCGCGCCGACTGGCCCGGAGGGCACCGCGCGGACGCCCGCCCTGCCCTCCGCCCTCACCTCCCAGCGCCTCGACTGGGAGCGCTGCGAAGCTCCGCGCGGCGGCGGCGCCCCGGGCTCCGCGTGGCGCTGCGCGCGCGTGGACGTACCGCTGGACTACGCGAAGCCGTCCGGGGAGACCCTCTCCCTCGCCCTGATCCGCAAGGAGGCCCGCGACAAGGGGCGGCGGCTCGGTTCGCTGCTGTTCAACTTCGGCGGCCCGGGCGGTTCGGGCGTGGAGATACTGCCGCGCGCGGCGGAAGCGTACGGAAAGCTCAACACCCGCTACGACCTGGTGGGGTTCGATCCGCGCGGGGTCGCGGCCAGCTCCGGGGTGCGCTGCCGCACCGACAAGGAGCAGGAGCAGGCCCACCGGAGCGTCGACCTGACCCCGGACACGGCGGCGGAGGAGGCCGCGTTCGTCAAGGACGCAGCGGACTTCGGCGCGGGCTGCGAGCGCCGTTCCGGCAAGCTCCTCCCCCATGTCGGCACATCCAACGCCGCCCGCGACCTGGACCTGATCCGGCACATCCTGGGCGACGACAAGCTGTCCTACTTCGGCTTCTCCTACGGTACGGAGCTGGGCGGTACGTACGCGCACCTCTTCCCGCGGAACGTGGGACGCACGGTGCTGGACGCGGTCATCGACCCCACGGCCGACGGCATAGGGCACGCCCGCAACCAGGCCGCGGGCTTCCAGCGCGCCCTGGAGAACTACCTCAGGAGCCGCGGCGAGAGCCCGAAGGCGGGCACCGAGCGCATAGCCCGGCTGCTGGCCCGTATCGACAGGAGCCCGCTGCCGACCGACAGCGGCCGCGAGCTGAGCGAGTCCCTCGCCATCACCGGCATCGTCACCCCGCTGTACTCCGAGTCCAGCTGGCCCGCCCTGACGGCCGCCCTCGACGAGGCGGAGGGCAACGGCACCGGCAACGCCCTGCTCCGGCTCGCCGACTCGTACAACGGCCGGGACGAGCAGGGCCGTTACGACACCCAGAGCCACTCCCAGCGGGCGATCTCCTGCGCCGACACCAAGGCCCGGCCCGCCCTGGACGAGGCCCGTGCGCTGCTGCCGGAGTTCCGTCGGCTGTCACCGGTCTTCGGCCCGCTCCTGGCCTGGGACACCGCCGGCTGGTGTGCGCGGTGGCCGGTCGAGGGGGAGCACGACACCCCGGAGACGAGCGCCCCGGGCGCGGGGCCGATCCTCGTCGTCGGGACGACCGGCGACCCGGCCACCCCGTACGAGGGGGCGCGGCGGATGGCGGACGAGCTGGGCAAGGGCGTCGGCATCATGCTCACCAACAACGGCGAGGGGCACGGGGCGTACGGCGGCAACGACTGCGTGACGTCGGCGGTGGACGACTACTTCCTGGACGGGAAGGTCCCGGCGGACGGCACGACCTGCGGGTAGCGGTACGAACATGCGGAAGGGGCCGGTCCGCAGTGCGCGGACCGGCCCCTCCTCCCCAACGGGTTGTCTAGTACACCGGCTTCTCGGGCTCGATCTGGTTGACCCAGCCGATCACGCCGCCGCCCACGTGCACCGCGTCGGCGAAGCCCGCCGACTTGAGGACCGCGAGGACCTCGGCGCTGCGGACGCCCGTCTTGCAGTGCAGGACGATGCGCCTATCCTGCGGGAGGTCCTGGAGGGCGGTGCCCATGAGGAACTCGTTCTTCGGGATCAGCTTGGCGCCCGGGATCGAGACGATCTCGTACTCGTTCAGCTCGCGGACGTCGATGATCTCGATCTTCTCGTCGCCGTCGATCCACTCCTTGAGCTGCTTGGGAGTGATCGTGGCTCCGGCCGCCGCCTCCTGGGCCTCCTCGGAGACGACGCCGCAGAAGGCCTCGTAGTCGATGAGCTCGGTGACGGTGGGGTTCTCGCCGCAGACCGCGCAGTTCGGGTCCTTGCGGACCTTCACCTGGCGGTACTGCATCTCCAGGGCGTCGTAGATCATCAGGCGGCCGACCAGCGGGTCGCCGATGCCGGCGAGCAGCTTGATGGCCTCGTTGACCTGGATGGAGCCGATGGACGCGCAGAGCACGCCCAGCACGCCGCCCTCGGCGCAGGAGGGGACCATGCCCGGCGGCGGGGGCTCCGGGTAGAGGCAGCGGTAGCAGGGGCCGTGCTCGGACCAGAAGACCGAGGCCTGGCCGTCGAAGCGGTAGATCGAGCCCCAGACGTACGGCTTGTTCAGCAGCACCGCGGCGTCGTTGACGAGATAGCGGGTGGCGAAGTTGTCCGTGCCGTCCACGATCAGGTCGTACTGCGCGAAGATCTCCATCACGTTCTCGGCTTCGAGCCGCTCTTCGTGAAGGACCACGTTGACGTACGGGTTGATCCCCAGCACGGAGTCCTTGGCGGACTCCGCCTTGGACCGGCCGATGTCGGCCTGGCTGTGGATGATCTGGCGCTGGAGGTTCGACTCGTCGACCTCGTCGAACTCCACGATGCCCAGCGTGCCGACACCGGCCGCGGCCAGGTACATCAGGGCCGGCGAACCGAGTCCGCCGGCGCCCACACAGAGCACCTTGGCGTTCTTCAGGCGCTTCTGTCCGTCCATCCCGACATCCGGGATGATCAGGTGGCGGGAGTACCTGCGGACCTCGTCGACGGTGAGCTCAGCGGCTGGCTCGACCAGGGGTGGCAGCGACACAGGAACCTCAACAATGCAGGTGGTCGGATTTACGTACATCGACTACGCACACATCGACTACGTACGGTTGTTCTTCCGGTAACACTGCCACGCCCCTCCTCATTCCGAGATACCAGGTCCGATCCGCGAGACGATTTCGTCCCAGTACCTGGGCAGCGCCGCGAATGGGTCGCTCTGCCCGTTCTGTCCGTCCCGGTCGGTGAAGAAGATCGTCCCGGCGCCCTGCCAGCGGGCGATGCGCATGGCCTCCTCCAGGTGGGTGCGCGGGACCCCGTGGACGAAGTGGGCGAACCGCTCGGGCGGGTAGTCCGCCGTCCACTCGGCCACCTGTGACCAGCGGTAGTCGGTCCAGGGGCCCTGGAAGGTGACCAGCTGGTCGGCGGCCTCCGCGTAACCGGGGTACGGATGGGTCCCGTGCCCCAGGACCAGGCGGCCGCCGCCGTCCGCGCTGTCGCTCTCCGCCAGCAGCGCGTGGAGCGTGCCGGTGAGACGGCGGACGTCGGGCAGTCCGGCCCGCTCGGCGGGGCAGCGGGCGAGGTAGAAGCCGCCGACCCGGTACCAGTCGATGAAGGCGCGGGCGTCGGCGATCAGTTCGGCGAAGGACCGCTCACCGAAGGCCAGGTCGAGGTGGCCCAGCAGCCTGCCTCCGGAGGCCCGGACGGTGTCGTCCGGGGCCCCGCCGTGCAGGGCCCGTTCCCGGGCGTTGCGCAGCCTGCCCGCCGCCGCCAGGCAGTGCGGGTCGGGCCGGCAGCCGGGGCCCTCCGCGATGTTGAGGACGGCCCAGTGCAGCGGCGTGCCGGGGCGGACCAGCTCGGCCCACTCGGCGGGGGCGAGCAACGGGTGGGCGTAGCCGGGGACGCCGAAGCCGAGCTGTTCGCCGCCCGCGGTCCGGCGGGCGGCGTCGGGAGCGGTCAGATGCGGCACGCCGCCTCCATCCAGATGTCCGCGAGGGACTCCTCCAGGTTGATCCGGGGCCGCCAGCCGAGCCGGTCGCGAGCGGTGCGGACATCGGCCTGCTGCCAGGCGCCGCACCCGTCCGGATACGGGGACGGGGTGGCCGAGAGGTGCTCCATGACGGACTCGGCGGAGGTGCGCGGGGCCCCGATGGGCAGGCGAGCGGGGGGCGTGTCCAGCTCGTGGAGCGCGCCCGCGTACCCGGCGACTCTCGCCAGGACGGCGGCCGCGTCACGGAGCCGGACGGCCCGGCCGGTGCCGATGTTGACGACGCCCTGGGCGGCCGAGAGCGAGGCGGCGTGGACGGCCCGCGCCACATCCCGTACGTCGACGAAGTCCCGCTGCACGCCGAGGCCGCTGAGCTTCAGCTCGCCGTCGCCCGCCTGCATGGCCCGGCGCATCGCCTCGGCGAGCCGGCCGAGCGGGGAGCCCGCCGGGGTGCCGGGCCCGACCGGCGAGAAGACCCGCAGCACGACGGCGTCGAGACCGGAGCCGAGGACCAGCTCGGTGGCGGCGAGCTTGCTGACGCCGTACGGGCCGCCGGGGCGCGGCACGGCGTCCTCGGCGGTGGAGGAACCGGGCTGCGAGGGCCCGTACTCCGAGGCGCAGCCGACCTGGACGAGCCGGGCCCCGCAGCCGCTGCGGCGCAGCGCCTCGCAGACGGTGGCGACGGCGACGGTGTTGTGGCGGGTGAGGTCGCGGGCGTTGCCACGGGTGGCGCCCGCGCAGTTGACGACGACCCCGGGGTGGACGGCGTCCAGGAAGCGGGTGAGCGCCCCGGGGCTGCCGCCCGCGAGATCGAACCGGACGTCGGCGTCGTCGCCGCGGCCCAGGGCCGTGAGGTGGACGGCGGGGTCGGCGAGCAGGCGGTCGGCGACGAAGCGGCCGAGGAATCCGTTGGCTCCGAGCAGCAGCACCCTCATCGCGCACCGCCTCGGTGCCGACGGCTCACTGCCGGTGCGGAGGACTGGGTGGTCATGGCGGGTTTCTCCTAGGTCAGTCAGTCAGTCGGTTCGTGCGGTGCTGGGAAGGCCCGCGGCGTCGGCTCCGCGGGAGTGGTGCGGTGGTGAGGTGGGGGGTGTGCTGTGGGGCCCTCGTGGTGAGGGAGCGGTTCAGGTACGGGTGTGGGCGGAGGCGCGGGAGAGGGCGAGGGAGGCGTGCAGCAGCAGCCCGAGCGCGGCCGCTCCGCAGGCGAGGGCGGGCACGGCCCCCGTCCCGCCTGCCGAGACGAGGGCGTTCACGGGCTGGGCGAGGGGTTCGAGTCCGGGCAGCCGGGAGGAGAGGACGAGCGCCGGGGCGGCGGCCTCTACGGCGCAGGCGGCGGCGAGCGCGACCGTGCCGGGCTCGGGCAGTCCGTGGGCGGCGAGCAGCCGGGCGACGAAGAACAGGACCCCGAGGGCGGCGGCCGCGGCGGGCGTCCCGTTGCCGTCGAGGCCGAGGTCGGCCAGGTACAGCAGGGGCAGCAGCGCGGCGAGGAAGAGGGCGACGGCCGCGAGCAGCAGGGGCCGCACTCCCGCGCCGAACTCCTCCAGGGCGCGGCTGCCGGTCAGTTTGCGGTGGGCGTGGACGGCGAAGAGGTGGGCGCACCAGGCGGCCGGGGCGATGGCGGCGGCGAGCCCGAGCAGCGGGGCGGGGGTGCCGTCCCACGGGCCGTCCGGGCCGCCGGTCATGACCTGGGCGAGCAGTTCCTCGCCGTACACCGCGTAGCTCAGGAGCCAGCAGCCGTACATCCCGGCACGGCCCGCTCCTTCCGGCGCGCGCAGGGGCCCGCGGCTCAGGCACAGCCGGAGCGCCAGGCAGGCCAGGAGGGCACCGGCCACGGTGACGAGGGCCCGCGTCCCGTCGCCGAGCACACCCTCGGTGAGCCGGAGCACACCGGCGGTCGCCAGGCAGGCGGCCCCGGGGAGCAGGGCGAGGAGCGTCCAGAGGGCCCGCGCCTCGGTGTCCGGCCCGGGGTCCGGGGGTCCACTGACGGCGGGCTCCTTCGTGCGGGGCGGTATGCGGGCGTACAGCTCCTCGGCGAGCGAGAAGACGTCTCGGTGGCGGTAGCGGGCGGCGGTGCGGTCGGTGAGGCCGTGGGCTTCGAGTCCGGCGGCGATCTCCAAGGGGTCCACGGCCCGTTCGCAGAGGTCCCGGTGGTCGTGCATCAGGGACTTCACCGGGTCGGCCGGCCCCCGGCGGGCGGCGGTGGATGCGGCCGGGGCGGGAGGGGCGGTGGCCTGGTCGTCCGGACGGGGCATGGGTTGGTCTCCGTGGTCGTGGAGCGTCGAGTGGTCACGCATCGCCGTCCCCCGGTCCCCCGGCGGCCGCACAGACGCCCTCGGGCTCGCCGGAGCGGTCCGGCAGTCGCCCCGCCCGGGTCCAGTGGCCGAGGAGGCGGGCCTCTGGCGGGGTGGCGAAGAGGAGGGGGTCGCCGTGGGCGTTCACCGTGTCGGCCTCCCGGCGCACCGGGGTGTGTGACATCAGCTCCAGGTAAATGCCGCGAAATGCCGCGAGGTTCTGTTCGACGGTGAAAAGTTCGAGCGCTCGGGCTCGGGCCGCCGCGCCCAGGCGGGCCCGGCGCTCGGGGTCGCGCAGCAGCGCCACGCAGGCGTCGGCGAGCGCCTTGGGGTTGCGCGGGGGCACCACCAGGCCGGTGCCGCCGATGACTTCGAGGACCGCTCCGACGTCGGTGGAGACGGTGGCCCGGCCGCAGAACATGGCCTCGACGAGGCTGACCGGGAAGCCTTCGACGACGCTGGACAGCACGATCACGCCGCCCGCGCGGTAGGCCTCGGCGAGATCGGGGACCTCGGGCCCGCCGATCTCCTCGAAGGTGACCGGGCAGACGCCCTCGGCGTGCGCTCCGGCGGCCTCGTCCGGGAAGAGCTGGGCGGCCAGGGCCCGGCAGTGGGCCAGATAGGCGCCCCCCTCACGACCCGGGGCCGGGGCGCCGAAGATCCGCAGCCGGGCGCCGGGCTCGGCGCGGCGGACCTCGGCGAAGGCGTGGAGAAGGGCGATCAGGTCCTTGGCGGGCTCGATCCGGCCGACCCAGACCAGCGTGGCGGGGCCGCCCGCGCCTGCCGCGCCGAAGCGTTCGGCGTCCTCACCGACCGGGCCGAAGCGTTCGGCGGCCATGCCCGGGTAGACCGTGCGCTGCCGGGCGGGGTCGGCCCCGCAACGCTGCTGCCAGCGGCGGACATGCGTGTTGCCGGGGGTGACCAGCGCCGCCTGGCGGTAGACCTCGGTGGCGAGGCGCCCGTGGAATCCGGCGAGGAGGGCGCGCACCGGTGCGCCGAACGGGGCGTCGGAGGCGGCCAGATAGTGGGCGCGCAGCTGCACCCCGTGCTCGGTGACCAGCAGCGGAACCCCGAAGAAGCGTTTGGCCAGGAGCCCCGGGAGGGCGGCCGCGCCGCCGGAGGCCGCATGGCAGAGGTCGACCGCGCCGAGGCTCTCCTGGTCGTACCAGTCGAGCGAGAGGGGGCGCAGCGCGCGTTCCAGCTCGGCGGCGAAGACGAGGTGGTCGGGAACGGTGGCGCTCTGCACGGTCCGGCCGGTGCCCCGGGCCCTGGAGGCGGCCTCCAGAATCCGTACGGTCGTCTCCGAGCGCAGGGCGAGGTGGAGTCCGCCGCGCTCCCGGGCCAGTTCGGCCAGGCCGTAGAGGCCTTCGGTGAAGAGCTCCGCGCCGGGGCCGGTCCCCGGGGCCCCGCCGGTGTCGTCGGGGGTGCAGATCGCGGTGGCGATGGCGGTGAGGTGGTCCGTGAACCGTGCGCGGTCGCGCCGCCCGTAGGACTGCTCGCCGCCGGTCACCAGACGGGCCAGCAGGCCGCGTTCGCCGCTGCCGCGCACGGTGCCGTCCTCGGGGGTCCACAGCGGGGCGGTACGCACCCGGCTGACCTGGTGCGGGAGTCGGACCCAGCCCTGCGCCTCCTGATGGGCGGAGCGGCTCAGGGCGAACAGGTCGAAGTCGTGCTGCGGCAGCCCCCGCACCAGTCGGTCGCACCAGAGTCTGGACTCACCGGTCGCATACGGATAACCACCGTCGGTGAGCAGTCCGATCCGCACGAGTACACCCCCGATCTCCCTTGTGGGCGGCCGCCGTTGGAACGGCGACTCACAGCGGGACGACCGTAAGCGGATACGCCGGTGGCGCGACGGACGGTTGTCCATCGCGCCACCGAAAGGGGTGAACCGTCGTAACTTTCCCGCCCCCGTAGCGTTCCGTCGCGATACAGCGGTCGGTTATTACGGAGGGTCAGGCCCCGGCCAGCTCCTTGGGGGCCGCCCGGCGAGCCGCACCGAGCGCGGGGGCGGGGTGGTGGACCCGGTGCACCGCCACAGCGGGACAGGACGGCCGTCTCGCCATGCGGACGGGGTTCGATCAGCTACCGGGGTACACCCAGGGGTTCGGCTTGCACTTGATACCCCCCAGTTCCAGGGTCTTCGTCTGCTGCTGCATCACCGGGGCCGGGGCGCCGGGCGTGCGGCAGCTCACATGGTTGTGGCCCAGTCGGTGGCCGACCTCGTGATTGATGAGCATCTGACGGTACGGCAGCAGTTTGTCCGGGCCGAACGTGGCGGCGCCCTGCGCCCAGCGATAGGCGTTGATCATGATGCGGTCGGTGGCGGCGGAGTCGCAGGAGACATTGTCGACCGTGGTGTCCAGACCGGATTTGGCGCACCATTCGCCGGTGGTCCCGGGGCTGGCGAGCGTGATCACGAAGTCCGGGTGCCCCGAGGAGATCCGCTCGAAGGTCATCGCACCGTTGTGCGCCCAGCTCCGGTCGTCGTTCAGCGTCTTCTGGACGGCTTCGGCGAAAAGACCGGCGTCGAGGGAGAGTCCCTTCTCCACATCGATCCGGTAGCGGTACTTGTGGCCCTTCCCGGGGGCCTTCGCCAGACCGGGCACCGCCTGGAACGTGCCGCTCGCCTTGAGGTCCGGGTCGAGCGGATACGGCTTCGCCATCCTGTCCGCGTACGACAGGGGCTTGACCTCGGGCTCGGCCGAGGGCTGCCGGGGGGTCGGCCGGGGGTCGGAGCGGGAGGCTTCCCCGCTGCCGCTCTGCCGCTCCACGTCGGCGGCGCGCGCGGCCGACGAGCGGTCGCCGGAGTCCTCGGCGACCTGCCCCGCCACCACGACCGCGAGCACGGTGGTCACCGCGGCGGCGGCGATGCCGGTGAAGGTCCGCCCCTTGCCGCCCCGGGGCGCGCGGTGCTCGTCCGGCTCCCCCGCCTCGCCGACGGCGTCGGCGGCCGACGACGACGTGGCGACGCCGGAATCGGGCGACTCCTCGTCGAAGGCGTCGACGAACTCGCGGCGCGGGCCAGGCACCGGGGGCCCGGCGGCCGGCTGCTGCGCCACCCTGCCGTCCGCGGCGCGCTGGGCCGCCCGCTGGGCCGACACCTGGCGCGCCACGGCCTGCTGCCGGGCCGCGGCTTCCTGGTGCGCCGCGGGACCGTGGGGCCCGGAGGCGTCCGGCACGGCGTCGGGGCGGCGGTTCGGGGCGGGGTGCCGGTGCGGTGGATACGGGAGCCCGTGGGACCCGCCGGGGGAGCCGTCGCCGGGGCGGGGCCGCGCGCCCGGGGAGCCGTAGCCGTCCCCGTAACGGGGCTGCGGGCCGGTCCCCCAGCCGCCGCCCGGCTCGCGCTGCTCGGGGTGGCCGCCGCGGACCTGGGGGGCGTCGGGGGAGAACGGGGAGCGCCCGTCGCCGGTCGGCGCGGGGCCGGTCCGCCTGCGCCGGCCGGTGCCGGGTGCGGGGCGGGGAGCGGCGCGTTCGCCGCCCGGTGCCGCCGCTGCGGCGTCCGGGCGGGTGGCCTTGGAGCCCTTTCGGCTGTGTCGTCCCACGCCCCGGATCAGCTCCCGCCGCAATCGTCCAGCAGTTCCCGGAACGCCTGGGCGACCGCCTCCGGGTACTCCATCATCGCCACGTGCCCCGCCTCGGGCAGGGTCAGCAGCCGGGCGTCGCGGAAGGCCGCACACGCCTTGCGTGCCATCCGGTACGAGACGAGCTGGTCCCGTCCGCCGTACACGAGCTGGGTCGGTGCGAGCACCCGCTCGGCCTGGCGCCACAGCCCGTGCTGTCCGCCCAGGGTGTAGGCGTCCACGATGCCCCGGGCGGAACGCGTCATGGCGTCCCAGAAGTACGGCAGCTCCAGCCGTCGCTCCATCTCGGCCACCGCGTTGCGGAAGGCTTCCTCGGAGACGCGCGCCGGATCGCCGTAACAGAGTGCCACGACTCCGCGGGTCCGCTGCTCCGCCGTCCAGTCCTTCGTGAGCCGGGCGAACAGGGAAGCGACTCCCGGCACCGCGAGAAGGCCGGTCGGCAGGGCGGGGCGCTGCACCCGCCATTCGGGCAGTGCGGGCGAGATCAGGGTGAGGGTGCGCACCAGATCGGGGCGGACCGCGGCGACCCGGGTGGCGACCGCACCGCCCAGGGAGTTGCCGAACAGATGGACGGGCCCGCGCTCCTCCGCGTCGAGCAGCCGGATCACCGCGCGGGCGTGTCCGGTGACGGAGTAGTCGCCGTCGTCCGGCGGCGGCGAATCCCCGAATCCGGGCAGGTCGACCGCCTCGCCGTCGACCACGTCGGCCAGCAGCGGCATCAGGTCCGACCAGTTCTGCGAGGAGCCGCCGAGCCCGTGCACGTACAGCGCGGGGGGCAGTCCGGTGCGGCCGCCCGGCCGGCAGCGGATGTTCAGACCGATCCCCGGCAGCGACACGGAGCGCAGCCGCTCGCCCTCGGCGACACGGACGGCACTGACCGCGGGAGCCACCGCTGCGGCGGCGGCTCGGGTACCCGGCAGCTCGGTCGAAGACATGCGGCAATGTTACGAGACGATCACGCGGCGATTCATGTGTTCGCCGTCACAGGGCCGCATCGCGGGGTAGGAGTGTTGCTCCTAGGCTTCAAGGAAAGGAAGGGAGCCACCCCATGACGGTCGACCCGAGCGACCCGGACACCTTCACCGACTCCGAGCCGGACGGAGCGGGCCCCGAGGCCCCGGAGGCTGATTTCGCGGAACAGCGGGCGGACATCCGGCCCGAGGACGACGAACGGGTGGAGGGCTTCGATCCGGCCACCGCCAACGAGGCCGACGTTGCGGAACAGAGCAGGGTCATCCCGCTCGACGAGGACGATTACCGGTAGTACGCCCCGGTTTGATCGCGACCAGGGAGAACTGTGGCTTCCACAGCCGTCCGGTCCGTGAAATTCTGCGTCCGCGCCGCGCATACCCGGGTTACCCAAAAGTACGATGGCTGTGCGGCGCAGCGTGTACGGATCGGCTGTGCTGGAACACACATTTGGGAGGCGGCGTGACAGCCATCGAGCAGACAGAGGCGGCGCGCCCGCGGGGCACCCGGCTGCCCCGCCGCGCCCGACGCAATCAGCTGCTGGGCGCCGCACAGGAGGTCTTCGTCGCGCAGGGTTACCACTCCGCCGCCATGGACGACATCGCCGAGCGGGCCGGAGTCAGCAAGCCCGTGCTCTACCAGCACTTCCCCGGGAAGCTGGAGCTCTATCTCGCCCTCCTCGACCAGCACTGCGAGTCGCTGCTCCAGGCCGTCCGCACGGCACTGGCCTCGACGACGGACAACAAGCTGCGCGTCGAGGCCACCATGGACGCCTATTTCGCGTACGTGGAGGACGAGGGCGGCGCCTTCCGGCTGGTCTTCGAGTCGGACCTGACCAACGAGCCCGCCGTGCGCGAGCGGGTCGACCGGGTCTCCCTCCAGTGCGCCGAGGCGATCTCCGACGTGATCGCCGGGGACACGGGCCTGTCCAAGGACGAGTCCATGCTGCTCGCGGTGGGTCTCGGCGGTGTCTCCCAGGTGGTGGCGCGCTACTGGCTCTCCAGCGGCTCCAGCATCCCGCGCGACACGGCGGTGCAGCTGCTGACCTCGCTGGCCTGGCGGGGCATCGCGGGCTTCCCGCTGCACGGCGCCGAGCAGCACTGAGCCCGCCGGCGGACGGCGGGTGACGCCGTGTTCGCTGCGGGCGTTGCCGGTCGGGCCGTGAACGCCGCCTCCGCCGGGCTAATGTGGCTGCGTACGGCGCGGTTCGCCGCGCAGGGACTGACCGTCGGAGGGACATAGCCGTGGAGGTCAAGATCGGGGTGCAGCACACGCCCCGCGAGATCGTTCTGGAGAGCGGGCTTTCCGCCGAGGACGTCGAGAGCGCGGTCGCCGCGGCACTGGGCGGCAAGGCGGAGCTGCTCAGCCTCACGGACGACAAGGGCCGCAAGGTTCTCGTGCCGGCCGACCGGATCGCGTATGTGGAGATCGGCGAGCCCACCGCCCGGCGGGTGGGGTTCGGCGCGCTGTAGTCCACGGGACGCGTTGGTCAACGGATCGCGGAAGCGGGGGGGGGGGGGGGGGGGGGGGGGGGGGGGGGGGGGGGGGGGGGGGGGGGTGGGGGGGGGGGGGGGGGGGGGGGGGGGGGGGCGGGGAGGG
>NZ_JBVIPK010000009.1:0-315691 GCF_055577965.1 Streptomyces sp. NPDC033165
CCGCAGCCACCTCATAGACGGCTGCCTCGCCGAGACCGGCCTGACCATCAGACCCACCTGAGCAACCATGTGACATCACGAGTTCAACCTCAGTAGCACCGGTAGCCGGGACAGATCGTCCAGCAGAGGAAGCCGCCCTACCTTGGGGTGCTCCTTGAGCGCCGATCACCGTTCCGCGCGATACGCCTCGGCGAGCCGCCCCGGACGCCTGACCAGACGTAGGCCGTTGGGGTGTTCCGCCCACAATGCCACTACCGTTGCCAGCGCGAGGAGTGCCAACCGCGGACGTGCCAGCAGAACCACCCATAGAGCGCCCACCGGACACACCAGGATGCCCAGTGACGGGCGCCGACGGAGCGCCTGAAGAGCGGCCGGTTGCTGACGGCGCAGCGCCCATGGGCCCAGGGCGGCCCACCGCATCTCTGGCAGGGCCGTTCGCGGCTGGGACGCCACCGATGGCTTGAGCCCTCCCTGGCCCTACCCCGGGCTGGCTGACAGTCCGAGGCATACCTGAAGGGCCGACTGTGCGCGGTGAAATGGCCTTTACAGGATTGACGTAACCGGTCGTTGAAGGCAGGGGCGGGCCCCCGCCCGGTGCCGTCGTGCTCGTGGGCGACTGAGTCAGTGCCGTACTCGTGGGCATCGTCGGGGCAGGTGGCGTCTTGACACTATTGATCTCTGTCGATACGACGTGATCCAGCTCTGGGGCAGCCCCAAGGGTGTCGATTCTGGATTGGCTCCCTGCGGGTGCGGAATCATGCACCCTAGTGATCGCGCGCCCAGAGGCATCCGACGCATCCCTGCCACCCAGGGCGTCGGAGCCTCCCGGCAGGGGGCTGGAACCCTTGCGGTACAAGTCGACTTCAGGCTTCGGCATGTCGACCTTGAGCCGCTCCTCGAACCGCGGCGGCTCCTGCCCCGCCAGCGCCTCCTCAGAGACCGAGTAGTACGACGCCAGCCGGTTGACCTGGTTGATCGCCTCCTGGCGGTTCTTCTCCACCTTGAGCGCAGCCTCGTACTCCGGGTTGCCCTCGATGCGGGCCGGGAATTCGATGTCGTCCGGACGCTTGCGTACCAGGCGGCCGTCGCGCGGGGGCATGGCGCTGCGGACGGAGGCCAGGCCGGTGCCTGCGACGGTGATCTGGGTGCCGGCGGCTTCCGCGAAGTCGCTCAGCCTGGTGGCGTGGGCGACCAGGCCCTTGCCCCATTTGCGGAAGGCGTCGCCGGACTCGCCCTGCCAGTCGACCGCGTCGATGTGGTCGCCCAGTTCCTTCGCCGCGCTGCGGATGGCGTCCCTGGCCTTCCACAGGGCCTCGCCCGCGCTCTCCAGGTGTTCCGGGTTGGAGTTCTCCACCAGGTCGATCATGGCGTTGAGCTCGTGTCCCTCGAAGGAGGTACGGCCTCCGCTGCGGGGGTTGCCGAAGCCGAAGGACTCCATGATCCGGCCGGCCGTCTCGGACATGTCCGTGACGATCAGTTGGGCCTGGACGCGTCCCTCGTCCTGCTTCTGCTGCTCCGCGGGCGTCAGGTTCTGCTGCTTCTTGTCGCTCATTCCGCTGCCCACCCGGCGTCCGACTGCTTGTCGTTGTTGGTCGGTGTCGGTTCCGGCTTGGCGGCCTTCTCGCGCCCCTGGTCCATACGTGCCTGGATCTCGTAGAAGCGCCGCCTGATGTCGTCCTCGACGTTGTCGAAGCCCACCGCCGCCGCGTGCACGCCCAGGCTCAGGTACTCGATCTGGTCGCCGAGCGACTTGGAGAGCGAGACGAGGGAGGAGTGGACCCGGTTGTACTGGGTGTAGAGGCCGTCCGCCTCGGCGAAGCGGGCGTTCTGGCCGCTCAGGGAGGCGCGTGTCACCTTCTGGTCGGCCACCTTCGACTTGCTGGCCGCGGAACCCTCGAAGTCCGCCAGCAGGGCGTCGACGCGCTTCTTGAACTTCTCCAGCGCGCCCACTCCGCGCCTGAGGTCACCCGTACCGCCACCGCCACCTGGATCGGTCACAATGCCGTCCTCCCCGTTCTGCATCCCCGTTTGCTCAGATGGTCCCGCGTTGCTATCGCACTTGCGTGATCCGGTCTGATCTCATCCAGACAACTGTAGTCACTACGTAGGACAGCGCCAATCGAGTTGGTGGCCGCGTGACTTGTGTCATGGCGGCGCCTTCCCCCCGTCCCGTCACTACGTGTTGACCGGAAGGCGCATCATGCGTCGCCGCCTGTCGCGTACCGCCACAGCCGTCCCCGCGATGGCGGCGACCAGGACGCCTCCGCCGACGACCACGTACGTCGCCAGACGCGCGTTTCGTTCGTCGGCCGTTTCGCCCAGGTGGAGTTCGGCGGGTGTGGGGGCTTTGCCCTTGCTCATGCCCTCGTGTGCCACCGGGCGGTCGATCGGCTTGTCGTCCTCGGTGAGCGCGCGAACCGGGTCGACGACGCCCCAGCCAACCAGCCGGTCGTGGCCCGCGACCGAGCGTTCCGCTGTCTGCTGGATCTGCGCGACGATCTGCTTCTGCGTCCAGTCGGGATGCTTCGCCCTGATCAACGCGGCGACTCCGGCGACGTAGGGGGCGGAGAAGCTGGTGCCGTGGTCGGCGCAGTGACCGCCGCCGGGGACCGTGGAGACCATGTCCACGCCGGGGGCGGCGATGCCCACGAATTCGCCGGACTGGGAGAAGGGTGCCCGTTCGTTGTTCCGGTCCGAGGAGGCCACGGCGAGAACACCGTCGAAGGACGCCGGGTAGGTCTCCTTCACCTTGCCGCCGAGTCCGTCGTTGCCCGCCGAGGCGACGACCACGATGTCCTGGGCGAGGGCGGCGTTCACCGCCTGTCTCAGGTCTTCCGACGGCTTCACGGCGTCGGCGGTGTCCTGCGAGATGTTGATGATGTCCGCCTTCGCCGTCCCGGTGGCGTAGCGGATGGCGTCGGCAAGGGTCTTGGTCGTGCCGTTGCCCTCGGCGTCGTTCTGCTGGAGCGGGATGATGACCGCGTCGGGGGCCAGGCCGGTGAAGCCCGTGCCCTTCGCCTGGCGCGCGGCGATGATGCCGGCCACCTTGGTGCCGTGGCCGACCCTGTCCGTGGTGCCGTTCTCCTTGCCGCGTTCGATCTTCGTGCCGTCCTCGTCCTTGAGGTTCTTCGGCAGGAAGTTGCGGCCCGCCCGGACGTCCACGGCGGACTTGAGCTGTTCGTTCTTGACGTCGACGCCTGTGTCGATGACCGCGACGCGAACGCCCTTGCCGGTGGACTGCTTCCACAGCTCGTCCAGCAGGACGCGTTGCAGCGCCCAGGGGCGGCCCGGGTACTTCTTCGAGGGGAAGGTGCACTGGGTCGTGTCGGCCGCGGCCGCGGGAGCCACCGGCAGGGTGACGAGGAGGACCGCTGCGGCCGCCACGGCTGTCAGGATGCGGCGGGCAGGGAACATCTCCCTTGGCGCGGGGAACATCTCCCTTGGCGCGGGAAGCACCTCCCTCTGTGCTGGGAGCACCTCCCTCTGTGCGTGCGTCTCCATGTCCGTGCCCCTCCTCACGAACCCTGCGGCTGGCTGGCGGCGCCGGTGGAGAGGCGGGGTCCGGTCGGCAGGAGTTCGGACCAGGCCGCCGGTACGGGGGTCGGGTCGACGTCCTTGTAGCCGAGCCGGTTCTGGGCCCTCTGTGCCTCCGCCTGCTGCTCCTCCCGCTCCTCCTTCGAGCTGGGTTCACCGATGCCGGAGGCGTCCTGGCCGCTGTCGCTGTTGGACTGCATCGCGTAGCGCAGCCCTGTGTCGGTGACCAGGAACAGGAAACCGGCGTCCGTCTTCGACCCCTTGAACTGCCGGAAGAACTCGCCCGATCCGGGGGTGACGTAGGCACTGCTGGAACCGGTGGGGAGCGTCGCGGGGAAGCTCGTACCCGCCCAGGTGCTGAGCGTGGTGGCGCCGTTGTCCGCGTCGACCCCGCGCAGAACGTTGCACACGGTGTTCCGGCTGCCCTTCTTGACGTTCGGGGAGTTGACGGGTTCGGGCTCGCTGACCGGCCAGTCCTTGCCCTGGCCGAACGGGGCGCCCGGTTCGAGCTCGGCGGCGCTCACCGGCTGCGCGTTGCCCGCCTGCTTGAGGGAGACCAGCTGGCGGCTGCTGAGCAGGAGCTTGGCGGTGAAGTCCGAGACCGGTGCGACCCTGCCCGGCAGGACGACGTACTGCTGGGTCCTGGTTCCCGCCGTGGCGGCCAGGACCATGCCGACCCGGTTCGTCCGCGTGCCCAGGCTCCCGGGGGCGTCCGCCGGGTCGCCCGGCAGTCCGTCCACGGTCGGGAAGGTGATCGGGTCGCCCGTGTGGAGCGTTGCCAGCCAGGAGGCCGAGACCCGCTGGGGCTTGGCGTTCTGGCCGACCAGGGTGCGCAGGAGCAGTTCGTCCTTCTTGACGGGGTAGGCCTTGCCCCCGGCGTCCACGATGTAGCGGGTCCGGTCCGGCCCCTCGACGTACATCAGTTCACCACCACGCAGGCGGTTCTTCCCCTCGGTCTTGTTCTCCTCGCGCTCGGCGAAGATGAAGGCCGCCTTCTGGATGGCCCGGCCGCCCTCAACGGGCCGTTCGCAGACCGCCCAGCGCTTGGCCGCGCCCGCCTCCTTGGAGTCGGGCAGCCGGTCGGGGGCGTACGGGATGCCGAGGGTCGCTCCGTGCGGGATCTTGCCGCTGTCCAGGACCGACTCGTCGACGTTGATGACCGTGCCCTTGTCCGGGGCGAGGAGGAGCTTGGCGGAGGCCATGTTCAGTACGGGGTGCAGCTGCTTCTTGCCGTCGGTCGTCAACACCACGTACCGGGTGGTGGACTTGCTGGCGATGATGACGTGTTCCTTGGGGGCGTCCCACTTCTGGGGGGCCACCGGCTTGAACATGCCCCAGGCGCCGAAGGCGGCGAGAATCACGACGGCGATGATGGCTCCGGGCAGCACCGCGCGCAGCGGCTTCGGGGCGCCTTCCTCGGAACCGGTCGGGTTGGGTTGCAGGAACTGTGCGATCAACCTCCGCTTCGCGAAGGTGTAGGCGTTGAGCTCATCCCGCCGTGATGCCATGTGTCCGCTGCCTCTTCTCCCCAGTGATCGACCAGGGTCCCACACGCACCGTCGGCCCCCGATGCCGTACCGGGCCCTACTATGCCTGCTGGAGCTCCGCCCCCAGTGCTCAGGTAGGGTGACCACCCGATCAACACCCGTGCAGAAAACGGTGAATACGGACACGAGGGGGGCAACGCGGCAATGGGTGCAGCTACGCGCGAGCGTGCCGGGCGGGCCAGCCGCAGAGCCTCCGGCAGTTCCCGGAGGCAACGCCGCAACGAGCCCTCCCCGACGCCCGCCGCCCCGCCCTCCGCCGCCCCCGCGCAGAACGCGCCCGCCGCGACGACGCTCCGCTCGATCTCGCGGACCGGCCGGGTACGTCCCGTGCTGCGGCAGCTGGTCATCATCGAGGCGGCTCTCGTGGTGGCCGCCGTGGGCGCGGCGCTCGGCGGGGCGTGGCTGGTGCCCGCTCTCGTGCTTGTCTGTCTGCTGGTCGCCCTCGCGGTGGTACGCCGTCGGGGCCGCGCGCTCCAGGACTGGCTGTCGACCGCGCTCGCGCTCCGGGCGCGGCGGCGGACCGCCGCCGCGCCGCCCGCCGACGGGGAGCCGATGCTCGCCCCGGTGGCGGAGAACGTTCCCGGATTCGGCCCGCAGGTCTATGTGGACCGCGCCCACCGGACGGTGGGCATGCTCGGTGACGGTACGTTCCTGACCGCCGTGGTGCGCGTGCAGGCGAGCGGCGAGTCGCTCCGGCCCGCGTTCGGCGCACGGTCGCTCCCGCTGTCGCTGCTGGGTGACGCGCTCCAGGTGGACGACATCGTCCTGGAGTCCGCCCAGTTGGTGCAGCAGGTTCGGTGCGCGCCGGCCCCGCACCTGCCGCGGCAGTCGGTGGCCCGGCTCTCGTACGCGCCGCTTCAGGACCAGACGGGTGCGCCCGCTCTGCGCCTGACGTGGGTGGCGGTGAAGCTGGATCCGGAGCTGTGCCGCGAGGCGATCGAGGCGCGCGGCGGCGGGATGGACGGCGCGCAGCGCTGTCTGGTGCGGGTCGCGGACCATGTGGCGAGCCGGATCACGGGAGCCGGCTTCCGGGCCGCGGTACTCGACCAGGACGAGCTGAACTCCGCCGTGGCCACCTCCGCGTGCGCCAACCCCATCCTGTCGGGCCGGGCGGGCCGGGCGGGCCGGCCGGACGCCGCGCCGCAGCGCCGTACGACGGAGACCTCTCGGGTCTGGCGGTGCGACGACCGGTGGCACACCACGTACGCCGTGGACCGCTGGCCCGAGCTGGGCCGTGGTGCGACGCCGCTGCCGCAGCTGGTCGCGCTGCTGACCTCGGTGCCCGCCTACGCGACGACGTTCAGTCTGACCGTGCGGCGCGGGGCGCGGCAGGGCTCGACGAGCGTGGCCGGTCATGTGCGGGTCACCGGCGGTTCGGACACGGAACTGGTGAGCGTGCGAAGGACTTTGGAGCAGGCCGCCCGGCACGCCAAGGTGGGCCTGGCACGGCTGGACCGCGAGCAGCTGCCGGGCGCCCTGGCCACGCTCCCGCTGGGAGGCGCGCAGTGAGCAGAAGGACCGAGCCCCGGCGAGGGCTCCGCGGCCCCCGCCATGCGGGCCACACCGTGGCCGCCGACCACCTCGGCGCGCTGTCCCTGCCGGTCGGTGACGACGGCGTGATCATCGGCAACGACGCGGACGGGCGCCCGCAGCTGATCGGCTTCCACCGGCCCGTTCCTTACGACGTCACGCTGATCGGCGGCCTGTGGACCGCGCAGGTGCTGGCGTTGCGCGCGGCGGGCACCGGTGCGCGGGTGGCGGTCGAGACCGGGCGGGTCCAGGCCTGGACGACACTCGCCCAGGCGGCGGGCGCCGGGCTGGAGTGCGTGTCCCTGTACGACGTGGGCCGCGTTCCGCCGACGGGCGCGACCGTGGGCAGCCCGGTGGTCGTGGTGCGGGACTGCGGCATGCGGCCACCGCGCGGCCGGGTGGTGTCCTCGCCCTGGCAGTCCGTGCTGACCCTGCTCCCCTATCTGAGCCCCGTCGCACCGCGGTTGATGCGTGCGTCGGCCTTGGTGGGCATCCAGCGGGTGTCGCCCGCCGAGGCCGAGCAGATCGGCCGGATCCTGGGGCTCGCGCGGGCCGAGTACGAGGCGCTCCCCACCCTCGCGGACGGCGTCACGCTCTGGGTGGCGGGCCGCGAGCGCCACTGGGTGATGACGAGCGGGACGGACGCCGAGACGGGTCTGCTGGGCAACGCTCGCCGGATGGACTGATTCCTGGCCCGTTCGGGCCACGAACGCTCCTCTCGCCGGGGACCATGGATCACGCAAGGAAACCGTTCGACCGAAGGGACGTCGTCATGGGCACTCAGCAGGAAAAGGACGAGCTCTACGCTCTCGACATCTCGGATGTGAAGTGGCTCAGCGCACCCGGCACCGAGGAGGCCGAGGAGCGGGTCGAGATCGCGCATCTGCCGGGCGGCGCGGTCGCCATGCGCTCCTCCCTGGACCCGGACACCGTCCTGCGGTACACGGAGGCGGAGTGGACGGCGTTCGTCCTGGGTGCGCGCGACGGTGAGTTCGACCTCACGTAGGCGCAACGCAGGCGCACGCCCACGAAAGGGGGCGCCGCACGGGCCACCGCAACGGGCTGCCGTAACGCGCTCCCCTTCATACAGGCACGCAACGGGCACACAAGGGACATACAACGGACGAACGATGTCCGCACATGAACTGAATTGACCGCCTCGCCGGCACTCCTCCTGTCGCACTTGGTTCAGCCGAGAAGCGACACCTGGTCTTCGGGGCGGCCTTTGACGTGCGATACGCCCTGCCTGAGTTCCCCCGATGGCGATTAGGGTGGGTGGGGGCGCGGCAGAGAACCTGCGAGCAGGTGATGCGCGTCGCAAGGGGGAGAGCCGGGCGGACCGGACATCGGGAACGGTCGCCCCCACCCACCACGGCACAAGGGTGCTCGACCACATCAGGAGGCAAAGTGAACGGCGATCGGGACGAGATCCGCGGCGGATGGAACACGCCCGTCGACGAGTCGTCCGACGCGGATCCCGCCGAGATGACGGGTGAGTTCACCATCGACTACACCCCTCCCGCCTGGTACACGCAGAACGCGGCGGGGGACTCGTCGGGGGGAGCGGGCTCGCACCTGGCACCGCCTCCGCCGCCGAACGGGGCGCCCATGCCGACGCCCGGCCTGCCTCCCCACGGCGGCTTCGACCCCGACTGGACGGCCGCGCCCCCGGCCCCCGTCGAGCCCGCCGCCCCGGCGGCCCCCGTAGCACCGGAGACGCCCCCCGCGCAGGCGAGCTCCGTGGGTCCGGCCGCCTCGGCCGAGGAGTCCGGTGATCCCGGTGATCCCGGTACGTTCGGTGGCGGTGACGTGGAGAGCGGCGCGACGATGCGGTTCTCGTCGGCGGCGCTCAGGCGGGAGATCGCGGAGCGCGAGGCGAAAGCGGGCGCCGAGGGCGGTGGCGGGGCGGAAGCGAAGGCCGGCGCCGAGGCTGACGCCGATGGCGCCGACGCCGTCGAGACCGGGGCCGAGACCAAGGTGAAGGCCGGTGCCGGGGACTCCGCCTCTGCCTCTGTCTCCGGTACGGACTCCGAAGCCTCTGTCTCCGGTACGGACACGGGTTCCGCGGCTCTCTCGCGTACGGAACCGGAGACGGGCTCGACGGACGCCCCTGTCGCCCCGGATGCCTCGGATTCCGACGACGCACCCGCCGCCGCAGCGGAGGCCGCCCCCCAGGACGCTGTCCCGCAGGACGCTCCTGTTCCCGGCGCGGACGCCCCGCAGCCCTCCGCCGCGCCGGTGCCGTGGTCCCCGCCCGCACAGGGCGGCGCGCTGCCGCCGCTGCCGCCCGCCTTCCAGCCCGCCGCCCCGGCGCCCTCCGCCCCGCAGCCCGCCGCGCAGTGGCCCGCACCCGCGCCGACGAACGAGGCGCCCGGCGGCTACGGCTTCCCGCAGGCGGCCCAAGCACCTCAGACGCCTCAAGCACCTCAGGCCCCCCAGCCGCTGCCGCCGCAGACCCACCCTCAGGCCGCCCAGGGGCCGGGCGGTTACGGCTTCCCGCCACAGGGAGCCCAGGGCGGCTACGGCTTCCCCCAACCGCAGCCTCAGTCTCAGCCCCCGGCGGGCCAGGCTCCCCAGCCCCCGCACGCACCCTTCCCGGCACAGGCACAGGCCCAGGGACAGGGGCCCGGGCAGGGACCGGGGCAGGGGCCGGGGCAGGGACCGGGGCAGGGTCAAGGACCGGTCCAGGCCCAGCCCCCCGTTCCCGCCCAAGCCGCACCGAATCCGCCCGCGCCCGTGGCTCCCACCGGCCCGCAGCAGCCGGAGCCGTATCAGCAGCCGCACCCGGGGCAGCCCCAGCCGCCCCACCTCCCGGCCCAGCAGCAGCCGGGGGCCGTCGACCCGCGTACGGGCGCGGCCTGGCCCACCCCGGTCGCGCACGACCAGCGCGAGCGTTCGGTGCCGGGTGCCCCGCTCGGGTACACCGCGGCCGTCGAGCTCTCCTCCGACCGGCTGGTGCGGGGCAAGCAGAAGGCCAAGAGCAGCCGTAACCCCTCCGCCGCCTCCCGGTTCAAGCTGGGCGGGAAGAAGGAGGAGGCCGAGCGGCAGCGCAAGCTGGATCTGATCCGTACCCCGGTGCTGGCCTGCTACCGGATCGCCGTCATCAGCCTCAAGGGCGGTGTCGGCAAGACCACCACGACCACCGCGCTGGGCTCGACGCTGGCCACCGAGCGGCAGGACAAGATCCTCGCCATCGACGCCAACCCGGACGCGGGCACGCTGGGACGGCGGGTGCGCCGCGAGACCGGGGCGACCATCCGCGACCTGGTCCAGGCGATCCCGTACCTCAACTCGTACATGGACATCCGCCGGTTCACCTCGCAGGCGCCCTCCGGACTGGAGATCATCGCCAACGACGTGGACCCGGCGGTCTCCACGACGTTCAACGACGAGGACTACCGGCGCGCGATCGAGGTGCTCGGCAAGCAGTACCCGGTCATCCTCACCGACTCGGGCACCGGGCTCCTCTACAGCGCGATGCGCGGGGTGCTGGACCTCGCCGACCAGCTGATCATCATCTCGACCCCCTCGGTCGACGGCGCGTCCAGCGCCTCCACCACGCTGGACTGGCTCTCGGCGCACGGGTACGCGGACCTGGTGCAGCGTTCGCTCACCGTCATCTCGGGGGTCCGCGAGACCGGCAAGATGATCAAGGTCGACGACATCGTGCAGCACTTCGAGACGCGCTGCCGGGGCGTCGTCGTCGTACCGTTCGACGAGCACCTGGCGGCGGGCGCCGAGGTCGACCTCGACATGATGCGGCCCAAGACCCGTGAGGCGTACTTCCACCTCTCGGCGCTGGTGGCCGAGGACTTCGCGCGGGCCCAGCAGCAGCAGGGGCTGTGGACGGCGGACGGCCAGAACCCGCCGCCGCAGTACGCCCCGCCGATGCCCGGCCAGCAGGGCTACCCGGCACCGGGTCAGCCCATGCCCGGCCAGCCCCAGCCGGGACAGCCCGCACAGCCCTCGCAGCACGGCCAGCCCGGACAGCCCGGAGCGGGCCGGCAAGCTCCGGGCCAGGCTCCCGGACAGCAGCAGGGCACCGGCCAGGCTCCCGGACAGCCGATGCCGGGTCAGTACGCCCCCGGTCAGCAGCCGTACGCACCTCAGCAGCCCGGTCCCGGTCAGCCCCACCCGCAGCAGTACCCCGGGCAGCCGCAGTCGCAGCCCCAGCCGGGACAGCAGCCCTACCCCCAGCAGCCCTACGGCGGACAGCCGCCGTACGGGGGATACCAGGCGGCCGGTCAGCCGGGTGCGCCACAGGGGCCCTACCCCTCGCAGCCCGCACCGGGCGGACCGCAGAACGGGTGGCAGCAGTCGCCGCCCTCGCCGGACCTGCCGGGTGCGCCCGGGGGCGGCGCGCCGCAGCCGGGGCAGCCGGAGCAGCAGGGCGGGCAGGCCAACCCGGCAGGCCAGCCCGATCGTCAGGGTCAGGTGCCGCCGGCCGGGTGGCAGCAGCCGCCTCCGCAGCCGCCGCAGGCACCTCAGCAGTAGGGGCCAAGAGGTTGAGACCAATGAGGGCCCGCACCGCTCACGCGGTGCGGGCCCTTGTGCTATTCCCGCAGCCCACACGCGGTTTGACACACCGTTGACGAGGCCCGACAGCGCTGATAGACCTTCGCTTCACCAACTGGCGAACCAGAGATCTGCCCGCCTTCTCCCAGCGAGTGATGACGCGAGGTCCCCGTCCATGGTCACAAGAGTTCCCGCCCGCTCCTTTCGGCCACGCCGACGCCTGCGCCTCCTGGCGGGCTCGGGCGCGGTCGCCCTGGCGCTCGCCGCCGGCTCCGTCGTACCGGGAAACCCGCTCGCGCCCGCGCCCTCCGAGGCCCGTGCCGACGGCGGGAAGACGACACTCACCGTCGCCGTCGCGCAGAGCGTCGACTCGCTCAGCCCGTTCCTCGCGCAGCGGCTGGTCAGCACGAGCATCCACCGGCTCATGTACGACTACCTCACCAACTACGACCCCAAGGACAACAAGGCGATCCCGGGCCTGGCCACCGAGTGGGAGCCCTCGGCGGACAAGCTGACGTGGACGTACACGATCCGCTCGGACTCGAAGTGGTCCGACGGGCGGCAGGCCACCGCCGAGGACGCGGCCTGGACGTTCAACAAGATGATGACCGACGAGGGCGCGGCCACCTCCAACGGCAGCTTCGTCGGCAACTTCGAGAAGGTGACCGCGACCGGCAAGGACAAGCTGGTCATCGAGCTGAAGGAGCCGCAGGCCACGATGGCCGCGCTCGACGTCCCGATCGTCCCGAAGCACGTCTGGGAGAAGGTCGGCGACTTCTCGAAGTTCAACAACGACAAGAGCTTCCCCATCGTGGGGAACGGTCCGTTCATCCTGACGGACTACAAGGTCGACAGCTATGTGAAGCTCAAGGCCAACAAGGACTTCTGGCGCGGCTCCCCCAAGTTCGACGAGCTGGTCTTCCGTTACTACAAGGACCAGGACGCGGCCGTGGCCGCCCTGCGCAAGGGCGAGGTGTCCTTCGTCGCGGGCAGCCCCAGCCTCACGCCCGCCCAGTCCGCCTCGCTGGAGACCGCCCCGGACATCAAGGTGAACGACGCCCCGGGCCGCCGCTTCTTCGCGCTCGCCGTCAACCCCGGAGCCCGTACCAAGGACGGTACGAGGTTCGGTGACGGGCACCCGGCGCTGCTGGACCGGAAGGTGCGGCACGCGCTGTTCATGTCGGTCGACCGCAAGACCATCATCGACAAGGTCTTCCAGGGCCACGCCGTCGAGGGCGAGGGCTATATCCCGCCGCGCTTCGGCGACTACTTCTGGAAGCCGGCGGACGGCCAGAAGCTCGCCTACGACCCGCAGAGGGCGGCCGCCCTCCTCGACGAGGCCGGGTACGAGAAGAACGGCCAGGGCAAGCGCGTGGGCAAGGACGGCAGGCCGCTCGACTTCCGCATCCTGTGCCACGCCACCGACCCCAACGACAAGGCGATCGGCAAGTACCTCCAGGAGTGGTGGGGCGAGCAGGGCATCGGACTGAAGGTCGAGTGCCTCGACAACGTTTCCGACCCCTGGTACGCGGGGGAATACGACCTGGCCTTCGACGGCTGGTCCGTCAACCCCGACCCCGACTTCGTCCTGTCGATCCACACCTGTGCCGCGCTGCCGTCCAAGGCGAAGGAGTCGGCGGCGACCGACAACTTCATCTGCGACAAGCAGTACGACGAGCTCTACAAGAAGCAACTGGCCGAGTACGACCCCGCCAAGCGGGCGGATCTGGTCAAGCAACTGGAGTCACGGCTGTACGACACCGGGTACATGAACGTCATGGCGTACCCGAATGCCGTCGAGGCGTACCGCACCGACCACATCAAGTCCATCACCACCATGCCGTCGGACGCGGGCAACATCTACGGCCAGGACGGCTACTGGAGCTGGTGGTCGGCCGTCCCGGCCGCCGGGGCCTCCTCGTCGTCCTCCTCCGACTCCGGTGGCAGCTCCACCGGGGTTCTCGTCGGGGTCGGGATCGCCGTCGTCGTCCTCGCCGGTGGCGGACTCCTGTTCGCCATGCGTCGCCGCTCCACCGCGGAAGACCGTGAATAGTCCATGAGCACAGAAAGCACTCCCGCGCTGCGACAGGGCGCGGCGGGCGTGGAGAGCACGGAATCCGACGGCCCGGCTCCGGCCGGGCCGTCGGCCCTCGGCCCACGTTCCCGTACGACCGCCGCCTACGCCCGCTACGCGGCGGGCAAGCTGGCCGGTGCGGCCGTCTCCCTCTTCGCCGTCCTCGTCACCAGCTTCTTCCTCTTCCGGCTGATCCCCGGCGACCCGGTCAAGCAGATGACCGGTGGCCGTCAGGTGTCGACCGAACAGATCGCGGCGATGCGCCGCGAGTTCGGCCTCGACCTGCCGCTGTGGCAGCAGTTCACGCAGTACTGCGGCAAGGCGCTGACCGGCGACTTCGGTACGTCGTACCAGTTCCGTGCCCCCGTCATCGACAAGATCACCGAGGCGCTGCCCGCCACCCTGCTGCTCACCGGCACCGCCTTCGTGATCTACACCCTGCTGGGCATCTGGCTGGGCGCCCGGTCCGCCTGGCGCAACGGCAGCGCCGGGGACCGGGCCAGCACCGCCTTCGCCCTGACGCTGTATTCGGTGCCCTCGTTCTGGCTCGGGCTGCTCCTCATCATCACGCTGTCGGTGGGCATCGGCCCGGTCCCCGGGCTCTTCCCGACCGGAGGCATGGAGTCCGGCAACACCGAGGGCTTCGACCGGGTGCTGGACATCGCGCACCACATGGTGCTGCCGGTCCTCACCCTGGTCGCCGTGGAGTACGCGCGCACCCTGCTGGTGATGCGCTCCTCGCTGCTGGACGAGATGGGCAGCGACTATCTCACCACCGCCCGTGCCAAGGGGCTGCGCGACGACCTGGTACGCCGCAGGCATGCCGTGCCGAACGCGATGCTGCCGACCGTGACCCTGCTCTTCGTGAACCTCGGTACGACGGTGGCGGGGGCGATCCTGGTGGAGACGGTGTTCTCCTGGCCGGGGCTCGGCGGGCTCTTCTACCAGGCGCTGAGCGTGCCCGACCTGCCGTTGGTGCAGGCGCTGTTCTTCGTGTTCGCCGCCGCGGTGATCCTCATGAACACGCTGGCCGATGTGATCTATCCGCTGCTCGATCCCCGGGTGGGCCGATGACTGTCTCGACCGACGAACCCGAAGCCGTGCCGGTGACGGGCCCACGCGCGCTCGCCCGGGCCCGGCGGCGCCAGGCCGCCCTCCGCTTCTGGCGGCAGTACCGCACGCACCGGGCCGGGCTCGTCGGCCTCGGCGTGCTCGTGGTCATCGCCCTGCTGGCGCTGGCCGCTCCCCTGCTGGTGGGCGCCGACTCCAGGAGCGTGACCGGCGCGCCCGGCGGCCCGATGGAGGCACCGAGCGGCGAGTTCCCCCTCGGGACGGACCAGTTCGGACGCAGTCTGCTGGCCCTGATGCTCTGGGGGACCCGGGTCTCGCTGACCGTCGGACTGCTGGCCGCGTTCCTCTCCGTGGCGATCGGCACCCTGATCGGGATCACCGCGGGCCACTTCAGGGGCTGGTACGCCACCGTCGCCATGCGGATCACCGACTGGTTCCTGGTGATGCCCACCCTGGTGCTGGCCATCGCGCTGGCCACGGTCCTGTCCCGGTCGATCTGGACGACGATCCTTGCGATCGGTGTGACGACCTGGCCGACGACCGCCCGTCTGGTCCGGGCCCAGACGCTCTCCGTCGAGTCCCGCCCGTACATCGAACGCTCGCGGGCGCTCGGCGGCGGGCACGGCCACATCATGTCGCGTCATGTCCTGCCCAACGTCATGCCGCTGGTGCTCGCCCAGACCACACTCGTCATCTCCGCCGCCATCCTCACCGAGGCGACCCTCGCCTTCCTCGGGCTCAGCGATCCCACGATCGTCTCCTGGGGCGGGCTGCTCCAGGACGCCCGCGAGGCGGGAGCGGTCAGCTCCGGCAACTGGTGGTATCTCGCTCCGCCCGGACTCGCCATCGCCGTCGTCGCCCTCGCCTTCACGCTGTGCGGCCGCGCCATCGAGTCCGTGCTCAACCCGAAACTGGGGGTGCCCCGTTGACGGCCACGACCACGACGACCACGCCGAATCCGGACCCGTCCGCCTCGCCCGGTCTGTCGAAGCCGGTCGGTGATCCCCCGCTCCTGGAGGTGCGGGACCTCACCGTCACCTACGGCAGCGGCAGTGACGCCGTCCCCGCCGTACGGGGTGTCGATCTGCGGGTGGAGGCCGGGCAGAAGCTCGGCATCGCCGGGGAGTCCGGCTGCGGGAAGTCCACGCTGGCCCTCGCGCTGCTGCGGCTGCTGCCCGCGACGGCGAGGCTGACCGGTGAGATCCTGCTGGACGGCGAGGACGTCCTGACCATGAAGTGGGGGCGGCTGCGGGCGGTCCGCTGGGCGGGTGCGTCGATCGTCTTCCAGGGCGCGATGCACTCGCTGAACGCGGTGCACCGGGTGGGTGACCAGATCGCCGAGCCGGTCCTGCTGCACAGCAAGGCCACCCCGGCCGCCGCCCGCAGGCGCGCCGGTGAGCTGCTGGAACAGGTGGGTCTGCCCGCGGCCCGGGCCCAGGCGTACCCCCACGAGCTGTCCGGGGGGCAGCGTCAGCGTGTGATGATCGCGATGGCGCTGGCCTGCGATCCGCGCCTGATCGTGGCGGACGAGCCGACGACCGCGCTGGACGTGATGATCCAGGCGCAGATCCTGCGCCTGATCCAGCAGCTGGTCACGGACCAGAAGGTCGGGCTCATCATGATCAGCCACGACCTCGCGGTGCTCGCGGACACCTGCGACCGGCTCTCGGTGATGTACGCGGGCCGGGTCGTCGAGGAGGGCCCCGCCCGGCAGGTGTACACGGACGCCCGCCACCCGTACGGCAAGGCGCTCTCCGCCGCCTTCCCGAGGATCGGGGACCTCTCCTCCCGGCGCGCCCCGCGCGGGCTGCCGGGCGATCCGCCGGACCCGGCGGCGCTGCCGGGCGGCTGTACGTTCCACCCCCGCTGTCCGGTGCCGCTGGACACCTGCGCGACGGAGGACCAGGAGCTGCGGGAGGCGGGGGGTGACCGCCGGGCGGCCTGCGTGCGGGTGGACGACACCTCCGCCGCACCGTCTCCGGCCTGCCATGCCTCCCCGGCCTCCCCCGGAGCCGACGGAACAACCGGGGCCGACGACACGAGGAGTACGACATGAGCACCGCCCCTCCGGTCGCCGGCGCTCCCCTGCTGAGCGCCGAGGCCCTGAAGGTCGCCTTCCCCGGCAGGCGCGGGGCCGCCACCGCCCGGGCCGTCGACGGCGTCGACCTCGACATCCGGCCCGGCGAGATCGTCGCCCTGGTCGGCGAGTCCGGCTGCGGCAAGACGACGCTGGCCCGGTCCCTGCTCGGCCTGGTCCCGCCGACCGCGGGCCGGGTCACCTTCGGCGGCGCCCCCCTCGACTACACGGGCCGCGCGCTGAAGGCGTACCGCAAACGCGTGCAGCTGGTCCTCCAGGACCCCAGCGGCTCGCTCAACCCCCGGCACACGGTGTACGACGCGGTGGCCGAGGGGCTGCGCATCCACGGGTACGCGGGGGACGAGCGGGCGGCCGTCTCGGAAGCCCTGTCCCGGGCGGGGCTGCGGCCGCCGGAGCGGTTCTTCCTGAGCTTCCCGCACGAGCTGTCGGGCGGTCAGCGCCAGCGCGTCGTGATCGCCGGGGCGCTGGTGCTGGAGCCGGAGCTGATCGTGGCCGACGAGCCGGTGGCCTCGCTGGACGCGTCGGTCCGGGGCGAGATCCTGGCGCTCCTGCTGCGGCTCCGGGACGAGCTGGGGCTCTCGGCGCTGGTGGTCACGCACGACCTGGGGCTCGCCTGGAACATCGCGGACCGGGTGGCGGTGATGTATCTGGGCCGGATCGTCGAGACGGGCCCGGTCGAGCAGCTGCTCACGGCCCCTCAGCACCCGTACACCCAGGCCTTGTTGTCGGTCCTGCCCGAGGCGGAGGGCGAACCGGTGGTGCTGGCCGGTGAGCCGCCGGACCCCTCGAAGGTGCCCTCGGGCTGCCGCTTCCACGTCCGGTGCCAGGTGCTGGCCTCGGGCGATGCGGAGCGCGCCGGGGTGGCGGAGGCCTGCCGCACGGTGGATCTGCCGGTGCTGAACGGCGGGGCGGACACCCAGGTGGCGTGCCACTGGGCGGCGGCGTGCGGCGAGGGGATGTAGGGGGCGCTTCACCTGTCACCGTCAACTGCCACACAACCGCGAAGAGTTCCTCGCGAACAACCCGTTGCGAAGGGAGCGGGCCACCGGCCTGTCCGGCGCGGTCGAGCGGCTGGCCTCCACCGTCGGCCCGGTGGCGGGCGGCACCCTGGTGGCGCTGCTCGACCCGGTGCCCGGCCTGGCCCTCAACGCGAGCTGCTTCGCTCTCGGCTCGCTGATCGTCACCGTCGTACTGCCTCGCGGTATGGGGCGTCCGGCCGTGGATACCTCAGCACCGGCCTACGGGACGGAACCGGGCTACTGGTCGCCGGTGCGGCGGTGACCGCCGTCGGGCTCACGCCGGTGGATCGCCCCCGACAACTCGCCGAGCGGGCGGCCCGTGCCGCCCCACCGGTGCTGGATGATCTCGGCGGCGATGGAGACCGCCGTCTCCTCCGGCGTACGGGCTCCGAGGTCGAGGCCCACGGGGGAGGCGAGGCGTGCGAGGTGGGCCTCGTCCACGCCCGCCGCGCGCAGCCGGGCCAGGCGGTCGCGGTGGGTGCGGCGGCTGCCCATCACCCCGATGTACGCGGCGGGCGTGCGCAGGGCCGTGGTGAGCAGGGGGACGTCGAACTTGGGGTCGTGGGTGAGCACGCAGATCACGGTGCGGGCGTCGACCTCGGTGGACTCAAGGTAGGTGTGCGGCCAGGCGCACACGACCGCGTCGGCGGTGGGGAAGCGCTCCCGGGTGGCGAAGGCGGGGCGGGCGTCGCAGACGGTGACCCGGTAGCCGAGGAAGGAGCCGATGCGGGCGGTGGCCGCCGCGTGGTCGATGGCGCCGAAGACGATCATGCGGGGCGGTGGGGCGTACGTCCGGACGAAGACGGCGACCTCCTGCATCCGGCGCTGGCCGTGCGCCCCGTACCAGTGGATGCCGGTGAGGCCCTGGGCCAGCAGCCCGCGGGCGTCGTCGGTGACGGCCGCGTCCAGCCCCTCGGTGCCGAGCGTGCCGAGGGGTGTGGTCGCGGACCCCTGGCCCGAGGGGCGGACGACCAGGCGGGCCCCGGTCTCCGCCTCCCCGGACAGCACCGTGGCCTCGGCGACCGGCAGATCGGCGGCGATCAGGTCCAGGACGGCCGAGAGGGCGGTCAGTTCGGCGGCGGTCGCGTAGGCGCGTACCAGCACCTCGATCGTGCCGCCGCACGTCAGCCCGACGCCGAACGCCTCGTCGTCGCTGATCCCGTACGACACCACGCGCGACCCCGCCCCGGCGAGCACCTCGCGGGCCACCTCGTACACATCGCCCTCGACGCAGCCCCCGGAGACGCTGCCGACCACGGTGCCCGTCGCGTCGACCGCCAGCACCGCACCCGGGTCGCGGGGTGCGCTGCCGTGCACGGCGACGACGGTCGCCAGGGCGAAGGGGACGCCGTCGGCGCACCGGGCACGGAGGTCGGGCAGGATGTCGCGCACCCTGTCAGCATCCGTCGTCCCCGGGCGGACCGCACGGGGAGGGACGGCGTCAGTGCGTGCGGGCGTAGGCGGCGGTCAGCTCGCTGGAGCGCTTCACATCGGCGGCCATCGCCACCAGCAGCTCGTCGATCGAGTCGAACTTCAGCATGCCGCGTACGTACGCGAGGAAGTCGACGGCCACGTGCAGCCCGTACAGGTCGAGGTCGACGCGGTCGATGGCGTACGCCTCGACGGTCCGCTCGGTGGCGTCGAACTGCGGATTCGTGCCGACCGAGATCGCGGCGGGCATCGACTCGCCGTCCACCTCCAGCCAGCCCGCGTAGACGCCGTCGGCGGGGATCGCGGTGTGCGGCAGGGTCTCGACGTTGGCCGTGGGGAAGCCCAGCTCGCGGCCGCGCTGCGCACCGCGCACCACGATGCCCTCGACCCGGTGCGGGCGGCCCAGGATCTCGGCGGCTCCGGTGACGTCGCCCTCGGCGATCAGCCGGCGGGTGAGGGTGGAGGAGAAGGGCTGTCCGCCGCCCGCCTCGCCGGTGACGTACAGGTCGATGACCTCGACGGTGTAGTCGTAGGTGGCGCCCAGCTCGGTCAGGAAGGCGACGTTCCCGGCGGCCCGGTGGCCGAAGCGGAAGTTCGGGCCCTCGATGACGGTCTTCGCGTGGAGCCGGTCGACCAGCACCTTGGCGATGAAGTCGGCGGGCGACAGCTGGGAGAACTCGGTGGTGAACGGCAGGATCAGCACCGCGTCCACGCCCAGCTCCGCCATCAGTTCGGCGCGGCGGTGGTGCGGGGCGAGCAGCGGCGGGTGGCTGCCGGGGCGGACGACCTCGCTGGGGTGCGGGTCGAAGGTCACGACGACCGACGGGATGCCCAGCTCACGGGCGCGCTCGACGGCCCGGCCGATGATCAGCTGGTGTCCGCGGTGCACGCCGTCGTAGGAGCCGATGGTGACGACGCTGCGTCCCCAGTCCTGGGGGATGTCCTCCAAGCCACGCCAGCGCTGCACTGTGACCGCTCCTCGCCCGAACCTGTGTACGTGTGTCTGTCGATTACGCAGGTCTAAGACTGCCATGCTCACGTCCCGCCGCCTGCATCGGCATCGGCATCGACGGACGTGATGTCTCCAACGCCTCCACCGTGCGCCGGGCGCTCGGTCCCACGACCGCCGCCCACTCCTGCGGGGCGTCGGCCAGCCAGCGGGTGACGAGGGCGGCGAATCCGGGCACGTCCCGGGCCGCTTCGACCAGGCCGCGGTCGAAGCGGGCGGCGCCCTCGGGGGTACGGACGAGCAGCATCCCGGTGCGGTGGACGAGTGCTCTCGTACGGATCTCCGGGCGGTGCCCCGAGCCGTCGGCGGCGGCCCGGAGCAGCGCCTCCAGCACATCCGGGTCCCGGCCGGTGACCTGCTCGAACTCCAGCAGGACCTCCAGCAGCTCGGCCCGCAGCGGCCGGGACTCGGTGCTCCCGGACCCGGCGAGCACCCGGGCGAGCGCGGCGCGCACCGCCGGCGGCGCGGGGCGGTCCCGCAGGAGCCCGGTCACCAGCGGCAGCAGCAGGGCGCGGGCGGCCGGGCCGTGCTCCAGCCGGAGGTCCACGTACTGCGCCGTGTGCGTGCCGTCCTCGGGGTGGGCGTCGATGTACTCCCGTACGAGCCCGGCGACGTGCAGCGCGAGTGCGGGCGTGTCGAGCCCGGCCAGGGCCCGCAGTACCGCTCCCCCGCCGTCGCCGGGGCGGGCCAGGCGGGCCCGGAGCGCGGCGAGGACCGGCTCGGGGTGGGCCGGGAAGACCTCGGCGAGCAGCTCGACGGGGAGCCGGGGGTCCCCGGCGGCGAACACGCGCAGGGCCGCCGGGAGGTGGCGGTTCCTGGTCCCGGGGTCCCGGACGAGGAGGGTGAGGGCGGCCGCGTGCAGGTCGCCGTCCTCCGGGCGGGCAAGGAGGATCTCGGCGGCGGAGCGGAGCAGGGCCCGGTCGCCCTCGGCGGTGACCCGCTGCTGGAGCAGTCCGGCGTACCGGGCGGCGGCGGAGCGGCGGGCCGGGCGGTCCTCGTCGCGGGCCCAGCGCTCCACGGCCCGGCAGAGCGCGGTGGGCTCGTCCTCCGCGAGGGCGGCCAGCAGCTCGCCCGCCCGCTGGTGCGGGGTGGCGATCAGCGCGTCCGTCAGCTCGTCGACGGCGAGATCCCGACGGGCGTACAGCAGGGCCTGCGCGGCGGCGGCGACCGTGGGACGCAGCGGCACGTCCGGCGGCGCGTCGGGGCCCACCATCAGCGGGCGTTCGTCGGTGAACCAGCGGCACAGCAGCGGCTGCACGGTGGGCGCGTCGAGCGTGAGGCGCCGGGCCACGGCGTCGAGATACCGTTCGTCGCCGTCGGTGCGGGGAACCCCGTCGGCGGGCACGAGGCGGCGGAGCAGGTCGATCCGGTCCTCCTCGGGCAGCCGCAGCCGGCGCCAGAACCAGGGCCCGAACTCCCCGTACGCACCTGGGCCTTCCGGTCCTCGGGCGGCGGAGCGCCGGGTGATGCGCCCGGCGAGAACCCGCAGAACGCCGAGATACGGGCGGGCGTCGGGCACCCTGAGCAGACTGCCGCCGAGCAGGTGGGCCGCCCACCAGGCAGCGTCCTCGTCCCGGGGCCCGTCGTCGGTCCACAGCCGGTCCAGCGCCTCGATGAGGTCGGCCATCCGGTGCGCCAGCGCGGCCGTGCCCTGGCGCCGGCCGAGGAGCACCATGGCCTGAATGACCGGCCCGATCCGGTGCCGGGGTACGGGGAGGCTGCGGGGCTCACGGCCGGTGCGGGGGCCCGCCCCCGGGTCCGGCCCGACGCTCTGCCGGTACGGGTCCCCGTCCAGGCCGCCGCTCCCGCGCTGCGGGGCTCCCTCCCGCCCGCCGCTCCCCCGGTGCCAGCGGTGCACCAGGGACCGCAGGGCCGCGTCCAGGTCGAGGTGGGCGCCCTGGACCCAGTCGCCGAGCTCCTCGTGGGCGAAGCGGTAGCCCGCGCCCGCGGGGACGAGGAGGCCTTCGGTGAGCACGGCGGAGGCCCAGCCGGTGCGCCAGGGGAAGATCTCCTCGAACGCGGCCCGGTCCAGCTCGCCCTGGCCCGGCCCCAGGCAGCGGCGGGCCGCCTCGTGGACCTGGCCCGCCACCCGGGCGGCCAGGCGGCGCACGGCGGTGCCCCGGGGGTGCTCGTCGGCGGCGGCCGCGATCCGGACCGCGATGCGCACGCACATCAGGTCGAGGTGGGCGCCGAAGACGTCCTCGGTGTCGGGGCGGCCGGGGACGCCGGGGGGCAGCGCGGCGCGGACCTCGGCGAGCAGCCGCAGGGTGAGCGGGTGCCGGTCGTGGCCGGGGGCGAGGGCGGTCGGCGGGATGCCGTAGCGCTCCTTGGCCTTGTCGGCCTGGTCGGGGGTGAGGTCGCCGAGGCGGAGGGCGGGCGGCAGTCTGCGGGCGGGGCGGCGGGGGCGGTGCAGGGCCCCCGGCGGGTGGAGGGCGCCCGCGGTCTCCCAGTGTTCGGGGCGGCAGGCGACGACGAGGCGGACCCGGTGCTCCCGGAGCCAGGCGGCGGTGCCGGCCGTCCAGTCGGCGAGGTGGTGGGCCAGCAGCGGTGGCATCTCCTCGGGGCCGTCCAGGACCACGAGGAGCGGGTGGCCCGCGTCGGCGGCCAGGCGGGCGATGCGCTCCGGGGTGGCCGTGGCCATGTCGCCGCGGGCCCCGGCGGCGGTGACGATGCGGGCGGCGCGGGCGAGCGTGCGGCGCGCGGCGTCGGCGATCGAGGTGTCGTCGGCCAGCAGGTCCGCGCCGCGGAGCCAGAGCGTGGGGGCGGGAGCCCGGCCCTCGGCGCGGCGGGCGGCGAGGGCGGCCAGCTCGGTGGTGCGGCCGGTGCCGGGCGCGCCGACGAGACCCAGGACCAGACCCGTACCGGCTTCGAAGGCGGTGAACTCCGCGCTGACGTCGTCGCGCTCGACCGGGGCGGTGCGGGCCTTCGGGCCGTCCGCCGAGCCGACCGATGTGGCGGTGAGCTGGAGGGCCCCGGCGAGGTTGAGGTCGGGGCCGTAGCCGGGGGCGGCGAGGGCGTTGCGGCGCAGCAGGGCGTCCAGCGTGCCGTCGGCGCCCCGGGCGATCGGCAGGGCGAGCCCGGCCGCCTCGTGGGGGGTGGCCAGGGCGGTGCACAGGACGCCGAGGACGACGCCGGTGACCGGATCGGTCACCGGCCCTCCGATGGCCGCGCCCCCGGAGCGCAGGGCGTCACGGCCGTCGGTGCCGAGCGCCAGCTCCAGGGCTGCGGCCACCGGGTGCGCGCCGTCCGGTGCGGTGTAGGTGGCGGGGGTGGTGCCGAGGACCCGGGCCTCTCGCCGTCCGTGGGCGGCGATGTCCACGTAGCCGCCGGGCTCGGCCCGGTCCCGGACGGCGATGGGCAGGGGTTCAGCGTCGAGCGCGTCGGGGCCGCCGGTGCGCAGCAGGGCCAGGCCCAGGGCGGGCAGTGCGGTGATGTCGTCCGGGCCGACGGTGCACGTGCGGCCGTCGGTGCCGTGGAGGAGGAAGGGCGCCGGGGAGGCCACGGCCTGATGGGCGGTGACGACGGTGCCTCGGTCGTCCGCGACGAATCCCGTTCCTCGCGGCCGGCCGGTCTGATCGCAGATTCTTACCAGCTTCGACCGGTCCCCGCTGCCCATGGTCCGACGTTAGGACGCCGGTGATCCCGGCAGGAACGAGGACCGGGAAAGCGCCCCCCGCGCCCCCGGCATTCACTCCGAGCGCCCGTCCAATGGGGTGAATAGGCGTGTCCCCCCGGGAGCAGGGATGGTGCCGGGGGGAACGTGGAGCGGGCACCGGGTGGGGGGTGGGTGCCCGCTCCACACATGACGTACGCGAGACACCTGACGTACGGGAGCCGGGTCAGGCGAAGACGGCGAGGCTCTTGGCCTTGCCCTTCTCCTCCTCCACGAGCACCAGGAACGCCCCGTCCGGTCCGAACACCGCGACCGGCCCCGGCGGGTATGTGGGCATGTCCAGCCGTACACCGTTCAGGAGCAGCTTGGCGCGCTTCTCGTCCACGTCCCAGCGGGGGAACGCGGCGGCGGCCGCCTCGGCGACCGGCATCACCGTCAGCTCCTCCTGGTGCTGGTCCAGCGTCCGGGCGCCGTCCAGTCCGTACGGGCCGACCCGGGTGCGGCGCAGCGCGGTGAGGTGTCCGCCGACGCCGAGTCCGGCGCCCAGGTCCCGGGCGAGGGCGCGGATGTACGTCCCCGAGGAGCAGACCACGGAGACGACCAGGTCCAGGACGGGGGTGCCGTCCTCGGCGACGGCCTCGCGGACGTCGTAGACGCGGAAGGAGGAGACGGTCACCGGGCGGGCCGGGATCTCGAACTCCTCGCCGCCGCGCACCCGCGCGTAGGACCGCTTGCCGTCGATCTTGATGGCGCTGACCTTGGACGGGACCTGCATGATCGCGCCGGTCAGGGCCGCCACTCCGGCGTCGATCCCCTCCCGGGTCACGCCGGACGCGTCGGTGGAGGAGGTGATCTCGCCCTCGGCGTCGTCGGTGACGGTGTCCTGGCCGAGCCGGATCGTGCCCAGGTACTCCTTCTCGGTCAGCGCGAGGTGGCCGAGCAGCTTGGTGGCCCGCTGGACACCGAGCACGAGGACTCCGGTCGCCATCGGGTCGAGCGTGCCCGCGTGGCCGACGCGGCGGGTGCGGGCGATGCCGCGCATCTTGGCGACGACATCGTGCGAAGTGAAGCCGGACGGCTTGTCGACGATGACAAGGCCGTCCGGCGTGGTGGTCTGCTGCTCGGTCATGCGGAGGTCGGGCCCTCGTTCTTGTCGGCGGAGCCGGAGGCCTCTGCCTCGTCGTCCTCGTCCTCGGGCTTGCGGTACGGGTCGGCGTCGCCGGCGTAACTCGCGCCCGTGGACACCTGGCGCACCTCCGCGTCCCTGGCCCGCGCCTTGTCGAGGAGGTTCTCGATGGTGCGGGCGTTGTCCGGGAGGGCGTCCGGCACGAAGGCCAGGGTCGGCGTGAAGCGGACCCCGGTCTGCCGGCCGACCTCGGAGCGGAGGACGCCCTTGGCGCTCTCCAGCGCCGCGGCGGAGGCCGCGCGCTCCTCGTCGTCGCCGTAGACCGTGTAGAAGACCGTGGCCTCCCGCAGGTCTCCGGTGACCCGGGCGTCCGTGATCGTCACGAATCCCAGCCGCGGATCCTTGATTCGCCGGTCCAGGGTCTCCGCGACCACGACCTGGATGCGATCGGCCAGCTTGCGGGCCCGCGCGTTGTCGGTCACCGGTCCGTCACTCTTCCTTCTGATTTCACTCGACTGTCAGTCTTCGTCACTGTGCAGCCGCCGTCTCACCGACAGCAGCTCCACCTCGGGACGCGCGGCGACCAGCCGCTCGCACCGGTCCAGTACGTCCGTGAGGTGTCCGGTGTCCCCGGAGACCACGGCAAGGCCGATCTCGGCCCTGCGATGGAGATTCTGTCCGCCGGTCTCGGCCGCGCTCACCGCGTACTTGCGCTGGAGCTCGGCCACGATCGGGCGGACGACGGAACGCTTCTCCTTCAACGACCGTACGTCGCCGAGGAGCAGATCGAAGGACAGGGTCCCCACATACATGTGTGTCCGGATGTCCCGCCGGTTCGGGTTCGTGCCCCGCCAGAGCTTGCCGGGGACACTCAGAACCGTACCGGAACGGCCGGAGCCGATCGACGGAAATACGACCCGTCGACCGGCCCCGACCGTGGTGGAAGGGGCCCGGGGCGAGGCCCGGGACCCTTCCCTCTGCGGATCAGCCTCGCGGCTTCTCGCGCATCTCGTACGTCGCGATGACGTCGTCGATCTTGATGTCGTTGAAGTTTCCGAGGTTGATACCGCCCTCGAAGCCTTCGCGGATCTCGGTGACGTCGTCCTTGAAGCGGCGCAGACCGGAGATGTTGAGGTTCTCCGCGATGACCTTGCCATCACGCAGCAGGCGCGCCTTGGTGTTGCGCTTGACCTCGCCGGAGCGAACCAGCACACCGGCGATGTTGCCCAGCTTGGACGAGCGGAAGATCTCGCGGATCTCCGCCGTACCGAGCTCGACCTCTTCGTACTCCGGCTTGAGCAGGCCCTTGAGGGCCGCTTCGATCTCTTCGATCGCCTGGTAGATGACCGAGTAGTACCGGACGTCCACGCCCTCGCGCTCGGCCATCTGCTCGGCACGCCCTGCGGCGCGCACGTTGAAGCCGATCACGATGGCGTCGGAGCCGGTCGCCAGGTTGATGTCCGACTCGGTGACCGCACCCACACCGCGGTGCAGGATCCGGATGTCGACCTCTTCGCCGACGTCGAGCTGGAGCAGCGAGGACTCAAGAGCCTCCACCGAACCGGACGCGTCGCCCTTGATGATGAGGTTGAGCTCCTGGACCAGACCGGCCTTGAGCGCCTCGTCCAGGTTCTCCAGGGAGAACCGGACACCCTTGCGGGCGAAGTTGGCGTTGCGCTCACGGGCGGCACGCTTCTCGGCGATCTGACGGGCCGTACGGTCCTCGTCGACCACCAGAAGGTTGTCGCCGGCGCCCGGGACGTTGGTGAGACCGAGGACGAGGACGGGGGTCGAGGGACCCGCTTCCTGGACGTTCTGACCATTGTCGTCGAGCATCGCCCGGACCCGGCCGTACGCGTCGCCCACGACCACCGTGTCACCGATGCGCAGCGTTCCGCGCTGGACCAGGACGGTCGAGACGGCACCGCGGCCGCGGTCGAGGTGGGACTCGATCGCGATGCCCTGCGCGTCCTGCTCCGGGTTGGCCCGCAGGTCGAGCGAGGCGTCGGCGGTGAGGACGACGGCCTCCAGGAGGGACTCGATGTTGAGGCCCTGCTTGGCGGAGATGTCGACGAACATGGTGTCGCCGCCGTACTCCTCGGCCACCAGACCGAACTCGGTGAGCTGACCGCGCACCTTGGTCGGGTCCGCGCCCTCGACGTCGATCTTGTTGACCGCGACCACGATCGGCACCTCGGCCGCCTTGGCGTGGTTCAGCGCCTCGATCGTCTGGGGCATCACACCGTCGTTGGCCGCCACCACGAGGATCGCGATGTCGGTCGACTTCGCACCACGGGCACGCATGGCGGTGAACGCCTCGTGACCCGGGGTGTCGATGAAGGTGATCTTGCGGTCCTCGCCGTTGACCTCGGAGGAGACCTGGTAGGCACCGATGTGCTGGGTGATGCCACCGGCCTCGCCCGCGACCACGTTGGTCTTGCGGATCGCGTCCAGGAGTCGGGTCTTACCGTGGTCGACGTGACCCATGACGGTCACGACCGGCGGACGGGAGACCAGGGCCTCTTCGCCGCCCTCGTCCTCGCCGAACTCGATGTCGAAGGACTCGAGCAGCTCGCGGTCCTCCTCCTCGGGGCTGACGATCTCCAGGACGTAGTTCATCTCCTCGGCGAGAAGCCGGAGCGTCTCGTCGGAAACGGACTGCGTGGCGGTGACCATCTCGCCGAGGTTCATCATCACGGCGACGAGCGACGCCGGGTTGGCGTTGATCTTCTCCGCGAAGTCGGTGAGGGAGGCACCGCGCGACAGCCGGACGGCCTGTCCGTTGCCGCGGGGCAGCATGACGCCGCCGACGGACGGGGCCTGCATGGCCTCGTACTCCTGGCGCCTCTGCCGCTTCGACTTACGGCCACGACGCGCCGGACCGCCGGGACGGCCGAACGCACCCTGCGTGCCACCGCGGCCACCGGGACCACCGGGACGACCGCCGAAGCCGGGACGGCCGCCGAAGCCGCCGCCACCGCCGGGACGACCGGCACCGCCGCCGCCACCGGGACCGGCCGGACGACCGGCGAAGCCGCCGCCACCGCCGCCACCGGGACGACCGGCGAAGCCGCCGCCGCCACCGCCGGGACGACCGCCGCCGCCACCGGGACGACCGCCGCCGCCGGGACCACGGCCACCGCCGGGGCCGCCGCCGGGACGCGGGCCCGCAGCGGGACGCTGCGGCATCATGCCGGGGTTCGGGCGGTTACCGGCGGGACCGCCGCCGGGACGCGGAGCCTGCGGACGGGGCATGCCGCCCGGAGTGGGACGGGCACCGCCCTGTCCCTGACCACCCTGCGGACGCGGGGCGCCGCCGGGGCCGCTGCCCTGGGGGCGCGGGGCGCCGGGGCGCTCCTGGCCGCCGCCGGGGCGCGGGGCACCGCCGGGACGGGGCGCGCCGGGGCGCGCCATGCCGGTGGAGCCGCCGGAGGTGAAGGGGTTGTTGCCCGGACGGGGACCGGCCGGACGGGCGCCGCCGGGGCGCGGGGCGCCCTGGCCCGCGGGACGTGCGGGGCGGTCGCCGCCACGCTCGCCGCCACGGCCGCCGTCACGCTGACCGCCGTCGCGGGCTCCGCCGTCGCGCTGACCGCCGGCCGGGGCCGGACGGGCCGGGCGCGGACCCGGGGTGGCACCCGCGGGACGCGGGGCCTGGGGCTGCTGGGGGGCGGCCGGCTGAGCCGGAGCCGGAGCCGAGAACTCGGCGGCCGGGACCGGGGTCACCGGGGCCGGCTTGGCCGGCGCGGGCTTCGGGCCCGGACGGGGGCCCGCCGACGGCGCGGAAGGCGCTGCCGGGGTGCTGCTCGGGGTCTCGGCCGCGGCCGGCTTGGGAGCCGGTGCGCCGGGCTTCGGGGCAGCGGGACGTGCCGCAGCGGCCGGGGAGGGCGCTGCGGGCTTCGCGGGCGTCGCCTTACGGGGCGCGCCAGGCTTGGCAGCGGACTTGCCGGCGTTGCCGCCGGGCCCCTGCAGTGCGTCGGTCAACTTACGTACAACCGGCGCCTCGATCGTCGAGGACGCCGAACGGACGAATTCACCGAGTTCTTGGAGCTTGGCCATGACGACCTTGCTCTCGACGCCGAACTCCTTGGCGAGTTCGTATACCCGGACCTTAGCCACTTCGCTCCTTTTAGGTCCGGGTTACCGCCGGACCGTCGCTACTTCATGGGCGTACTCATCGCGTACTCATCGAGTGCTCATCGCAATCTCGACCTACTTCCAACTCGCGAGGTACCTGACCGCACGGGGTCCCGTGCCGTTCACTTTTCTTACGGTGTCACCCGCTCGACGAACCGCGTGAGTGCCGCGGTGTCGAACGGCCCCTTGGCCTTGAAGGCCCGGGGGAATGCCCGGCGGCGAACCGCCAGGTCGAGACAGACAGAGGTGGGGTGCACATAAGCACCCCGGCCGGGCAGCGTACCGCGTGGATCAGGGACGCAGGCGCCCTCGTCCACCACGATGCGCAGCAGCTCGCTCTTGGCCGCTCGCTCCCGGCATCCCACACAGGTTCGCTCGGGGCAAGCGCGGGCTTGCGTCCGGCCAGACACGTTTAAGTCTACCTCCCCGTACCGACCTCACCCCTTTGGGGCAAAAATCGAACGGATGTTGTCGTGATCTCAGCGCCGTACGGCCCAGATCTATTCCCTGGACCCGCTCCGGGTCAACGCCTTTCCGAGCGCTCCCGGGCCCGCTCGGCCCGCTCGCGGTCGGCGGTCTCGCGCTCGGCGTCGGTCTCGGTGTCGGGCCGGATGTCGATGCGCCAGCCGGTGAGGCGGGCGGCGAGGCGGGCGTTCTGGCCCTCCTTGCCGATGGCCAGCGACAGCTGGTAGTCCGGCACGGTGACCCGGGCGGAGCGGGCGCCGAGGTCGACGACCTCGACCTCGCTCACCCGGGCGGGCGACAGTGCGTTGGCGACCATCTCGGCCGGGTCGTCCGACCAGTCCACGATGTCGATCTTCTCACCGTGCAGCTCGGCCATGACGTTGCGCACCCGGCTGCCCATCGGGCCGATGCAGGCGCCCTTGGGGTTCAGGCCGGCCCGGGTGGAACGCACGGCGATCTTGGTCCGGTGACCGGCCTCGCGCGCGATGGCCTCGATGACCACCGAGCCGTCGGCGATCTCGGGGACCTCCAGCGCGAAGAGCTTCTTCACCAGGTTGGGGTGGGTGCGCGAGAGCGTCACCGACGGACCGCGCACGCCCTTGGCGACCCGTACGACATACGTACGCAGGCGCAGGCCGTGGGTGTACTCCTCGCCCGGGACCTGCTCCTGCACCGGAAGGATGGCTTCCAGCTTGCCGATGTCGACCAGGACGTTCTTGGGGTCCTTGCCCTGCTGGACGACGCCGGTGACGACGTCGCCCTCGTGGCCCGCGTACTCCCCGAAGGTCCGGTCGTCCTCCGCGTCGCGCAGCCGCTGGAGGATGACCTGCTTGGCGGTGGTCGCCGCGATCCGGCCGAAACCGGAGGGGGTGTCGTCGAACTCCTTGGGCTCCTGGCCCTCTTCGAGGTCGGCCGGGTCCTCCTTGGCCCACACCGTCACATGGCCGCGCTCGTCGATCTCCACGCGCGCCCGGCGGTGGCTGCCGTCGGTGCGGTGGTACGCGATGAGGAGGGCCGACTCGATCGCCCCGACGAGCACGTCGAAGGGGATCTCCTTGTCCTGCGCCAAGCCCTTCAGAAGCTTCACATCGATGTCCACGGCTACGCCTCCTCTTCCTTCTTGTCCTTGCGGTTGAATTCGATCTCCACGCGCGCCTTGGCGATCTCGTCGAAGGCGAGGCGGCGGGACGTGGGCTTGCGGCCCTTGACTCCGGGCACTTCGAGGTCGAGCCCGTCCTCGTCCACGGCGAGGATGCGGGCGACCAGTTCGCCGGAGCCGTCGGAGGCCAGCTGGAACCGGGCCAGCCGGCCGGTGGCGCGTACGTAGTGGCGGTGCTCGGTCAGCGGGCGGTCCGCGCCGGGGGAGCTGACTTCGAGGACGTACTCGCCCTCGCCCATCACGTCGGTCTCGTCCAGCTTCTGGGAGATCGCGCGGCTCAGCTCCGCGCAGGCGTCCAGCTCCACGCCCTCCTCGGAGTCCACGATGATCCGGAGCACTCCGCGGCGGCCCGCCCGGGACACCTCGATCTCTTCGAGGTCCAGCTGCTGCGCGCTGACGAGCGGTTCCAGCAGCCCGCGCAGCCTCTCGCTCTGGGTGGTGCTCATCCGGGTGACTCCTCGGCCGCGTGTGCTGTTGTGGGGATCGTCGTGCGTCAGGTCAAAGGGTATCCGGTCGCCAGGGGTGTTGCCGTCCGCCTGCCCCGTCGGCGCGGGTACGCTCGCCTGCGGTGATCACATCAGGACAGATCCTGTCAGGACCGGTCCAGGCTCGAAGGAGAAACGTGCAGCGCACGGGGACGACGCGCAGGGGGGCGCTCACCGCCACGGGAGCTCTCGCCCTGGGTGCGGTGCTGACCGGCTGCGGGGGCGACGGTGAGGCGGCGGACGGCAGGAGGCCCGCGCGCTCCGGCGCCCGGGCCGACGCGGTCCGGGCCGAGCGGGCCCTGCGCGAGAAGGCGGTGCGCGACGGCGCGCGCCTGATCGCCCACTACGACCTGGTGGCCGAGGCCCATCCGGCGACCGCGGCGGGCCTGGCGCCCCTGCGGGCGGCCGTACGGGAGCACGGGAAGGCGCTGGCGCCGCCGCGCGCGGAAGGTGCACCGGACGAGGCCGCTCCGCCCGCCCCCGGCCCGGTGTCCACCGACCCCGGGGATGCCGTGAAGGAGCTGGCCGCCGCCGAGCGCCGCAGGGCAGACGCGCACACCGAGGCCCTGCTGACCGCGGAGCCGGAGCTGGCCCGGCTGCTGGCCTCGGTGGCGGCGGCCGCCGCGGCACACGCGTATCTGCTGACCGAGCTGGGCAAGGAGACCGCCGCATGAGCACCCGTACCGCCCGGCCGTCGAAGGACGACTCCCCCTCCCCCGAGCTGACCGCCGCCCAGGCGGCCCTGGCCGCCGAGCACGCCGCCGTCTACGGCTACAGCACGCTGGGCGGCCGCCTCGACGGGAAACGGCGCTCGGAGGCGGACGCGGCGTACGACGGGCACCGCGCGCGCCGGGACGCGCTGTCCCGCACCGTGCGGGACCTGGGCGGTACGCCGGTGGCGGCCGAGGCCGCGTACGCTCTGCCGTTCGCGGTCGCGGACGCCCCGGCGGCGGAGCGGCTCGCCGCGGAGCTGGAGGACCGGGTCGCGGGCGTCTACGCCGATCTCGTACGGGCTTGCGAGGGCCCGCTGCGCAAGGAGGCCGCGGGCGCGCTGCGCGAGGCCGCGGTGCGGTCGGCCCGCTGGCGGGGCGGCAACGTAGCCTTTCCGGGGCTCGCCGAGCGGGCCGCCGGTGCGGATCCGGCCGCGACGGGCCCCGTGGAGGCCGCGGGCGCGGACGGAACGCGCTGATCCGAAGGACCGGAAAGGGAACACACGACGTATGGGTTTTGAACCGCCGCAGCGCCTGGTGCGCGCGCTCGGCGAGATGTACGGGGACGAGGCGACGGCCGACTGGCTGGACCGGCTCCCCGCACTGGCCGAACGGGTGCTGGACACCGCCGGAGAAGACCTCACCGTCGAACGGGTGGCCGCCCCGGGCGGGCGCAGCTCCCTGGTGGTCCTGGTGCACCGCGCCGACGGGACCCCGGCCGCGCTGAAGCTGGCCCCGCCGGTCACCGGGCCGGAGCTGGAACGGGCGGCGCTGGAGCACTGGGGCGGCTGGGGTGCGGTGCGGCTGCTGGACACCCCGGCCGGAGCGCTCGACGCGCACGGCGCGCTGCTGCTGGAGCGGCTGCACCACGAGGTGTCGCTGCGTTCGCTGCCGGAGGCGAAGGCCCAGCTGGAGGCGGCGGGCACGCTGCGGCGGCTGTGGGTGGAGCCCCCGGCAGGGCATCGCTTCGAGAGCGTGGCCGAGCGGACCGGGCGTCAGAGCGCCGGGATGCGGGCGGCCGCCGAGGCCGATCCGGAGCTGGCCGCGCTGGTCGGTGCGGCGCTCGCGGCGCGGGCCGAGCTGGTCGGGGCCTCCCCCGAACTCCTGCTGCTGCACGGCAACTTCCGGCAGAGCAAAGTCCTGGCCGGGGAGCGTGCGCCGTGGCTGACGGTGGGTCCGGAGCCGTTGGTGGGCGAGCGCGCCTATGACCTGGCGCGGCTGGTACGGGACCGGGTGGAGGATCTGATCGCCTCCCCCGGCGGCCCGGCGACGGCGCGGCGGCGGGTCAAGAAGCTGGCGGAGTCGCTGGAGGTGGAGCAGGCCCGGCTGCACGGCTGGACGCTGTTCCGGGCGGTGGAGTCGGGGACCCGGGCGCTGGCCGAGGGGCGGCGGCAGATCGGCGAACTGACCCTGGAGTTCGCGGGCTGGCTGTAGCCCCTCCCCGTACGGCGAAGGCCCCCGCGCGCGGTGCGCGGGGGCCTTCTTCGTGTGTGCTCAGCCGAGGTCGGCGGTGAGGCGGGCGATCGCCTCGTCCACCGTCAGCTCCTCGCGCTCGCCGGTGCGGCGGTCCTTGAGCTCAAGGACGCCGTCGGCCGAGCGGCGGCCCGCGACGAGGATCTTGGGCACGCCGATGAGCTCGGAGTCGGTGAACTTCACGCCGGGCGAGACACCGGGGCGGTCGTCGACCAGGACGCGCAGGCCCGCCGCGTTGAGCTTCTCCGAGACCTCCAGGGCCAGTTCCGTCTGGAGGGCCTTGCCCGCGGCGACGACGTGGACGTCGGCCGGGGCGATCTCGCGGGGCCAGCACAGGCCCTTGTCGTCGGCGGTCTGCTCGGTGAGGGCGGCCACGGCGCGGGAGACGCCGATGCCGTACGAGCCCATCGTGACGCGGACGGGCTTGCCCTGCTGGCCGAGCACGTCGAGCTGGAAGGTGTCGGCGTACTTGCGGCCCAGCTGGAAGATGTGGCCGATCTCGATGGCGCGGTCCAGGGTGAGGCCGGTGCCGCAGGCGGGGCAGGGGTCGCCCTCCTCGACCACGACGACGTCCAGATACTCGTCGACCTCGAAGTCGCGGCCCGCGACGACGTTCCTGGCGTGCTTGCCCTCCTTGTTGGCGCCGGTGATCCAGGCGGTGCCGGGGGCGACGCGGGGGTCGGCGAGGTAGCGGACCTTCTCCAGGCCCTGGGGGCCGACGTAGCCGCGTACGAGGTCGTCGCGGCCGACGAAGTCCTCGGCGGTGACCAGCTCGACGACGGCGGGCGCCAGGTGCTCGCCGAGCTTGCCGAGGTCGACCTCGCGGTGGCCGGGGACGCCGACGGCGACGATCTCGCCGTCCACCTTGACCAGGAGGTTCTTCAGGGTGGCCGAGGCGGGGACGCCCAGGTGATCGGCGAGGGTCTCGATGGTCGGGGTGTCGGGGGTGTCCAGCTCCTCGACCGCGCCGTGCGCCGAGCCGTCGACCGGGGCGAGCGCGAAGGTCACGGCCTCGGTGTTGGCGGCGTAGTCGCAGTTCGGGCAGTCGGCGAAGGTGTCCTCACCGGCGGCCGCGGGGGCGAGGAACTCCTCGGAGGCGGAGCCGCCCATGGCGCCGGAGACGGCCGAGACGATGCGGTGGTCCAGACCCAGGCGCTCGAAGATCTTGATGTACGCGGCCCGGTGCAGGGCGTAGGAGTGCGCCAGGCCCTCGTCGGTGGTGTCGAAGCTGTACGAGTCCTTCATCTGGAACTCGCGGCCGCGGAGCACGCCGGAGCGGGGGCGGGCCTCGTCGCGGTACTTCGTCTGGATCTGGTAGAGCATCACCGGCAGGTCCTTGTAGGACGTGCACTGGTCCTTGACCGTCTGCGTGAAGATCTCCTCGTGGGTCGGGCCGAGGAGGTAATCGCCGCCCTTGCGGTCCTTGAGGCGGAAGAGGAGGTCGCCGTACTCCTCCCAGCGGCCCGACGCCTCGTAGGGCTCCTTGGGCAGCAGGGCGGGCAGCAGGACTTCCTGGGCGCCGATGGCGTCCATCTCCTCGCGGACCACGTTCGAGATGTTGTCCAGGACCTTCTTGCCGAGCGGCAGCCAGGTCCAGATGCCGGCCGCGTTGCGGCGCACGTACCCGGCGCGGACCAGCAGCTTGTGGCTGAGCGTCTCGGCGTCCGCCGGGTCGTCGCGCAGTGTCTTGATCATCAATCGGGACATGCGCTGGACCTGGGCCATGGTGAACTCCTGCTCGCAAGGGTGGTGAGCCCGAGGTTAACCGGGCGGTGCGGGCAGGCGGAAATCCATAACGCCCTACCGCAACAGCGGCAGGGGGGCGCCCATGACCGCGTACGGCTGCGGGGCGCTCGGGAAGACCACCTGGCGGGCCAGGTCGCGGTAGCCGAGGGCGCGGTACAGGGCGCGGGCCGGGCTGTCCTTGTCGATGGCGGAGAGGATCGACCGGGGGTGGTCGACGGCGTCGGTGATCATGGTGATCAGCGTGCGGCCGATGCCGCGCTGCTGATGGCCGGGGTGGACGTGCAGCTCGGTGATGACGAAGGAGTCGTCGAGCCAGCCGTCGGAGCCGGTGGCCCGCAGATAGGGCTCGACGACGGTGGACCACCACTGGGCGCGGTCGTTGGGCAGCCCGTAGACGAAGCCGACGAGCCGTCCCTCGGCGGTGAGGGCGCCGAGGGCGCGGGCGTGGGGGTGCTCCAGGTGCCTGAGGACGATGTGTCGGCGTACGTCGATCTCGTCCTGGGTGAGCCCGAAGGCGGCTGCCTGGACGAGCAGGGCTTCGTCGACACGGGCGGCCAGGTCGACGGGGCCGATCTCGACGTCGGGTGCTGCGGAGCCTTCTCCGGGGACTGCCATGCGGGAACCCTACTGGCCCAGGGGATTTCCGGCGGATCAGAACAGGACGCTCATGAACGCGCCGGTCTCACGGAAGCCGACGCGGCGGTAGGCCCTGCGGGCGGGGGTGTTGTAGTCGTTCACGTACAGGCTGACGACGGGGGCGACGTCGGCCAGTGCGTAGCGCAGGACGGCGGCCATGCCGGTCTCGGAGAGGCCCTTGCCCCGGTGTTCCGGGGCGACCCAGACGCCCTGGATCTGGCAGGCCTGGGGGGTGGCGGCGCCGATCTCCGCCTTGAAGACGACCTTGCCGTCGTCGATGCGGGCGAAGGAGCGTCCGGCGCCGATGAGTTCGGCGACGCGGGCCTGGTAGAGGAGTCCGCCGTCCCCGGCGAGCGGCGAGATGCCGACCTCCTCGGTGAACATGGCGACACAGGCCGGCATGAGGACCTCCGTCTCGTCCTTGCGGATGCGGCGGACGAGCGGGTCGGGGGTGATGTCGGCGGAGGGGCTTTCGGCGACCATGAGGGGCTGGTTGGCGCGGACCTCGCGGGCGGGGCCCCAGCTCGGTTCGAGGTGCCGCCACAGCAGGGCGGTGGGTTCGGCGGGTCCGACGATGGAGGAGCAGCGGCGTCCGGCCCGGCGGGCCCGGTCGGCGAAGGCCCGGACGGCCTCGGGTCCGGCGCAGATGGGGACGAGGTTGGCGCCGGAGTAGCACAGGGAGCGGAGCCTGCCGTCGGCGTACCAGCCCCACATCTCCCCGCCGAGGCGCCAGGGGTCGAGCCCCGCGACCTGCACGCGGGACGTCACGAAGGCGTTGGCCACGGGCTCGCTCTCCAGGATGGCGAGCGCTGCGCCGAGGTCGCTGGGTTCGAGGACCCGGGTGGTGGTCTGCGTCAACACGAGGGGGCCTCACCATGCGGTCTGCTGATTTCCGCACTGTACCCAACAAGCCCCTTGAACGCCGCCCGGGTCCGCGAGAGGGCCTCTCACCACACCGCCGCCCCGCCGGTCGCGGGGCCCGGCGGGGCGGTGAGGAGGGGGGAAAGCCGAGGTCAGCTGATGGAGACCTCGGGTTCGCCGGACGGGATGCCGTCCTTCTCCATCTGCTCGGCGATCTTCATGGCCTCTTCGATCAGGGTCTCGACGATCTTCGACTCGGGGACGGTCTTGATGACCTCGCCCTTGACGAAGATCTGGCCCTTGCCGTTGCCGGAGGCGACGCCGAGGTCGGCCTCGCGGGCCTCGCCGGGGCCGTTGACGACGCAGCCCATCACGGCGACGCGGAGCGGGACCTCCATGCCGTCGAGCCCGGCGCTGACCTGGTCGGCGAGCTTGTAGACGTCGACCTGGGCGCGGCCGCAGGAGGGGCAGGAGACGATCTCCAGGCGGCGCTGCTTCAGGTTCAGCGCCTCCAGGATCTGGAGTCCTACCTTGACCTCCTCGGCCGGCGGGGCCGAGAGGGAGACGCGGATGGTGTCGCCGATGCCTTCGGAGAGCAGCGCGCCGAACGCGACGGCCGACTTGATGGTGCCCTGGAACGCCGGCCCGGCCTCGGTGACGCCGAGGTGCAGGGGGTAGTCGCTCTGGGCGGCGAGCTGGCGGTAGGCGTTGACCATCACGACGGGGTCGTTGTGCTTGACCGAGATCTTGATGTCGCCGAAGCCGTGCTCCTCGAAGAGGGACGCCTCCCAGAGGGCCGACTCGACGAGGGCCTCGGGGGTGGCCTTGCCGTACTTCTTCAGGAGCCGCGCGTCCAGGGAGCCGGCGTTGACGCCGATCCGGATCGGCGTGCGGGTCTCGCCCGCCGCCTTCGCGATCTCCTTGACCTTGTCGTCGAACTGCTTGATGTTGCCCGGGTTCACCCGGACCGCCGCGCAGCCCGCGTCGATGGCCGCGAAGACGTACTTCGGCTGGAAGTGGATGTCCGCGATCACCGGGATCTGGGACTTCTTGGCGATCGTGGCGAGGGCGTCGGCGTCGTCCTGCGTGGGGCAGGCCACGCGCACGATCTGGCAGCCGGACGCCGTCAGCTCGGCGATCTGCTGGAGCGTGGCCCCGATGTCCGAGGTGCGCGTCGTCGTCATCGACTGCACCGAGACGGGCGCGTCACCGCCGACCGCGACCGAGCCGACCTGGATCTGTCGGCTGACCCTTCGGTCGGCGAGCTTGGTCGGAACGGCCGGCATTCCGAGAGAAATCGCAGTCATGCGCTGTGCATCCCCAAGGTGTGGATCAAGGTCCCGATTTCGGCGGGCTCCAGCCTTCGAGGTTACGGCACCGGAGCCCGGGCACACGCACCATGTCGACATGTCCACCCCTTCGTGAGCGGCCGGACACACCATGTGTGCCCGGCCGTCACCTGTGGGGCGAATGGGACGATCAGCTGTTTTCCACCGGCGCGGTCAGCTGATCCTGACCGGGTTCACGATGTCGGCCACCAGGACCAGCAGCGTGAAGCAGATGAAGAGTCCGGCGACCACGTAGGCGACCGGCATCAGCTTGGCCACGTCGAACGGACCCGGGTCCGGACGCCGGAAGACCCTGGCCACGTTGCGCCGCAACGACTCCCACAGGGCGCCCGCGATATGCCCGCCGTCCAGCGGGAGCAGCGGCAACATGTTGAACAGGAACAGCGACAGGTTGAAGCCCGCCAGCAGGAACAGCATCATCGCGACCTGGTTCTGGGCCGGGATGTCGAGGTTCATCACCTCGCCGCCGATCCGGGCCGCGCCCACCACGCCGACCGGTGAGTCGTCGGCGCGCTGGCCGTCGCTGAACGCGGCGTCCCACAGGGCCGGGATCTTGGAGGGCAGGGCGATGATCGCGTCCACGCCGTTCTCGATCATGTCGCCCATACGGACGACGGAGTCGCCGAAGGAGAGCGGCACGATCTCGGTCTGGGCGGCGAAGCCCAGATAGCCCGCCTTGATGTACTGGTCGGGGATGACCTCGCCGTCGGCGTCCTTCTTCGCGACGGCGTTCTCGCGCAGGACGGCGTTGAGGGTGACCTCCTGGCCGCCGCGCTCGACGGTGATCGTGGCGGGGCCGATGGTCCCGCGGATGCGGTCCGAGAGCGTCGTCCAGTCGTCGACCCGCTGCCCGTCGAAGGCGACGATCTTGTCGCCCTCCTTCAGGCCCGCGGCCTTGGCCGGGGAGACCGGGTCGCTGTCCTTGCAGGTGTCGCGCTTGTCGCTCTGCGAGATGACGCACTGCTGGACGCCCGCGACCTCGGTGGTCTGGGTCTGGAAGCCGAAGGTCATCGCGACGCCCATGAAGATCGCGACCGCGAGGACCAGGTTCATGAACGGCCCGGCGAACATCACGATGACGCGCTTCCACGGCTTGCGCGTGTAGAAGAGCCGCTTCTCGTCGCCGGGTTCGAGCTCCTCGTACGCGGCGGAGCGGGCGTCCTCGATCATGCCGCGCCACGGTGAGGTGGAGCGGGCCTCAAGGCGGCCGTCGGCGCCGGGCGGGAACATCCCGATCATGCGGATGTAGCCGCCCGCCGGGATGGCCTTGATGCCGTACTCGGTGTCGCCCTTCTTCTTCGACCAGAGGGTCGGGCCGAATCCGACCATGTACTGCGGGACCCGGATGCCGAACATCTTGGCCGTGGAGAGGTGGCCCAGCTCGTGCCAGGCGATGGAGAAGAGCAGGCCCACGACGAAGACGGCGATCCCCAGGACCGTCAGCAGGATCGAGGTCAGACTCATGCGCGCGCCTCCGCTGTCGCTTTCGCCGAGAGTTCCCGGGCCCGTGCGCGGGCCCAGGTTTCCGCTTCGAGGACGTCCGCGACGCTGAGCGAGGTTCCCGGGGCGGGGGTGCCGTGTTCGGACACCACAGCGGTGACCGTATCCATGATTCCGTTGAAGGGCAGCTGTCCGGCGAGGAACGCGTCCACGCACTCCTCGTTCGCCGCATTGAAAACGGCGGGCGCGGTGCCGCCGAGCCCGCCGACGTGCCGGGCGAGACCGACGGACGGGAAGGCCTCGGTGTCCAGCGGGAAGAACTCCCAGCTGGAGGCCTTCGTCCAGTCGAAGGCGGGGGCGGCGTCCGGGATGCGCTCGGGCCAGCCGAGGCCGATGGCGATGGGTCCGCGCATGTCGGGCGGGGTGGCCTGGGCGAGGGTGGAGCCGTCGCTGAACTCGACCATGGAGTGGACGTAGGACTGCGGGTGGACCACGACCTCGATCCGGTCGAAGGGGATGTCGTAGAGGAGGTGCGCCTCGATGACCTCAAGACCCTTGTTGACCAGGGTCGCGGAGTTGATCGTGATGACCGGGCCCATCGCCCAGGTGGGGTGGGCGAGGGCCTGCTCCCGGGTGACGTCGGCCAGCTCCTCGCGCGTACGGCCCCGGAAGGGTCCGCCGGAGGCCGTGACGACGAGCCTGCGGACGTCGGCGCGGGTGCCCGCGGCCAGCGCCTGGAAGAGGGCAGCGTGCTCGGAGTCGACCGGGATGATCTGGCCGGGGGCGGCGAGCGCCTTCACCAGCGGGCCGCCGACGATCAGCGACTCCTTGTTGGCGAGGGCGAGCGTGCGGCCCGCCTTCAGGGCGGCCAGGGTCGGGGCGAGCCCGATGGAGCCGGTGATGCCGTTGAGCACGGTGTGGCAGGCGCTCGCGGCGAGGGTGGTGGCCGCGTCGCGTCCGGCCAGGATCTCGGGCAGCGGCTCGCCGGCCCCGTACTGTTCCCGCAGCGCCTCGCGCAGGGCGGGGACCGCGTCCTCGGCGGCGACCGCGACCGTGTCCACCCGCAGCAGGCGGGCCTGCTCGGCCAGCAGGGCGACCCGGCCGCCTGCGGCCGAGAGCGCGGTGACCCGGAAGCGGTCGGGGTTGCGCAGGACCAGGTCGATGGCCTGAGTGCCGATGGACCCGGTGGAGCCGAGGATCACGAGATCCCGGCGGCCGTCCGCGGCATCGAAGACGAGATGCGGATCGGCGAGGGGTGCGGGGCTGTCGCTCATGCCCCCCATTGTTGCCGCTCCCGCTGTGTGCGCGGACAGCGCGTCCCGGTGGGGCGCGCGGCCGGCGCCTTTCAGCGCCCTTCGAGGGCGTGCGCGAAGTCCGCGAACACCTCGTGGAAGCGCGGGAAGGTCTTGCGTACGCACCCGGGGTCGTCGTACGTCAGACCGGGGGTGCGCAGTCCGGCGACGGCGAAGGACATGGCGATGCGGTGGTCGCCGTGGGTCGCGATCCCGGTGGGCTTCGGCGTACCGGGGTGGATCTCGATCCAGTCGGGGCCGGTGTGCACGGTGATGCCCATGCGGCGCAGGTTCTCGGCGCACGCCTCCAGCCGGTCGCACTCCTTGACCCGGGTGTTGGCGACGTCCTCGATCCGTACGGGCCCGTCCGCGTGGGGCGCGATGGCGGCGAGGGTGGGCATGGTGTCGGAGATGTCGCGCATGTTGACGGTGAGCCCGCGCAGCCGGCCGGTGGAGCGGACGGTGGTGGCGTCGGCGCCGACCGCCACTTCGGCGCCCATGGCGCGCAGGACGTCGACGAAACGCAGGTCGCCCTGGAGCGCGTCGGCGCCGAGGCCGGGGACGGTGACCTCGCGGCCGGTGAGGGCGGCCGCGGCGAAGAAGTAGCTCGCGGTGGAGGCGTCGGGCTCGACGGCGTAGGAGGTGGCCCGGTAGCCGCCGGGCCGGACGGTGAAGGTGTCGCCCTCGCGCAGCACGTCCACACCGAAGCTCCGCATCATCGCGAGGGTGATCTCGACGTACGGGGCGGAGACCAGCTCGGTCACCTTGATCCGCAGCCCCTTCGCGGTGAGCGGTCCGAGCATCAGCAGGGCGGTGAGGTACTGGGACGACTCACCCGCGTCCAGGGTGAGTTCGCCGCCCGTGATGCCGGTGGCCCGGACGGTCAGCGGGTGGTGCCCCTCGGCTCCCTCGTGGCGCAGGTCGACACCGAGGCCGGTGAGGGCCCGGGTGAGCGGGGCGAGCGGGCGGCGGCGCATCTGGGCGGAGGCGTCGAAGCGGTACGTGCCGGAGGCGGCGGCCGCGACGAGGGTGGGCAGGAAGCGTGCGGTGGTCGCGCCGTCACGGCAGTAGACGTCGGCCTCGGGGGCGGCGGGCCCGGCCGGGCGGCCTTCGATGTGCCAGCGGTCGGCCTCCTGGGTGACCGGGTACCCGAGGCTGCGGAGGCCTTCGGCGAACCCCTCGGTGTCGTCCGAGTGCAACGGGCGCAGGAGGGTGGTGGTGCCGTCGGCCGCGGCGGCCAGGAAGAGGGCGCGGGCGGTGACGGACTTGGAGCCGGGGAGGTCGATGAGGGTCACGGCGCCCATCCTGCCGGGCGGCGGGCGGGGCGAGGGGGTGCGTCCGGTGTGTGGACGGGGTGGACGCACCCCGGTCGGCCCAGGGTCTGTCTGTCGGACAGGCCTCAGCGCACCGGGCGGTGCTGGTTCTCCTGGACGGAGGGGCCGGGGGTGGCGTCCGCGATCCAGGGGCCGTCGCCGCTGGGGTCGATGACGCCCTCCTCCAGCCAGGTGTACATACCGGACAGGACACCGTCGACCACGCGCCGGTCGAGGTCGTCGGTGTTGGACCACAGGCGGGTGAACAGCTCCTCCACCCGGATGCGGGCCTGCCGGCAGAAGGCGTCCGCGAGCTGGTAGGCCTCCCGGCCGTGCTCGCCCGCACCGCGCAGATGCTCGGCGCGGACGCAGGCGGCGCTCATGGCGAAGAGTTCGGCGCCGATGTCGACGATCCGGCCGAGGAAGCCCTGCTTGGTCTCCATCCGGCCCTGCCAGCGGGACATGGCGTAGAAGGTGGAGCGGGCAAGCTTGCGGGAGGAGCGCTCGACGTACCGGAGGTGGCCGGAGAGGTCGCGGTGCCCGGCGGGGTGGAACTCGGCGTACGTGCGCGGGAGCTGGCCCGGTCCGGCGACCAGCTTGGGCAGCCAGCGGGCGTAGAACCCGGCGGCGTTCGCGCCCGCCCTCGCCTTGGCGGAGAGCGGCTTGTCGGGGTCGATGATGTCGCCCGCGACCTTGAGGTGGGCGTCGACGGCCTCGCGGGCGATCAGCAGATGCATGATCTCGGTGGAGCCCTCGAAGATCCGGTTGATGCGCATGTCCCGGAGCATCTGCTCGGCCGGGACGGCCCGCTCCCCACGGGCGGCCAGCGACTGGGCGGTCTCGAAGCCGCGGCCGCCGCGGATCTGGACCAGTTCGTCGGCGATCAGCCAGCCCATCTCGGAGCCGTACAGCTTGGCGAGGGCGGCCTCGATACGGATGTCGTTGCGGTCCTCGTCGGCCATCTGCGAGGAGAGGTCGAGGACGGCCTCCAGGGCGAAGGTGGTGGCCGCGATGAACGAGATCTTCTTGCCGACCGCCTCGTGCCGGGCGACGGGCCGGCCCCACTGCTCCCGTACGGCGGACCATTCGCGGGCGATCTTCAGCGACCACTTGCCCACGCCGACGCACATCGCGGGCAGCGAGAGGCGGCCGGTGTTGAGGGTGGTGAGGGCGATCTTCAGCCCGGCGCCCTCGGGCCCGATCCGGTGCGCGCCGGGCACTCGCACCTGGTGGAAGCGGGTGACGCCGTTCTCGATGCCGCGCAGCCCCATGAAGGCGTTGCGGTGCTCCACGGTGACGCCGGGGGCGTCCGCCTCGACGACGAAGGCGGTGATGCCTCCGGGGTGGCCCTCGGACGCGGGGACCCGGGCCATGACGACGAGCAGGTCGGCGACGACGCCGTTGGTGGTCCACAGCTTCACGCCGTCGAGGAGGTAGTCGGGCCCGTCGGGCACGGCGGAGGTGGCGAGGCGGGCGGGGTCGGAGCCGACGTCGGGCTCGGTGAGGAGGAAGGCGGAGATGTCGGTGGTGGCCAGCCGGGGCAGGAAGACGTCCTTCTGCTCCTGGGTGCCGAAGATCTTCAGCGGCTGCGGTACGCCGATCGACTGATGCGCGGAGAGCAGAGCGCCGATCGCGGGGCTGGCGGAGCCGACGAGAGCGAGCGCCTTGTTGTAGTACACCTGGGTGAGGCCGAGGCCGCCGTACTTGGTCTCGATCTTCATCCCGAGGGCGCCGAGCCGCTTGAGTCCGTCGATCACCTCGTCCGGGATCTTCGCATCACGCTCGATCCGGGCACTGTCGACCTTCGTCTCGCAGAACGCCCGCAGCCGCGCCAGGAACTCCTCGCCGCGCCGGATGTCGTCGGGCGGCGGCAGGGGGTGCGGGTGGATCAGGTCGAGCCTGAGCCGCCCCAGGAACAGCTCCTTGGCGAAGCTGGGCTTGCGCCAGTCCTGCTCACGGGCGGCCTCGGCGACCCGCCGCGCTTCGCGTTCGGTGACCTTGGGGACCTGGGGTGTGTTGTGTGGTGCGGACATGAGGGACCTCACCTCGCCGCTCGTCGCTGCTGCTACTGGGCTGCTACTGGGGTGCTTCTGGTCCGTATGTAACCCGTGTACCCGCGGATCGGCACCCGCACCAGCCCCCGCGCACGAGGCGGGACGCCGGCTTCCTTCAGCCGAGCGGGCCTGGCGCCGGGAGCGCCGGGGCGAAGCCCGGGGACTGCAAGGGCACCCCGCTGTCGATCGTGCCGGACCAGCCGATGAACAGCACTCCTGGCCAGGTGCATGTCAGAAGTGACAGACTCCTGCGCATCCACGGAGGGCACGACGTCCGATACCTGGGGGGTATGGGCATGAACTGGTACAGACGTGTGGGAGTTGCTCTGACCGCATCGCTGCTGGGCGGGCTGCTGGCCTCGGGCACGGCCACCGCCGCGACACCGAAGGACGTGTGCGGCTGGACGAGCACGCCCGCGGGGTGGGTCGAGGTGAAGTACTGGGACAGTTCCCGGTGCGGCTCGACCGGCGGAGGCATGTACAACACGAAGCGGATCACGGACACCAGCGGCGTGGCCGCCGGCGGAACGGTGTCGGCGTGCACCTACAGCCCGGTCCCGCCCGGGTTCCACATCACCAGGTACTCGTCGGTCTCCGACTGCAACCGGAGCCGCGGCACCAGCGATTACCACAACCGGGTCGGCCTGGTGAATCTCACCGGTCTCCCGAAGGGCACCACCAAGACCATCTGCGGCCTGTTCGAGGTGCCCGCCGGGTGGACCGTGCACAGCCGGTCCAAGTCCGTCGACTGCCAGCAGTACAAGTACGGATATCCCTCCAACGACAACACCATGACCATCCGCAAGTCCTGACCCGGTCCGTGCGGGGCGCTGCCGCGGTGGCCGCACCCCGCACACCGTGGCGACCACGGCGGTCCGCAGGGGTGCGGTCGGCGGGTCCCGCCCGCGCTCGCTGTCCGGGCGGGGCGCGGGCGGGACCGTCCGGGGGTGTTACAGGGCGAGGCCGGTGAGGACCAGGACGCGCTCGTAGGTGTAGTCGTCCATGGCGTAGCGCACGCCCTCCCGGCCGACGCCGGACTGCTTGGCGCCGCCGTACGGCATCTGGTCGGCGCGGTACGACGGGACGTCGCCGATGATCACGCCGCCGACCTCCAGGGCGCGGTGGGCGCGGAAGGCGGTCTGGAGGTCGTGGGTGAAGACCCCGGCCTGGAGGCCGTACTTGGAGGAGTTGACGGCGGCGAACGCCTCCGCCTCGCCGTCGGCCTTCTGGAGGGACATGACCGGCCCGAAGACCTCTTCGCAGGAGAGCGTCACGTCGTCGGGGAGACCGGCGAGCACGGTCGGGGCGTAGGTGGCCCCGTCGCGCTTGCCGCCGGTGAGCAGTTCGGCGCCGCCCTGGACGGCCTCGTCGACCCAGGACTCGACGCGCTTGGCCGCGTCCTCGCTGACGAGCGGGCCGACGTCGGTGGTGGCGTCGGCCGGGTCGCCGGTGACCAGGGCCTCGACAGCGGCGACGATCTTCGGGACGAGCCGGTCGTAGACCGAGGCGTCGGCGATGACGCGCTGCACCGAGATGCAGGACTGGCCGCCCTGGTAGTTGGAGAAGGTGGCGATCCGGGTCGCGGCCCAGTCGAGGTCCTCGTCGGAGGCGTAGTCGCCGAGGACGACCGCCGCGCCGTTGCCGCCGAGCTCCAGGGTGCAGTGCTTGCGGGGCACCGACTCCATGATCGCGTAGCCGACGGGGCCGGAGCCGGTGAAGGAGATGACCGGCAGCCGCTCGTCCTGGACCAGGGCGGGCATCTTGTCGTTCGGGACCGTCAGGACGGACCAGGAACCGGCCGGGAGGTCCGTCTCGGCCAGCAGCTCACCCAGGATCAGGGCGGAGATCGGGGTGGCCGGGGCGGGCTTGAGGATGATCGGGGCGCCGACGGCGATGGCCGGGGCGACCTTGTGGGCGCTGAGGTTCAGCGGGAAGTTGAAGGGCGCGATGCCGAGGACGGCCCCGCGCGGGAAGCGCCGGACCAGCCCTAGCCGGCCGGTGCCGCCGAGGTCGGTGTCCAGCCGCTGGGCCTCGCCTCCGTTGAACCGGCGGGCCTCCTCGGCCGCGAACCGGAACACGGACACGGCCCGGCCGACCTCACCGCGGGCCCACTTGATCGGCTTGCCGTTCTCCGCCGAGATCAGCTGGGCGATCTCCTCGGTGCGCTCCGTCAGCCGCCGTACGACGTGGTCGAGGGCCGCGGCCCGTACATGCGCCGGGGTCGCGGCGAACTCGTCGCGCACGGCGTGCGCGGCGGCGACGGCCTCCTCGACCTGGGCGTCGGTCGGCACGCTGACGGTGCCGACGAGGCGTCCGTCGTACGGGTTGGTGACGTCGAAGCTGTCCGCACCGGTGGCCTGGCGGCCGGCCAGCCAGAACGCGTGGGTGGAAGTCATGGAGGTTCCGGCCCTTCGGAGGTCGTGACGGGGGTGGCGGGCGCCCGGAAGGCTCACCGCCGTGGTCCCACGGTAGGGCGGCAGGGGGCTCAGGGCGTTTGTCCGGCGTGGAGCGGAGCGGGTGTCGGGTGCTCCGAATTGGCGGAGCGGGTGTCGGGTGGGGCGGGCGATGGGTGGTTGGGCGGGGAGGCCGGTGTGTCGGTGGGGCGGGGAAGCCCGTGAGGGGTGGGGAGGCCGGCGCGTGGTGGGGCGGGGCGTGCGTGGCGAGGCGTGCGGGGGGGGCGTGTGGGGTGGGTCGGTCGGTCGGGCCGTTCCGCTCATTCCCCGGCGGGCTCGGCGGGCTCGGGCGGCCCGGGAACCCCGGCGGTCTCAGCGGCCCCGGCGGCCTCAGCAGTCTCAGCGGTCGTGGTTACCGTCGCCGTTGGACCCGTCGCTGCCGTCGCTGCCGTCGTTGCCGCTGCTCCGGTCGCTGGGGCCGCTCCCTCCGCTCCCGTCACCGCCGTCGCCGCCGTCGCCTTGAGTGCGAGCCACAGCTCCATACGGACGTCCGGGTCGTCCAACGAGCGGCCCAGGATCTCCTCCACGCGGCGCATCCGGTAGCGCAGGGTGTGCCGGTGCACGCCCAGGTCGGCGGCGGCGGCGTCCCACTGGCCGTGCCGGGAGAGCCAGGCGCGCAGGGAGGCCACGAGGTCGCCGCGGCCCTTGGCGTCGTGCTCGTGGAGCGCGCGGAGCATGCCGTCGGCGAAGGCCCGTACCGCGTCGTCGGCGAGCAGGGGGAGCACCGAACCGGCCGCCAGCTCCTCGTGCTCGACCAGCGCCCTGCCCCGGCGGCGGGCGACGGACAGGGCCTGCTCGGCCTGCTTGTACGCGGCGGAGACGGCGACCGGGCCGGCGGGGGCGGAGAGGCCGACCACGACCTCGCTGTCCTCGGCGCCTCCTTCGCGCGGCGCACGTTCGTCCTGGGCCTCGGCGTAGGACGCGCAGGCGGCGACGGCGGCCCCGCCGTCCGCGGCGAGCACGACCACGCGCTCGCCCTCGGGGACCAGGAGCAGCGCCTCGCCGGAGCGGGCGGCGGCGGCCTCCATCGTCTCGGTGAGCAGGTCGGGTCCGGCCGGCGCGGGGGCCTCGGCGATGAGCAGCCGGAAGGGCGCGTCCAGCAGGCCGCCGTAGAGGTCTCCGGCGACCGCCCGCGCATGGTCGGGCTGCCCGGCGAGCAGCATCCGCAGGACCGCGGCGCCCAGGCGCTGTTCGGCGCCCTGGAGGGAGCGGGAGCGGGCGGTGGTGAGGGTGAGCAGGGCGACCGCGGAGTGCACGGCGTACCGCTCGGCGGTACCCAGGGCCGCCCCCGTACCGACGGCCAGCGCGCCGCGGGCCCGGCGCCCGGTGCCGAGCGTCTGGAGCTCGACCCGGTCCTCGCTGTCGCCGACGACGACGCTGGCGGGGGCGGGCCGGTCGCGCAGCCGCTGGACGTCCGGGGTGAGCCGGGCGGCGCGGCGGGCGGCCCAGTCGGGGGCGACGGCCAGCACCGCGCCGGAGGTGTCGTACAGGGCGGCCCAGCCGTTGATATGGGCGGCGAGCCGGGCGAGCAGGTCGGCGGGGCCGTCCCCGGCGAGCGCGGCCTTCGTCAACTCGCGCTGGGCCTCGAACCCCGCGGTGACCGCCCGGTACTGGTCGGCGGCGATGGCGGCGGAGACGGCCTTGCTGATGGCGAGGAACGGGGTGCGGCGGGGGACTTCGAGGAGCGGAAGGCCCGCCTCCTCGGCGGCGTCGACGAGGGCCGCCGGGATGTCGTCGTAGTTGACCCCGACGGCGAACCCGACCCCGGCGACCCCGGCCCCGGCGAGCCGCCGCACGTACCGCCGCATGGACTCGGCATTCTCCGCGTCGAGGTTGGTGGCCGTGACGAGGAGCAGTTCGCCGCCGTCCATGTACGGCACGGGGTCGGCGAGCTCGCTGGCGTGGGCCCAGCGCACGGCGGTGTCGAGCCGGTCCGCGCCCGCCCGCACGGTGAGCTTGAGCGCCGAGTGCTGGACGAGCGAGGCGAGCGTGGGGGGCATGGGCCGGGAACCCTCGGGGTCGGGGACAAGGTCGGCGGACCGCCATCGCTGGCGGAGGCCGTCGATTTCGCCGTCCCGTATGAACGGCTGCCTCCGATTCTGCCAGGGCGGCAGGGTGCCGGTAACCGCTCTCAGGGGCGTGAGTCACCTACTGGCCGGTAGGGGTTTGATGGCTCCCTTCAGGTTTCGAGATCGACCAACAGCGGAGGGGCGTGTCGGCCGTCAACAGTGGTGAGGGAGAGCACGGCATGCCCGGCCGGGACGGAGTAAGCCAGCTCGGAGGCCGACCACCGCTCCCGCTCCACCTGCCGTACGGTCACCGCGTCCGTGGTCACGGCCTTGCCGGTGACGAGCTTGCGCAGGGCGTGCAGGGCGCGGGTGAAGGGCTGGTCGGCGAAGACGGTGTGCTGGGCGACCTCGCGGGTTTCGACCCACTCCTTGCCCCAGGCCTCGGCGAAGCGCTTGCCTTCCCATGTGGTGATGCCGGGGAACGTCATCAGGCACCCGACCGCGCCGAGCAGCGGAGCGTGCAGATGCTGCCCGACGTCATCCAGGGACCGCACAGCCAGTACGGCACCGGCGTTCAGCTGGCGCAAGCGCTGCACGGCCCTGAGGGAGTCGGTGGTCATGGCGCTCGCAGCGTCGTCGAGCACGAGAGCGGCGAAGAGAGATGTGTCGCGGCGTGCGCCGACGCTGGAGACGAACTGCGCGAAGATCAGCCGGGTGAGGATGCGCGAGGCCTCGGGGTGGCTCCGCTCCGGAAGGACGATCCGCACGCGAACCGGATGCTCCAGCGCACGCAGCGAGAAAGGCCGTGACCGGCCCCGGGTGTCGAAGAAGGCATCGAACGCAGGCCGGTCGAGAAAGGCGATCCTGTCGGCGAGCACTCCGCTGAGATCCGCAGGGGAGCCCAGTTGGCGTTCGCGTGCCTCGATTTCCCGCAGATAGGAGCGGTGCTCCTCCGGGTGGAGGTCCGCGCGGAGCAGATCCAGCGCCGGGTGGCCACCGTCGAGAAGCTCCCGCAGTTCCGGCAGTGACGGATACCTGTTGTGGACGGCGCTGAACGGGCCGATCAGCTGGCCCAGCGTGATCGCCGCCCGACGGCTGTCCACATCCGGCAGGTCGCCGGTGAAGGCCTCCGACAGAAGCATCGCGGCCTCGTCGGGTTCGGTGATCCCGCCGTACAGGTCGAGGTCGTACACCGAATCCGCATCGCCGATCTTCACCACGACGTCGTAGGAGTCCTCGGAGCCCAGTTCGGCACCCTCTGCTGATACGACGACCACGGCCGCCCGCCCCGCCAGTGCCTGGAGGGAGAGCGATTCGACCACTGGCCTCACCAGGCGGCGCGTCCGGTCCGCACCGTGGGGGCCGACCGCCAGGAGCGACGTACCGAGGACGGAGGGATCCAGTGCCGCTCCCGCACCTCGACGAGCGGGAGGGGTGCGCGGATGTTCCACGTAGCGGCCCAGTTTCACCTGGGAGGTCAACAGGTCGTGGGTGGCGGAGCGGGCCGGGAGGTCGCGGTTGCCGGATGGATGCAGGCAGGCTGCCGCCCCCTGCCTCATCACTCCGTCGACGAAGGCCCCGGCGGGAAGGGCTCCCGCTTCCACTTGTGCCCACGCATGACCGATCCGGGCGCAGTCGACATCGTTCATCCGCCCGCCCTCGACCTCGGCGGCCAGCCGATCGGCGGCTCCGGGCTGTCCGGCCGCACGCAGCTGTGGCCACCCGGCGGGGTCCTCCCCTGCTTCGGCCTCCTTCGTGGGCGGGCCCACCACGGCGGGCCCGGGCTTCCGGAAGAGCTGCAGCCATCCGCCGGTCCGAGCGAAGGGCCACAGCAGGGCCGCCGCGAGCAGGACGTAGATGGCCACGCCCATTACTGCGGCGACCTGCGGATCTCCGCGGAGCACGGACACCGGTACCAGGACGTGGAGGAGTGCGTAGAGGAAGGGCAGCAGATTCGTCGCGAGGACGATCCACACCACCAGGAGCCCCGCGAGCGCGGTGGCGAGAGCACGGCCGGGCTGCGGCCGGTCCAGGGCGAGCCTTCTGTACAGCGCCGGCCAGTTGCCCAGTCGGCCGCAGAAATAGATCAGGAGGGCAGCGAAGAGGCTGTTGTACACGGCGGTGGCCGTACGCGCGGGCTGTTGCGGTTCACCGCGCCACCAGTCGGAGGGGGTGAACAGTTTCAGGGGCAGCCGCTGCACCGTGATGTAGTCGGTGCTCCAGAGTGACCAGGCGAAAATCCCGCAGGCGATCGAGATGAGCGCGCCCACGAGCAACGCACGGGTGGGAACCTCGTCGGAGTCGGCGGAGGCTTTCGGCCGGTAACCGTACCTCCAGAGGCCGGGCTCGGGATCCGCTCGATGTGCCCGAAGCCAGTGCCGTACGTCGAAGACCGCGGCGGGCATTCGGGGCGGGCGCGGAGGCATGGGAGGCGGGGGCGGGGTGGGGCGAGGCACCCGGGGCGCCCCGGCATCCCTCTCGTACGGGCGACCGAGCCGCTGCGCGTCGGCATCGTTCGCACCCTGCGCGCCCTGCCCACGCTGTGAGTCGTACGTGCCCTCGGTGCCCATTGCCACTGCTCCCCTGACGTGCCGAGGCGGTATCTCGGTGCAGTTGTTCAATCTAGTGCCGGATTCAGCGCTCCATGGTCATTCCGGCTTGCCGACCGCCGCATTCGCCACCTGTCCGCCAAGGACAACGACACACCCCCACCACTCCCGATCGGAGCATGCCCGCACCGCTCCCCCGCCCCTAGCCTGCAGAAAGAAGAGCGTCCGAAACACCCCCAGGAGCCCCTCATGACCGCAATCCCGCAGGAGCGCCGCGTCGTCACTGCCATCCCCGGCCCGAAGTCGGCCGAGCTTCAGGCTCGCCGTACCGCGGCCGTCGCCGCAGGTGTGGGCTCCACCCTGCCGGTGTTCACCGCCCGTGCGGGCGGCGGGATCATCGAGGACGTGGACGGCAACCGGCTGATCGACTTCGGGTCCGGGATCGCCGTGACCTCTGTGGGCGCCTCCGCCGAGGCCGTCGTGCGCCGCGCCTCCGCGCAGCTCGCGGACTTCACCCACACCTGTTTCATGGTCACGCCGTACGAGGGGTACGTCGAGGTCTGCGAGCAGCTGGCCGAGCTGACGCCGGGCGACCACGCGAAGAAGTCGGCGCTGTTCAACTCGGGCGCCGAGGCCGTCGAGAACGCGGTGAAGATCGCCCGCGCCTACACCAAGCGCACCGCCGTCGTCGTCTTCGACCACGGCTACCACGGCCGGACCAACCTCACGATGGCGCTGACGGCGAAGAACATGCCGTACAAGCAGGGCTTCGGCCCGTTCGCGCCCGAGGTCTACCGTGTCCCGGTCGCCTACGGCTACCGCTGGCCGACCGGCGCCGAGAACGCCGGTGCCGAGGCGTCCGCGCAGGCCATCGACGAGATCACCAAGCAGATCGGCGCGGAGAACGTCGCCGCGATCATCATCGAGCCGGTGCTCGGCGAGGGCGGCTTCATCGAGCCGGCCAAGGGCTTCCTCCCGGCGATCGCCCAGTTCGCCAAGGACAACGGCATCGTCTTCGTCGCGGACGAGATCCAGTCCGGCTTCTGCCGTACCGGCCAGTGGTTCGCCTGCGAGGACGAGGGCATCGTCCCGGACCTGATCACCACCGCCAAGGGCATCGCGGGCGGTCTGCCGCTGTCCGCCGTGACCGGCCGCGCCGAGATCATGGACGCCGCGCACGCCGGTGGCCTGGGCGGTACGTACGGCGGCAACCCGGTCGCCTGCGCCGGTGCGCTCGGGTCCATCGAGACCATGCGCGAGCTGGACCTCAACGCGAAGGCCAAGCGGATCGAGGAGGTCATGAAGGGCCGCCTCGCCGAGATGCAGGCCAAGCTGCCCAACGGCGACATCATCGGCGACATCCGCGGCCGCGGCGCCATGATCGCGATCGAGCTGGTGAAGTCCGGCACGAAGGACCCGAACCCGGAGGCGGCGGGCGCGCTCGCGAAGGCCTGCCACGCCGAGGGACTGCTCGTCCTCACCTGCGGCACCTACGGCAACGTCCTGCGCTTCCTGCCGCCGCTGGTGATCGGCGAGGACCTGCTGAACGAGGGCCTCGACCTCATCGAGCAGGCGTTCGGCACCCTCTGAATCCGTCGAAGATTCCATCGAACCGGAATGCGGGCGGCGGGCCGTTCCGACGCGTCGGTCCCGCATCCGGGTGAGGGCCTGTGAAGAACGTGTGCGGGGGCGATGGCGGGTCGCCGCGGCGGCTTTCGGCCGCCCCTCCCCTGCCGTACGGTTTCTGCAGATGAGAGAAACACATCGCCCGCGGGAGACTGCGGGTGGTTCCGGGCCGGGGCTTCCCCAGCACCGTCCCGGGCGTGCCTCCGCGCACGCCACCGGAGCCTCCGGCTCCGGGACTCCTCACCGGTCGGACGGCCGCCCGCCCCACACCCCCCGGGGCGCGCGGCGAACCGATCCCGCCGGCCATCCCGGAACAACCCCCCCTGTTCCCGGGTGGCCGGCACCTCTCGTTTCCGGTGTCCTCTGCTCCCTCGCGGTGCTCTTCGCCCTGATCACCTGGCAGGTCGCCGCCGAGGGCCCCCTCTTCCGGCTGGACGAGCGGCTCGGCGGCGGGCTGTTCGGGCGCGGCCCGGCCTGGCTGACCCAGCTCTTCTCCGACCTGGGCGGTATGCCGGTCGCGCTTCCCGTGCTCGTCTGCGCGATCGCGTACGCACTGTGGCGCGGCGCCCGGCGGCTGCCCGTGTACGCGGCCCTCACCATGGCGGCGGTACCCGCGCTGGTGATTCCGCTGAAGGTGGCCACCGCCCGGCAGGGGCCCCTGACCGAGGCGGTCAACTACTACCCGTCCGGGCATACGGCGACGGCGGCCGTGGCGTACGGAGCCTCGACCCTGCTGCTCCTGGCGCTGCCCCGCCCGTCGTGGCTGCGGGTCTGGCTCCCGCCCGTCGCCGCGGTGCTGCTGACCGCGGCGACGGGCTTCGGTCTGGTGCTGCACGGTTACCACTGGCCGTTGGATGTGCTGGCCAGTTGGTGTCTGGGGCCGCTGCTGCTCGCGCCCCTGTGGTGGGCCGGTCGGCGGCGGCGAGAAGCGCCGTGAGCCACTCGGTGAGCTCCGGGCTGTCGTGGTTGATCGTCGCGAGATGGATGCCCGGCGGCCCGTCGCCGGACATTGCTCCGGGCACTGCTCCGGGCAGGGCGCCGGGCTCGTAACGCCGGTGGAGGACCTTCGCGCGTGAGCGGTCCGTCTCGGTCAGTTCCTCGGTCAGTTCCTCGGTAAGTGCGTCGGCTCCCAGCAGCGGTACGGGTCCGCGCGTACGCGCTCGTCGGCGGCGGCCCGGACGACGCTGACCGGCACGGTGGTGGGGACGTTCGCCGGGGAGGCCGTCGGGCAGCGGCGCCTGCCGGGGCCTCCTTCGTACGGGCCGGGAGAGCCCGGAGCGCGGCATGGGTGATGCCCGTCGCCGCAGTCCTCTTCACCCCGGCGACGGGCATCGGTTCAGTGGGGGGCGGTCTCAGGTCCGCTCCCGGATGGGTCAGTTGCCGAAGTAGGAGTCGAAGTTCCGGGAGAACTCCTCGTTGTTGAAGCGGTCCCAGTTGATGGACCAGGTCATGAGGCCGCGCAGGTCGGACCAGGTGCCGTGGGTCTGGTAGGAGCCGCAGTCGGTCTTCTTGATCAGGCAGTTGAGCGCCTTGTTGACCTCGGCCGGTGCGGTGTGGCCGTTGCCTGCCTGGGTGGAGGCCGGCAGGCCGATGGCGACCTGGTCGGGGCGCAGACCCGGGAAGACCTTGCTCTGGTCTCCCGCGACCGGGAAGCCCGCGAGCAGCATGTCGGTCATCGCGATGTGGAAGTCCGCGCCGCCCATCGTGTGGTACTGGTCGTCAAGTCCCATGATCGGGCCGGAGTTGTAGTCCTGGACGTGGAGCAGGGTCAGGTCGTCGCGCAGGGCGTGGATGACCGGGAGGTAGGCGCCGGCGCGCGGGTCCTGGCCGCCCCAGGGGCCGGAGCCGTAGAACTGGTAGCCCAGCTGCACGAAGAAGGTCTCGGGGGCCATCGTGAGGACGAAGCCGGAGCCGTACTTCGCCTTGAGGGTCTTGACCGCGGAGATCAGGTTGACGATCACCGGTGAGGTGGGGCTGCGGAAGTCGGTGTCGCCCGTGTTCAGCGAGAGGGAGTGGCCCTCGAAGTCGATGTCCAGGCCGTCCAGGCCGTAGGTGTCGATGATCTTCGAGACCGAGGTCACGAAGGCGTCGCGGGCGGCCGTGGAGGCGAGCCGCACCTGGCCGTTCTGGCCGCCGATGGAGATCAGCACCTTCTTGCCCGCGGCCTGCTTGGCCTTGATCGCGGCCTTGAACTCCGCCTCGGACTCGACGTTCGGGCACTCCGCGACCGGGCAGAGCGCGAAGCGGATGTCGCCGGAGGTGGCGGTGGTGGGCTCACCGAAGGCGAGGTTGATGACGTCCCAGGAGTCGGGCACGTCCGCCATCCGCGTGTAGCCGGAGCCGTTGGCGAAGCTGGAGTGCAGATAGCCGACGAGTGCACGGGCCGGGAGCTCGGCCCCGCCGCCCCCGCTCTCCGCGGTGGTCGCGCTGACCGCCGCCGACTTCGCGGACTCACCGGCCTCGTTGGTGGCCGCGACCTGGAAGCTGTACGCGGTGGAGGCCGCCAGGCCCGTCACGGTGGTGGAGGTCCCGGTGACCGAGTCGACCTTCGTACCGCCTTGGTAGACGTTGTAGCCGCTCGCGCCGGAGACGGCGTTCCAGGAGAGGGAGACCGAGGAGGCCGTGGTCGCCGTCGGCTTCAGGCCCCCGGGTACGGCGGGGATCTCGACGGGGTCGCCGCCGGGGCCGATGAGGGTGAGGTCGTCGGCGTAGTAGGCCGGGGTGCCGTACCAGCCGTGGGTGTAGACGGTCACGGAGGTGGTGGCGGGGCCGGTGGTGAAGCCGGTGGTGAGCCGCTGCCACGTCCCGGGGGACTGCGTCCAGGTGGTGACGTCGGTCGTGCCGGTGCCGGATGCGCCGAGGTGGACGTACCCGCCCTGCACCCAAGCGCTCAGCGTGTACGTGGAGTCGGGCTTGACCGTGATCTTCTGCGAGCACTTCGCGTGGTCACCGCCGGCCGGGGTCGCCTTGAGCGCCGCGGTGCCGCTGTGCGTGGGGGTGGCGACGACCGAGCCGCTGGAGGCCGTACAGCTCCAGCCGTCGAGTCCCGCCTCGAAGCCGCCGTTGCGCACCAGGTCCGCATCGGCCGCGCCTGCCGCCGGTGCCGAGGCGACCAGGGCACCGGCGGCGAGCAGAGCGGCCGAGCCGACGGCCAGAAGCCGGGAATGTCTGACGGTTGGTCCGGTGCGTTCCACAACAGCCTCCGCGCAGGGGGGAATTCGGGGAGTGGCGTGCGCACAACATGGTCCAGACCAATGGGGTTGTCAAGACCTCTGGCGGCCTTTCTCAGCCCTCCGGGCGGTGTTTCCCGCGGGCGTCCCGGGCGGCGGCGCCCGCCGCCTCGTGCATCGCCAGCTCCAGCAGTCCGGCATCGGTGAGGGTCCCCGAGCCGTCCGGCGGAATCAGCCAGCGCACACCCCCGGCGACCCGCCCGGGGTAGGGGACGACGATCCAGGTGCCCTGACCGCAGCCCCTGATCCCGGTGCCGATCCAGCGGGAGACGGTGCCCGGCGGCACGAAGAAGCCCAGCCGGGCCTCACCGAAGTCGGTGAGGACGGGGCCCGGGCGCTCGATGAGACGGGTGAGGATGTCGAGCGTCGGACAGCCCAGCCCGCCGGGGAGGATCAGGACGTCCCAGCGCCGGCCGGCGGGAAGGAGCACGACCCCCTGCGGGTTGCGCGCCCATTCCCACCGGCAGGCGCCGGGGTCCGGCGCCACCGATGTGAGCCACTCGACCGCGGCTTTCGTCTCCGGTCCCGTCATGACCTGCCTCCCGTTGACGTGAGCACCGGCGGGGGTCCGCCGGTGCGTTCACGTGCGAGAGGGGGCTGGGCGCCGACTATGACGCGGGTTGGGCCATCAGAAGCCGTGACGTGAGTCACACTGCTGGACCGGCTGTCAGCTGTCGAAGCCGAGACCCAGCTTGTCCATGGCCTTCAGCCACAGATTGCGGTGTCCGCCGTTGCTGTCGGCGCGGGCGAGGGACCGCTTGGTGATCTCGATCCCGGCCCAGGCGAACGGCTCGGGCGGGAACGGCATCGGCTTGGAACGGACCATTTCGAGGCGGGTCCGCTCGGTCTCCTCGCCCGCGAGCAGATCCAGCATCACGTCCGCCCCGAAACGGGTGGAGCCGACACCGAGACCGGTGAATCCGGCGGCGTAGGCGACCCGCCCCTGATGAGCCGTTCCGAAGAACGCGGTGAACCGGGAACAAGTGTCGATCGCACCGCCCCAGGCATGGGAGAAACCCAGTCCGGAAAGCTGGGGAAAACAGTCGAAGAACTGTCCTGCGAGTTTCAGGAACGTCTCCGGACGCTGGTCGAGATCGGCGCTCAGCTTTCCCCCGTACGGATAGATCGCGTCGTATCCGCCCCACAGGATCCGGTTGTCCGCGGATAGCCGGAAGTAATGGAACTGGTTGGCGCTGTCGCCGAGGCCCTGGCGCCCCTTCCAGCCGATGGATTCGAGCTGCTCGGGCGTGAGCGGCTCGGTCATCAGCGCGTAGTCGTAGACCGGAACGGTGTACGGGCGGACCCGCTTGACGAGCGAGGGGAAGATGTTGGTGCCGAGCGCGACCCGGCGGGCGAGGACCCGCCCGTACGGCGTGCGAACCGCCATCCCGGGGCCGGAGCGCACGAGGTCGAGACCCCGGGTGTGCTCGTAGATCCGTACGCCGAGCTCCAGGCAGGCCCGCTTCAGACCCCACGCGAGCTTGGCCGGGTGCAGCATCGCCACGCCCCGGCGGTCCCAGAGGCCGCCGAGGAAGGTGGGCGAGTCGACCTCGGCGCGCAGGGCCTCGCGGTCCAGGAAGTCCACCCCGGTGATGCCGAGCCGCACGATCTCCTCCTGCCATTCCCGCAGCTCTTCGAGCTGGTGGGGCTCGGTGGCGACATCGATCTCGCCGGTCCGCTCGAACTCGCAGTCGATCCCGTAGCGGGCGACGGCGGCCTCGATGGCGTCGAGGTTCCGCTCCCCCAGCTCCTCCAGCTTCGCGATCTCGTCGGGCCAGCGCTCGACGCCGTTGGCCAGGCCGTGGGTGAGGGAGGCGGCGCAGAAGCCGCCGTTGCGGCCCGAGGCGGCCCAGCCCACCTCATGCCCCTCGATGAGGACGACGTCCCGCTCGGGGTCGCGCTCCTTGGCGATGAGCGCGGTCCACAGGCCGCTGTAGCCGCCGCCGATGACCAGGAGGTCGGTGTGCTCGTCGCCGGTGAGGGCGGGGAGCGCATCGGGCCTGGCCGGGTCGTCGAGCCAGTAGGAGACCGGCTTGGCACCGGAAAGCGATTGTGCAGCAATACGCATGGCAGCTGGGGCCATGGTTTCCAACTCCTTCAGGACTTTCAGGATCGAGCGTTGCTCTTTCGCCGGTTCGCGATGAGCTGGCCGACGAGAACCATCAGTACCGCAATGATGAACATGGCGGTGCCGATGACATTGATCTGCACGGGCGTGCCGCGCTGTGCCGATCCCCAGACGAACATGGGGAAGGTGACACTGGAGCCCGCGTTGAAATTCGTGATGATGAAATCGTCGAACGAGAGCGCGAAGGCGAGAAGCGCGCCCGCCGCGATCCCCGGGGCGGCGATGGGAAGGGTCACCCGTACGAAGGTCTGCACAGGGCCCGCGTACAGGTCGCGGGCGGCTTCCTCCAGTCTCGGGTCCATCGACATCACGCGCGCCTTGACGGCCGTCACCACGAAGCTGAGGCAGAACATGATGTGGGCGATCAGCACGGTCCAGAAGCCGAGCTGGGCACCCATGTTCAGGAAGAGCGTGAGCAGGGAGGCGGCCATGACGACCTCGGGCATCGCCATCGGCAGGAAGATCAGCGAGCTGATCGCGCCGCGCGCCCGGAAGCGGTAGCGGACCAGCGCGAAGGCGACCATCGTGCCGAGCGCGGTGGCCCCCAGGGTCGCCCAGAAGGCGATCTGGAGGGAGAGCGAGAGCGAGCCGCAGAGGTCGGCGACGCCGCAGGGGTCCTTCCAGGCGTCCAGCGAGAACCGCTGCCAGGCGTAGTTGAAGCGCCCGTTCGGCTTGTTGAACGAGAACACCATCACGACGATGTTCGGAAGGATCATGTACGCGAGGGTCAGCAGACCCGCGATGACGACCAGGTTCCGGCGTATCCAGCGCAGTGCGGACATCAGACCAGGTCCTCCGTCCCGGAGCGGCGGATGTAGAAGGTGACCATCAGCAGGACGATCGCCATGAGGATGAACGAGAGCGCGGCGGCCGTCGGATAGTCCAGGACCCGCAGGAACTGGCTCTGGATGACGCTGCCGACCATCTTGGTGTCCGTGGATCCCAGCAGCTCGGCGTTGACGTAGTCACCGCTGGCCGGGATGAAGGTCAGCAGGGTCCCGGCGACGACGCCCGGCATGGAGAGCGGGAACGTCACCTTGCGGAAGGTGGTGGCGGGGGTGGCGTAGAGGTCGCCCGCCGCCTCGTGCAGCCGGCCGTCGATCCGCTCCAGCGAGGTGTAGAGCGGCAGGATCATGAACGGCAGGAAGTTGTACGTGAGGCCGCAGACGACGGCCATCGGCGTGGCGAGGACCCGGTTGGACTCGGTCCAGCCGAGCCAGCTGGTGACGTCCAGGACATGCAGGGTGTTGAGCACGTCCACGACCGCGCCGCCGTCGGCCAGGATCGTCTTCCACGCCAGCGTACGGATGAGGAAGCTGGTGAAGAACGGGGCGATGACCAGCACCAGCACCAGGTTGCGCCAGCGGCCCGCCTTGAAGGCGATGAGGTAGGCGAGCGGGTAGCCCAGCAGCAGGCAGAGGATCGTGGCGGTGCCCGCGTAGAGCAGGGACCGGATGAACTGCGGGTAGTAGTCGCGCAGCGCGTCCACGTACGTCTGGAAGTGCCAGGTGACCTCGAAGCCCTCCTCCAGGGAGCCGGTCTGTACGGAGGTGGAGGCCTGGTAGACGAGCGGCAGCGCGAAGAAGACGACCAGCCAGAGGATGCCGGGAAGCAGCAGCCAGTACGGGATCAGCCGTTTGCGGGTGGAGGGCTTGCGGAGCTTGAGCTCCTGGGGCTCCTCGGGCTGTGAAGGGGGCGCGGGCGGCGCCTCGGTGACGCTCACTCCGCGTCCTCCACACTCGTGGCGCCCGCGTCGATGTCCTGGGCGGCGTCGAGGCCGAAGGTGTGGGCGGGGTTCCAGTGCAGGACGACCTCGGCGCCGGGGACGAGTCCGGCACGCCTGTCAACGTTCTGCTCGTACACCTGGAGGGCCGTTCCGGCCGGGCTCTCGACCACGTACTGGGTGGAGACGCCGATGAAGCTGGAGTCGGTGATGCGTCCGGTGACGCGGTTGCGGCCCGCGGCGATGTCATCGGCGTCGTCCGCGTGGGCCAGGGATATCTTCTCGGGCCGGATACCGAGCAGGAGACGGCCGCCGTCGGCGGCGGGGGCCGAACACCGCTCGCGGGCCAGGGTGAGCTTGCCGCCGCCCGCCGCCACGACGAGTTCGTCGCCGGTGGACACGATCTCGCCCTCGATGAGGTTGGAAGTGCCCAGGAAGTTGGCGACGAACGTGGTGCGCGGGTTCTCGTAGAGGTCGGCGGGGGCGCCGAGCTGTTCGACGCGGCCTCCGTTCATCACCGCGACGGTGTCGGCCATGGTCATGGCCTCCTCCTGGTCGTGGGTGACGTGGACGAAGGTGATGCCGACCTCGGTCTGGATGCGCTTGAGCTCCAGCTGCATCTGGCGGCGCAGCTTGAGGTCGAGGGCGCCGAGCGGTTCGTCGAGCAGCAGGACCTGCGGGTGGTTGATGAGGGCACGGGCCACGGCGACGCGCTGCTGCTGGCCGCCGGAGAGCTGGTGCGGTTTGCGGCGGGCGAAGTCGCCGAGCTCGACCAGCTCCAGCATCTCGTCGACCTGCTTCTTCACCGACTTGATGCCGCGCCGGCGCAGCCCGAAGGCGATGTTCTCGGTGATGTCCAGGTGCGGGAAGAGCGCGTAGCTCTGGAAGACGGTGTTGACGGGCCGCTTGTACGGGGGCAGGTCGGTGATGTCCTGGTCCCCGAGGAAGACCGTGCCGGTGGTGGCCTCCTCCAGGCCCGCGATCATCCGCAGGGTGGTGGTCTTGCCGCAGCCGGACGCGCCGAGCAGGGCGAAGAAGGAACCCTGGGGGACGGTCAGGTCGAGCGGGTGCACGGCCGTGAAGGAGCCGTAGGTCTTGCTGATCCCGGCGAGGCGGACATCGCCGCCCGCGGTCTGCTGCTGTGTCATGGGTCGCAGTCCCAGTGTGTTCGGGGGGGTACGGGGAAGGGGTGACCGGGTCGGGGTACCGGTGAGGTGCCCGGGCCACCGGTGAGGTGCCTGGGCTACCGGTGAGGTGCCTGGGCTACCGGTGAAGTTGCCTGGGCTACCGGTGAAGTTGCCTGGTCAGACGCCGATGAGTTTGGCGAACTTCTCTTCGTACGCCGTCTCTTCCTCCGTGCTCAGGGAGCGGAAGGAGCGGGACTTCGCCGCCATCTCCTTGTCGGGGAGGATCAGGGTGTTGGAGGCCATCGACTCGTCGATCTTCGCCAGTTCCTCGCGTACGCCGTCGACCGGGCAGACGTAGTTGATGTACGCGGCGAGCTGGGCGGCGACCGGCGGCTCGTAGTAGTAGTCGATGAGCTTCTCGGCGTTGGTCTTGTGCCGGGCCTGGGCGGGGACCAGGAGGCTGTCGCTGGAGGTGATGTATCCGGCGGCCGGGATGGCGAACTTGACGTCCGGGTTGTCGGCCTGGAGCTGGATGATGTCCCCGGCCCAGCCGATGCAGGCGGCGATGTCGCCCTTGCTGAGGTCGGCGGTGTAGTCGTTGCCGGTGAAGCGGCGGATCTGCCGCTTGTCGACGGCCTTCTGGAGGCGGCCGATCGCGCCGTCGAAGTCGGCGTCGGTGAACTTCCCCGGGTCCTTGCCCTGGTCGAGGAGGGTCATGCCGATGGTGTCGCGCATCTCGGAGAGGAAGGAGACGCGGCCCTTGAGCTTCGGGTCGTCGAGCAGTTGGGTGACGGAGTCGACCTTGCGGCCGCCGGTGGCCTTCGCGTTGTACGCGATCACCGTCGGGATGCCGGTCCAGGGGTAGGAGTAGGCCCGGCCGGGGTCCCAGTCGGGGCTGCGGAACTGGGCGGAGACGTTGGCGAAGGCGTGCGGGAGGTTCGACGGGTCGAGCTTCTGGGCCCAGCCGAGCCGGATGATGCGGGCGGCGAGCCAGTCGGTGACGCAGATGAGGTCGCGCCCGGTGTCCTGCCCGGCCGCCAGCTGCGGCTTGATCTTCCCGAAGAACTCGACGTTGTCGTTGATGTCCTCGGTGTACTTGACCCTGATCCCGGTCCGCTCGGTGAACGCCGCGAGGGTGGGGCGGCTCTTCTCGTCCTCGCTGACGTCCATGTACTCGGTCCAGTTGGAGAAGTTCACCACCTTCTCCTTCGCCGAATGGTCGTCGGCGGCCGCGGCGCCCTCGGCGCGTCCGGCAGGCGGGATGCCGCACGCGCCGAGGGTGGCTATGCCGCCCAGCGCGAGGGCGCCCATGCCGGAGGCGCGCAGCAGGGAACGGCGGGTGAGGGCGCCCCTGCCGTTGGTGAGGGAACGCCTCATGGCCGCCAGCTGGGCGGACGAGAGGCGCTCGGGCTCGTAACTCTCCATACGCGTGTGCCCTTTCGGGTGGAAGGCCGCCAGGGCCGCTCGGCCCTGTTCGTGCGGCAGCTGCTATCGGTCCCCGAAGATCGTGCGGTGCCAGTCCTTGCGGGCGACCGCGGTGTTGTCGTACATGACGTGCTTGACCTGCGTGTACTCCTCGAAGGAGTACGCCGACATGTCCTTGCCGAAGCCGCTGGCCTTGTAACCGCCGTGCGGCATCTCGGAGAGGATCGGGATGTGGTCGTTCACCCACACACAGCCCGCCTGGATCTCGCGGGTGGCGCGGTTCGCGCGGTACAGGTCGCGGGTCCAGGCGGAGGCGGCCAGTCCGTAGGGGGTGTCGTTGGCGAGCGCGATGCCCTCGTCGTCGGTGTCGAAGGGCAGGACGACCAGGACCGGGCCGAAGATCTCCGACTGGACGGCCTCGCTGTCCTGGGCGGCGTCCGCGATGAGGGTCGGCCGGTAGTACGCGCCTTCGGCGAGGTCGCCGCCGGGGGCCTCGCCGCCGGTGACGACCCGGGCGTAGCCGCGGGCCCGCTCGACGAAGGCGGCGACACGGTCGCGCTGGGCGTGGCTGATGAGGGGGCCGAGGTCCGTCGACGCGTCGAAGGGGTCGCCGAGCCGGACGGTCTCCATGAGGGCGGCGACGTCCCGGACGAAGGCGTCGTAGAGCGGGCGCTGGACGTAGGCGCGGGTGGCGGCCGTGCAGTCCTGGCCGGTGTTGATGAGCGATCCGGCGACCGCGCCGTGGACGGCGGCCTCCAGGTCGGCGTCGTCGAAGACCACGAAGGGGGCCTTGCCACCGAGCTCCAGATGGAGGCGCTTGACGGTGGCGGTGGCGATCTCCGCGACCCGCTTGCCGACGGCGGTGGAGCCGGTGAAGGAGGTCATCACGACGTCGGGGTGGCCGACGAGGTGCTCGCCCGCGTCCTTGCCCGCACCGGTGACGATGTTGATGACCCCGTCGGGGATGCCCGCCTCGGTGGCCGCCTGGGCGAACATCAGCGAGGTCAGCGGGGTGAGTTCGGCGGGCTTGAGGACGATGGTGTTGCCCGCGGCGACGGCCGGGAGGACCTTCCATGCGGCCATCTGGAGGGGGTAGTTCCAGGGGGCGATGGAGCCGACGACGCCGATGGCCTCACGCCGTACGTAGGAGGTGTGGTCGCCGTCGTACTCGGCGGCGGCCTTGCCCTCCAGGTGGCGGGCGGCCCCGGCGAAGAAGGCGGCGTTGTCGACGGTGCCGGGGACGTCGAACTCGGTGGAGAGCTTGACCGGCTTGCCGCACTGGAGGGACTCGGCGTACGCGAAGTCGTCGGCCTGCTCGGCGAGTACGGCGGCGAACCGGTGCATCGCCTCGGAGCGTTCGCCGGGGGTCGCCCCCGACCAGCCGGGGAAGGCGGCCCGGGCGGCGGCGACCGCCGCGTCCACGTCCGCAGTGCCCGCCAGCTCATAGCGGAGCACGCTCTCGCCGGTCGCGGGGTTCACCACCTCGTGGTGGCGGCCGGACGTGCCGGGGAGCAGCTTGCCGCCGATGTACTGCGCACCTTCCGCGAAGCGGTCCTGAACTTCGAAGCCCTTGCTCATGACGCTCTCCTCCGCCGCTGTGCCCGCTGGGCGGGGTCGGCGTAGCTTCTTCGTGAATTGAGTGCCGATCCTGACAGAGGGGCCCAAGCCCAACAAGTGATTCCGTTGTTGCCTTTTGGTTACGCGACGGAATCTGTCGACCATGTGTCGTGTCGGTACGGAAATCCCCGTACGGAGTGTCAGTGGCGGATGCCACACTCACATGCCATGGGACCGATCGATGACCTTCTGACGGACGTGGCGCGGGGCAAGCGGGTGAAGTATCTGCCGTTCTGGGGCCACCGGCCGCGCCCGGACGGGCGGCTGGGGGCCAGTTGCCTCAGTCAGTGGTGGCCGTCGCCGTTCACCGTGGACGGGGTGACGTACGCGAGCGCCGAGCACTGGATGATGGCCGGGAAGGCGCGGATCTTCGGCGACGCCGAGGCGGAGCGGGCGGCGGTGTCCGCGAAGAGCCCGGCGGCGGCCAAGAAGGCGGGGCGGCTGGTGCGCGGCTTCGACGAGGACGTGTGGATACGGGAGCGGTTCGCCCTGGTGGTGGCGGGCAGCACCCACAAGTTCGGCCAGGACCCGGAGCTGGGCGGCTACCTCCTGGGCACGGGCGACCGGGTGCTGGTGGAGGCGTCCCCGCTGGACCGGATCTGGGGCGTCGGGCTGGCCGCGGACGACGAGCGGGTGGAGCGGCCGCAGCAGTGGCGGGGGCTGAATCTGCTGGGCTTCGCACTGATGGAGGCGCGGGCGGCACTGCGCGCGGGGGTTGTGGGCTGACGGCGAAGGGGCCGGGGCGGCGCCCGGGGGCTCCGGGGCAACGTCCGGGGTCCTGGGCCGAGGCCCGAGTGCTGCGGGCACGGCCCGGGGCCCTGGGCGCACGGCCCGGGGTCCTGGGCGCACGGCCCGGGGTCCTGGGCCGACGCCCGAACGTCCCGGCGCAACGCCCGAACGTCCCGGCGCTACGGGCCGGCGCCCGGGATTCCGGGCCGACGCCCGGGAGCGCGAGGCAGCCCGGGGCGCGGAAGAGGATCTTCCGCGCCCCGGGCTGCGGTTACCGCGCAGGAGCTCAGCTGCGGCCCTCGACGACCAGCGACGTGGCGAACGGGTCGTCGTAGTTGACGTCGTCGGAGCCGTCGTCGGACTCGGCGTTCACACCGGCCCAGATGATGACCCCGAGGATCACGGAGCCCAGGACCATGCCGATGGAACCGAGGATGATCCCCGTGATCGCCATGCCCCGGTTGGTGGCCTCGCCGCGCTTGGCCCGGCCGAGGCCGATGATGCCGAAGATCAGGGCGAGGATGCCGAGGATGATGTTGATGCCGTAGAGGCAGAAGCCGACCACCGAGACGATGCCGAGCACCATGGCGGCCGTGCCGAGCCCGTTCGAGGGCGCGGGTGCCCAGCCGGCCGGACCGGCGCCGTAGGCCCCGTGGCCCGGATAGCCGCCGTAGGGCTGCGCGGGCGGCGCCGGGTAGCCGTAGTGACCGGCCGTGGGCGGCGTCGCATGACCGGGACCGGGACCCGGTCCGGGGCCGTTCGGCCCGATCGGCGGTGGCGGTACGGAGGGCGCCGGGCCGAAGCCACCGGGCGTCGGTATCGGCCCGGTGCCCTCCCCGGCGGCCTGTCCGGCGCTCGGCATCGACGTCACCGTCTGCTGGTCGTGGACCGCGGGCGGCGGAGTGTCCGGGCCCTGCTTGTTCAACTCCACCCTGCTGTCCGGCGGTGCCCACGGATCGCGCGGTGCGGCCCCGCCCGCGGGCTGCTCTGTGTTGTCTGACATGGGCCTCCCCCATCGTGGTCCCTGCATGCTACGGCCCGGCTCTCCGGTCCCGGACCCCGCCTACGATGATCGGTGCAGCCGGTGCGCCCGGCCGACGTCACGACGAACCGGGAGATTTCCGATGACCGATCCGCACCCCTTCATCGCCGGGCTGCCCAAGGCCGAACTGCACGTCCACCACGTCGGTTCGGCCTCGCCCCGCATCGTCGCCGAGCTGGCCGCCCACCACCCGGACTCCAAGGTCCCCACGGACCCGGAGGCGCTGGCCGACTACTTCACCTTCACCGACTTCGCGCACTTCATCGAGGTGTACCTCTCGGTGGTCGACCTGATCCGCACCCCCGAGGACGTCCGGCTGCTCACCTTCGAGGTGGCACGGGACATGGCCCGGCAGAACATCCGGTACGCGGAGCTGACCGTGACCCCCTTCAGCTCGACCCGCCGGGGCATCCCCGAGGTCGGTTTCATGGAGGCCATAGAGGACGCCCGCAAGGCGGCCGAGGCCGAGCTGGGCGTCGTGCTGCGCTGGTGCTTCGACATCCCGGGCGAGGCCGGGCTCCAAGCGGCCGAGGAGACCACGCGGCTCGCGGTGGAGCGGCGACCCGACGGGCTCGTCTCCTTCGGGCTCGGCGGCCCGGAGATCGGGGTGGACCGCCCGCAGTTCAAGCCCTACTTCGACCGGGCCATCGCCGAGGGCCTGCACTCGGTCCCGCACGCCGGGGAGACCACCGGGCCGGGGACCGTCTGGGACGCGCTGACCGCGCTGCGCGCCGAGCGCATCGGGCACGGCACCAGCTCCGTACAGGACCCCGAGCTGCTGGAGCACCTCGCCGAGCACCGCATCGCCCTGGAGGTCTGCCCGACGTCGAACATCGCCACCCGGGCGGTCACCGACATCGAGCGCCACCCCATCCGGGAGATGGTGCAGGCGGGCGTCCTGGTCACCGTCAACAGCGACGACCCGCCGATGTTCGGCACCGACCTCAACAACGAGTACGCGGTGGCCGCCCGGCTGCTGGAGCTCGACGAGCGCGGTATCTCGGACCTCGCGAAGAACGCCGTGGAGGCCTCGTTCCTCGACCCGGCGGGCAAGCGGAAGCTGGCCGAGGAGATCGACACGTACACGGCGAACTGGCTCCGGGCCCCCGGCCGCTGAACCCGGTCGTCACAATGGACCCATGGCCGACACCGTCTCCCGCGTCACCGCCGTCGCGCACCGCGGCGACCCGTACCGCGCCCGCGAGAACACCCTGCCCTCGATCCGCTCCGCCCTCGACCGGGGGGCGGACGCGGTCGAGATCGATGTACGGGTCACCCGTGACGGCGTGCCCGTCCTGCTGCACGACGCGACGCTGGAGCGGCTGTGGGGCCATGACCTGCGCCTGGACCGGCTGGACCACACGGAGTTGAAGGAGCTGACCGGCGGCGGGGTGCCCACGCTCCGCGAGGCGCTGCTCGCCGTCGGGGCGCACCGGGTGATGGTGGACCTGCCCGGCTCCACGGACGCCTCGGTGAAGAAGATCGTCGGCACGGTCCGGGAGTGCGGGGCGGGCGAGCGGGCCTACTACTGCGCGAGCGCGGACGCGATGCTGCGGGTGCGGGCCGCCGACCCCTCCGCCGAGATCGCCCTGACCTGGACGACGTCGGCCCCGCCGCGCCCGGAGCTGCTGGCCGCGGTGAAGCCGCGCTGGCTGAACTACCGGTTCGGCCTGGTGAGCCGGGAGCTGACGGACCGGGCGCACCGGGACGGGCTGCTGGTCTCCGCCTGGACGGCCGACACGAAGCGCACCATGCGCCGGCTGATCGAGCGGGGCGTCGACTCGATCACCACCAACCGGATCGACGCCCTGCACGGCCTGCTGGCCGACTCGCCCGGGCGCGGCGGCTATTGAACCGGTCCGGCGTGGCGCAGGGCCCCTACCGCCCGCCGCCGGGCCCCTGTGTGCCGAGGAGCGGACGTGATGGGCCGCCGCCCGCGGGAAGCCACCGCCCGGATACGTTCCGGCATCGGGCACACCGCACGGTTCTTCGGGCGTGGACCGTTTCCCGGACCGCGGCGCCGGGCTGCCTCCTACTCCCGCCGGCGTACGAACCGGCGGGGACCGGAGGTCGCCGGGCTCGGGGCGGTGGCCCGGAAGCCCTGATTCAGACGGTCGCCGGAAGGGGTTCGGGGGCCGCCTTCTCCAGCCCCTCCAGGCGCTTGATCATGCGGCGGACGATCAGCAGCGGGATGACGCCGAAGACCCCGAAGGACATGTCGATCACGCTCCACCAGAACGGGATGCCGCGGATCGGGCCGCAGATCAGGGCGAGCGGGATGATCCCGGCGCAGGCGATCATGCCGAACTCGATGACCCAGATGTTGCGGACCGGGTCGCGGTAGGGGCCGTAGAAGGCGACCGCGATGACCAGGTGGGCGAAGGCCAGCCAGTCGGTGCCGTACAGCATGAAGGGCTGGTCGCGGTCGACGGTGTCGAGCCCTTCGCGGACCCGGGTGATCCACTCCATCAGGCCGGGAAGGTGCTCGGGGACCGGGGAGGCCGAGGCGCTCAGCAGGTCCTCGGCCCAGCGGAGTTCGGTGACGAGCGGGAAGGCCGTGAGCCCGCTCAGCACCAGACAGACCATGAAGAACACCAACCACCTGCGTATACGCCGCGTGAGGGCGTGTCGCTCGCTCATATCCGCAGCGTACGCCCGCATTTACCGCCTCCTTACGGCACCCCTGCTAGGGCTTCACAAGCCGACGATGGCGTTCCACTTCTTGGCGAAGTCCATCCGTTCCTCGGAGGTGATGTCGCGCGCGATGGCGAGCCGTTTCCGCATCGCGTCGTCGGGGAAGACCAGCGGGTCCTCGGCCAGTGCGGCGGTCTCCTCATCCTTGGCCGAGGCCAGGACGTCGCGGGCGGCGGGGACGGGGCAGACGTAGTTGACCCAGGTGGCCAGTTCGGCGGCGACCTCGGGGTCGTAGTAGTGGTCCACCAGCCGCTCCGCGTTGCGCTTGTGGCGGGCGAGGTTGGGGATCATCAGGGACTCCGCCCACAGTTCGGCGCCCTCCTCGGGCACGACGAACTCGATGTCCGGGTTGTCGGCCTGGAGTTGGATGACGTCGCCGGAGTACGCCTGGCAGGCGAGCACGTCGCCGGTGGCGAGGTCCTTGATGTAGTCGTTGCCGGTGAAGCGGCGGATGTGCTTCGAGTGGACCCGCCGCTCCGTCTGCTCGCAGATCTCGTGGAAGTCGTCGGCGGTCCACCGGGTGATGTCGACGCCGTTTCCCTGCATCAGCAGCGCGAACGACTCGTCGAGCCCGGAGAGCAGGGTGACCCGGCCGCGCAGGTCGTCCGCCCACAGGTCGCCGGTGGACCGGATCTCGCGGCCGAGCTTCCTGCGGTTGTAGGCGATGCCGGTGATCCCGGACTGCCAGGGGACGCTGTGGCGGCGCCCCTGGTCGAAGGCGGGGTTCCGCAACTGCGGGTCGAGGTACTTGGCGACGTTGGGCTGCCTCGCCCGGTCCATCTCCTGGACCCAGCCCAGCCGGACGAAGCGGGCGGCCATCCAGTCGCTGATGACGATGAGGTCCCGGCCGGTCTGCTGGCGGTTCATCAGCGCGGGGCTGATCTTCCCGAAGAACTCGTCGTTGTCGTTGATCTCCTCGGTGTACGTGACGGAGATCCCGGTCCGCTCCGTGAAGGCGTCCAGGGTGGGCCGCTTCGACTCGTCCTCGTCGTCGGTGTCGATGTAGAGGGGCCAGTTGGCGAAGTGCAGGGTGGGGTCGGTCTCCGAGCTGTCGTGCCCGGCCCGGTCGCCCGGCTCGACGAAGGCGGCGGGGACCCCGCAGCCGGCCAGGGCGGTCCCGGCCGCCGACGCCCCGAGGGCGCGCAGCAGGGAACGACGGGACATGGGGTTGTTCCTGATCGCTCGCACCCGCGCAGGATGCCGGTCGGGCGGCGGGGCGGGCAATGGACCAACCGTCCAGCGGGGCGGGCCTGTTCCGCACACCCTGTACAGGGCGGGGGCGCACGGGAACGGCCCCGGGCGGGAGCCCGGGGCCGTCCTCGTACAGCTGGAGAGGCCGGTCAGCCCTCGATGGACGTCATCACGTGCTTGATGCGCGTGTAGTCCTCGAAGCCGTACGCGGAGAGGTCCTTGCCGTAGCCGGACTTCTTGAACCCGCCGTGCGGCATCTCGGCGACCAGCGGGATGTGGGTGTTGATCCACACGCAGCCGAAGTCGAGGTTCTTGGACAGCCGCATGGCACGGGCGTGGTCCTTGGTCCACACGGAGGAGGCGAGCGCGTACTCGACGCCGTTGGCGTACTCGACGGCCTGCTTCTCGTCGGTGAAGGACTGGACGGTGATGACGGGGCCGAAGACCTCGTTCTGGATGATCTCGTCGTCCTGCTTGAGGCCGGAGACGACGGTCGGGGCATAGAAGTAGCCCTTGTCGCCGACCCGGTGGCCGCCCGCCTCGACCTTGGCGTGGGCGGGGAGCCGCTCGATGAAGCCGCTGACCTGCTTCAGCTGGTTGGCGTTGTTGAGCGGGCCGTACGCCACGTCCTCGTCGTCCGGCTGCCCGGTCTTCGTGTCGGCGGCGGCCTTGGCGAGCGCCGTGACGAACTCGTCGTGGATCGACTCGTGGACCAGGACGCGGGTGGCGGCCGTACAGTCCTGGCCCGCGTTGAAGAAGCCCGCCTCGGAGATGCCCGCGACGGCGCCCTCGATGTCGGTGTCCTCGAAGACCACGACGGGCGCCTTGCCGCCGAGCTCCAGGTGGACCCGCTTGACGTCCTTGGCCGCGGACTCGGCGACCTGCATGCCCGCCCGTACGGAACCGGTGATGGAGGCCATCGCCGGGGTCGGGTGCTCGACCATGGCGCGGCCGGTGTCCCGGTCGCCGCACAGGACGTTGAAGACGCCCTTGGGGAGGATCTGCCCGATGATCTCGGCCATCAGGACCGTCGACGCCGGGGTGGTGTCGGACGGCTTGATGACGACCGTGTTGCCGGCGGCGAGGGCCGGGGCGAACTTCCACACGGCCATCATCATCGGGTAGTTCCACGGCGCGACCTGGGCGCAGACGCCGACCGGCTCGCGGCGGATGATGGAGGTCAGACCCTCCATGTACTCGCCGGCCGAGCGGCCCTCAAGGAGCCGGGCGGCGCCCGCGAAGAAGCGGATCTGGTCCACCATCGGCGGGATCTCTTCGCTGCGGGTGAGGCCGAGCGGCTTGCCGGTGTTCTCCGACTCGGCGGCGATCAGGTCCTCGGCGCGCTCCTCGAAGGCGTCCGCGATCTTCAGCAGGGCCTTCTGACGCTCGGCGGGCGTCGTGTCGCGCCAGGCCGGGAACGCGGCCGCGGCGGCTTCCATGGCGGCATCGACATCGGCCTGGCCGGAGAGCGGCGAGGTCGCGTAGACCTCTTCCGTCACCGGGCTGACCACATCGATGGTCCGCCCGTCCGCGGCGTCCCGGAACTCTCCGTTGATGTAGTTGCGCAGACGGCGCACCTCGGTGGTCACAACCACCCCTCCTGTCGGCTGTCCGATGGGTGAGACGTCCACCCTAATCGCTTCGGCGACGCTTTCGACATACCCACCCGCCCCAAACTTCGGATTCAGTGAGATCCAAGCACTTGAACAACGAATTTCATCGATCTGGGGTTGCGAGACGGACGAGGAGCGGTGCAGAGTGGGTCTGTGGCCAGTCGCAGCGCAGACTCCAGGAACGGGAACGGATCACCGCCAGCGGTCGATGCCGTCTCCCTCGCAATCATCGAGCAGCTCCAGGAGGACGGACGCCGTCCGTACGCCGCGATCGGCAAGGCCGTCGGCCTCTCCGAAGCGGCTGTGCGCCAGCGCGTCCAGAAGCTGCTCGACCAAGGCGTGATGCAGATCGTCGCCGTGACGGACCCGCTCACCGTGGGGCTCCGGCGGCAGGCGATGGTCGGCATCAATGTCGAGGGCGACCTCGACCCGGTGGCCGAGGCCCTGTCGGCCATGGCCGAATGCGAGTACGTGGTCATGACCGCGGGCTCCTTCGACCTGATGGTGGAGATCGTCTGCGAGGACGACGACCACCTGCTGGAGACGATCAACAAACGCATCCGGACCCTTCCCGGCGTGCGCTCCACCGAGAGCTTCGTTTACCTCAAGCTCAAGAAGCAGACCTATATGTGGGGAACCCGATAGCCGTGAGCAAGGACCTCAGCCGAACCGCGTACGACCACCTGTGGATGCACTTCACCCGCATGTCGGACTACGAGAACGCGCCCGTTCCCACCATCGTGCGTGGCGAGGGAACGTACATCTTCGACGACAAGGGCAAGCGCTACCTGGACGGTCTCTCCGGCCTGTTCGTGGTCAACGCCGGCCACGGTCGTCACGAGCTCGCCGAGACGGCGTACAAGCAGGGCCAGGAGCTGGGCTTCTTCCCGGTGTGGTCCTACGCCCACCCCAAGGCGGTCGAGCTGGCCGAGCGCCTCGCCGACTACGCCCCGGGCGACCTCAACAAGGTCTTCTTCACCACCGGTGGCGGCGAGGCCGTCGAGACGGCCTGGAAGCTGGCCAAGCAGTACTTCAAGCTCAAGGGCCAGCCGACCAAGTACAAGGTCATCTCGCGCGCCGTCGCCTACCACGGCACCCCGCAGGGCGCCCTGTCCATCACCGGCCTCCCGGCCCTGAAGGCCCCCTTCGAGCCGCTGGTCCCCGGCGCGCACAAGGTGCCGAACACCAACATCTACCGCGCCCCGCTCTTCGGCGACGACCCCGAGGCCTTCGGCCGCTGGGCCGCCGACCAGATCGAGCAGGAGATCCTCTTCGAGGGCCCGGAGACCGTCGCGGCCGTCTTCCTGGAGCCCGTGCAGAACGCCGGTGGCTGTTTCCCGCCGCCGCCCGGCTACTTCCAGCGGGTCCGCGAGATCTGCGACCAGTACGACGTGCTGCTCGTCTCCGACGAGGTCATCTGTGCCTTCGGCCGCCTCGGCACGATCTTCGCCTGCGACAAGTTCGGCTACGTACCGGACATGATCACCTGCGCGAAGGGCATGACCTCGGGCTACTCCCCGATCGGCGCCTGCATCGTCTCGGACAGGATCGCGGAGCCGTTCTACCAGGGCGGCAACACCTTCCTGCACGGCTACACCTTCGGCGGTCACCCGGTCTCCGCCGCGGTGGGCCTCGCCAACCTCGACATCTTCGAGCGCGAGAACCTCAACCAGCACGTCCTCGACAACGAGAACGCCTTCCTGACGACGCTCCAGAAGCTGCACGACCTGCCGATCGTCGGCGACGTCCGCGGCAACGGGTACTTCTACGGCATCGAGCTGGTGAAGGACAAGGCCACCAAGGAGACGTTCACCGACGAGGAGACCGAGCGCGTCCTGTACGGCTTCCTCTCCAAGGCGCTGTACGAGAACGGGCTGTACTGCCGGGCCGACGACCGCGGCGACCCGGTCGTCCAGCTCGCCCCGCCGCTGATCTCCGACCAGTCGACGTTCGACGAGATCGAGGGCATCCTGCGGGCCGTGCTGACGGAGGCCTGGACGAAGCTCTGACCCCTGTCATGACCCCTGGATGATGATCATCCAGGGGTCATTTCATACGGTCCATCGGCCCGGATACGCCCGTTCGAGTGAGAAGGGCTGCATCCGGGCCGCGTGCTGTGCGCCCGCACCGGTCCGACTATCTACGGTGCCGAGTGACCGATCGGCCGCGTCTTCGTTCCCCCGTACGGGGGAACAGGAAATCCGACCTGAACCGAGGTGTACGCCATGGTGGCCCCGCCGGACAACGACGTGATCTGGGCGCGTTCCCTGCACCACTCCCACAACGGCTCGCCCGGTCTGGGCGGTGTCTCCATCGGTGTCCGGGACGCCGAGATCCTGGCCGTGACCGGCCCGCGCGGCAGCGGGAAGAGCACCCTGCTGCACTGCCTGTCGGGCCGGCTCGTGCCCGACCAGGGCGAGGTCTGGTTCAACAGCGTCCCCGTCCACACCATGGCTCCACGGGTCCGCGAGCGGCTGCGGCGGGAGCGCTTCGGCTGGATCGCCGCCGATCCGGAACTGGTCCCGGAGCTGACCGTCTGGGAGAACACCGCCCTGCCGTTGCTGCTGCGCGGAACCTCGCACCGCAGTGCCAGGAAGGCCGCCACCGAGTGGCTGGAGCGCCTCGACATCGCCGCCTTCGCCAGGAAGCGGCCGCACGCCCTGCTCCAGGCGCAGCGCCAGCGGATCTCGGTGGCCCGTGCCCTGTGCGCCTCACCGACCGTGATCTTCGCCGACGAGCCGACCGCGACGCTGCACCGCGCCGACCGCACCCAGGTCCTGCGCACCCTGACCACCGCGGCCCGCTCGCACGGCATCACCGTCATCCTGGCCACCCATGACGCCGAGGTCGCCGCCCTCGCCGACCGGAACGTCCCGCTGCTGGACGGCCGCCGCGTGGCCACCGTCTCCCTGCCCGCGGAACCGGAAGCGGAGGGCCGCGCGGCGTGCTCGCTCTCCGTCTAGCCCGCGGTTCCCACCCCCTCGTCCTGGTCCGGCGGCTGCTGGTCGCCGCCGCGTCGGCGGGCGTCGGCTTCCTCCTCCTGGCCGTCCTCGGATACGCCTCGGCGCACCCCGCGTCCTCCGGTTCGGTGCTGCGGCTGCTGTGGTGCTTCGTCCCGCTGGTCGCGACCGTGCAGTTCGCCGTGGCGGTGGCCCGTACGGACCCGAGCACCCGGCCCCGGCCGGGCCTCTCCTCGGTGGGCCTCGGGCCGGTGCGGCTGTCGGTGCTGGCAGCGGTCTCCACGGCCGTCTCCACCACGCTGGGCTCGATGGTGGCCCTGCTGTTCTTCCTGCATCTGCGCGGCGATCTGACCGGGATGCCGTTCGACGGCGGTGCGGCGGAGTTCCTCGGGGCGGGCACCCCGCTGCCGCCGGCCGCCGCGCTGATGCTGCTGGCCCTCGTACCGCTCGCCTCGGCGACGGCGAGCGCGCTGGCCCTGCGGTCCCGGCCCGACCCGGCGCGGGACACCTTCGGCTCCGAGGAACTGCCCGCTCCCGTGCCCGCCCCGACCGGCCTGCCCTGGGGCGTGGCGCTGACGGCCGCCGGGCTCGCGGTCGAGGCGTACGCGTCACGGGAGGCGGCGGGGAACCCGTTCCCGCTGCCCGGCCGTTTCGACTCCACTCCGGTGGCGGTGCTCATCGGGTGGACGCTCACCGCGATCGGCCTGGCCATGGCCGGACCGGGGCTGACCCATCTGTGCGGCAGGGCGCTCCAAGCGGTGCGCCCCGGTGCCGTGCGGCTGCTGGCGGGGCGGGTCCTGATGGACGAGGCGCGCCGGATCGGCCGCCCGCTCGGAGTCGTCTGCGCGGTGCTGGCCGCGGCGATCGCCGCATCCACGCTGTACGGGGGCGACGAACGCCCCTACGGCCCGCTCACCGCGCTCGGCGCGGTGCTGGTCCTCGGCTGTACGACGGCGACGCTGCTGACGACCGCCCTGGAGGCCAAGCACGCCCGCGCGCACACCGCGCAGGCGCTGCTGAGGATGGGCGCCCCGGCCTCGGCGCTGCGGTCGGCGACGGCCCTGCGGGCGGGAGCTCTGCTGGCGCTGTTCGCCCCGCTGACCTGGGTGATCGCCCAGCTGGCGGCGCTTCCGCTGGCGAAGTGAGCGCCCCTTGGGCCACCGGGCTCATGGGCCGACGGGCTCAGGGGTGGGTGGCGAGGCGGTCGGCGAGGGCGTCGAAGAAGGCCTCCCAGCCGTCCTCGGCCGCCGCGTACTGCTCGGGGGTGAGGTGGCCGCCGCGCTGCTGGAAGGCCAGCTCGGTCCGGCCGCCCCCGAGGTCGCTGAAGGCGACCGTCACGACCTCGCCCTCGGAGTGCTCGGGGGCTGAGCCGTCCTTCAGTGTGAAGACCAGCCCGTCGGGCTCGCTGACCTCGCGGTAGACCCCGCGGAAGGGCATCTCGACGCCCGGCATCACGATGACCAGGCTCCACGAGCCACCGGGCCGCACGTCCATCGCCACCCGGTCCAGGGGGACGTCCGCCTCTCCCCCGTACCAGGCGGCGAAGTCCTCCGGTGACGTCCAGGCCGCGAAGACCCGCTGCTGCGGGGCGTGCAGGACGCGGGTGATGTCGATGCCCTCGCGGGTGGCGTCGGTCATGGTCACGGTCCTTGTCGACGTCGGTGCCGCACGGCCTGCGGCGTACGGGGTCCGGCCTCCAGCTTGCCGGGCCGGGGGCGCGCTGTCGCGGCGTACGGCCGAGGGCGGACGGCACCGCGGAGGTCAGGGCCGCAGCAGCCCCGCGAGGGTCTCGTACGCGCTCTCCCACCCCCACGCCTCGCGCACCCAGGCCCGGCCCTTCTCCCCCATCTCCGCGGCCGCCGCCCGGTCGAGCAGCAGCGCGACGAGCCGGTCCGCGACGGCGGCCACGTCCCGCCCGTCGACCACATGACCGGTCTCCCCGTCCCGTACGGTGTCGGGCGCGCCGCCCGAGTCGCCGACGAGGACCGGCAGCCCGGCGGCGGCGGCCTCCAGGAAGACGATGCCGAGCCCCTCCACCTCCAGGCCGCGCCTGCGGGTGCGGCACGGCATGGCGAAGACGTCGGCGGCCGCGTAGTGCGCGGGCATGGCCGTGTGGGGCTGCCCGCCCGCCAGGACCACCGCGTCCGCGACCCCGGTGTCCGCCGCGAGCCGGCGCAGGGTGCGGGCGTACGGCCCGTCCCCGGTCAGCAGCAGTACGGTGCCGGGCACCGCGCGCCGCACGGCGGGCAGGGCGCGGATCAGGGTGTCCTGGCCCTTGCGCGGGACGAGCCGCGCCGCACACAGGATCACCGGCCGCGCGCCGAGCCCGTACCGTTCCCGGACCCCGTGGGCCGGAACCCCCGGAGCCTCCCGCGCCCCGGGCCGTACCCGGAACGCCGCCGCGTCCACCCCGGGCGCCAGGCGCACCATGCGGCGGGCGGCGGCCGGGCCGAGCGCGGCGGCGATGGGCGCGCGGGTGGCCGCGCCGAGGTAGGTCACCGCGTCGGTCCGCTCGCCGATCCGCCCGAGCAGCGCCCGGGCACCGGGGGTGCGGGCCCACCACACCTCGTGCCCGTGCGTCGTGGCGACGGCCCGCCGCACCCCGGCCTCCCGCCGCAGCCGGTCCGCCATCAGCCCGAGCGGTGCGGCGGCCCCGAACCAGACGCCGTCGCAGCCGTGGCGGAGGGCGAGGTCCGCGGCGCGGGCGGTGACGCGCGGGGTCGGCAGCAGCATCCGGGCGGGGTCGCGGATCACGGGGTACGGCAGACCGGCGTCGTGGGCGGCTGCCCCCGGTTCGGCGGAGGTGTACACGACGACGGAGTCCGCGGGGAACCGGCTGGTCATGGCGTGGACGAAGGTCTCGATGCCGCCCTGGCGCGGCGGGAAGTCGTTGGTGACCACGAGGGTGCGCCGACGCGTCATCGGCAGGCCTGCTTCCGTACCCGTACGAGAAGGGGGTGGACGGGTGCGTGCCGGGCGGCCGCCCACGCCGCGAGGACCAGCGGGTGCACCAGGTAGCCGAACCGGGTCGCGGGCATGAACGCGATGGCCAGGAACAGCCCGACCGCGAGCCTCCCCGCCGCGGCTGTCGCCGTCTCCGGGGGCCGGACGAGCAGGGAGAGGGCCAGGAGGAGAGCGCTGGCCCCGAGCAGGAGCAGCGCCAGGGTCCTGCCGCCGGGGACATGGGCGGCGAGCAGGTGGCCGGGGAGCGGGCTGGCGGCGGCGGAGACCGCGTCGGTCAGCCCGAGCGGGAAGTCGACGACATGGGCGCGGAAGGCACCCGGGTCGCGCAGGGCGGCGGGCAGGACGAGCACGGCCGTGGTGAGGAGGGCGACGAGCCCGCAGCGCGGGGCGGTGCGGCTCCCCGGGCGGCCCTCGGCCCGGGGGGCCGCGGCCAGCAGCGCGAGGGCAACCGGAATCGCGGGCCAGGCCGTCCACTTGAGGGCGGCGGCCAGACCGAGCGCCAGTCCGGCCGCGTCCGCTCTCCCCTGCCCGGCCGACGCGAGCCCGAGGCACATCAGTCCGGCCAGGGGCAGGTCGACGCCCCCGACCGCGAGCGGCAGGGCCACCAGCGGGCAGGCGGCGATCCAGCGCAGCGGCTCGCGCCGGGAACCAGCCGGGAGGGCGAGCGCGAACGCCCCCAGGAACGCCGCTCCCATCCACAGCCGGGGGTCGGTGAGCGGCCCTGGTCCGGCCACGGCCTCCGGCAGCCCGAAGACCGCCATGCCCGGGAGGTACGGGTTGAAGTCCGCGGGTACCAGGGGCTGTTGGAGGTACGGGGTCCCCTCGGCGAGCAGCAGCCCGGCCGAGCGCGCCACCACCCGCACCTCCAACTGCGCCCGGTCCACGGCGAGCAGCACCAGCAGGGGCAGCAGCACCGCCCCGGTGACGGCGACCGCACCGGCCGTACGGGGGCTCCGCCCGCGTGCGGCGAGCAGCGCGGCGGCCGTGTAGCCGAGTGCGGCGGCGGTTCCCCAGACGCGGTGCGGGCCGAGCGAGGAGAAGGCGGCGAGCGCCGACGCAGGGGCCGCGCAGAACGCCCACCAGGCGGCGCCGCCGGGCAGCGGTGGACGCTTTCGGTACTGGTCAGAAGGGGTGAAGGGCGCGATGGTGGCCATGGATCCGAGGCTAGGAACGGGCCGCTCGCCGATCGTCACACCACCCTCCGGTCCTCCGGATCAACCCGTGGCATGACACGGCACACCGAACTCCACCCGTGCTCCGATGCGGCCACCCCCGGCGGTGACGAAGAATCGCCGTATGACGCGCACCATCACGCCGGACCGCCCGGCCGCCGCCACCGCCCCCACGGCGACCGCTCCACCGCCGGCCGGCGGTGTGCGGCAGCGGCTGCGGCGCTGGGCGGCGGCACCCTCGTACGCCTGGCTGACCGGGGCGGCGCTGACGCTCTTCGCCGTCGTGGAGCTGGTCGTCGTGCCGGGTTCGGCGGTCACGGCGTTCGGGGTGCTGGTCTGCACGGCCTCGCTGACGCTGCGGTCGGCGTGGCCCGCCGTGGGGTTCCTGACCGTGGGTGCGGCTCTGCTCAGCTTCGCCACCGACGGCAACATGGCGTACGCGACCGTCGCCGGGTCCCTGATCGGCTGCTACACCCTGGGGCGGCACCGGGTGCAGCATCCGGCGGTCGTCGTGCTGGCCGGTTCGCTGGCGGCGCTGACCGTCAACCTGGTGCACATCGACCGGTGGGCGCGGGACGGCTCCCCCGGGCTGCCCGCGCTCCAGGGCACCGACCGCTTCAGCCTCGGCCTCTACGCCGAGACGCTGGTGCTGACGGTGATGATCCTTGGTGCGGTGAGCACGGGGGACGCGGTGCGGGCGCGCGAGGAGAGCCGGCATACCCGGGCCGCCGCCCAGTCCCGGCTGCTGGCGATGGAGCGGCGGCAGGCGGCCGAGGCGGAACGTGCCTCGATAGCACGGGAGTTGCATGACATGATCGCGCACTCGGTGTCGGTGATCGCGGTGCGGGCCGAGAGCGCCACGTACACGACGCCCGATCTCTCGCCCCCGGCGCGGGACGCCTTCCAGGAGATCGCGGGCACGGCGCGCTCCTCGATGGCGGAGCTGCGGCGGCTGCTCGGGGTGCTGCGGACGGGCGACGGCGCCGAACCGGTCCCGCTCACCGCCCCGCAGCCGTCGCTGGCCGGTCTCGACGATCTGCTCGACCAGCACCGGGCGGCGGGCGGTACGGCCGAGCTGCGCGTCACCGGCGAGCGCGTCCCCCTGCCCGCGTCCTGGGAGCTGTCGGCGTACCGGATCGTCCAGGAGGCCCTGACGAACGCCCGGCGGCACGCCCCGGGTGCCCGCACGGTCGTGGAACTGAACTACCGGCCGGGCCTGTTGACGGTCCGGGCATCCGACGACGGGCCGGGGCCCGGCGTGTCCGGCGACACCCCGGACCGCGCGGGGCACGGCCTGGTGGGGATGGCCGAACGGGCCACCCTGCTCGGTGGCAGACTCACCACCGGCCGAGGTGCGGCCGGTGGCTTTCTGGTGGAGGCGGAACTTCCGTGGTGATCCGGGTACTGGTGGCCGACGACCAGGCGGTCGTACGGACGGCGTTCTCCAGTCTGCTGAACACCCAGGACGACATCGAGGTGGTCGGGGAGGCGGAGGACGGCGAGCAGGCGATCCGTGCCGCCGCCGCACTGCGGCCCGACGTGGCGCTGCTGGACATCCGGATGCCCCGGCTCGGCGGCATCGACGCGGCCCGGGAGATCGTCGCCGCGTCCGGCGGGGCGACGAGGGCGCTCATGCTCACGACCTTCGGCCTGGACGAGTACGTGTACGACGCCCTCACCGCCGGGGCCAGCGGCTTCCTCCTGAAGGACGCGACCTTTCCCGAACTGCTGCACGCGGTCCGGGTGGTGGCCGACGGGCACGCCCTGCTGGCCCCCGAGATCACCGGGCGGCTCATCTCCGAGTTCACCCGGCAGCGGGCCGGCGCTCGCCCGCCGCGCTCCGTCGAGGGGCTGACCGCGCGCGAGGCCGAGGTGCTCGTCCTGATCGCCCAGGGCCTGTCCAACGCGGACATCGCGGACCGGCTGACCATCACCGATCACACGGTGAAGACCCACATCAACCGGCTGTTCGCGAAGATGGGGCTGCGGGACCGGGCTCAGGCGGTGATCCTGGCGTACGAGCTGGGGCTGGTGGTGGCGGGGGCCTCCGGCTCCTGAGGGCCGCCTCTCACGCCTGCGACGGCTGCCCTGAATCCGCCAGCACCACCGTCTCCGCCGCGTCGAAGCGGACGCCCACGGCCGCGCCCTCGTCCGGGGTGTCGCGCAGGGCGCATTCGGCCTCCAGCACCGGCGCGTTCTCGGGCGTCAGGCGCACGGTCACATGGTTGCCGCGGAAGGTGCGGACACCGACCGTGCAGCGCAGGCCCTCCTCGGGGGCGCCGATCAGGACCCCGGCGGGGCGGACCAGCAGATCGGCCTCGCCCTGCGGGGAGCCCTCGGGCACCGGGACCTTGCCCCAGACGGTGGCGGCGGCCTGTCCGGTGACCGTGGCCGCGGTGACGTTGTCGAAGCCGAGGAAGCGGGCGACGAACGCGGAGGCGGGACGCTGCCAGACCTCCAGCGGGCTGCCCTCCTGGGCGATCCTGCCGTCCCGCATCACGACGACGCGGTCGGCGAGCGCGAACGCCTCGCCCTGGTCATGGGTGACGGCGAGCACCGTCGTACCCAGCTCCCTGAACAAGGTGCGCAGTTCGACGACGAGCCGTTCGCGCAGGCTGCGGTCGAGCTGGCCGAGCGGCTCGTCCAGCATCAGGAGCCTGGGGCGCGGGGCCAGCGCCCGGGCCAGGGCGACGCGCTGCTGTTCGCCGCCGGAGAGGGCGGCGACCGCCCGGCGTTCGGCTCCCGGCAGGCCCACCATCTCCAGCAGCTCCCGGACCCGGCGCTCGGACTCGGCACGCCCGGTGCCGTGCATGCGCAGCCCGAAGGCGACGTTGGCGCCGACGTCCCGGTGCGGGAAGAGCTGATGGTCCTGGAACATCAGGCCGAGGCCGCGCCGGTGCACCGGGACGCCCGCCTGGTCCTGCCCGGCCAGCAGCACCCGCCCGCCGTCCATGGGCTGGAGGCCCGCGACGGCCCGCAGCAGGGTGGACTTCCCGCTGCCGCTGGGCCCGAGGACGCAAGAGATCCGGTGGTCGGCGACCTCCAGGTCGACGGCGTCGAGCGCGGCCCGCTTCCCGAACCGTACGGTGGCCGCCTGCAAGCTCAGCATGTCGTTCAGAACTCCCCGGATCGGTCGGTGCGGATGCGTTCGAGGAGCAGCAGCGACACCGCGCACACCAGCATCAGAATCGTGCTGAGGGCCATCGCCTGCCCGTAGTTGAGCTCCCCGGACCGGCCCAGCAGCCGGGCCACGGCGACCGGCAGGGTCGGGTTGTCCGGCCGCGCGATGAACACGGTGGCGCCGAACTCCCCGAGCGACACGGCGAACGCGAACCCCGCCGCGACCAGCAGAGCCCGCCGCACCAGCGGCAGATCGACCTCCCGCCACGCCCGCAGCGGCGAGGCCCCGAGCACGGCGGCGGCCTCCCGCAGCCGGTCGTCGACCGCGCGCAGCACGGGCAGCATGGTCCGTACGACGAAGGGGACACCGACCAGCGCCTGGGCCAGCGGGACCAGGATCCAGGAGGTGCGCAGGTCGAGCGGCGGCTCGTCGAGGGTGATGAGGAAGCCGAAGCCGACGGTGACGGCGGAGACCCCCAGGGGCAGCATCAGCAGCGCGTCGAAGCCCCGCACGAGCCGTCCCGCCCGGCGGGTCAGGGCCGCGGCCGCGAGCCCGCCGACGACGAGGGCGATGAGCGTGGCGACGAGCGCGTACCGCAGGGAGTTCCCGACGGCCTCCAGCGGCGGCACCAGGAAGGTGGAGGAGCCGCCCGACCCGGCGGACTGGAGGGCCCGGTAGTAGCCGAAGCCGTAACCGCCGGGTCCGTCGAAGGACCGCTCCACCAGCACTCCGAGCGGCAGCAGGATCAGCAGCAGCGCGGTGAGCAGGACGCCGCCGAGCAGCGCCCACTGTCCGGCGCCGCGCGGCCTGCGGGACGTCTGCGCCGGGTCGACGAGCTTCAGCGCCCGCTCCCGGCGGCGTACGGTCACGGCGTGCACGGCGAGGATCGCGCCGACGGCCGCGAACTGGACCATGGTGAGCACGGCGGCGGTCGGCAGGTCGAGCAGTTGCGCGGTCTGCCGGTAGATCTCCACCTCCAGGGTGGAGTACGCCGGTCCGCCGAGGATCTGCACGACGCCGAAGGAGGTGAACGTGAAGAGGAAGACCATCAGCGCGGCGGCGGCGACGGCGGGGGCGAGTGCGGGCAGGGTCACCCGGCGGAAGGCGGCGAACCGTCCCGCGCCGAGTACCCGGGCGGCCTCCTCCTGACGCGGGTCCAGCTGGGACCACAGCCCGCCGACCGTCCGGACGACCACGGCGTAGTTGAAGAAGACGTGGGCCAGCAGGATCGCCCACACGGTGGTGTCGAGGCGGAGGCCCCACAGCTCGTCGAGGAGCCCGCCGCGCCCCAGCAGCGCCAGGAACGCGGTGCCGACGACGACGGTCGGCAGCACGAACGGCACGGTGACGACCGCCCGCAGCACCTGTTTGCCCGGGAAGTCGAAGCGGGCGAAGACATACGCGCCGGGCAGGGCGATCAGCAGCGTGAGCGCGGTCGAGGCGAGGGCCTGCCAGGTGGTGAACCAGAGGACGTCGAGGATGTCCGGGCGGGCCAGCACCTCACCGATCCGCCCGAACTGCCAGACGCCGTCCGCCTTCACCCCGCGGCCGACGATCGCGGAGACGGGGTAGGCGAAGAAGACGGCGAAGAACGCGACGGGCACGGCCATCAGGCCGAGCCGCACCGCGGCTCCCCGCCGCCCGGGCCCACGGCCGGGCGGCACGGCTTCCGCTTCGGGCTCCGCTTCGGGCCCTACCTCAGGACGAGCGACTGCCACGACTTGATCCACTGCTCACGGTTGGCGGTGATCTTCTCGGGCGTGACGGTGGGGGGCGCTTCGACGGTCTCGCCGAACTCAGTGAACAGCTCGGGAAGCTCCGCGTCCGTCACGACGGGGTTCACGAACATGTTCAGCGGCATGTCCTCCTGGAACGTCTTGCTGATCATGAAGTCCAGCAGGGCCTTGCCGCCCTCCTCGTTCTTCGCCCCGGTCAGCAGCCCGGCGTACTCGGTCTGCCGGAAGCAGGTGCCGGTCGCGACCCCGGTGGGGGCCTCCTTCGGCTGCGGGTCGGCGTAGAGGACCTCGGCGGGCGGGCTGGAGGCGTAGGAGACGACGAGCGGCCGGTCCGCCTTGGTCTTCTTGCCGCCCGCGGAGCCGGAGAACTCCTCGTTGTACGCCTGCTCCCAGCCGTCGACGACCTTGACGCCGTTGGCCTTGAGCTTCTTCCAGTACGCCTCGTAGCCGTCCTCGCCCTGGCTGGCGATGGTGCCGAGGAGGAAGCCGAGGCCGGGCGAGGAACTGGCCGCGTTCTCGGTCACCAGGAGGTTCTTGTACGCGGGCTTCAGCAGGTCCTCGAAGGTCTCCGGCGGCGCGAGCTTCTTGTCCGCGAAGTACTGCTTGTCATAGTTGACGCAGATGTCACCGGTATCGACCGGCGTCACCCGGTGCTTCTCGTCCTGCTGAGTGCCCTTGGCGACCCGGTCCAGGCCCTTGGCCTCGTACGCGGTGAAGAGACCGTTGTCGAGGGCGCGGGAGAGCAGGGTGTTGTCGACGCCGAAGAAGACGTCACCGCGCGGGGAGCCCTTGGTCAGGATCTCCTGGTTGAGCGCGGCCCCGGCGTCGCCGCTCTTGAGGATCTCGACGGTGTAGCCGGTCTCGTCGGTGAACGCCTTCAGCACGTCGTCCGAGACGGTGAAGGAGTCATGGCTGACCAGGGTCACGGTCTTGGAACCGCTGCCCTTGGAGGCGCCGGAGCCCGCCGTGCCGTCGTCGCTGCCGCAGCCCGCGAGCACGGTGACGCCGAGCGCGGCGGCGAGCGCGGTCGCCGCGTACTTCGTGGTGGTGTTCATGTGGTCCTCCTGGAGGTGACCAGGAAGAGACGCGGCCCCGCCCGCCGCCGGAGCCGTAACCGGAAGCGGGCAGGGCGCAACAGCTTGAGTAAGGTCCGAACTTCCTACCCGGAATGACCCGGGCGAGGTTCAGAGGGTCTGCGGCCAACCTGTCCTTGGTGCCGCACTCTCAGCGCTGTGGCGCTCCCCTGTCGGAATATGCAGTTGATTGCGGGGCCCAGGCTACACCGGCGGTTTTCGTCCGCCCCGGAGAGGTGGCCGCTGTCAGCGCTCGGAGGCCGCCAGCTGCCCGCAGGCCCCGTCGATCTCCTGGCCCCGGGTGTCCCGGACGGTGACGGGCACGCCGTGGGCCGCGATGGCCTCGACGAACGCCTTCTCGTCCTCGGGGCGCGAGGCGGTCCACTTGGAGCCGGGCGTGGGGTTGAGCGGGATGAGGTTGACGTGGACCCGCTTGCCCTTGAGGAGCCTGCCGAGCAGGTCACCGCGCCAGGCCTGGTCGTTGATGTCCCGGATCAGGGCGTACTCGATGGAGATGCGGCGGCCCGACTTCTCCGCGTACTCCCACGCGGCATCCAGGACCTCGCGGACCTTCCACCGGGTGTTGACGGGGACCAGGGTGTCGCGCAGCTCGTCGTCCGGGGCGTGCAGCGAGACGGCCAGGCGGCACTTGAAGCCCTCGTCGGCGAAGCGCAGCATCGCCGGGACGAGGCCCACGGTGGAGACGGTGATCCCGCGCTGCGAGAGGCCGAGGCCGTCCGGCTCGGGGTCGGTGAGCCGGCGGATGGCACCGACGACCCGCTTGTAGTTGGCGAGCGGCTCGCCCATGCCCATGAAGACGATGTTGGACAGCCGGGCGGGGCCGCCCGGCACCTCGCCGTCGCGCAGGGCGCGCATGCCGTCGACGATCTGGTGCACGATCTCGGCGGTCGACAGATTGCGGTCGAGCCCGGCCTGCCCGGTGGCGCAGAAGGGGCAGTTCATCCCGCAGCCCGCCTGCGAGGAGATGCACATCGTGACGCGCTCCGGGTAGCGCATCAGGACGGACTCGACGAGCGTGCCGTCGTGCAGCTTCCACAGGGTCTTACGGGTGGTGTCGTCGTCGCAGCTGATGTGGCGGACCACGGACATCAGCTCGGGGAACAGCGCCTCGGCGAGCTTCTCCCGGGACCCGGCGGGAATGTTGGTCCACTGGGCCGGGTCGTGCGCGTAACGCGCGAAGTAGTGCTGCGAGAGCTGCTGGGCGCGGAACGGCTTCTCGCCGGTCTCGGCGACCGCTTCCTTGCGCTCGGCGGGCGTGAGGTCGGCGAGGTGCCGCGGGGGCTTCTTGGCTCCGCGGGGCGCGACGAAAGTGAGTTCTCCGGGCTTAGGCATGGTTCATCCAGTGTCGCAGACAGACGGGTGAGGGCCCGCCGCCCTGTGGACAACGAGCCCTCACCGTAAAGAATTGCAGGTGGGACGGGGTGTGCGGTGGCTCAGCCGGAGCCGACGAACAGCACCATCAGCAGCCACACGACCGGCGCGGTGGGCAGCAGCGAGTCCAGCCGGTCCATGATGCCGCCGTGGCCGGGGAGCAGGGTGCCCATGTCCTTGATGCCGAGGTCCCGCTTGATCATGGACTCGCCCAGGTCGCCGAGGGTGGCGCTGGCCGCGACCGCGAGGCCGAGCAGCAGTCCCTGCCACCAGGCGCCCTCGTCGATCAGGAACTCCATGCACAGCGCGCCGGCGACCATCGCGAAGGCGACCGCTCCGAGCAGGCCCTCGCGGGTCTTGCCGGGGCTGATGCGGGGGGCGAGCTTGTGCTTGCCGAAGCGCCAGCCGACGGCGTACGCGCCGGTGTCGCTGACCACGGTGAGGACGAGGAAGGTGAGGACCCGCCACGGCCCGTCGTCCGCCGCCAGCAGCAGGGCGACGAAGGTGGCCAGGAAGGGGACGTAGAACGCCGCGAAGACCCCGGCGGTGACGTCCTTGAGATATCCCTCCGGCGGTTCGGTCATCCGCCACACCAGCACCGCCAGGGCGGTGAGGGCCATGGCGACCCAGGCCCCCTCAGGGCCCCGGACATAACCGGCGATGACCATCGCGGCTCCGCCGACGGCCAGCGGTACCAGGGGCGCCCTGATGCCCTTGCGCTCCTGGAGCCGGGAGGTGAGCTCCCAGAGGCCGACGACGACGGCGACCGCTATCACGCCGACGAAGACGGCCTTCACGATGAACAGCGAGGCGACGATGACGGCACCGAGACCCACGCCCACCCCTATGGCGGCGCGCAGATCACGCCCCGCGCGCTTCTTCTGCGGCGGGGGCGGCAGCGGGGTGGACATGGGCTCCTGCGGCATCTCGTCACGGAACAGGGGGCCGCTGACGTGAGCGGCATCCCCGTCCCGGTCGGCGCGGTCGGCTGCGTCTCTACCTGCGTCGGGAACGTCCGGCACGTTGGGCATGGGCCGAGTCTGCTGGGCGTCATGCACATCGTGGGCAGGACCCGCCGGGGCAGCCCTCATCTCGGGCGTGCCCCAGTAACCCGCTCCTTGCGGGGCGCCCCAGGAAGAGTCGTTCATCAGACTTCGAGCAGCTCGGCTTCCTTGTGCTTGAGCAGCTCGTCCACCTGCGCGACGTACTTCGCGGTGGTGTCGTCGAGCTCCTTCTCGGCGCGGCGCACCTCGTCCTCGCCGGACTCCTTGTCCTTGACGAGCTTGTCGAGGGCTTCCTTGGCCTTGCGTCGGATGGAGCGGATCGAGATCTTGGAGTCCTCGGCCTTGCTCTTGGCGACCTTGATGTACTCCTTGCGGCGGTCCTGGGTGAGCTCCGGGAAGGTCACCCGGATGATGTTGCCGTCGTTGCTCGGGTTGACGCCGAGGTCGGAGTCGCGGATCGCCTGCTCGATGTTGCGCAGCGCCGTCTTGTCGAACGGCGTCACGACGGCCATCCGCGGTTCGGGAACCGAGAACGAGGCCAGCTGGTTGATCGGGGTCAGCGCACCGTAGTAGTCGGCGACGATCTTGTTGAACATCGCCGGGTGCGCACGGCCGGTACGGATCGCGGCGAAGTCCTCTTTCGCGACGACGACGGCCTTCTCCATCTTCTCCTCGGCCTCAAGGAGGATTTCTTCGATCACCACGTGCTCCTGCGTGTCTTGGGTGGGCCCGGCATCGTCATCGTCGGGCCCTGCGGGTCCTGCGTCGCGTCCTCACCTGCGCGGTGTCCGACCGGCAGGCCGTTGTCCATCCTGGGGGGGCCGTCAGGCCCGGGTGCTCGCGTCGCTCACGAGCGTGCCGATCTTCTCACCCTTGACCGCACGAGCGATATTGCCCTCGGCGGTCAGCTCGAAGACGAGGATCGGGAGCTGGTTGTCACGGCAGAGCGTGATGGCGGTGGCGTCGGCGACCTTCAGATCGCGGGAGATCACCTCGCCGTACTCCAGCGCGTCGAACTTCACCGCGTCGGGGTTGGTCTTCGGGTCGGAGTCGTAGACACCGTCCACGCCGTTCTTCCCCATGAGCAGCGCCTCGGCGTCGATCTCCAGGGCGCGCTGGGCGGCGGTGGTGTCGGTGGAGAAGTACGGCATGCCCATACCGGCGCCGAAGATGACGACGCGCCCCTTCTCCAGGTGCCGTACGGCACGGAGCGGGATGTACGGCTCGGCGACCTGGCCCATGGTGATGGCGGTCTGGACGCGCGAGTCGATGCCTTCCTTCTCCAGGAAGTCCTGGAGCGCCAGGCAGTTCATGACGGTGCCGAGCATGCCCATGTAGTCGGACCGGGCCCGGTCCATGCCGCGCTGCTGGAGCTCGGCACCACGGAAGAAGTTGCCTCCCCCGATGACCACCGCGATCTGGGCGCCGTCGCGTACGACGGCGGCGATCTCGCGGGCGATGGTGTGCACGACGTCGGGGTCGACGCCGAGGCCGCCGCCACCGGCGAATGCCTCACCGGAGAGCTTCAGCATGAAGCGCCCGGAACCCTTGTCGTCGTCGCGCTTGTCGTCGGCCTGAATGGCGTCCGCGCCCTTGTCCATGGAAATTCTCCTCGTGCACATACGAAGAAGGCCATTGCCGGTGGGTCTGGTGTCCCTACAGCGGCAATGGCCTCCTCGTCAGATCTGCGGTCGTCCGGCGTGGGTGCGGCCGTCGACTGCACCTGGGGGTGTCCGGTGCGTCAGGGCCGGAGAGGCCGCGGCGTCCGGTGCGGTGCATCGCAAGGCGCTGGAACGTCCTCATCGCGGAGCGATTCGGGCGTTTCGGCAACGCGGCGAGGTGCCGTGCCAGGCGTCGCGGACCCGGTCATGATGTGCCGGATACCCCCTCGACCCTATCGGGTCCGGTGCTGTTCGCCCGGACGGACTCAGATGCCGACCTTGATGCGCGAGAAGCGCTTCAGGGTGACACCGGCCTCGTCCAGGACCTTCTGGACCGACTTCTTGGCGTCCAGCGCGTACGGCTGGCCGAGGAGGGTGGCCTCCTTGAAGAAACCGTTGACGCGACCCTCGACGATCTTCGGGAGCGCGGCCTCGGGCTTGCCCTCGGCGCGGGTGGTCTCCTCGGCGACGCGGCGCTCGGCCTCGACGACCTCGGCCGGGACGTCCTCACGGGACAGGTACTTCGGGGCGAAGGCGGCGATGTGCTGCGCGATGCCCTTGGCCAGCTCGGCGTCGGCCTTGTCCAGCTCGACCAGAACACCGATCTGCGGGGGCAGGTCGGGCATGGTGCGGTGCATGTACACGGAGACGTACTCGCCGGTGAACTGCGCGAAGCGGTCCAGGACGATCTTCTCGCCGAGGTTGGCGTTGGCCTCGTCGACGTACGCCTGGACGGTCTTGCCGGCCTCGATCTCGGAGGCGAGCAGCGCCTGGAGGTCGGCCGGGGAGGTCGCGGCGACGTGGGCGGCGAGGGTGTTGGCGACGGCCTGGAACTTCTCACCCTTGGCGACGAAGTCCGTCTCGCACTTCAGCTCCAGGAGAACGCCGGACGTCTGGTCCTCGGAGATGAGGGAGACGACGGCACCGTTCTCGGCAGAGCGGCCCTCGCGCTTGGCGACGCCCTTCTGGCCCTTGATACGGAGCGCCTCGACGGCCTTGTCGACGTTGCCGTCGGCCTCGTCGAGCGCCTTCTTGCAGTCCATCATGCCGGCGCCGGTGAGCTCGCGGAGCTTCTTGACGTCAGCGGCGGTGTAGTTCGCCATGAGTCTGTATGTCTCTCTCGAAGTCTGAAAGATCTACGGGTGAACGGCGGGGGCGACGCTTGTGGCGTCGGCCCCCGCCGTCAGTAGCCGTGACGGGTGTCAGGCCTGCTCGGCGTCCGCGGCCGGAGCCTCGGCCTCGGCGACGGCCTCGGCCGGCTTCTCGGCGTCGGCGACCTTCTCGGTCTCGGCGGAGGACTGGACCTCGGCGGCAGCCGCGGTCTCGTCCTTCTTGTCGCCCTCCAGCAGGTCGCGCTCCCACTCGGCCAGCGGCTCGCCGGCGGCCTTCTCGCCCGGCTTCGAGTCGCCGGTGGCGGCGCCGGAGCGGGCGATGAGGCCCTCGGCGACGGCGTCGGCGATCACGCGGGTGAGCAGGGTGACGGAACGGATCGCGTCGTCGTTGCCCGGAATCTTGTAGTCGACCTCGTCGGGGTCGCAGTTGGTGTCGAGGATCGCGACGACCGGGATGTGGAGCTTGCGCGCCTCACCGACGGCGATGTGCTCCTTCTTGGTGTCGACGATCCAGACGGCGCTGGGCACCTTCTGCATCTCGCGGATACCACCGAGGGTCTTCTCCAGCTTGGCCTTCTCGCGCGAGAGGACCAGGAGCTCCTTCTTGGTGAGGCCGGAGGCGGCCACGTCCTCGAAGTCGATGAGCTCAAGCTCCTTCAGACGCTGAAGGCGCTTGTAGACGGTGGAGAAGTTGGTGAGCATGCCACCGAGCCAACGCTGGTTGACGTACGGCATGCCGACGCGCGTCGCCTGCTCGGCGATGGCCTCCTGGGCCTGCTTCTTCGTACCCACGAACATGATGGAGCCGCCGTGGGCGACGGTCTCCTTGACGAACTCGTAGGCGCGGTCGATGTACGACAGCGACTGGAGCAGGTCGATGATGTAGATGCCGTTGCGCTCGGTGAAGATGAAGCGCTTCATCTTCGGGTTCCAGCGACGGGTCTGGTGACCGAAGTGGACGCCGCTTTCCAGCAGCTCCCGCATCGTGACGACGGCCATGGCCGTACTCCTTGAGGTGCTCGGTTGTCGCGACCGCAGGATTGCTGTCGCGCCTGACGCCCCGACGCGCCGTGCCACGAGGGACCGAGGAGCGCGGCCACCTCCTCGAAGAGGGAGGTGGCGGGGCGTGCGAAGTCGACCCGGTGACCCGGATCGCCGTAAGAAGTGTACGGGACCCGCCGGGTGCCGGGTGACGGCGATGTCCACAACCGGCGAGTAGTCCACAGGAACGGTCCATGATCACCGGAATTCCGGGCTCCGGGCGATGGTGGCGGACATGTGCACCCACCCCGGCCGACGCCGCTCCCCCGCTCTCCCCACCCTGCTCCTGCTCCCGCTCCTGCCGGTGTTCCTGCTGTACGTGCTGCTCCCGACCGGGCTGCCCGCGCCGGGCAGAGCCGTGGTGCCGACCGTGGCCGCGGCGTCCTCGCCGGGGGCGGGCACCGGTGCCGATGCCGACACTGACACCGATGGCGGCGAGCGGAGCTGGCCGCTGACGGGGAGACCCGCGGTGTTACGGGGGTGGCAGCCGCCTGCCGGTCCGTACGGGCCCGGTCATCGCGGCGTCGACCTCGCGGCGGGGCCGGGCGCCCCGGTGCTGGCGGCCGCCGGGGGCCGGGTGTCGTTCGCGGGGCGGGTGGCGGGACGCGGGGTGCTGGCCATCGAGGTCGGCGGCAGCGGGTCGCCCCCGCTGCGCACGACGTACGAGCCGGTGCGGGCGCTGGTCGAGGAAGGCGCGAGCGTGCGGGCCGGGCAGCCGGTCGGAGCGCTGGAGGAGGGGCCCTTCCACTGCGCGGCGGGCTGCCTGCACTGGGGGCTGCGACGCGGGGACGCCTATCTGGACCCGCTCTCGCTACTGCCGCCCTCGCTGCTGCGGCGAGGCCCTTCGCGGCTGCTGCCGGTGTTCGGGGTGCCGGAGCCGGAAAGCGCGACGGCGGGGGCGTTCCTCGGGGCGCGGGGCCGGGTCAGCCGCGCACACCGCGCAGGACCATCGCGACGGCGGTGTCGGCGATGACGCCCGGCTCCTCCGCGACACCGAGCTCGATACGGCGCACGGCGGCGTCCACCGAGCCCTGGAGGAGCATGGCGGCCAGCCTCGGCTGGGTGTGACCGAGGTCGCCGAGGGCCTCGACGATCATGGCGATCAGCGCGCCGTGCGCGGCCCGGATCTTCTCCCGGGCGCCGGCGTCGAGCTCGCTCGCGGAGATCGCGACGACGGCGCGGTGGCGGCGGTCGCCGACGAGGTCCAGCTGCCGGCGCACATACGCCTCGATCTTCGCCTCGGGCGTCTCGGCGCGCTGCATGGCGTTCTCGACCTCGGCCGCCCAGACGGGGAAGTCGACGGCGCACAGCTCCTCGACGACCGCGGCTCGGGAGCGGAAGTACTCGTACACGGAGGACCGGGCGAGGCCCGTGCGCTCGGCGAGTGCGGGGAAGGTCAGCGCCTCCGTACCACCCTCGGACAGCAGGGAGCGCGCGGCGTCCAGGAGGGCGCCGCGCTGCATGGTCCGGTGCTCGGCCACGGAGGCCGCTCGAATCCTGGGCACGCATCCACTCTACGGCGGCAGGGGTCCGAGGGAAGGGCACGGCCTCCGACCGAGTGGCCGGGAGGGGTCGGGAAGAGAGCCGGGGAGGGAGCGTCAGCGGCCCGCGTCGGCCAGTTTCGCCCGGAGCTGGAGGACGGACTTGGTGTGGATCTGGCTGACACGGCTCTCCGTCACCCCTAGGACGTTGCCGATCTCCGCGAGGGTCAGGCCCTCGTAGTAGTAGAGGGTCACCACGGTCTTCTCCCGGTCGGGGAGGGTGTTGATCGCGCGTGCGAGCAGCCGTCTCAGCTCGCGGTCCTCGGCGACCTCCACCGGATTGTCGGCAGCGGTGTCCTCCAGAGTGTCCATCAGGCTCAGCCGGTCGCCGCCCTCCCCGCCAACGTGCAGCAACTCCTCCAGGGCGACCACGTTCGCCAGGGACAACTGGCTGAAAACAGCGTGGAGTTCCTCCAGTGCGATGCCCATCTCCGAGGCGACCTCGGCCTCGGAGGGCGTACGCCTCAGCTGCGCCTCCAGCGTGGCGTAGGCGCGCTCCACGTTGCGCGCCTTCTGCCGGACGGACCGGGGGATCCAGTCCAGGGCCCGCAGTTCGTCGATCATCGCGCCGCGAATCCTGGTGATCGCGTACGTCTCGAACTTGATGGCCCGCTCGATGTCGAACTTCTCGATGGCGTCGATCAGTCCGAAGACTCCGGAGGAGACGAAGTCGGCCTGCTCGACATTGGACGGCAGCCCCACGCTCACCCGGCCCGCGACGTACTTGACGAGCGGCGAGTAGTGCAGGATCAACTGCTCCCGCAGCCGCTCGTCGCCCGTGGTCTTGTACGAACGCCACAGTTCGTCGAGCGAGGAGGGGGCGGGAGGGCGCACAGTGCCACGCGCAACGGGTGGTACTGCCGCGCGGTCAGACCCGGAGGTGTGCTGGGGCATGTGGTGCCTTGAGCCGTTCTGCCGTGAAGTGCTGGGGGACTTTTGTCTGGGGCGGAATCCTTGTGAGCGTAGCGTGACTGCGGCGTCGCAGTCCGCGCAGGACGACAGTTCCATGCCGCGTGATTGCGTTCTGCCGTTCACGCTGTCCGCGCCTGCCCGGGGGCGGCGCAGTCGCCATGGGCACCGGCCCTGAGCAGGTCACCGATCGATCGTGCAAGGTCGTCGACCTTACCTTTTCACCCGAATGCTCCAGGTCAAGTACCGCCTCGCCGCGCGTCGTCGTTGCGTGCCGACGGGTTCGTCAATCGCCAGCCGTCGCCCTCGCGTTCGACGAACCCCAGTGAGTGCAGTTCGTACAGTCGCCCGAGCGTTTCGTCGGCGGAGGTCCCCGCGCTGCGGGCGAGGTCACGGGGGTGGGTGACGCCGTGGTACGGAAGGGCGTCGAGGACCCGCGCGGCGACCGCGTCCAGCCGGTCCCGGGGCAGGACCGGGCCACGCCTGCACGGCGCGAGATCGCCGATGTCACCCACCAGTTCGACCACTTCGGCCGCGTCGGTCACGAGCACGCCCTCCCCGCGCAGCAACTCGTGGACCCCGGCCGACAGTCCGCTGGTGGCCGGGCCGGGCACTCCCATCGCGAAGCGGCCGAGCCGCTGCGCCTGGCGGGCGGTGACCAGCGAGCCGCTGCGGTACTCCGCCTCGACCACGACCGTCCCCCTCGTCAAGGCGGCGATGACGCGGTTGCGCAAGATGAACCTGCTGCGGGTGGGGTGGGCGGACGGCGGCAACTCGGCGACGATGAGCCCCTGTTGGGCCAGCCGCCCGAGCAACTCGGCGTGCCCGCGCGGGTAGGGCACGTCAACACCGCAGGCCAGCACCGCCGTCGTCGCCCCGCCCGCGGCCAGCGCCCCGCGGTGCGCCGCTCCGTCCACGCCGAACGCCGCGCCCGACACCACGACCCAGCCCCGCTCCGCCAGCCCGGAGCCGAGGGTCGCCGCCATGCGGGCCCCGTACGGGGTGCAGGCCCGCGCACCGACCACCGCGACCGACCGCAGGGACCACAGCCGCAGGTCCGGCCGCCCTCGCACCCAGAGCCCGACGGGCCGGGCGTCGCCCAGGTCGTCGAGCTGGCTCGGCCACTCCCGGTCCCCCGGGCAGACGAAGCGTCCGCCCACCGCGGCCACCGCCGCCAGGTCCCGCTCCGGCTCGGCCGCGGCCGCGCGCAGCCGGTAGCCGCCGAGCCGCAGAGCGGTCATCCCGGGAAGCCTCTCGGCGGAACCGTCCTCGACGCTGAGCCGACGCATCAGCTCGACGGGGCCGGTCTCCCGGAGCCACCGCCCGGCACGCTCGTCCCCCGGCTCCAGCACCCGCGTCAACGCAGCCCGCGCCACCCGCTCCAGATCAGGCTCCGGCTCCGGCTCTCCCGCCCCAGCGCCAACCCTGTGAGGCTCCCGGTCCCCATACGCTTGCCTGTCGGGCTCCCGGCCCCCATGGGCTTCCCGGTTGGGCTCCCGATCCCGCACTCGTCCTCCTTCGCGGTCGGGCCCCCGCGCCCGCGCCCCGCTCCGATCAGGTTCCCGATCCCGATACGACTCCCTGTCGCACTCCCCGTCCCGGGTCCCAGCCCCTTCCCGGACCTCTCCCCTGTCGGGCTGCGGCGCGTACTCCCGCGCCCGTTCCTCCTCCCGTCGGCCAGGCATCCCGCCTTCCCCGTCCCCGCCCGTATCCCGGCGCTCCCCCGTCAGCCCGCTCACCGCTCACCCGCCCCCATCGGTACCCCGCGCTGGATGCCCGTCCGCAGCTCCAGGGCCACCGCCACGTCGGAGGCGTCCGGGCGGTCGGCGCCCCGCAGGTCCGCCACCGTCCAGGCGACCCTCAGCACCCGGTCCAGGCCCCGGGCCGTGAGGATGCCGCACTCCAGGTCCCGTTCCGCCGCCGCCAGCGCCCCCGGGGCCGCCAGCAGCCGGGTCCTCAGCTCATGGCCGGGGACCTCGCTGTTCGTGGTCCACGGGGTGCCGGCCAGCCGCTCGGCCGCGCGCGTCCTCGCCGCCCGCACCCGGGCGGCGACCACGGCCGTCGATTCGCCCCGGCCGCCCTGCCCGAGGAGGTCGGCGCGGTCGACCGGCTCCACCTCGACCCGTAGGTCCACCCGGTCCAGCAGCGGCCCGGAGAGGCGTGCCTGGTAGCGGCGGACCACGGAGGGCGGGCACTCGCAGCCCGCGCCGGTCAGCGTGTGGCGGCCGCAGGGGCAGGGGTTCGCCGCCAGGACCATCAGGAACCTGGCGGGCAGCCGCACCACCCCGGCCGCCCGCGCGACCACCACATGGCCCGACTCCAGGGGCTGGCGCAGTGCGTCCAGGGCCTTGCCCGGGAACTCGGGAGCCTCGTCGAGGAACAGCACGCCTCGGTGGGCCAGCGAGACCGCTCCGGGCCTCGGCATCCCGTTGCCCCCGCCCACCAGGGACTGCATGGTCGCCGAGTGGTGCGGGGCGCAGTAGGGCGCCCGGGAGACGAGCGGTTCACCCGGGGGGAGGATGCCCGCCACGGAGTGGACCGCCGTCACTTCGAGGGATTCCTGCCGGGTCAACGGCGGCAGGACCGCCGACAGCCGTTCGGCCAGCATGGTCTTGCCCGCGCCGGGCGGGCCCGAGAGCAGCAGATGGTGTCCTCCGGCCGCCGCCACCTCCAGGGCCTGACGGGGGCGGGGCTGGCCCGCGACGTCCGCCAGGTCCGGCCGGTGTCCCTCGCCCCTCATGGCGGCCGGGGCGAGCCCCGTACCGAGGCCGGTGCCGGGGATCATGAGACCGGCGAGCATGGCGTCGGGGCGTCCCTGGTCGGCCACGGGCTCCTCGGGGACCGGTTCGTCGCAGAGGACGGCGATGAGCTGGCGCAGGCTCCGGACGCCGAGGACCGAGACCCCCGGAACCAGCGCCGCCTCCCCGGCCGTCTGCTCGGGGACGACGACCTGTTCGTAACCCGCCTCCGCTGCCGCGAGGACGGCGGGGAGCACACCGCGTACGGGGCGCACCCGGCCGTCCAGGCCCAGCTCGCCGATCATCACCACATCGGCGATGGAGGCGGGGTCGATCCGTTCCGCCGCGCCGAGCACCGCACAGGCGACGGCGAGGTCGAAGCCCGAGCCGCTCTTGGGGACCGAGGCCGGGGAGAGTCCGACCGTGAGCTTCTTCTGCGGCCACTCGGCGCCTGCATTGACCACGGCGGCCCGCACCCGGTCCCGGCTTTCCACCAGGCTCTTGTCCGGCAGTCCCACCAGGGTGAACGCCGCGACCCCGGGCTCCAGGTCGGCCTGGACCTCGACCACCACTCCCTCGACGCCGACCAGCGCCACGGAACACGCTCGTGCGAAGCCCATCAGGAGACCCCCCGCGCGTGCTCGGTGACCGGGGCGCCGCGCCGGGGCACGATCACCCCGACCAGATCGATGCGCACCCCGCCGGGCGGGGCCCCGCCGTGCCGGTCGAGCCAGATCTCGGCGAGCCGCCGCAGCCGGTCCGCCTTCTCCGGGCCGACCGCCGCCATGGGATGTTCAAAAGCCCCCGACCTGCGGGTTTTCACCTCGCAGAAGACCAGAGCGTCTCCGTCCCTGGCCACGATGTCGATCTCTCCGGCGCGACAGCGCCAGTTGCGCTCCACCACGGTCATCCCGGCTCCGGTCAGCAGCCGTGCCGCCAGATCCTCGCCGTACCGCCCGAGTGCCCCCCGTGCGTTCATATCGGCACCACCTCCGGCACCGACTCTGACCCGGCCCGCCGGAAAATGTGGATCTTGGTGGACAACCCTGCGGATGTGGAAAACCCGGTCACCCACACGGGTGACCGGGTCTTCGTCCCACGTCTCGCACGTACCGGCGGCCCCTGACTGCGGGCCGCGCGGGGTCAGCCTCCCGGAAGTTCCAGATCGCTCTTGTTGAGCTCTTCGATATTGACGTCCTTGAAGGTCAGCACGCGGACCTGCTTGACGAATCTCGCGGGCCGGTACATGTCCCAGACCCAGGCGTCCGCCATGGACACCTCGAAGAAAACCTCACCCTGGACGGAGTGCACCTGCATCTCGTAGTCGTTGGTGAGGTAGAAGCGCCGTTCGGTCTCGATCACATATTTGAACAGACCGACGACATCGCGGTACTCCCGGTAGAGCTTCAGCTCCATCTCGGTCTCGTACTTTTCGAGGTCCTCGGCGCTCATGGCAAGTTTCCCCTTCAGCCGTGCGTTCCCCCATTGTGCGTCAGCCTCGGACGCCCCTGGACGATTAGACGATTTCGGGGGCCAGAACCAACGGATCACGTGGAGGACCCTCGTCGAGGAGCGTGAGCAGCAGCTCGGCGAGTCTGGTCGGGTACACCGTCTCACGCGTCGCGAGCAGTTCGGCGGAGGTCCACCACCTCAGACCGGCGACGCTGCGAAGCTCCAGGTCCGTGAGGCCCTGCGGGGCCGTGGCGGTCTGCACCGTACGGGCCAGGTAGTACCACTCGTCCTGGTCCCACCGCCGTCCGGCGAACGGGAAGGAGCAGGTCCGGGTCCAGATCAGCGGGCCCAGCTCGATGTCCGTGATGCCGGTCTCCTCGGCCAGCTCGCGGCGGGCCGCCTGCTCCCGGGTCTCGTCGCCCTCCAGACCGCCGCCCGGGGTGAACCACCAGGTGTCGGCCGGGTCGTCCGGCTCGTGCCCGTGGAGCAGCAGTACGCGGTCGTCGGGGTCCAGGAGGACCACCCGGGCGACCTTGCGTGCCTCGGAGGTCACCGGGCCCCTCCGGCGGGCGGCCTGCGGCGGGCGAGACGGGCGGCCACCGGCCCGTACACCGCTCCGCCAAGGATCAGCGCGGCACCGACCGCGGTCGCGCCCAGCTGGAGCGGCAGCGGGCCCTCGGCGGAGACCCCGCCGGGCAGCGCCGCGAAGGACGCCGGGCGGCCGATCATGCCGTTCATCGGCCAGGCCACCGCGTCCACCCGGGCCTGTACGGCGCTCAGCGGCACCGAACCCTGACCCGCGTCCTCCAGGTGGACCCGGGAATCCAGGGAGGTGGCCCGCTCGTCGCCCAGCAGAAAGATCTGGCCCCGGGGCACTTCGGCGGTGAAGTCCTGGGGCGAGGCGGGCGCCTGCTTGCCCGGGGCGGCCGGGCCCCGGCTGAGATACGGCTCGTCGACGGGGGTGCCGTTGACGGTGAGCCGCCCCTCCTCGTCGCAGCAGACCACCTTGTCGCCGCCGACGCCGACGACGCGCTTCACCATGGGGGCGGCCCCCCAGACCTCGTCGGTGAAGACCACCACGTCACCGCGCCGGACGTCGGCGCCCTCTATCCGCTCGGCGAGCACCCGGTCGCCGGGCTTGACCGTGGGGGACATCGAGGCGGTCGGCACCGTATAGGGCTGGTAGACCACCGCGGCCCAGACGAAACCGCCGAGGAAGAGCACACAGCCGACGGCCACCGCCAAGCCCGACACCATGGTGCCGACCCGGCCGCGGCCGTCGTTGTCGCGTCCTGTACCACTCATCCCAGCGCTCCCCCGTCGGAGATCGGCAATCGCTGATCCGAGTCGGCACCCTACCCGGCGGTACGCCCGGCGGTCAGCCTCCTGCGCCGCCACAACACGAGGGGCACCGCGCCGGCTACGCCCAGTGCCGCCGGGGCCATCGCGGCGGCCGCGTTCAGACCGGGCTGGTCGAAGGTGTCCGGGATGGGCAGGGTCGCCCAGCGGCCCAGGGGCCAGGCGATGACCACGGCGCGGCCGACGACCTCGTCGTTGGAGACGGTGCCCTGGCCCGGGAGCTCCTGGTGGTAGCGGGAGTCCAGGGAGTTCTGCCGGTGGTCGCCCATGACGAAGATCCGGCCTTCCTCCACCTTGATCGGGCCGAAGGGCCTGTCGTTGCACGGGGTGTTGCCCGGGAAGATGAACGACTTCTCGTCGAGCGCCTTGCCGTTGACCGTGACCGGCCCGTTCTCCTTGCACTCCACGGTGTCTCCGCCGACCGCGATGACCCGCTTGATCAGGTCCTGCTCCTCGGCGGACGGCATCAGGCCGATGAAGCTCAGGAACTTCTGCGCCACGTTGGGGTCCGGGGTCTCGGTGTCCTCCAGCCAGCCGCCCGGGTCGTGGAAGACCACGACCTCGCCGCGCTCCGGCTCGGAGCCGAACCAGGGGGTCAGCTTGTCGACCAGCACCCGGTCGCCCCGCTGCAGGGTGTTCTGCATCGAGTCCGAGGGGATCGAGAACGCCTGGACCAGGAACGTCTTGATCAGCAGCGCCAGAACCAGGGCGATACCGACCAGCAGCGGCAGCTCGACCCAGAAGGAACGGTGCTTCTTGGGTGCGGCACCGCCGCTGTCCGCCGGGCCGGAATCACCCGTCGGGCCGTCCGCCCCTCCTGCCGAGGGGGACTCGTCGCGCCCCGGCCGGTCCTCGGGTTCGTCGTGTCCGGATCGTGCGCCGACCGCCAAATCCCCCACATCCACTCCTCAATACGTGCCACTGCCCGCGCCCGATCCGGTGCAGGCCCACCACTCCCATAACGAGCGGGAGTTCCGCAGGGGTCGGGAGCCGGACCATTCCGTATCGATCCGGAGGTGCCACACTATTCGACGGGGCCGACACAGCCGCCCCGGAGCCGCGCGCGTCCGGGACCGCGCTGAAGGCATCGCGTTGTTCGAGCGTGCTCCAGTGCCCGAAGGGCCAGGCGATCACGACGGCCCGTCCCACGACCTCCTCCTCGGAGACCGTGCCCCGGTCGGGCTCGTCGAGGTGGAAGCGGGAGTCGGCGGAGTCGGACCGGTGGTCGCCCATGACGAAGAGCCGCCCCGGGGGGACCTTCACCTCGAACCGGATGGCAGACGGGCGGTCGTCGGGGTGGAGATACGTCTCCGCCAGCGGTACGCCGTTGACGGTGACCCGGCCGTCCTCGCCGCAGCACTTCACGGTGTCGCCGCCGACCGCGATGACCCGCTTGATCAGGTCCTGCTCGTCGTCGGACGGCAGCAGCCCGATGAACGTCAGCAGCTCGGTCGCCTGTTTCACCCCTACCGGCGGGTCCTTCTGCTGCCCGGAGTTCTCCTGCTGGAGCCAGCCGCCGGGGTCCTTGAACACCACGACGTCACCGCGCTGCGGCTTCGATCCGAACCACGGGGTCAGTTTGTCCACCAGCACCCGGTCGCCGATCCGGATGGTCTGCTCCATCGACCCGGACGGGATGACGAACGCCTGGACCAGGAAGGTCTTCAGGACGAGCGCGATGAGCAGCGCCACGACGACGAGGACGGGTATCTCCTTCACCGCGGACCTGCGGCGCTTGCGCCGGACCTTCCTGGCGAGCCTGCGGCGCTCCGCCCGGTTGGGCAGCGAGCGCGGTCCGGTGGGCCTGCTGCCGGTCGGCAGGGACGCGTCGGGGTCATGAGCGCCGCGCGGGCGCCCGCGGTTACCCATGCGCCCCGCCGGGCGTCCGTACGCCCCCGAAGGCGCCGGTCCCCTCCAGCGGGCCGATCCGGGCCGGCGGCCAGCCCAGCCAGTCCACCCGGCCGATGACACGCTCGACGGGGACCATCCCTCCGCCGGGCGATCCGAGGTGGTCCCGGGAGTCGCTGGAGCGGCTGCGGTGGTCGCCCATCATCCACAGGGTCCCCGTGGGCACGACGATGTCGAACGGCACCCGGGACGCGGTGTCACCGGGATACAGGTACGGCTCGTCCACGGCCACGTCGTTCACCCGGACCCTCCCCCGCGCGTCGCAGCAGACGACACGGTCACCGCCCACGCCCACCACCCGCTTCACGAAGTCGGTGTCGGCGGGCTCCGCGAGGCCCAGGGACGCCGCCGCACCGCGCAGCAGCCCGGCCACCGGGTTCGCGTCGAGGTCCTCCCGCACGAAGGAGCCGGTCCCGTCGAACACCACCACGTCGCCACGCCGGGGTTCGGCACCGAAGCGGTACGCCAGCTTGTTGACGAGGACCCGGTCTCCGACCTGGAGCGTGGGCTCCATCGAGCCGCTGGGGATCAGGAAGGGCTGGACCACGTAGGCGCTGAACAACAGCAGGGCGAGGGCGCCCGCGACCGCCCCGGCGAGCACCCGCCGCCAGGAGACCGCGGAGACGATCCGGTCCCGGGTACGCGAGAAGCGCGACCGCTCCCCGGGACCCGCATCGGGTTCCGGGGAGCGATCGCGCTTCGAGTGCTGTGCTTGCGTGTCCATCGCGGCCGAAGCTTATCCGGCCGCCCTGTGGACGCGGGACTCAGCTCAGTTGTCGCGCTTCTCCTTGATCTTCGCGGCCTTGCCGCGGAGCTCACGGAGGAAGTACAGCTTGGCGCGGCGGACGTCACCGCGGGTGACGAGCTCGATCTTCTCGAAGATCGGGCTGTGCACCGGGAAGGTGCGCTCGACGCCGACGCTGAAGGAGACCTTGCGGACCGTGAAGGTCTCGCTGACGCCCGAGCCCTGGCGGCGGATGACAACACCCTTGAACTGCTGGATACGGGAGCGGTTGCCCTCGATCACGCGCACGTGGACGTTGACGGTGTCACCGGGGCGGAACGCCGGGACGTCCGTACGGAGGGAGGCGGCGTTGACGCCATCGAGCAGGGAAGCCATGGTTTCTGCTTTCTTCGCCGATGCCACAGGTCATCGACGGGAAGGTCGTTGAAGAGTTCGGGGTGCTGATCACGTCGGGCGGGCGTCTTTCCCCCTGTGGCAGGGGCGCACACCGGACGGACAGCAGCGGCCTATTCTTCCACGGCGGAGGGCCTGCGCCAAAATCGGCCGCCGGGCTCCGGCGCGAAGCCCAGGATGGACAGGATCTCGCGGTCCTTCTTGTCGAAGGCGCTCGCCTCGCACCGCTCGATCAGGTCCGGCCGGTTCAGTGCGGTGCGGGCGAAGGCCTGGTCACGGCGCCAGCGCGCGATCTTCCCGTGGTGGCCGCTGAGCAGGACGTCCGGGATGGACCGGCCGCGCCACTCGGGCGGCTTGGTGTAGACGGGCCCCTCCAGGAGGTTCGCCATCGCGCCCGGGGCGAAGGAGTCGTCCTGGTGGGACTCGGCATTGCCGAGGACACCGGGCAGCAGCCGGGCGACGGCCTCCGTGATCACCAGGACGGCCGCTTCCCCGCCCGCCAGCACGTAGTCCCCGATGGAGACCTCGACGACCCGCAGCCGGGTGGCGTACTCGTCGATCACACGGCGGTCGATGCCCTCGTAGCGGGCCGGGGTGAAGACCAGCCAGGGCTGCGCGGAGAGCTCGACGGCCAGCTCCTGCGTGAACGGGCGGCCGCTGGGCGTGGGCACGACGAGCACCGGGGCGTGCGCCCCGGACTCGTAGCCGTCGGCGAGGGTCTGGTCCAGCGCCTCGCCCCAGGGCTCGGTCTTCATGACCATGCCGGGGCCGCCGCCGTAGGGGGTGTCGTCGACCGTGTTGTGCCGGTCGTACGTCCACTCCCGCAGGTCGTGCACATGGACGTCCAGTACGCCACGGGCGCGGGCCTTGCCGACGAGGGAGACGTTCAGCGGGTCCAGGTACTCCGGGAAGATCGTGACGACGTCGAGCCGCATCAGGCGTCGCCCTTCGACGCCTCGCCCGCGTCCCCGGGGGCCTCCTCATCGTCGCGGGAGGAGGCCACCACGGCCTCGCTCGCGTCGATCAGGCCGGGCGGCGGGGTGATGACCGCGCGCTGCTCCTCCAGGTCGATCTCGGCGACGATCTCCTCCACGAAGGGGATCATCACCTCGCTGCCGTCGGGGCGCTCCACGATGAAGAGGTCCTGCGAGGGCAGGTGGGAGATCTCGGTGATCCGGCCGATCTCCGTGCCGTCGGCGAGCACCACGTCGAGGTCGATCAGCTGGTGGTCGTAGAACTCGTCCTCGTCCTCGGGAAGTTCTTCCGGGTCCACCTCGGCGATCAGCAGGGTGTTGCGCAGGGCCTCGGCGGCGGTGCGGTCGCGCACGCCCTCGAAGCGCAGCAGCAGCCTGCCGCTGTGGACCCGGCCGGACTCGACCGTCAGCGGACCCGTCGCCGCCGGTTCGGTGGCCAGGACGGCACCGGGCCCGAGCCGCAGTTCCGGCTCGTCCGTTCGTACCTCGACGGTGACCTCGCCCTTGATGCCGTGGGCGCGGCCGATCCGCGCGACTACCAACTGCACGCTGTTCTCCGATTGGTGGGGACGGACGCCTCGGCGCCCCGGGTGGCCGACGACAAAGGCCGGGGACGGCCCGAAGGCCCTCCCCGGCCCTGGCCGGTGTTCAACTTCTCTCAGCGAACCTGGTCCACATCGACGAGGTCGACGCGGATCCCACGGCCGCCGATGGCACCCACGACCGTACGCAGGGCGCGAGCGGTGCGGCCGTTGCGGCCGATCACCTTGCCGAGGTCCTCGGGGTGAACCCGAACCTCCAGCACGCGCCCGCGGCGCAGGGTGCGCGAGGCCACCTGCACGTCGTCGGGGTTGTCGACGATGCCCTTCACGAGGTGCTCGAGAGCCTCCTCGAGCATGCTCAGGCCTCGGTCGACTCGGTGGACGCAGCAGCGTCAGCCGCCTCGTCCGCCTTCTTGTCGGACTTCTTGGCCTTGGGGGTGATGGCCTCACCCTTGGCCTCGTCGCCGTCCGCGGACAGCGCCTCGAACAGTGCGCGCTTGTCAGCCTTGGGCTCCGGCTGAAGCAGCGGCGCGGGGGCCGGGAGACCCTTGTGGGCCTGCCAGTCACCGGTGAGCTTCAGGATCGCGAGGACCGGCTCGGTCGGCTGGGCGCCGACGGACAGCCAGTACTGCGCGCGCTCCGAGTTGACCTCGATGCGCGAGGGGTTCTGCACCGGGTGGTACAGGCCGATCTCCTCGATGGCCCGGCCGTCACGGCGGGTACGGGAGTCGGCGACGACGATGCGGTAGTGAGGCGAACGGATCTTGCCCAGACGCTTCAGCTTGATCTTGACTGCCACGGAAGTGGTGTCTCCTGGTCTATGACGTGGTTGGGCACAACGAAGATGCCACGTGGGGTTGCGGTACTCGGGTGCCCGATGGACGCGTCAGCCGGAGGAGAGAGGGGTCCTGTGCGACTGTCGAGTACAGCTAGCCATTGTGCCACACCACAAAGGCTCACCCCACCGCGACCGCCGCTTCCGGGATCCGGAACGGCTTTCCGCAGCCACCGCAGACGATCGGCGCCTGCGCCAGGACCGACGGGACGACCCGGACGTTGCGTCCGCAGTCGCAGACGGCCTTGACCCGCACACCGCCCCCGGAGGAACCGTGCCGGGCGGCAGGTCCGCGGAAGGAGCGCTTGGTGTCGGCGGCGGTGGCGACCGTGTGCGCCTTGAGGGCGCGCTGGAGCCGTTCGGTGGTCGGGCGATACCGGCGCTTGGCTTCCGGATTCAGCGTGACCAGCGAGAATCCGCTGCTGGGGTGGGGTTCCTCGGCATGATCGAGGCCCAACTCCTCGGCGATCGCGAGGAAGCGTCTGTTGTGGTAGCGGCCGGCGCGGGAGGTGTCACGGACTCCTCTCGCGGCGGCGATGCCGTGGACTGCCTCGTGGAGCAGTCGTTCGAAGGAGAGCTCGGCGCCACAGGCGGACGAGGACTCTCCGATCAGGGACTCGGGCGCGGCAAGATCGGGCAGCTCGGGGTGGTGCCGCTGAATGTCGGCCCACGCCTGTGCCAGCTCTGCGGCAAGTACAGGTGGTGTCGTGCTCACGTCGTGATAACGAGCCCGAGTGCTCCGGTGTTCCTATTCCGGGGCATCCCAAATAATTTGCACGTACCAGTCAGTTGCCCTTGATGCGTCCGGACGAGGGCGCGTGCGCAGAACTGCGGAGAAGACACACAGCTCACACCAAGGTGGTGCGTAGCGTCCGTACGCCCGGCGCAGCGGTTGTGCGGTGTGCCGGCGCGCGTCGGCCCTTACGGATCCGCCCCGTGAGACTACCTTCCGCGCGGCTCGACGTGCCCGGGGCGGGGTGTCGGGTCAGACTGTTCGGAGAGCGGACGTGGGGGCGGGGCGCACGGCCGGAGCACGCAGACATTGCTCCACGACCCCTGGACGGAACGGCGGATGCGCAGTTCTCTGGCATACGGAGGGTGCGGACATACGCACGCGGGGGCCGTCCATTCGGGCACGATCGACCTCTTGGCGGATTGGGGCGCTTTCCATGACACCAACGCTCGTCCGGCACCACCGGGACGCGGATGCGTCCGCGCCGGCGGACGCCGGTACCCGCGCACGTGACTGGGCCGAGATCCAGGAGCGCATGCTGGCACCGCTGTACGAGGCGGTGTACGACCGGCTGGAAGTCGGGGCAGCCACCCGGATGCTGTCGCTCGGCTGCGGCTCCGGCCTCGCGATGCTCGTCGCTGCGGCCCGGGGGGCGCACGTCACAGGTGTGGACTCCGACCGGGAGCGTCTGGCCCTGGCCCGCGCCCGGCTGCTGCCCGGCGCGGGCTGGGACGACGCGCCCGCGCACTCCGCGCAACCGGCGCGCCGTCGGGCCCGGCTGCTGGAGGACGGTGGAGCCGCGGCATCCGGTGCGGACGGGGCTCCGTACAACCTGATCACGGTCTTCGAGCCGATCGGCTGTGCCGCGGGCGACTCCGAGGGGCTGGTGCCCGCGCTGGAGTCGGCCGTGCCGCTGGCCGCCCGGGGGGCGACGGTGGTGCTGACGGGCTGGGGTCCGCCGGAGCGGTGTGCCACGGCGGCGGTGCTGCGGGTGGCCGCCCGGATGGCGGAGTCCGCGCGCCCGCCGCGTAAGGCGGCGGGCGGCTGGCGGCCCACCCTTCGGGACGATCTGGAGGACGTGGCGTCCCGGGCCGGGCTGAAGCCGGACGGTTCGGGGCGGGTGTCCTGCCCGTTCGGTTACGCGGACGTGGGCAGCGCGGTGCGCGGGCTGCTGTCGACCGGTCTCTTCGACGCCGCTGTACGCGCCACGGACCGCTCACAGGTGGAGAAGGAGGTCGCGGAGGCCCTGCATCCGTACCTGCGGCCGGACGGCACGGTGTGGATGCCGAACGTGTTCCGCTATCTGGTCTGCGTGACCTGAGCGGGCTTCCTCGGGGCATATGAGGCTTCAGGGCGCACGGCTTCAGGACATGGGTAAGGGGCGCCCCCTCTCAGGGGCGCCCCTTACCCATGCCGTGCCTCGTCCTACATGAACTTCTTGAACTCGTCCGGCAGTTCGAAGTTCTTGCTGTCCTGGGCGGGCAGGCCGAACGCGCCGCCCTGGGCGGACGCCTGCTCGCGGCGCTCCGCGGCGGCGGCCTCCTCGGCCTTGCGCTTCATCGGGTTGCCGCTCTTGCGCTTGCCCTTGGCCTGCTTGACCTGCTTCTTCTGACGGCCGGGGCCGCCGCCCATGCCGGGCATACCCGGCATCCCGGGCATACCGCCGCCCTGGGCCATCTTCGACATCATCTTGCGGGCCTCGAAGAAGCGCTCCACCAGGCCCTTGACCGCGGAGACCTCGACACCCGAACCCTTGGCGATACGGGCCCGGCGCGAGCCGTTGATGATCGTCGGCTCGGCGCGCTCCTTGGGCGTCATCGACTTGATGATCGCGGCGGTGCGGTCGATGTCGCGCTCGTCGATGTTGTTGATCTGGTCCTTGATCTGCCCCATGCCGGGCAGCATCCCGAGCAGCTTGGAGATGGAGCCCATCTTGCGGACCTGCTCCATCTGGGCCAGGAAGTCGTCGAGCGTGAAGTCCTTGCCCTTGCTCGACGACAGCTTGGAGGCCATTTTGGCGGCCTCTTCCTGGCTGAACGTCTTCTCGGCCTGCTCGATCAGGGTGAGCAGGTCACCCATGTCGAGGATGCGGGAGGCCATCCGGTCCGGGTGGAACGCGTCGAAGTCCTCCAGCTTCTCGCCGTTCGACGCGAACATGACCTGCTTGCCCGTGACGTGGGCGATCGACAGGGCCGCACCACCGCGGGCGTCGCCGTCGAGCTTGGAGAGCACCACTCCGTCGAAGCCGACACCGTCGCGAAAGGCTTCCGCGGTGTTGACCGCGTCCTGACCGATCATCGCGTCGACGACGAAAAGGATCTCGTCGGGGCTGACGGCGTCGCGGATGTCCGCGGCCTGCTGCATCAGCTCCTGGTCGATACCGAGGCGGCCGGCGGTGTCGACGATCACGATGTCGTGGACCTTGGCCCGGGCGAACTCGATGGAGTCCTTGGCGACCTGGACCGGGTCGCCGACACCGTTGCCCGGCTCGGGGGCGTAGACCGCGACCCCGGCGCGCTCGGCGACGACACTCAGCTGGTTGACGGCGTTGGGGCGCTGGAGGTCACAGGCGACGAGCAGCGGGGAGTGGCCCTGGCCCTTGAGCCAGAGGCCGAGCTTTCCGGCCAGTGTCGTCTTACCGGCACCCTGGAGACCGGCGAGCATGATCACGGTGGGCGCGGTCTTGGCGAACCGCAGCCGCCGGGTCTCGCCGCCGAGGATGGCGACGAGCTCCTCGTTGACGATCTTGACGACCTGCTGGGCGGGGTTCAGCGCCTGGGAGACCTCGGCGCCGCGCGCCCGCTCCTTCACCTTGCCGATGAAGGCCCGCACCACGGGCAGGGCGACATCGGCTTCCAGCAGGGCGATACGGATCTCGCGGGCCGTGGCGTCGATGTCCGCCTCGGACAAGCGGCCCTTGCCCCTGAGGTTCTTGAAAGTCGCGCTAAGGCGGTCGGAGAGAGTATCGAACACGGCGCTCGTCGGTCCTCAGGGTCGGGGGCGGGGCAGGTCAATCGCCCTCCAGGGTATCCGTCCCCCGGAGAACACCAAGCCCTCGCCCGGATACGAAGGCGGACAGCGGGTGCCGGGCGGGTCAGCCGAGGGCCTTCTCGACCTCCCGGGCCACCTCGGCGGCCCGGACCGGAGGCAGTGGTTCGCCGTCGGTGCCGGTGACGTAGAAGGCGTCCACGGCGTTGGCGCCGAGGGTGGAGACATGCGCGCTGCGCACCCGTACCGCGCTCCCCTCCAGGGCGTTGCCGATCCGGTGCAGCAGCCCCGGGGCGTCCTGGGCGCGGACCTCGATGACGGTGGCACGGCGGGAGCCCGCGGCGGCGACGGTCACCCGGGGCGGCGGGGCTTTCACACCACGCCTGCGCGGGTAGGCGGCCTCCCGCTCCGCGATCCGGGCCCGGATGTCCAGGGAGCCGTCCAGGGCGCGTACGAGGTCGGCGCGGAGCCGGGCGGCCTGCGGGAGGGACCCGTACTCGGCCGCGACCCGCCAGCTGAGCAGCAGCAGGTCCGCCGATTCGCCCAGCTCGTTGGGGAGCTCCACCGCCCGCAGGTCGGCGGCGCGCACGGTGAGCCGGTGCAGGGCGAGGACTCCGGCGGCGGCGGGCAGCACGCCGGGGCGGTCGGGCAGGGCGATGAGGAGTTCGACGCCGACCGGTTCCACCTCGCCGTCCCCGGCGGGCTCCTCGGGCTGGGTGTGCAGGGCGAGGACGGGTTCGCCGGTGCGCAGGGCCTCGACGGCGAGGCGTTCGTGCTCGGCGCTGGGCGCGGGTTCCTCCGGCTCCTCGGGGAACTCGCCCGCCAGGACGGCCGCGACGCGTTCGACGAGGCCGGTGACGAGGGAGGCACGCCAGGTGGACCAGGCGGCGGGCCCGGTGGCGAGCGCGTCGGCCTCGGTGAGGGCGTGCAGCAGCTCCAGGGTGGAGGCGTCGGAGACGGCGGCGGCGACGGACCGCACGGTGGCGGGGTCGTCGAGGTCGCGCCGGGTGGCGGTCTCGACGAGCAGCAGGTGGTGGCGTACGAGGGTGGCGATGACGCCCACGTCGTGCTTGTCGAAGCCGATGCGGGTGGCCATGTCCCGGGCGATGACCTCCCCGGCCACCGAGTGGTCCCCGGGCCAGCCCTTGCCGATGTCGTGGAGGAGGGCGGCGACCAGCAGGAGGTCGGGGCGGTGGACCCGGCGGGTGAGGGAGGCGGCGCGGACGGCGGTCTCCACCAGGTGCCGGTCGACGGTCCAGGTGTGCACGGGGTTGCGCTGGGGGCGGCAGTGGACGCGTTCCCAGTCGGGCAGCAGCCGGGTGATGATCCCTTCCGCTTCGAGCGCCTCCCAGACGGCGACGGTGGCCTCCCCCGCGCCGAGCAGCGTGACGAGCTCTTCGCGGGCCTCGGCGGGCCAGGGCACCGGCAGCGGCTGGGCGGTGGTCGCCAGGTGGCGTACGAGATGGCGGGAGAGCGGCAGACCGGCCTCGGCGGCCGCCGCCGCGGCGCGCAGGGCGAGGACCGGGTCGCGGTCGGGGCGGGCGGCGCGGGCGAGGGCCACCTCGCCGTCGGCCTCGACGACGCCGTCGGCCAGCGGGGCTCGCTCGGGGGAGGCCTTGGAGCCGAGGCCTCCGCTGAGCATGGCACGGAGCCTGGGACGGACCGAGCGGGCGCGCAGGACCCGGTTGACCTCGCGCCAGGTGACGTCGGTGGCGTACGAGACCGTCCGCGCGGCCTCGTAGACCTGGCGCAGCAGGGTGTCGGCGTCGAGCAGGCCGAGTGCCCCGGCAACCTGGTCCTGTTCCTGGAGGGCGAGGCGGTCGGTGGCGCGCCCGGTGGTGAGGTGGAGGGCGTCACGGGCGTCCAGGAGGATGCGGCGGGCCTGGTCGAGCCCTTCGCGCGGGGCGTCCGCGACCCAGGAGGCGGCGACCGCGCGCAGGGCGGTGGCGTCGCGGAGGCCGCCGCGGGCCTCCTTGAGGTCGGGCTCCAGGAGGAACTGGAGCTCGCCCGCCCGCTCCGCGCGTGCCTGGCAGAGCTCGTGGAGGGCAGGGAGGCGCTTGGGGGCCTGGTTGCGCCAGTCGGCGAGGATCGCGGTGCGCAGGGCGGCGACGAGGCCGAGGTCGCCCGCGACCGGGCGGGCGTCCAGCAGGCCGAGCTGGACCTTGAGGTCTTCTCCGGCCGTCTTCCTGGCCTCGCCGGGGGTGCGTACGGAGTGGTCGAGGGCGAGGCCCAGGTCCCAGACCGGGTACCAGACGGAGTCCGCGAGGGCGGCGACGGCCGCCGCGTCGGCGCTGCCGTCGTGCAGGAGGAGCAGGTCGAGGTCGCTGCGCGGGGAGAGCTCGCCGCGGCCGTAGCCGCCCACGGCGACGAGCGCGGCGCCCCGGACTCCGGCGCGTTCGGCGGCCGCGGTGAACAGCCCGGTGAGCCAGTCGTCGGTGAGGCGGGCGAGGGCCGCACGGCGCGGCGGCCCGGACTGCGCCTCCTGCTGGAGGAGGCGCAGCCGGGCCGCCGCGTAGCCGCTGGGTCCCGAGCCTTCGGTTTCGGTGGTCACTTCGGTACTCGTCACCCGGCTGCCTTCCGTTTGCGGGCCGTCGGTCAGAGGGCGTCCGGGCCGCGTTCGCCGGTCCGCACGCGGACGGCAGTCTCGACCGGGACGCTCCAGACCTTGCCGTCTCCGATCTTGCCGGTGCGGGCGGCCTTGACGACGACCTCGATGAGCTGTTCGGCGTCCTCGTCCTCGACAAGGACCTCGATGCGGATCTTGGGGACCAGGTCCACGGTGTACTCGGCGCCCCGGTAGACCTCGGTGTGGCCGCGCTGACGCCCGTAGCCGCTGGCTTCGGTGACGGTGAGGCCCTGGACGCCGAAGGCCTGGAGGGCCTCCTTGATCTCGTCCAGCCGGTGGGGCTTCACGACCGCGGTGATGAGCTTCATGCGTCCACCTTCTTTGCCTTCGGTGCTGCCGTCGGGTCCGCCGCGGGGGCGGTGGTGCGGGAGACCGTGCCGCCGCCCGCTCCGCTGAAGTCGTACGCCGTCTCGGCGTGCTCGACCTGGTCGATGCCGGAGATCTCGTCGTCCTCGGAGACCCGCATCCCGATGGTCTTGTGGAGCAGCAGGGCGATGAGGCCGGAGACGACCAGAGAGTACGCGAGGACCGCGACGACGCCGATGACCTGCTTGCCGAGCTGTTCGACACCGCCGCCGTAGAAGAGGCCCTTGGCGTCGGACTGGACACCGCCGGTGGCGAAGAAGCCGACCAGGACGGAGCCGATGATGCCGCCGACGAGGTGGACGCCGACGACGTCCAGGGAGTCGTCGTAGCCGAACTTGTACTTCAGGCCGACCGCCATGGCGCACAGGACACCGGCGATGGCACCGATCGCGATGGCACCGAGCGGGCTGACGGCACCACCCGCGGGGGTGATGGCGACGAGGCCGGAGACCGCGCCGGAGGCGGCGCCGAGGGTGGTGAAGGAGCCGTGGCGCAGCTTCTCGTAGATGAGCCAGCCGAGGACGGCGGCGGCGGTGGCGACCTGGGTGTTGAGGAACATGACCGCGCCGACGCCGTCGTCGTTGCCGAGCCAGGAACCGGCGTTGAAGCCGAACCAGCCGAACCACAGGAGGGCCGCGCCGAGCATGACGAGCGGCAGGCTGTGCGGCCGCATCGGGTCCTTCTTGAAGCCGACGCGCTTGCCGATGACGAAGATCACGCCGAGGGCCGCGGCGCCCGCGTTGATGTGGACCGCCGTACCGCCGGCGAAGTCGATGACGCCCATCTCGAAGAGCCAGCCGCCCGAGCCCCAGACCCAGTGGGCGACGGGGAAGTAGACGAGGCTGACCCACAGGACGATGAACACCGCCCAGGCCGTGAACTTCACCCGGTCGGCCAGCGCACCGCTGATCAGGGCCGGGGTGAGCACGGCGAACATCAGCTGGAAGACGGCGAAGACGTACACCGGGATGGTGGTGCCGTCCCAGAGCTCGTTGACGCCGATGTCGCCGAGGCCCACGTAGTCGGAACTCCAGCCGACGACCGAGCCGATGTCGGAGCCGAAGGCGAGGCTGAATCCGTAGAGCACCCACAGGATCGTGACGATCCCGAGGCTGATGAAGCTCATCATCAGCATGTTGAGGGTGCTCTTGACGCGGACCATGCCTCCGTAGAAGAAGGCCAGGCCGGGGGTCATGAGCATCACCAGGGCCGAGCAGATGAGCATGAACCCGGTGTTGGCGGCAGACAGCTCGGGGGCGTCTGCGGCAAGCGTCGTGATGCCTGGGGGCATCGGCGTCTCCTCGTCGTCGGAGCGGCCGCGGCGTGCGGGGGAGGCTGCGGGACCACTGGGAAAGGGTGCGGGCCGGTCAGGAGGTGTCCGCCGGACACCCTCCGTGCGCCATGAGATTGACCGAACGCCGTTTCCGGGGATGCCGCACGATGTTTCGCGAGCGTGACGAAGAGGGGGCGCGTGTTACGGCCGAATGAATCCGGGGTGGCGTGTCCGGTGCCCTGCCTGAGGACAGCCCTTGGGGTCTTTCGCACGACAGGCCCCAGCATGCGGCGCACGCCGCATACGGTGCGGTTGAAACGCCCAGGAGCCGCGGAGTACAGAACCGGCCACGGCGTCCCTCCGGGTGACCAGGCGATGGGGGAGCCGGGTCGGGCTGTTCGGAAGGGGCGCCGCGGCCGGGGCCGGTGGTACCGGTCAGACCGCTTCGGCGGTCTCCGGCAACTGTTCATGGAGCAGCTCGGTGAGCCGGGCGACGTCGGCGACATCGCCGAAGTCCCTGGCAGCGGTGTCGACGGTCTTGCGCAGACGGGTGTTCACCCGTTCGGAGCGGACCTTCTTGGCGATCTTCAGGGCGCGGGTGGCGAGCACGGTGGACTCCTCGGGCTCGCGCTGGAGGAGATGGACGGTGGCCATGCCGATGAGGTTGAGCGCGTAGGAGCGCTGGTGCTCGTCGTCCTCGCCGAACAGCTCGACGGCCTTCTCCATGACGGGCTCGGCGAGGGAGGCGTAGGTGGGGCTGCGGCCCGCGACATAGGCCAGGTCACGGTAGGAGTGGGCGTTCTCCCCGTTGAGCTCGGCCTCGGAGAAGAAGCGGATCCAGTCGGGCTCGGGCTCGCCGTCGAGTCCGGCGTCCAGGAAGGTGTCCTCGGCCATCCGGACGGCCCGCTTGCACTTGCTGGGCTGCCCCATGTTGGCGTAGGCGCGGGCCTCCATCGCATACAGCATGGCCTGCGTACGGGAGGTGGCGCAGTCACGGCTGCCGTACTGCGCGAGGTGGATCAGCTCCAGGGCGTCGTCGGGGCGGCCCAGGTGGATCATCTGGCGGCTCATGCTGGACAGGATGTAGCTGCCGAGCGGCTTGTCCCCGGCCTCCTTGGCGGCGTGCAGGGCGAGCACGAAGTACTTCTGGGCGGTGGGCTGGAGGCCTACGTCGTAGCTCATCCAGCCCGCGAGCTCGGCCAGTTCGGCGGCGCAGCGGAAGAGCCGCTGGGCGGTGGGGCCGGGCTGGGGCTCCTGGAGGAGGTCGGTGACCTCGTGGAGCTGTCCGACCACGGCCTTGCGGCGCAGTCCGCCGCCGCACTGGGCGTCCCACTGCCGGAACATCGCGGTGGTCGATTCCAGCAGGTCCAGCTCGGGCGGGGAGAGCCGGGAGGGGCGGCGGGCGGCGGCCGGGGATTCCGGTTCGTCCGGGCCCGGGGCGGGGACGGGCACCAGCCAGCGCTGCATGGGCTCGATGAGCGCGGGGCCCGCGGCCAGCGCGAGCGAGCTGCCGAGGAAGCCTCGGCGGGCGAGCATCAGGTCGCTGCGGGAGAACTCACTGAGCAGGGCGACGGTCTGGGGGCCCGCCCAGGGCAGGTCGACGCCGGACACCGAGGGTGACTGGTGCGCGGTGCGCAGCCCGAGCTCCTCGACCGCGACGACGGCGCCGAAGCGCTCGGAGAACAGTTCCGAGAGGATGCGCGGAATCGGCTCCCGCGGCTGCTCACCGTCGAGCCAGCGCCGCACCCGGGAGGTGTCGGTGCTGATGTGGTGGGCGCCCATCTGGCGCGCCCGCCGGTTCACCTGGCGCGCCAGCTCGCCCTTGGACCAGCCGCTGCGCACGAACCATGAACCCAACTGCCCGTTGGGGCGCTTGCCGGCCTCCGTGTCGCCTGCGCCGCTGCCACTCACTGGAACGCCCCCATCCCGCCGAAACCTCATTCGCGCGAACCATTATCAGAATGCCGTGCATCGGTGCTGTCCGTGCGGGAGTTCCCAACGACATCGAACAGTAGGTCGGGTTGCCCGCGGCATACCCGTGGGTGCACATACTCCCAGGGTTCGTGTACCGACGGTAATCCTACGATCACCCCTCTCGCGAGGGGGATCGCGGAAACGCCACCATTCGCCACCCCTTCGAATGAACCCGACTGCCGCCGGGCGCGCTTGACTTGAGCGACCACGACCGAGAGCGAGCGGACGGAAGCACTCGGGGGCGCGCACGCCGTGCCGCGCTCCCTTGCTCACCACCGCGGACGCCACTCGATCGAGTTTCAGCGACGGAGGGTTACCCGAGCACCGCGGGTCGTAACCACCGATGACTCGGACCCGTTGGAGGGGGTATGGGCTTCACGATCGGCGGCATCCGGGAGATGCGATCCGGTGCGCGGCGGCGCGGCCGCGGTACCGAGGGCACGGCGGTGGCCGAGTACACAGGGCTGTGGGGCTGGGCCGTGGCCCCCGGGGCGCGGGCCGCGGCCGGTGCCTGCTCGTGCGGCGATCCGGTGTGCCCCGCGCCCGGCGCCCACCCGCTGGGCTTCGCCCGGGAGGTCCCGGCGGGCACCGGACTGGACCGCGCCGCGGACGCCTGGGCCGAGACGCCGGGCGCCGCGATGCTGCTGCCGGTGGGCCGCACCTTCGACGTACTGGAGGTCGCGGAGCAGGCCGGGCGGCGGGCGCTGGTGCGGATGGAGCGGATGGGGCTGCCGCTGGGCCCGGTCGCGGTGACGCCGACGGGCCGGGCGCAGTTCCTCGTCGCCCCCGGGGCCGCCGCGGAACTGCCCGCGCTGCTCTACCGGATGGGCTGGGACGACGCGGACCTCGATCTGCGCGCCCTGGGCCCGGGCACCCACATCACCGCCCCGCCCTCCGACCTCGGCGGCCTCGGCCCGGTCCGCTGGCTGCGCCCCCCGGTGCTGGACACGGCGGCCGCTCCCCCGCAGGCGCGGCTGCTGCTGGGGACGCTGGCGTACGTCTGCCACCGCTCGTGACCCGGTGACCCGTCGACAGTCAGCGGCCGGAAACGGCGGACGGGCGGCAGGCTCCCCGTGGGAGCCGCCGCCCGTCCGCCGTACGGAGCGGTTCACGACCGCGCGTCAGTCGCCGATCAACGCGTCCACGAAGGCGCCCGCCTCGAACGGGGCCAGGTCGTCCGCGCCCTCGCCGAGCCCGATGAGCTTCACCGGTACGCCCAGCTCGCGCTGGACCGCGATGACGATGCCGCCCTTGGCGGTGCCGTCGAGCTTGGTCAGGACGATGCCGGTGATGTCCACGACCTCCGCGAAGACCCGGGCCTGCACGAGGCCGTTCTGTCCGGTGGTGGCATCCAGGACGAGCAGGACCTCGTCCAGCGGGCCGTGCTTCTCCACGACGCGCTTGACCTTGCCCAGCTCGTCCATGAGACCGGTCTTGGTGTGCAGCCGACCCGCGGTGTCGATGAGGACGACGTCGGCGCCCTCGGCGATGCCTTCCTTCACCGCGTCGTAGGCGATCGACGCGGGGTCGCCGCCCTCGGGCCCGCGGACCGTACGGGCTCCGACGCGCTCGCCCCAGGTCTGGAGCTGGTCGGCGGCGGCGGCGCGGAAGGTGTCGGCCGCACCGAGCACCACGCTGCGGCCGTCGGCGACGAGCACCCGGGCGAGCTTGCCGGTGGTGGTGGTCTTGCCGGTGCCGTTGACGCCGACGACCATGACGACGCCGGGGGTCTCGGCGCCGCCCTCGGTCTTGACCTCGCGGTCGAAGTCCGGGCCGAGCAGGGTGATCAGCTCTTCGCGGAGCAGGGCACGCAGATCCTCGGGAGTGCGGGTCCCGAGCACCCGGACGCGCTCGCGGAGCCGCTCGACCAGTTCCTGGGTGGGGGCGACGCCGACGTCGGCGGTGAGGAGGGTGTCCTCGATCTCCTCCCAGGTGTCCTCGTCGAGGTTGTCCCGGGACAGCAGGGCGAGGAGCCCCTTGCCCAGCGAGTTCTGCGAACGCGCGAGCCGGGCCCGCAGCCGGACGAGCCGGCCCTCGGTGGGCTCGGGGATCTCCAGCGCGGGCGGCGCGGGGGCCTCGGGTTCCTCGGTGACCGGGGCTTCCCCGACGGGCGCGGCGGCCTCCGGGAGGCCGACCTCGTCGATGGTGCGCCGCGCTTCGTCGCGCGGCGTCTCGGCCTCCTCGCCGACGTGGGGCTCGGCGGGAGGGGTGATGGTCGGCGTGCTCGGCGGAGGGGGCGGCAGCTGCTTCTTCTTGCGGCTGCTGACCACGAGCCCGCTGATCAGGCCGACCGCGACCAGGGCGATGACTACAGCAAGGATCAGGATTTCCATAACGGGTCCAGTATCGGCCACGCGTAGCGGGGAATCGCAGAAGCTGCGAACCCGTGACGATGCGCGTACGGGCGATCACGGGTCACCCGAGTCCGTCCGGCATGCCGCCTCCGGGCCGCCTGTCCGGTGGAGCCGAGGGTGCTCGCACCCGCCGGCGCAGGGCCGCGGCCGGTCCCTCAGCGTCCATGTGCGGCGGGTGCACGGCGGGTCCGGAACCAGTACGAGCGGGCGGCCGCCATCAGCGCGAGGCCGTATACGGCGAATGCGGCCATCCCGATCCAGCCGACGAGGTGCGCGTCGCCCGACGAGGGGAAATCGCCGGGCCGTATCGTCACCACGCCCGTCGTGGCCAGAGCCACGTAGCTGAGGCCGAGCACCCCGTACGGGGCGAGGGTGGCAGCACCGATCAGGGCGGGAGCCAGGGGGAGCCAGCGCGGCACGCGACGTCCGCGCAGGAACGGCGTCCAGCGCGGGAACACCTGGCCCCAGGGACGGACCAGGCCCCACAGCAGGAAGACGCCGAGTGCGGCCAGGAGCACGGTGGCGTCCAGGCCCCAGGACTCCAGGGTGAGCCAGATCCCCGAGGCTCCGTTGCGTTCGGAGATCGCGCGCATCTCGGCACCGGACATCCCGGCGAAGGTGCCGCCGAAGGCCCAGGTCAGCTTCATCACCGCATACGGGAGGAAGGCCACCGTGCCGGCCCAGGCGGCGAACTGGACCGGCCGGGACGCGGCGGAAGGCGCCCGGACCGGGGCCACGACGGGCAGGCGCCGATCGGAGCGGGCGGTCGCCGCGAGCAGGAGCGCCCCGGCCGCCGCCAGGGCGCGGTGCGAGGCCGAGGCCCAACTGTCCACGCCCTGGCCGAACATCAGCGTGATCACATCCATCAGCAGGCTGAACGCGGCGAGCCCGGCCACCCCGCACACCGTCCACAGTGCCGCCCGCAGCGCGGGCCGCATCCCGTACCGCGACACCGCCGCGCAGGTCAGCGCCGCCAGCACCCCCACCACCGTGACCGCCCAGCCGGGCGCGGAAGGCGCCAGGGTGTCGCCGACGGGGAACACCGGGGTCTCATGCAGCGCGCAGACCAGGCCGAAGCCGGCGTACGCCACCGCCCAGAACACCGCCATCCGGCCCACCCAGCGTGGCCACTGCTGCCACCACGCGCGCCATGACGTCTTCACCATCGGTATATCAGCGGTCATGTCCTCAACGTCGCATCGACGGCATCGGCCCGACGTCAGCCACGGGAACGATCTCCCTCCTCCTGCCGGGGGAACACCGTGAAGACTCCGGTGCGGCTCACCGGGCGTGAGGCATCAGCGGGCAATGCGCGGGGAACTCGAAGTGGCCGCTGCCGGCCGCCGAGGGCGTCCAGCTCAAACGCACGGAGGAGCCGGCGCGCCCCGGCCTACACTTCTGACGCTACGTCAGTTACGGTGCGCCCCGCCCTGCCCGCCCGGCGAAAGGGACGCCCATGGCCTTCACGGTGATCCGGTTCAATCTCGTCGATCCCGACGCCACCCCCGTATCGCACTCGGTCCGCTACCGCGCCGCCCTGGAGATGGCGGCGTACGCGGACGAGCACGGGATCGACACGGTCCAGACCGAGGAGCACCACGGGGCGGCGAACTCCTGGCTGCCGTCCCCGTTCACGTTCGCCGGGGCGGTCTTCGGCGCCACCCGCCGGATCGCGGTGACGGTCTCGGCGATCATCGGGCCGCTGCACGATCCGCTGCGCCTGGCGGAGGACATCGCGGTGCTGGACCTGCTGAGCGCCGGGCGGCTGGTGACGGTGGCGGGCATCGGCTACCGCCCCGAGGAGTACGAGCGGGCCGGGGTCGAGTGGGGGCGGCGCGGCCGGCTCCAGGACGAGCTGCTGGAGACGCTGCTGGCGGCGTGGACCGGGGAGCCGTTCGCGTACCGGAGCCGTACGGTACGCGTCACCCCGCGCCCGTACACGCGGCCGCACCCGATGCTGCTGGTCGGCGGCAGTTCGCGGGCGGCGGCGCGGCGGGCGGCCCGGCTGGGGCTGCCGCTGTTCCCGAGCGCGCATCTTCCGGAGCTGGAGGCGTACTACCGGGAGCAGTGCGCCGAGCACGGGACGGAGGGCTTCTGCATGATGCCCGCGGAGCGTACGCCGCTGCTGCACGTGTCGCAGGACCCGGAGCGGACGTGGGCGCTGCACGGCGAGCATCTGCTGCACGAGGCGCGGACGTACGCCTCCTGGCAGTCCGGGGACATCCGCTCGGCGGTGCGCTCGGCGGCGACCACCGTGGCGGAGCTGCGCGAGGAGGGGGTGTACCGGATGGTGACGCCGGACGAGCTGAAGGCCCTGGAGGCGGACAGCCTGGTGCTGCATCCGCTGTGCGGCGGGATGCCGGTGGAGGAGGGGTGGCGGAGTCTGCGGCTGTTCTGCGAGGCGGTGGGAACGCCGACTGCCCCGGCTCGGTGAGCCGGGGCAGCGCGGTGTTGAGGAGATGGGCAGCGGGGATTCAACCCATCTCCTCCAGCGCCTTGCCCTTGGTCTCCTTCACGAACTTGAGCACGAAGGGGATCGAGAGCACGGCGAAGCAGGTGTAGATGATGTACGTGCCCGACAGGTTCCAGTCGGCCAGGCTCGGGAAGCTCGCGGTGATCGCCCAGTTGGCGATCCACTGCGCGAAGACGGCCACGCCGAGGGCCGCGGCGCGCAGGCGGTTGGGGAACATCTCGCCCAGGAAGACCCAGACGACGACACCCCACGACAGGGCGAAGAAGAGCACGAACGTGTGGGCGGCGATCAGGGCGACGGCGCCCTCCGTGGTCGGCAGCTTGCCGTCGACCAGGTCGGCGGAGAAGGCCCACGCCTCGACGGCGAGCGCGATCGCCATACCGATGGAGCCGACGAGGGCGAGCGGCCTGCGGCCCACCCGGTCCACCAGCACCATCGCGATCACCGTTCCGATGATGTTGATGATCGAGGTGGTGAACGAGTAGAAGAACGAGTCGGTCGGGTCGACACCCACGGACTGCCACAGCGTCGCCGAGTAGTAGAAGGCCACGTTGATACCGACGAGCTGCTGGAACATCGAGAGGCCGATACCGACCCAGACGATGGGCAGGAAGAAGAAGCGGTTGCCGAGCAGGTCCTTGAAGACCGGCTTGTGCTCTCTGTGCATGGCCGTCTCGATCTCGGCCACCCGGGCGTCGAGGTCGATGTTCCTGCCCTCGACGTCTTCGAGGATCTTGCGCGCTTCGGCCTTCTTGCCGACCGAGATGAGGAAGCGCGGGGACTCGGGGATGGCGAACGAGAGCAGCCCGTACAGGATGGCCGGGATCACCTCCACGCCGAGCATCCACTGCCAGGCTTCCAGGCCCAGGATGTCGCCGCGCTGGTCGCCGTCGGCGATCTGGAGGATGGTGTAGTTGACCAGCTGGGAGACGGCGATGCCGATGACGATCGCGGCCTGCTGGAAGGAGCCGAGGCGGCCCCGGTAGGCGGGGGGCGAGACCTCGGCGATGTAGGCCGGGCCGATGACGGAGGCCATGCCGATGGCGAAGCCACCGATGATGCGCCACATCGCCAGGTCCCAGAGCGTGAACGGCAGGGCGGAGCCGATCGCGCTGGCCGTGAAGAGCACCGAGGCGATCTGCATGCAGCGGATGCGGCCGATCCGGTCCGCGATCCGCCCGGCGGTCGCGGCGCCGATCGCACAGCCGATCAGCGCGATCGCGATGACCTGGGCGAGCGCCCCGGAGCCGACGTCGTACCGGTCACGGACCGCCTCGACCGCCCCGTTGATGACGGAACTGTCGTAGCCGAAGAGGAAGCCGCCCATCGCCGCGGCCGCGGTGATGAAGATGACATGGCCGAGGTGGTCCGGATGGGCCGCTCGGGCTCCGGACGCCGGTCCGTTCGCTGTGCTGGTCACGTGAACTCCTGATGCCTGGCCGCAAGTCAGACGTGGGGGTGAGCCTTCCCAGTGGGGCACAACATCCGGCCCGCCACCACTTGAAGGCGAAATCAACTTTGGAGAGGTTATGCGTTCAAGAAGCGAAGTCAAACAGCGGGTCTGGTCCCGTGTACCCAGGAGTGCACAAAAGGTGCGTTGGACCTCTGATGGTTCGGTGGAGAGTCAGCGCAGCCGCTGGCTGATGACCTTCGAGACCCCGTCGCCCTGCATGGACACGCCGTAGAGCGCGTCGGCGACCTCCATCGTCCGCTTCTGGTGCGTGATCACGATCAGCTGGGAGCTCTCCTGGAGCTCCTCCATGATCCGGATCAGCCGCTGGAGGTTGGTGTCGTCGAGCGCCGCCTCGACCTCGTCCATCACATAGAACGGGCTGGGCCGGGCCTTGAAGATCGAGACCAGCAGCGCCACGGCCGTCAGGGACCGTTCGCCGCCGGACAGCAGCGAGAGCCGCTTCACCTTCTTGCCCGGCGGGCGCGCCTCGACGTCCACACCGGTGGCCAGCATGTTGTCCGGGTCGGTCAGGACGAGCCGCCCCTCGCCGCCGGGGAAGAGCCGGGCGAAGACCCCCTCGAACTCGCGGGCCGTGTCCCGGTACGCCTCGGTGAACACCTGCTCGACCCGCTCGTCGACCTCCTTGATCACCTGGAGCAGATCGGCCCGGGTCTTCTTCAGGTCTTCGAGCTGCTCGGAGAGGAACTTGTGCCGTTCCTCCAGTGCCGAGAACTCCTCCAGGGCGAGCGGATTCACCTTCCCGAGTTGCTGGTACGCCCGTTCGGCCGCCCGCAGCCTCTTCTCCTGCTCGACCCGGAGATACGGCTTCGGCAGGTTGCGCGGGTGCTCCGGGTCCTCCGGCAGCTCCTCGCCCTCGGCCGCGGGCGACGGCGGCACGGGCTGGTCCGGGCCGTACTCGGCGACCAGCCCCGCCGGCTCGACCCCCAGCTCCTCCAGGGCCTTCGTCTCCAACTGCTCGATACGCAGCCGCTTCTCCGCGCCCAGCACCTCGCCCCGGTGGACCGAGTCGGTGAGCTTGTCCAGCTCGCCCTTCAGCCCCCGGCCCCGGTCGCGCTCGGCGGCCAGCTCGCGCTCCCGTTCGCCCTTCGCCGCCTCGGCCGACGTGCGTTCCTGGTCGGCCCGTACGAGGGACACCTCGACGTGTGCCAGCAGCTGACGGGCGCCCGAGGCCACGGCGGAGGCCACGGCCGCCTCGTGCCTCAGGCGTGCCCGGAGCTGCTCGGCGCGGGCGCGCGCCTCCCGCTCGGCGCGGGCGGCCCGGTCCAGCGAGTCGGCGCGCCCGGCCAGTGCCTTGACCCGCTCCTCGTGCGTACGCGCCTGGAGCCGGGCCTCCATCTCGGTCTGGCGGGCGTTGGCCCCGTCGGCGGCGAGCCGGTCCCGTACGGAGGTGTCGGGCTCCTCCTCGACGGGGGCCTCCTCGGCCACCAGCAGCCGTTCGGCCAGTTCCTCGGCCTCCTCGGTCGCCCGCTCCAGGGCCTCCTGGGCGCGGGCCGCGGACGCGGTCATCCGCTCGGCCTCGCCCGCCGCGCCCCGGGCCTGCCCGGCGAGCCGCCCGAGCTGCTGGGCGACCCCGGACTTCTCCCGCTCGGCCGCCCGGCGGCGCTCCCCCAGCTCCTCGACGAGCGCGGCCGACTCCTTGCGCCGCTCCCCCGCCAGCCGCTGGGCCTCGGCCAGTTCCCCGCAGCGCACGGCGAGGTCGGCCAGCTCGGCGGCGGCCTCGTCCACGGAGGCCTGCACCTCCAGGAGGCTGGGCGCCCCGGCGGACCCGCCGTGCGCGAAGTGGGCGGAGAGCACGTCCCCTTCCCCGGTCACCGCGGTCAGCCCGGGGTGCGCGGCGACGAGGGCTTCGGCGTCCTCCAGGGAGGCGACGACGACGATGTCCCGTGCGAGGCGGCGTACGGCGTTCACCAGGGCGACCGGGCCGGAGACCAGGTCGGCGACGGCGGGGGCGGGGGCGGCGGTAGCGCTTCCGGTACGGCTCGGAGCGCTGCCCCCGGTCTCCGTACGGCCTCCCCCGCCACCCGGCGCACCGCTCTGCGCGGGCAGCGGGGCGGGGTGGGCGGCACCGGGCACGTGCGAGGGGCCGGCGCCCGGGGGACCGGACTGCCCCGGTACGTGCCCGGCCCCGTCCCCCAGGAGCATCGCCGCGCGCCCCGCGTCCCGTTCGCGCAGGAGCCTGATCGCCTCGGCGGCCGCGGCCGGGCCCGTGACCGCCACCGCGTCCGCCGCCGCGCCGAGGGCCGCGGCGACCGGGATCTCGTAGCCGGGCGAGACGGTCAGCAGTTCGGCGGCCGGGCCGAGGAGGCCGGTCAGCCGGTCCCGGGCCCCGAGCAGCGCCCCCGTACCGTCCTTGCGGCGCAGGCCCAGGGCCAGTGCCTCGTGCCGGGCCGCGACCGCCGCCCGGCGACGCTCGGCGGCGGTGGCGTCCTCGCGGGCGGCGCTGTGGGCGGACTGGGCCTCGGCCAGGGCCTTCTTGGCGGCCTCGTGGCGGGCGGCGAGCTCCTCGTCGTCCGCGTCCAGGCCGTCGACCTCGGCCTTGAGCTGTTCGTACTCCTGCTGGGCGGCTCGTGCCCGTTCCTGGGCCTCGTCGCGGGATGCGGCCAGGCGGTCGATCTCCGCCTGCGCCGAACCGGCCCGGCTGCGGGCAGCGTTGACCTGGCCGTTCAGCCGGGCGAGCCCCTCGCGGCGGTCGGCGATGGCGCGGGCCGCGTCCTTGAGGCGGCGCTCCTCGGCGGCCAGTTCGCGTTCCAGGTCGGCGCGGTGGGCGACGGTGTCCTCCAGCGCGTGTTCGGCCGCCTCCAGGGCCGCAGTCAGCTCCGCCTCCTGCTCACGGATGCGGGCGGCCTCGCGCTCCAGGTCCTCGGGGTCACGTCCCCGGCGCTCCTCGGTGGGGGCCTGGGTGGTGCTGCGGACCCGGGCGTCGGCCAGCGAGATCGTGCCGCGTACCCGCTCGGCCAGCTGCGAGAGCTCGTACCAGGTCTGCTGGGCGCGCTGGAGCCGGGGCGCGAGCCGGCGCACTTCGCCCTCCAGCTCCGCCTCGCGGTCGAGCGCCGCTTTCAGTTCGGCCTCTGCCGCGTCCTTCCGCTTCTTCAGCTCGGCCTCGTCGGCGATCTCGTCGCGCAGCGCGTCCCGCAGGGTCACCAGGTCGTCCGCGAGGAGCCGGAGCCGGGCGTCGCGCAGGTCGGCCTGGATGACGGCCGCGCGGCGGGCGACGGCGGCCTGGCGGCCGAGCGGCTTGAGCTGGCGGCGCAGTTCGTCGGTGAGGTCCTGGACGCGGGCCAGGTTGGCCCCCATCGCGTCCAGCTTCCGCAGCGCCTTCTCTTTCCGCTTGCGGTGCTTGAGGACGCCCGCGGCCTCCTCGATGAAGGCCCGGCGGCCCATCGGGTCGGCGTGCAGGACGGAGTCCAACTGGCCCTGGCCGACGATGACGTGCATCTCGCGGCCGATGCCGGAGTCGGAGAGGAGTTCCTGGATGTCCAGCAGTCGGCAGGTGTCGCCGTTGATCTGGTATTCGCTGCCGCCATTGCGGAACATGATCCGAGTGATCGTCACTTCGGCGTACTCGATGGGCAATGCGCCGTCGGAATTGTCGATGGTCAGCGATACTTCGGCGCGGCCGAGCGGGGGCCGTCCGGTGGTCCCGGCGAAGATCACGTCTTCCATCTTGCCGCCGCGCAGGGATTTGGCTCCCTGTTCCCCCATGACCCAGGAGAGCGCGTCCACCACATTGGACTTTCCCGATCCGTTGGGACCGACGACGCAGGTGATCCCCGGTTCGAACCGCAGGGTGGTGGCGGACGCGAACGATTTGAAACCACGCAGGGTCAGGGCCTTGAGGTGCACGCCGCCGGACTCTACCTTTCACTCTCGGTTTCACTGATGAAGGTGCAGGGCACATCAGACGGTAAGCGAAGGCCGGTACGCCCGGGGCGGGGTCGGGCGGAGGGGGACACGGCAAAGAAAAAGGGACGCCGAAGCGTCCCTGTAGATCTTGCTACGGTCCTGCGCGGCACATCTCTCTACCGTGACGCAGGACGAATCAGAGGTGTTCCGAGGCTACTGAGCCGTAGCCGACCCGACCGGCCCCCATGAGGGCCACCGCGGTCAGGTCAGCGCCGGCTCGCCCTGGGGTACGTCGATGTCGATGCTGTCGAGCAGTGACTCCTGGTGCTGAGCGGCGGCGTTCAGCGCGTCGTTCTCGCCCTGGATCCGGGTGAGCTCGGATTCCAGGTCCTGGACGCGCTGCTGGAGCCGTCGCATCTCGGCGAGGAGTCGCGGGTCGGAACCGCCGACGTAACCGAGAAGCGCCTTTGCCATGATGGATGGTCCTCCACAATGAGTGACCGACCGATGCGGTGTGGGTCGTCAGGGGATCGCACCCGCGGTGCTCGGCAGGGCTCTTCACTACTGCGGTTCTGCTGATTGTCAGCTCTACCGAACAGCTGAGGTGCGCGGGGTTTTCAGCGTCTCACCAAAAAGTTTGACGGTCAACACGATCACACCCTGTGGACTCGGGTGTCCCGGGGGCGCGCGGCCGGACGATCACGCGGCGCGGCTCTCCTGCGGGACCCCGAGGGGCGTGCAGATCTTCGTCAAGGCCGCAGCCTTGCATGACATTCGATATCTGGCAACCATCGGCCGTCGCCGGGTCCCTTCGCAGGTCATTTCGGGTGCGGGGGTCCGGGCGGGCACCGCGGTGACCGTTCGGCGCACTCCGTTCACCGAGCGGATCGACGGGCCCCGGGCGACGGGATCAGCGGACGGCGAATCCGTCGTATCCGCCGCGCGGCGTGTCCCAGATCTCAGTGACGCCGTCCACGCGCCCGGGTGTGTCGTCGGAGCGCAGCCAGTCCAGCAGACGGTGGCAATTCTCACGTGGTCCCTCGGCCACGATCTGCACCCTGCCGTCGTCGAGGTTGAGGGCGAAGCCCACGAGGCCGCCGACCTCCAAAGCATTTGCCCTGGTGAACCAGCGGAACCCTACTTGCTGTACTCGGCCGCGTACCCAGACGACGAGGCGCGCATCTTTGTCCATGCCCGAACGCTAACCGGCCAATTGCTCTCGAAGCACGCCGCCCCCTTTCACCCATGGGCTACAGTCCGGTCGCAATAGCCTCACTCGATCGGGTGAGTGGTGAGTATCGGATGGACGTCGACGAATAGTCGATCATCCGGCATTCGATCACCAGAGCAGTCGAACGGCGTCGCAGGGACGTCCGGAGCATCAGGAAGGCACAGCGCATGGGACGCCACCGACGATCCGCCGCAGGCCCCGCCGCTGAAGAACCCGTGACCCGGGACGCTTCCCGGCACAAGGGCGCGCGCCGCCGGAAGAGGTCCTCCGTCCCGGTGCGCACCGGCCTCCTCGGCGCCTCGGCCGCCGTGGCCGCCGGCGCGGTCGCCGTCGCCTCGGGTCTGCTGCCCGGCGGCGGAACCACCACCTCCGGCGGGGTCACCGCCGCCGACCAGGTGCGCACCGGCGTACCGGACCTCCTGACGCAGGGCGGCAGCTCCACCGCGCCCGCCGACCGGTCCGCCGCCCCCACCAGCCGGGGCGGCGAGCGCCCGGAGGCCCCGTCCGCCGAGACCCCGTCGAAGACGCCGTCCAAGAGCGCTTCCGCATCGCCCTCCACGAGCCCGTCGAAGACGCCCTCGAAGACCCCCTCGAAGTCGGCGTCGCCGTCCAAGGCCCCGTCCCAGAAGCCGTCCGCCACCCCGTCCGAGAAGACGAAGGCGCCCACCACGGCCCCGAAGAAGAGCGCTCCCCCGGCGAGCAGGGCCCCGGCGCCCCCGAAGACCTCCGCCGCCCCGCCTCCGAGCCAGAAGCCCTCCCCCTCGCCCACCGACGCCTCCGCCCGCTCCGAAGTGCTGGCCCTGGTGAACCAGGAGCGTGCGAAGGTCGGCTGCTCCCCGCTGGCCACCAGCGCCCCGCTGACCTCCCTCGCCCAGAACTTCAGCGAGGACATGGCGGCGCGCGGCTTCTTCGACCACACCGACCCCGACGGCGACACCCCCTGGGACCGCGCCGCGCAGGCCGGCGTGCAGGGGCTCGCAGCGGAGAACATCGCCCGCGGCCAGGCTGACGCGAAGGCCGTGATGGAGGCCTGGATGAACAGCGACGGCCACCGCGCGAACATTCTCAACTGCGACTACAAGACCATCGGCATCGGTGTGCACGAGGGCTCCGGCGGTCCCTGGTGGACCCAGAACTTCGGCTTCTGACCCACCGGCACCCCCGTAAGCTGGTGATATGGCCAGCGATACGGACAGCCTCGCCTTCGACGTCTTCTCCCGGCAGTGCCCTTCGCGCTCCACGCTGGAGGACGTCACCGGCCGCTGGGGCGCCCTGACGCTCGGCGCGCTGTACGAGGGCGGCTTCCGGTTCAACGAGCTGCGCCGCCGGGTGGACGGGGTGAGCGAGAAGATGCTCTCCCGGACGCTGCACGCGCTGGAGCGCGACGGTCTCGTCCTGCGGGAGGCCCAGCCGGTCAACCCGCCCCGCGTGGACTACGAACTGACCCCGCTCGGCCGCGAGGTCGCCGGACGGCTGCTCGCGCTCATCCGCGTCGTCGAGGACCGGATGGACGAGGTGCTGAGCGCCCGGGCCCGTTACGACGAGGCGCGCGGCGGCCGCTGACAGCGCGGGCAGTAGTAGCTGGACCGGTTCATCCAGGCGCGGCGGCGCATCGGCGTGCCGCAGCGGTGGCAGGGCTCGCCCTCCCGGCCGTACGCGTCGAGCGACCGGTCGAAGTAGCCGGACTCGCCGTTCACGTTCACGTAGAGGCTGTCGAAGCTGGTGCCGCCCTGGGCGAGCGCCGCGTTCATGACGTCCCGGGCGTGGCCGAGCAGCTCGGCCGACTTCGGGCGGGTCAGGGTCGCAGTCGGCCGGTCGTAGTGCAGCCTGGCGCGCCAGAGCGCCTCGTCCGCGTAGATGTTGCCGACGCCGCTGATGAGCGACTGGTCGAGCAGTGCGCGCTTGACGGTCGTACGGCGCAGGCGCAGCGCCTTGTGGAAGGCGGCGTCGTCGAAGAGCGGGTCGAGCGGGTCCCGGGCGATGTGCGCGATGGTGTCGGGCAGCCCGTCGGGGGTGGTGGCGTGGAGCGAGAGCCCGCCGAAGGTGCGCTGGTCGACGAAGCGCAGTTCGGTGCCGAGGGTGTCGTCGAACCGCATGCGAATCCGGAGGTGCTTCTCGTCGGGCGCGTCCGCGGGCTGCACCAGCAGCTGCCCGCTCATCCCGAGGTGGCCCAGCAGCGAGGCGCCGGCCTCCTCGATGGGCACCCAGAGGTACTTGCCCCGGCGCATCGCCGTACCGAAGCGGGCCCCGCGCAGCCGGGCGGCGAAGTCGACGCCGCCCGCGAGGTGCCGGCGGACCGATCGCGGATGCAGGACCTCGACCTCGGTGACGGTGCGGCCGCTGACCCAGCGCTCAAGGCCCCGGCGGACGACTTCTACCTCGGGCAGCTCGGGCACGATGCACCACTCCAGACACGACGACGGTGGTACGGGCGCGGCCTTGCGCAGACCGCGTCCCGGACGGGGGACCCCAGGACAGGGAAAACCCCCCGGTGCGCAGGGCACCGAGGGGTTCTCGTTCCGCTTCAGGCCGGAGCGGCGTCCGTGCTCGGCGACGGTTCGGCAGGGGTGTCGGCGGCCCCTCCGTCGGCCGCGGACTTCTCCGCGGCCTGCCGTGCCTCAGCGGCGGCGCTGATCTCGCGCCAGGCGGACTCGGCCGCCTGCTGCTCCGCTTCCTTCTTGCTACGGCCGGTGCCGGTGCCGTACGAGACACCACCGACGCGAGCAGCAGCAGTGAAGGTCTTCTCGTGGTCCGGGCCGGTCTCCGTGACGAGGTACTCGGGGACTCCGAGGCTCTCGCTCGCGGTGAGCTCCTGGAGGCTGGTCTTCCAGTCCAGGCCGGCGCCGAGGTTCGAGGACCTGTCGATCAGCGGGTCGAAGAGCCGGTGGACCAGCTCCGAGGCCGCGCTGAGGCCCTGGTCGAGATAGACCGCGCCGATCACTGCTTCCAGTGTGTCGGCGAGGATGGAAGCCTTGTCCCGGCCACCCGTGCCCTCTTCACCGCGGCCGAGCCGGATGAAGGAGCCGAGTTCGAGGCCGCGGCCCACTTCCGCTAGCGCACGCGAATTGACCACCGCGGCCCGCAACTTGGCCAGCTGGCCTTCGGGCAGGTCGGGGTGGGTGCGGTACAGCGTGTCCGTGACCACCAGGCCGAGCACCGAATCCCCGAGGAATTCGAGCCGCTCGTTGGTGGGCAGACCGCCGTTCTCGTATGCGTACGAACGGTGGGTCAGCGCACGCACCAGAAGGGCGGACTCGAGGTGATACCCGAGCCGCCCTTCCAGAAGCGTGTGGGACGAGGCTGTGTTGACGTTGTCTGCCTGCTTCTTGGCGTTGGACAACTCAGACATCGGGCCTCTCACCAGCCGCTCAGACCTCGAGGACCTGGCGCTTGTTGTAGGTGCCGCAGCTCGGGCACGCAATGTGCTGGAGCTTGGGCTCCTGGCAACGCTCGCACGAAACCAGGGTGGGGACCGCAGCCTTCCACTGCGACCGGCGGTGGCGCGTGTTGCTGCGCGACATCTTCCGCTTCGGAACAGCCACGGCTACTTCTCCTGCTTCTCGTCGACGCCCGGTTCGGCGCCGCCCATGTTGTCCTTCTCGCCGTCCTGAACGGTCTCGGCGAGTCCTTGCAGTGCCGCCCAACGAATGTCGACGGCATCGTGGTGGTGGCCCGGGTTCTCGTCCAGCCTGATTCCGCATTCGGAACACAGGCCGGCGCAGGTCTCCTTGCACACCGGCTGCATGGGCAGTGCGAGCACTACCGCGTCACGCAGCACTGACTCGAGGTCGAACAAGCCGTCCTCAAGGAAGAACCTGTCCTCGTCGTCCTCGGCGTCGTCGGCCGGGTCCGCAGTGCTGCGGCCCCGGTCATCGGCGTCAGGGTACGAGAACATCTCCTGGAAATCCGCGTCGACCTCGACGGTCAGCGGCTCCAGACACCTTACGCACTCCCCCTCGGCGGTTGCACGGGCGGTGCCTGTGACAAGCACCCCTTCCATGACCGATTCGAGTCGGAGGTCCAGCTCCACGGGTGCGCCTTCCGGCACACCGATGACGCCGTCGATACCGAGAACCGGTGAACCGGGTGCGTCCACCGAGCGGGTCAGCCGCTTCAGGGCACCGGGACGCCGACCCAGCTCGTGCGTATCGAACACGAGAGGGTTGCGGTGGTCGAGGTGGCCGTTCAGGGCTTTTCCTGCTTTCGAATCATGGGGGTCGTACTGCAAAGGGGAGGGCCGACCCGGTCCGGAGTCGAAACGGGCAGCCTGGATCGCGGACCTACGCGCGACCGAGGATTCAGGATACTGGACGGACCGCTCAGCACCCAATCGGACCAGCCCGTCCCGGGTCAGCGGCCTTCTTCGTACCGGCGCAGCTGCTCCAGGTCGATCATGCTGGTGTCGAAGAGGCTCGTCTCGTCCAGCGCCCCGCCGCCCTGCTGGCCGGGCGCCTGCGGGGGCTGCTGAGTCTGCTGGGGCCAGCCGTAGTCCGGCTGGGCCTGGGGCGGGGGCGGGTACGCGTTCGGGTCGTAGCCGGTCTGCTGGTAGGCCGCGTACGGGTCGGGTTGCTGCTGGTAGCCGTACGGGTCCTGGACGCCCTCGCCGCCTTGCTGGAGAGGCTGCTCCTGGTAGCCGTACGCCGCCTGCGCGTAGGTCGGCTCGGGCTGCGGCGGCTGCTCCTGGTAGTGCGGCTGCCGCTGGGGGGCCTGCTGCGGTTGCGGGGTGGCGAGCTCGGCGAGGCCGGCCAGATAGTCGGCGTCGCTGGTGTGGCCCTGGCCTGCCGCGGCGTCCTGGGCCGCGATGTGCGCGCCGAGGTCGTCGGTGGCGACCCGGCCGTGCAGCTTCTGCCGTCCCCGGCCGACCGCCTCCAGGGTCTTGGCGAGGACGGCTTCGAAGGCGCCGAACTTGGCGTCGACGTACGCGTCGGCCCGCTGCCGCAGGGTCTCCGGGTCGGCGCTGCGCTCGGGGGCTTCGGCGAAGTCGGGGTCCTGGTAGCCCTGCTCGTCCAGGCCCTGGCCGCGGCCGAGCAGCTTCTCGCGGCCGCGGTCCACGGAGCCGATGGTCTTGGTGAGGACGACTTCGAAGTTGGCGAGCTTGCTGTCGACGTAGTCGTCGGCCTCGGCACGCACCTCCTCGGCCTCGCGGCGGGCCTCGGACAGGATCCGGTCGGCCTCGCTCTGCGACTGGCGGGCGATCTCGGTGTCGGAGATCAGGGAGGCCCGCTGGGCGTGGGCGGACTCGATGATCCGCTCGGCCTCCTGCCGGGCCTGCTCGGCGAACTGTTCGTGGCCGCCGATCAGCTCCTGGGCCTGGGCGAGGGAGCCGGGCAGCGCCTCGCGTACCTCTTCGAGCATGGCGAGCAGCTCGGCGCGGTTGACCACGCACGAGGCCGACATGGGCATGGAGCGGGCGTTTCCGACCGCTTCGACGATCTCGTCGAGCTTCTTCTGCACGTCCACCGTGTGCTCGCCACTCTCTGCCGCTCTGCTGGAGCTGCTGTTCTGTTGGAGACGGACGGGACGACTGTAAGGCCAGTCGGCCGCCGTCCGACACCTCGTGACGGGCCGTCAGTTGTTCACTGTTCGCCCAGGCGCTCCGTGAGCGCTTCGTGGACCGTGGGCGGCAGCAGGTGGGAGACGTCACCGCCCCAGGTCGCGACCTCCTTGACCAGCGAGGACGACAGGAAGCTGTACGTCGGGTTGGTCGGCACGAAGAGGGTTTCGACGCCCGAGAGGCCGTTGTTCATCTGGGCCATCTGGAGCTCGTAGTCGAAGTCACTGACGGCCCGCAGGCCCTTCACGATCGCCGGGATCTCCCGCTGCTTGCAGAAGTCGACCAGCAGTCCGTGGAAGGACTCCACCTCGACGTTGCCGAAGTCGGCGGTGACCTCGCGGATCAGCTCGATCCGCTCGTCCACGGTGAACAGCCCCTTCTTGGACTGGTTGATCATCACCGCGACGTGCACCACGTCGTACAGCTTCGAGGCTCGGCCAATGATGTCGAGATGTCCGTTGGTGATGGGGTCGAAAGACCCCGGACAGACGGCGCGGCGCACAGTGATTCCCTCGCTCTCCGGTCCGGTCATCGTGCGTCTTCGCACGTAGCGGCGGCGCGACCGTACCAAAGCGTTCCCTCGCCGTAGCGACGGGCCCGCAGTGGCTCGAATCCGGCGGGCCAGCCGAATTCTCCGCCCCGGGTGCTGCGTTCCACGGTGACGAGCGCATCGCCGGTGAGCCACCCCTGAGCACGGAGTGTGAGCAGGATCTCGCGAAGATCGTCATCGGTGACGGCGTACGGCGGGTCCAGGAAGACGATGTCGTACGGGTCGGCGGGCGCCGGTCCTGTCACGATTTGTTCGGCTTTGCCGGTACGCACCTCGGCGCCGGGCAGACCGAGCGTGCGGACGTTGTCGCGGACGGTGCGGACCGCCTTCTGGTCGGCCTCGACGAGGAGGGCGTGGACCGCTCCCCGGGAGAGCGCTTCGAGGCCGACGGCGCCGGATCCGGCGTACAGGTCGGCGACCCTGGTCCCCTCCAGGGTGCCGAGCAGCGCCTGCCAGGTGGAGAACAGGCCCTCGCGCGCACGGTCGGATGTGGGGCGGGTGCCGGTGCCGGGCGGGACGGCCAGGCGGCGTCCGCCGGCCGAGCCGGCGATCACGCGGGTCATGGGTGTCGGGTCCTCGGGGTCGTGGGCGTGCGCGGGGGCCGGCGGCGCGCGGTGGGCGCGTGCCGTGTGTCCACGATATGGCGTGCGGCCCGCACCGGCCCGATCGGCGGGCCATCCCCCGCGCTCTCACCCCTTGTCGAGATACTCCTCGCGGTCCTTGTCCAGGAGGGCGGCCAGGGCGGTGCGCAGCTCCGGCAGCCGCTCCAGCTCCGGGTCGGCGGCGACGATCGCGACGGCCTCCTCCCGGGCGGCGGCGATGACCTCCTCGTCGTCGATGACGGTGAGCATCCGCAGCGAGGAGCGCACCCCGGACTGGGCCTGGCCCAGCACATCGCCCTCGCGGCGCTGCTCCAGGTCGATGCGGGAGAGCTCGAAGCCGTCGAGGGTGGCGGCGACGGCCGACAGGCGGGCGCGGGCGGGGCTCGCCTCGTGGGCCTCGCTGACCAGCAGACAGAGCCCGGGCGCCGAGCCACGGCCGACGCGGCCGCGGAGCTGGTGGAGCTGGGAGACGCCGAAGCGGTCGGCATCCATGATCACCATGGCGGTGGCGTTGGGGACGTTGACCCCGACCTCGATGACCGTGGTGGCGACCAGGACGTCCACGGCACCGGCGGCGAACCGGCGCATGACGTCGTCCTTCTCGTCGGGTGGCATCCGCCCGTGCAGCACCTCGACGCTCAGCCCGGCCAGCGCGCCCGTGCGCAGCTGCTCGGCGATCTCCAGGACGGCGAGCGGCGGCCGCTTGTCCCCGTCCGCCTCGGGCGCCGCCTTCTTGGCCTTCGCCTTCTTCACGCCCTTCCCCTCCGCCTCCTCGGCTTCGTCGCCGATGCGGGGGCAGACCACGTACGCCTGGTGGCCGTGTCCCACCTCCTCGCGGACGCGTTCCCAGGCGCGGCTGAGGAAGTGGGGCTTGTCCTTGGCGGGGACGACGTGGCTGGCGATCGGGGAGCGTCCGGCCGGGAGCTGGTCCAGGACGGAGGTCTCCAGGTCGCCGAAGACCGTCATCGCGACCGTACGGGGGATGGGGGTGGCGGTCATGACGAGGAGGTGGGGCGGCTGCTTCCCCTTGGAGCGCAGGGCGTCCCGCTGTTCGACGCCGAAGCGGTGCTGTTCGTCCACCACCACCAGTCCCAGGTCGTGGAACTGGACCTTGTCCTCGATCAGGGCGTGGGTGCCGATGACGATCCCGGCCTCGCCGGTGACCAGGTCGAGCAGGGCCTGCCGGCGGGCGGCCATGCCCATGGAGCCGGTGAGCAGGACGACCTTGGTCCCCCGGTCCGAGCCGCCCAGCATGCCCCCCTCGGCCAGCTCGCCCATCATCTCGGTGATCGAGCGGTGGTGCTGCTGTGCCAGGACCTCGGTGGGGGCGAGCATCGCGGCCTGGCCGCCCGCGTCGACGACGGTGAGCATGGCGCGCAGGGCAACCATGGTGTTGTGCGTGACGGTGAAGTGGTCGGTCACGTACGAACGGCTCGAGTCGGCGACGCTGATGCACTGAACCTGTTTGCGCCCCACGTACTCGACTGCCCGGATCCCCCGTCGGAAGGTGTTGCACTTCGGCCGGGCATACGTGCGACGCGCCTTCCTGGCGAGCCGGAACGGGCCGTACTCGTCGGGCAGTGCGACCGAGACGTTGAACGCCGCCTTCTTCGGCAGCACTCGCGCCCGTCCTCCCAGCGAGCGGACCAGCCATGCCACGTCGTCGGCCAGTCGTCGGGAGGCCGAGCAGAACGAGACACTCTGTCCCTGGGCGTTCACGGTCCCGTCCGTGTCCATGAGCCCCTGCAGAACGGCAAGGCGGTTCTTGATCGTCGTGTTCTTGAATTCCGAGGGCACGAACTTGTCGTGCGATGTGACCCCCCACAGGCCAAGTGACCGCAACACACTGATCACGGGATTCCGCCGTGTACCGCCCTTGGGGCCCAGCAGGCCGATGGTGTGGTCGCAGCGAGAGCCGGGGACCGGCGTCACCGCGCACTCCGGTTCCAGGATCGTGCGTACGGCCGCCAGGATCTCCTCGTCGGTGGTCGACAGGCGCAGATCGTGCCGGAAGGATCCGCCTCCCAGGAGCAGTCCGAAGAGGTAGGGGTCGAGCGGCGGCGACGTGCCGTCGGACAGGTCCACCGGCATGGCCACTGGGATGTACCACTTCGACGAACCGTCGGCCCGGAAAGTGTCCCCGCGGATCTCGCGGGTGGTCATCACCTTCGGCGTCTGTCCTCGGTCCCAGGCACAACTCGTTCCCACGATCCACAGATGTTCGTCATCGCACTCCACAGACGTGCCGTCGGACAGCACCAGGCGCCACACATCTCGCTCACCCTGGGGGTAGACCCCGTCGACCGGTGCGATGTCACCCCGGGGCACCACCACCCGGTCGCCCACGGAGATCTCTCCCATGGGCTTGAAGCCCTCGGGAGTCAATACGAGCGAGTCGAGGGGCTGTGCCTTGCCCGATCCCACCTCGCCCTGGAGGAGCCGGTGCATCGGGTGCTCGGTGGCCAGGTCGTCGAAGATCTCCTTGCTGACGTGTCGCTGGCCCTCGGTGAGGGTGAAGGGCAGCTTGGCGTCGAAGGCGTCGAGCAGGCCGTCCGCGACGGGGCGGCGGGCGACGGCGGGGAGTTGGGTGTCGGCGTAGCGGCGGCGGGCCAGCGCGACCTGGAGGACGAACGCCTCGTCCCATTTGAGGCGGGACCTGGCGTCCTCGATGTCCGCCTTGGTCTGCGGGCGGTGCACCTTCAGCAGGGCCTCGGGCAGCGGGGTGAAGCCCCGGCCCTCGCGCAGGGAGTCGGGCAGCGGGTCCACGGCGTCCCGCGCGCTGGGCAGCACGGCGTCCACGGCCTTGGCGATCCGCCAGGAGTCGAGCTGCTTGCAGGCGGGGTAGATCGGCAGCAGCCGGCCGGCGAAGGCGTCCACGGCCTCGGTCGCCTCGTCGGCGTCGGAGGCGTCGAGCAGCTGGTACGTGGGGTGGGCCAGCTGCATCTTGCGGTTGAAGACGGAGACCTTGCCCGCGAACATCGCCTGGCGGCCCGGGAGCAGCTCCTTGTGCGGCTTGTGGACACCGTGGCCGAAGAAGACGAGCTGGAGGCGGCCGCTGCCGTCGGTCAGGGTGACCTCCAGGCGTTTGCCCCGGCCGTTGTTGAACATCAGGACGCGGGCGTCGGCGACCTGGGCGACGACCGTGACGTGCTCGTCCAGCGGGAGGTCGGCCAGCGCGGTCAGCTTGCCGCGCTCCTCGTACCGCCGCGGGTAGTGGTGCAGCAGATCACCGACCGTGTGCAGGTCGAGGTGTTCGGCCATCACCTTCGCGGTGGCTCCGCCGAGCAGCTTCTTGAGGGGTTCATCGAACGAGGACACGCGATCCATTGCACACCACGGCACTGACAGCTGTCCGCCGGGCGCGGCCGCGAAGCGGATACGGGACTACTCGACGCCGATCAGCAGCGGCGCCCGCTGGTGGCCGCCCCGGTAGACGACCGTGTCCACGGCGAGATGGCCTTCGCGTACGTGTTCCTCCAGGGCGTCGGCGAGCGCGTCCGGGACGTCCTCGCCGAGGACGAGGGTGACCAGCTCGCCGCCCGCCGCCAGCATCCGGTCGAGCACGGTGCGGGCGGTGGCCGGGACGTCGGCGCCGATCACTGCCACGTCCCCGTCGATCAGCCCGAGGATGTCCCCGGCCTGGCAGACGCCCGCCATGGTCCACGACTGGCGCTCGGCGACGGCCAGTTCTGCGTAGCGGGTGGCGCCCGCGGCCGAGGTCATGGCGACCACGTCCTCGTCGAAGCCCCGGTCCGGCTCGTGGACGGCGAGGGCGGCGAGGCCCTGGACGGCGGCCCGGGTGGGGACGAGGGCGACCCGGACCCCCTCGGTCCTGGCCTGCTCGGCGGCGGCGGCCGCGGTGTGGCGCAGGGCCGCGTCGTTGGGCAGCAGCACCACCTCACGGGCGTGGGCCCTGCGGATGGCCTCGACCAGTTCGCCGCTGGCGGGCGGTTCGCCGGGGCGGGCGATCACGGTGGTGGCGCCGGCCTCGGTGCAGAGTCCGGCCAGTCCGTCGCCGGGGACCACGACGACGACGGCGCGCTGGGCGGGCTCGGTCGGGGTGCGCGCGTCGTGGCCGCTCTCAGTGGCGAAGTGGGTGATCCGGATCCGGTAGGGCCGCCCGGCCTCGACGCCCGCCTCGACGGCGGCCCCGGCGTCGTCGACATGGACGTGGACGTGCCAGAGCCCGTCGCCGCCCACCACGACCAGGGAGTCGCCGAGCGCGTCGAGCCGGGTGCGCAGCCGGGCCACCTGCTCGTCGCGGGCCTCCAGGAGGTAGATCACCTCGAACGCGGGCCCGCCCTCCCCGTCCTGCGGGCAGTCTTCGGCGTTGTCGGGCACATGGCCAGCTCCGGAAGCCACCGGAACGCCCCCCACCGGGAGCCCCACGGCCGATCCGCCGTCCACGGGAGCGGCCGCCCTGCCGGCTCCGGTGCGAGGCCCCCGTACGGGAGCCTGCCCGGTCACCGCCTCGACCAGGGCGCCCAGGACCGCGACCAGCCCCCGCCCTCCGGCATCCACGACCCCGGCCCGGCCGAGCACGGCGAGCTGGCCGGGGGTCTTCGCGAGCGCCTCGCGCGCCCCCTCGTGGGCGGCGTTCACCACGGCGCTCAGCTCCGGCTCCGCGCCCTGGGCCGCCTCGGCGGCCGCCGAGGCGACGGTGAGCACGGTGCCCTCCACCGGGTGGGCGACGGCCTGGCGGGCGGCGGCATCGGCCCGGACCAGGGCGAGGCGCAGCCGGTCCGGATCGCCGCCCTCCGCGAGTACCCCGGCCATGCCGCGCAGCAGCTGGGCCAGGATCGTGCCGGAGTTCCCGCGGGCGCCGATCAGGGCGCCGTGCGCCATGGCGCGTACGGCGTCGGCGGTGGCGGGCACGGTGGTGCCGGTCTCGTGGGCGGCGAACACGGCCTCGACGGCGGCGGCGGCGGACTCGACGGTCAGGTAGAGGTTGGTGCCGGTGTCACCGTCGGCGACGGGGTAGACGTTGATCGCGTCGATCTCCGCGCGCTCCCGGCCCAGGGCCTCCAGGGCCAGCGAGCACCAGGTGCGCACCGCGACGGCATCCAGGTCGTCGGGGAGCTGCGGCACCGATGGTCCTCCTTGAAGCGGCCGTGGCTACGGGCTGAACCGCAGGTTAGCCCGACTGCCCGGGCACCGGCAGGGACAGGGGGCGGGGCGGGGGCGGGCGAACCCGTGGTAGTTTCGTATCTCCGAAGCAGGCGTTGTATGCTGCTCCGGTTGCCCGATGAGAGTCGGGCCATTCCTCCGGTACCGCCACTTCAGTCACCTGATTCCGGCGCGCCGGATTTCACTGTAAGTGCATCTGAAGTCTTTGGAGTGACCCGTGGCTGCCAACTGCGACGTTTGCGGCAAGGGGCCGAGCTTCGGCAACAACATTTCGCACTCGCACCGCCGTACGTCCCGTCGCTGGAACCCCAACATCCAGCGCGTGCGTGCCGTGGTCGGTCGGACGCCGAAGCGGCTCAACGTCTGCACCTCGTGCATCAAGGCCGGCAAGGTCGCGCGCTGACGTTCCCGTCGTAGCGCAGCCTTCCGGTTGCCCAAAAAGCCGGTCCACCTCGGTGGACCGGCTTTTTGCTGTGCTCAGGCGGCTTGTCGGGGCGGGTCAGGAGGCCGGGCGGGCCAGCCAGCCGTGGTCGACCGGGCCGATGCCGCCGCCCAGCGGGAATCCGGCCTCGATCGCGCCGGTGACGTACGTCTTCGCGCCCCGTACGGCCGTGGGCACGTCCTGACCGCGTGCGAGCCCGGAGGCGATGGCGGAGGCCAGGGTGCAGCCGGTGCCGTGGGTGTGGCGGTTGTCGTGCCGGGGGGCGCGCAGCCAGTGTTCCGCGCTCCCGTCGGTGAGCAGGTCCACCGCCTCGCCGGGCAGATGGCCGCCCTTGATGACCACCCAGCGCGGCCCGAAGCCGAGGATCTCCTCGGCGGCCCGGCTCATTCCGCTCTCGTCGGTGACCTGCACCCCGGTGAGCTGGGCCACCTCGTCGAGGTTGGGGGTGGCGACGGTGGCGAGGGGCAGCAGATTCCGCCGTACGGAGTCGAGGGCTTCGGCGGCGAGCAGCGCGTCCCCGTGCTTGGAGACGCCGACGGGGTCGACGACGACGGGGGCGTCGGTGGTGGCGAGGAGTTCGGCGACGGTCTCGACGAGGGCGGCCGATGCGAGCATCCCGGTCTTCACGGCCTGGACGCCGATGTCGTCGACGACGCTGCGGTACTGGGCGCGTACGGCGTCCACCGGAAGCTCCCACGCGCCCTGGACTCCGAGGGAGTTCTGTGCGGTGACGGCGGTGAGCACACTCATGCCGTGCACGCCGAGGGCGAGCATGGTCTTCAGGTCGGCCTGGATGCCCGCACCGCCGCCGGAGTCGGATCCGGCGACGGTGAGCACGCGGGGCGGTACAGCGGTACGTATGGGCATACCCAGCAATCTAGCGGGAGCCTCCGGCCCGCGACCGGCTAGTGGGTGTCCTCGATGGAGCCGAAGTGGTCCCAGCCGCCCTTGCTGGTCCAGGGGGCGCCGTCGACGGTGACCTGGGGCAGGGCGGAGGGGTTGAGGACCTCCCCGATCACCTTCCAGCGGGCGGGGAGTTTCACGTCGGGCGGGAAGGTCGCCACGATCGCGTGGTCCTCTCCCCCGGTCAGCACCCACTGGAGCGGGTCGACGCCGACGGCCTGGCCGATGTCGGACATCTGTGAGGGGATGTCGATGAGGCCGGAGCGCAGGTCGATGCGGACCTTGCTGGACTCCGCGATGTGCCCGAGGTCCGCGACGAGGCCGTCGCTGACGTCGGTCATCGCGGTGGCGCCGAGCCCGGCGGCCGCCGGGCCCGCGTGGTACGGCGGTTCGGGGCGGCGGTGGGCCTCGACGAAGGCGCGGGGCGAGCGGAAGCCGCGGGAGAGCACGGCGTACCCGGCGGCGGACCAGCCGAGCCAGCCGGTGACCGCGACGACGTCCCCGGGGCAGGCGCCGGCCCGGGTGACCGGTTCGTGGTTGCGCAGGTCGCCGAGTGCGGTGATGGCGACGGTGATCGTGTCACCGCCGACCACGTCGCCGCCGACGACGGCCGCCCCGGCCACCTGGCACTCGTCGCGCAGGCCGTCCATCAGCTCGGCGGCCCAGGTGACGGGCAGGTCGGCGGGGACGACCAGGCCGAGGAGCAGCGCGGTGGGCACGGCGCCCATCGCCGCGATGTCGGCGAGGTTCTGGGCGGCCGCCTTGCGGCCGACGTCGTACGCCGTCGACCAGTCACGGCGGAAGTGCCGCCCTTCCAGCAGGATGTCCGTACTGGCCACGACCCTGCGGTCGGGTGCCGCCACGACCGCGGCGTCGTCGCCGGGCCCCAGCCGCACCGCCGGGGTGGTGGTGAGCCGGGACGTGAGCTCTCTGATGAGCCCGAACTCCCCCAACTCGCCCACGGTTCCCTTCACCGAGTCTCACCTCTCCTTTATCGCCCCGGACACCCGTCCGGGCCCCCGGTCGCGAGCCGTCACTGCTGTCGGTACCGTCAAGAGATACGTCAACTTCTGTGTCCTGTGCGCCACGCTGTGGACGTCATCCGGCTCGTAGGTCTCCCCGTCGCGCTCGGCAACGCGATAACGTGGCGTCCCTTTCCCCCACATGATCCTCGTGGCCGCCCTGGAGGTTCCGTGGTACAGGCGTACATCCTCATCCAGACCGAGGTGGGCAAGGCGTCGATCGTCGCCGAGACCATTTCCAGTATTCCGGGAGTCATCCAGGCAGAGGACGTCACCGGTCCGTACGACGTGATCGTGCGGGCCCAGGCCGACACGGTCGATGCACTCGGCCGCATGGTGGTCGCCAAGGTGCAGCAGGTGGACGGCATCACACGAACCCTGACCTGCCCGGTCGTCCACCTCTGACCCCCGTCTAGGCTGGGCCGGTGACGTCATCCGCCCGCCGGTCCCCTCGCTCGATATCCACCCTCGGTCCGTCCGCCGCCGTGCTCGTGCTGGCCGCGGCGGGCTGTTCCTCCAGCGACGCGCAGCCCTCGATCACGGTTCCCACGCCGTCTTCGGAGGCCGCCGCGTACTGCAAGGCCCTGGACGGAGAGCTGCCGGAGACCGTCCTCGACCGGGAACGCAACGACCCCTCCCCGGAATCGGAGCTGACCGCCGGCTGGGGGGACGGGGCGATCGTACTGCGCTGCGGCGTGCCTCGGCCCGCGAAGATGGACGACCCGCAGGCGGAGGCGGTCGAGGCGGACGGGGTGAACTGGATGCTGGAGCAGCCCGAGGACTCCGGGCCCCGGTTCACCACCACGTACCGCAAGGCGTATGTCGAGGTCACGTTCTCCCAGGAGTACGCGAACGACATCACCCCGCTCAGCGCGTTCGCCGGTCCGGTCGAAAGGACGATCCCGGACCGGCTCTGACGCACGGTTTCCGGCGGTCGCTCAGCGCAGTCCCGTGGAGCGGGTCAAGGCGGCCTGGATCAGCCGGTCGACCAGTTCCCGGTAGCTGACGCCGCTCTCCTGCCACATGCGGGGGTACATCGAGATCGGGGTGAAGCCCGGCAGGGTGTTGATCTCGTTGATGACGAAGGTGCCGTCCTCGGTGAGGAAGAAGTCGGCGCGCACCAGGCCCTCGCAGGAGGTGGCGTCGAAGGCGGCGACGGCGAGCCGCTGGACCTCGGCGGTCTGCTCCTCGGTGAGCGGTGCGGGCACCAGACCGGCGGCCGAGTCGATGTACTTGGCCTCGAAGTCGTAGAAGTCGTGCGCGGTGACCGGGGGGATCTCGGCGGGCACGCTGGCGCGCGGTCCGTCCTCGAACTCCAGCACCCCGCACTCGATCTCGCGGCCGCGCAGCAGCGACTCGACGAGGAACTTGGGGTCGTGGCGGCGGGCCTCCTCGATCGCCTCGTCGAGGCCGGAGAGGTCGTCGACCTTGGTGATGCCCATGGAGGAACCGCCCCGCGCGGGCTTGATGAACAGCGGCCAGCCGTGCTCACCGGCGAACTCCACGATCCGCTTGCGGACGGCCCCCGGGTCGCGGTCCCACTCGCGGGGGCGGACGACTTCGTACGGTCCGACCGGCAGTCCGAAGGAGAGGAAGACGCGCTTCATGTACTCCTTGTCCTGGCCGACGGCGGAGGCGAGGACGCCCGCGCCGACGTAGGGCACACCGGAGAGTTCGAGCAGGCCCTGAAGGGTGCCGTCCTCCCCGTACGGGCCGTGGAGCACGGGGAAGACGACGTCGACCTCGCCGAGCGCCTTGGGCACGGAGCCGGGTTCGCTGTAGAGCACCTCGCGGCTGCCGGGGTCCACGGAGAGCACGACGGTGCCGTCGGTGGACTCGGCGAGCTGGGCCACGTCGGGGACCTTGCGGTCGGTGATGGCCATGCGTTCGGGCTCGTCCGCGGTGAGCGCCCAGCGGCCGTCCGCCGTGATACCGATCGGCAGGACGTCGTACTTGGTCCGGTCGATGGCCTTCATGACGGCGCCGGCCGTGACGACCGAGATGCCGTGTTCGGAGCTGCGGCCGCCGAACACGACAGCCACGCGGGGCTTGCGGCGCTGCTGCTCAGGGCTCTCGGCGCGCTCAGGGCTCTGGGGGAGGTTCTCGCTGCTCATATCGCGATGAGCGTACCTGCTGGTAAGGGAGACGTCAGCGCCGCTCGGCCTTGGCGCTCCGCGACATCAGCTCCTTGACGGCGACGACCGGCGACTTGCCCTCGTGGACGATCGAGACGACCGTCTCGGTGATGGGCATGTCGACCCCGTGCCTGCGGGCCAGGTCGAGGACCGATTCGCAGGACTTGACGCCCTCGGCGGTCTGCTTGGTGACGGCGATCGTCTCCTGGAGCGTCATGCCCCGGCCGAGGTTGGTGCCGAAGGTGTGGTTGCGCGAGAGCGGCGAGGAGCAGGTGGCCACCAGGTCGCCCAAGCCCGCGAGTCCGGAGAAGGTCAGCGGGTCGGCGCCCATGGCCACGCCCAGGCGGGTGGTCTCGGCGAGGCCCCGGGTGATGAGGGAGCCCTTGGTGTTGTCGCCGAGGCCCATGCCGTCCGCGATGCCGACGGCGAGGCCGATGACGTTCTTCACGGCGCCGCCGAGCTCGCAGCCGACGACGTCGGTGTTGGTGTACGGCCGGAAGTACGGGGTGTGGCAGGCGGTCTGGAGGCGCTGGGCGACGGATTCGTCGGCGCACGCGACGACGGCGGCGGCCGGGCGGCGCTCGGCGATCTCCTTGGCGAGGTTGGGTCCCGATACGACGGCGATGCGGTCCGCGGAGACCTTGGTGACGTCCGCGATCACCTCGCTCATCAGCTTGGCGGTGCCCAGCTCGACGCCCTTCATGAGCGAGACGAGGACGGTGTCGGGGCCCAGGTGCGGGGCCCAGTCGGCGAGGTTGGCGCGCAGCGTCTGGGAGGGCACGACGAGGAAGGCGAACTCGGCGTCGCGCAGGGCCTCGGCGGGGTCCGTGGTGGCTCGGACCGTCTCCGGGAGCGTGATGCCCGGGAGGTAGTCCGGGTTGGTGCGGGTGGTGTTGACGGCCTCGGCGACCTCGGCGCGGCGGCCCCAGAGGGTGACCTCGCAGCCCGCGTCGGCGAGGATCACGGCGAAGGCCGTACCCCATGAGCCGGTTCCGAAGACGGCTGCTTTTACGGGGTGCGTCACGTGGTTCCCTTTCCCTGGGCCTTGCGCCGTTGTTCAGCACGGGCTTTGCGGTGATCGTAGAGCTCGGCGGGGGCCTTCTCGCCGCGCAGGTCCTCCAGCTGGCGGGTGATCGCGGCCATGATGACCTCGGTCGCCTCGCGCAGCACCTCGGGCGTCGGCTCCAGACCGTAGAAGCGGCTGAGGTCGACGGGCGGTCCGGCCTGCACCTGGAGCGTCTTGCGGGGGAACAGCCGGAACCTGTTCTCCTTGGCGTAGGGCGGCATCGCGAGGTTGGCGCCCCACTGGGCGACGGGGATGACGGGTACCTGGGTCATCAGGGCGACCCGGGCCGCCCCGGTCTTGCCCGCCATCGGCCACATGTCGGGGTCCCGCGTGAGGGTGCCCTCGGGGTAGAAGGCGACGCACTCACCGCGCTCGATGGCCTCCACGGCGGCCCGGAAGGCGTCCAGGGCGTTGGTGGTCTCGCGGTAGACAGGGATCTGGCCGGTGCCGCGGAGCATCATCCCGACGAACGGGGTGCGGAAGAGGCCGGCTTTCGCCAGGAGCCGCGGCACCCGCCCGGTGTTGTACTGGAAGTGGCCGTAGGAGAGCGGGTCCAGATAGGAGTTGTGATTGACGGCGGTGATGAAGCCGCCGTCGGCTGGAATGTGTTCCATCCCCCGCCAGTCGCGCTTGAACAGAACCACCAATGGCGGCTTGGCGATAACCGCCGCCAGGCGGTACCAGAAGCCGATTCTGCGGCGCGACACGAGGACACCTTTCTCTCTGACTTGACCTGCTGCCTGGCTACCGACGGTCAAGTCTCGCCCCAGGCCCCTGCTCTGTCGAGAACACCGTACGCCTCACCTTCGGGACCAACCCTCCGGGTTGTCGTACCGGCAGGCGAGAATAGGTCCCGATGCGTACGGAGGGGGAGATCGTCACGAACACCGATCCGGCGGGGTCCTGGTCCCTGGTCGTTCCGCTGAAGCCGCTCGCACGGGCCAAGAGCCGCCTGGGGCGGGCGGCGGGCGAGCAGGCGCGCCCCCGGTTGGCGCTGGCGTTCGCCCAGGACACGGTGGCCACGGCGCTGGCCTGTGACCGGGTGCGGGATGTGGTGGTCGTCACGGACGATCCGGCGGCCGCGGCGGCGCTCTCGTCGCTCGGGGCGCGGATCGTGGCGGACGCTCCGGGGGCCGGGCTCAACGCGGCGCTGGTGCACGGCGCCCGCTTCGTGCGGGGGCCGCGGCCGACCGCGCCGGTGGCCGCGCTGAACGCGGATCTGCCCGCGTTGCGCGGCGACGAATTGGCGCGGGTGCTCGATTTCGCCTCCGCTTTTCCGCGCGCATTTCTTCGGGATGCCGCAGGAATCGGGACGACATTTCTGTCCGCCGCCCGGGGTGCGGAATTCCGTCCGGCTTTCGGTGGTCCGTCCGGCGCCCGGCACCTGGCGTCGGGGGCGGTGGAAATCGCGCTGCCCGGTCTCGACTCGGTGCGCAGGGACGTGGATACGGGCGAGGATCTGCGGGTTGCCCTGGCCCTGGGCGCGGGGCCGCACACCGCGCGCCTGATGGCCGCGCTGACGCCGGCACGTGACCGATAGGCTGCCGCCCATGCAGGCGACCTCGTACACGTACGACCCCGAGACCCGGACCGGCAGTGTGCTGCTGGACGACGGCACGCCGGTGGACTTCGACGCCCCGGCCTTCGACGCGGGCGGCCTGCTGCTGCTGCGTCCGGGGCAGCGGGTGCGGATCGAGGGCGAGGGGACGGGCTCGGACCTGCGGATCACGCTGGTGACGCTGCAGACGTTCTGAGGGCCGCCCGGGACGGGGTCCGGACAGCCCGCGGGCCGGGGTCCCCCCGGGGGAGCCCGGCCCGGCGCGTGTGAGGAGCGAGCGGGTGCCCGGTCTCACTTCTTGCGTGCGGTGGCCTTCTTGGCCGTGGTCTTGCGCGCCGTGGTCTTCTTCGCGGGCGCCTTCTTCGCCGTGGTCTTCTTGGCGGGCGCGGTCTTGCTGGGAGAGGCCTTCTTGGCGGTCGTCGCGGCCTTCTTCGCCGGGGTCGCCTTCTTCGCGGCCGCGGTGGTCTTCTTGGCCGTGGTCTTCTTCGCGGTGGCCTTCTTGGCGGCGGCGGTGGTCTTCTTCGCCGGGGTCGCCTTCTTGGCGGTGGTCTTCTTCGCGGTGGCCTTCTTGGCGGCCGACTTCTTGGCGGCGGCGGCCTTCACCGTCGTACGGGCGGCGGAAGATCCGCCCGAGAGGCTGCCCTTGGGGGCCTTCTTGACGGCCACGTCGTTCTTGGGGAGCTTCTTGGAACCGCTCACCAGGTCCTTGAACCCCTGGCCCGCGCGGAAGCGGGGCACCGAGGTCTTCTTGACCCGGACGCGCTCACCCGTCTGCGGGTTGCGGGCGTACCGGGCGGGGCGGTCGACCTTCTCGAACGAGCCGAAGCCGGTGACCGAGACACGGTCCCCGGCGACAACGGCACGGACGATCGCGTCGAGTACCGCGTCGACGGCGTCTGCGGCCTGCTGACGGCCGCCGACCTTGTCGGCAATCGCTTCTACGAGCTGCGCCTTGTTCACGTCTTCCCCTTCGGAGACATTGCCAGAACGAAAGTGTTCAAGCTTTTTCGCACGTTAGGCAGATATATACCGCAAATCAAACACGAAACGGGCTAATCACCCTAGTGCCGCAACGAAGTCGACCGATGCGCAGTTCCACGTGTCAGTCACCTTCGGGGAATCGGCCCTCATCGAGGTCCTTCATCATCCGGTCCAGACGCCTTGCCGCGTCCGGGAGATCGTGCTTCGCCGCGGCCGTGACGACCAGCAGCTTCCGGGTCAGCGCCATCCGTACGCTCTCCGGGACTTGCAGTGCACGCACCTTCGCGTGCGCTTCCTTCAATCGGTCGGCGACTTGGCCATAGAGCTTGAGTTGGCTGTCGCGTTCCATGCACCGATTGTGCCATCTGGGGCGAGTTGTCGCCCGACGGGGTCTCAACAAGCGACTGCGCCCCCTGCCGGGAGGCAGAGGGCGCAGTCGTGGAAAAGCGCTGCTCAGGCGGCAATGGTACGCGGTTTGAAGGCGGGTCGGGCCGCCTCGTACGCCGCGATGTCCGCTTCGTTCTGAAGGGTGAGGCTGATGTCGTCGAGGCCGTTGAGCAGCCGCCAGCGGGCGTTCTCGTCGAGCTCGAAGTCGGCGGTGATGCCCTCCGCGCGGACCTGTCGGGCCTCCAGGTCGACGGTGACCTCGGCACTGGGGTCGGCCTCGGTCAGCTCCCAGAGGGCGTCGACGACCTTCTGCTCCAGGACCACGGTCAGCAGCCCGTTCTTCAGGGAGTTGCCCCGGAAGATGTCGGCGAAGCGGGAGGAGACGACGGCCTTGAAGCCGAAGTTCTGCAGGGCCCAGACCGCGTGTTCGCGGGAGGACCCCGTACCGAAGTCGGGACCGGCCACCAGGACCGAGGCACCCTGACGCTCGGGGCGGTTGAGGACGAAGTTCTCGTCCTTGCGCCAGGCTTCGAAGAGCCCGTCCTCGAACCCGTCGCGGGTGACCTTCTTCAGCCAGTGGGCGGGGATGATCTGGTCGGTGTCGACGTTGCTGCGGCGCAGCGGAACGGCCCGGCCGGTGTGGGTGGTGAAGGCTTCCATGGCTATCGGACTCCGGCGGGGGTACGGGTGTCGGACAGGTCGGCGGGCGAGGCCAGATGGCCCAGCACCGCGGTGGCGGCGGCGACCTGGGGCGAGACCAGGTGGGTGCGGCCGCCCTTGCCCTGCCTGCCCTCGAAGTTGCGGTTCGAGGTGGAGGCGGAGCGCTCGCCGGGGGCCAGCTGGTCGGGGTTCATACCGAGGCACATCGAGCAACCCGCGTGCCGCCATTCGGCGCCCGCCTCGGTGAAGACCTTGTCCAGGCCCTCGGAGACGGCCTGGAGCGCCACCCGGACCGAGCCCGGGACGACCAGCATCCGTACGCCCTCCGCGACTTTGCGGCCCTGAAGGACCGAGGCGGCGTTGCGCAGGTCCTCGATGCGGCCGTTGGTGCACGAACCTACGAAGACGGTGTCCACGTTAATCTCGCGCAGCGGCTGCCCCGCGGTCAACCCCATGTACTCCAGGGCCTTTTCGGCGGCGTTGCGCTCCGAGGCGTCCTCGTACGAAGCGGGGTCGGGGACGCTGGCCGACAGGGGCGCGCCCTGGCCGGGGTTGGTGCCCCAGGTGACGAACGGGGCCAGTTCCGTGGCGTCGATGACGACCTCGGCGTCGAACACCGCGTCGTCGTCGGAGCGCAGGGTCTTCCAGTACGCGACGGCGGCGTCCCAGTCCTCGCCCTCGGGGGCGTGGTCGCGGCCCTTCAGGTAGTCGAAGGTGGTGGCGTCGGGGGCGATCATGCCCGCGCGGGCGCCGGCCTCGATCGACATGTTGCAGATGGTCATCCGGGCCTCCATCGAGAGCTTCTCGATGGCGGAGCCGCGGTATTCGAGGATGTAGCCCTGGCCGCCGCCGGTGCCGATCCGGGCGATGATCGCCAGGATCAGGTCCTTCGCGGTGACCTCGTCGGGCAGTTCGCCCTCGACCGTGATGGCCATGGTCTTCGGGCGGGCCAGCGGCAGCGTCTGGGTGGCCAGGACGTGCTCCACCTGGCTGGTGCCGATGCCGAACGCCAGCGCGCCGAACGCGCCGTGCGTGGAGGTGTGGGAGTCGCCGCAGACCACGGTGGTGCCGGGCTGGGTCAGCCCCAGCTGCGGGCCGACCACGTGCACGACGCCCTGCTCCACGTCGCCCAGCGGGTGCAGCCGCACGCCGAAGTCCGCGCAGTTCTTGCGCAGGGTCTCCAGCTGGGCGCGCGAGACGGGGTCGGCGATCGGCTTGTCGATGTCGAGGGTCGGGGTGTTGTGGTCCTCGGTGGCGATGGTGAGGTCGAGGCGTCGCACCGGACGCCCGGCCTGGCGCAGCCCGTCGAAGGCCTGCGGGCTGGTCACCTCGTGGAGCAGGTGCAGATCGATGAAGAGAAGGTCGGGCTCGCCCTCCGCGCGCCGGACAACATGGTCGTCCCAGACCTTCTCCGCGAGTGTCCTACCCATCGCTTTCCCTCCGGCCGGCGTCTTCGCCAGCCCAACTAGAGATTCGGTGCGCCTCCGTCCGCACCCCCGAGCGGGGCGGTGGCTACGAGCCGTTGTGCGGCCGCCCCCAAAGGTTCGCAACTTCCGCGGAAAATTGAACTTGCGTTTCACAGAGTGAGACGGGAGTATCGTCGTATGGACAACTCTAGCGGCGTCGGCGTTCTCGACAAGGCAGCTCTGGTATTGAGCGCCCTGGAGTCCGGTCCGGCCACCCTCGCCGGGCTGGTCGCGGCGACAGGGCTCGCACGGCCCACGGCCCATCGACTGGCCGTGGCACTGGAACACCACCGGATGGTGGCGAGGGATATGCAGGGCCGGTTCATCCTCGGCCCCCGGCTGTCGGAACTGGCGGCCGCGGCGGGCGAGGACCGCCTGCTGGCCACGGCCGGACCGGTGCTCACCCACCTGCGCGACATCACCGGCGAGAGCGCACAGCTCTACCGCCGGCAGGGCGACATGCGCATCTGCGTGGCAGCGGCGGAACGGCTGTCCGGACTCCGGGACACAGTGCCGGTCGGCTCCACACTCACGATGAAGGCGGGCTCCTCCGCCCAGATCCTGATGGCCTGGGAGGAGCCGGAGCGCCTGCACCGGGGCCTCCAGGGCGCCAGGTTCACCGCGACGGCGCTCTCCGGCGTACGGCGGCGGGGCTGGGCCCAGTCGATCGGCGAGCGGGAACCGGGCGTCGCCTCGGTCTCGGCGCCGGTGCGCGGCCCCTCGAACCGGGTGGTCGCCGCCGTCTCGGTCTCCGGACCGATCGAGCGGCTGACCCGCCACCCGGGCCGGATGCACGCCCAGGCGGTCATCGACTCGGCAGCGCGGCTGAGCGAGGCCCTGCGCCGCAGCGGCTGACATCCCCTTCGTACGGAGCACGACGCGCCGCCCCCGCACGGGCCGACGCGCCGCTCACCTCCGTACCGCGGGGATGCGACCCGCTACTCCTCCCCTTTTCCGGAAGGCCGCCCCAGCGCCGTGGCAGCCGCTTTCCCCTTCCCGGGCTCCGGCCCGGACTCCTGCGCGGCCGACCGATGGGCGAGCCGGTCCGCCGCCCTGCGGCCCCGGGCCGTGACCGGCAGTACGCCGGTGGCCGCGGCCAGCCCGTACGCCGGCATATCGGCGTAGATGGACTCATAGCCGCCCTCGGGCACGATGTAGCTCTCGTGCCACAGCCCCACGTGCTGCCGGGACTTCTTCTCCTTGCGGTTGACCATCGCCCAGGCCTTGCGGTGGAACATGTCGGGAGCGGCCGCGTACGCGTACAGCTTCTCCTTCGACTCCCAGTACTGGACGACGTAGTACGTCCGGGGCGAGCCGGTGAGCAGCGTGTAGCCGAGCAGCCCCCGATCCTTGCTCCTGGTCAACTCCCGCAGCATGCGCGGCATCGCGGCGAAGACCGGCAGCCAGTGGTGCACGCCCCAGAAGTGGTTGATGCGCATCCCGATGAGCAGGACGACGACATCGCCCTCGGCCGCCGCCGTCGTCCGGCCCGGTATCGGTTTCGCGAACATGTGATGCCCCGTTTCGTTGGAGAGTTGCGCTATCCAATGGTGGGATAGTGGCACTGCCCAAGGCGTGGCGCAAGGGAAGGCACACGGAATGCGACTCTCGGAACTCAGCGAGCAGAGCGGCGTCTCGACGGCGACGATCAAGTACTACCTGCGTGAGGGGCTGCTGCCTGCCGGGCAGCGGGTCAGTGCGACGCAGGCGGAGTACGACGAGGCCCATCTGCGGCGGCTGCGGCTGGTGCGGGCGCTGATCCAGGTCGGACGACTGCCGGTGGCGACGGCCCGCGAGGTGCTCGCGCACGTGGACGACGAGTCGCTGGGCCGCACGATCCGTCTGGGAGCGGCGCTGTGGGCCCTGCCGCACGGGCCCGCGCCGGACGAGGACGCCCCGGAGACCGCCGTCGCGCGCAGCCATGTGGCGTCGCTGCTCGCGGAGTTGGGGTGGTCGACCGCGCTGGAGCTCGGTGACCTCTCCCCCGTCCACCGGTCGCTGGTCGCCTCGGTGGCCACGCTGGTCCGGCTCGGATACCCCTGTGACATCGGCTACTTGACCCGGCAGGCCCGGATCATGGAGCAGGCCGCCGTGCACGATCTGGACGAGATGGAGACGTACGGCTCGGAGGCCGAGCAGGTCGAGAAGGCCGTCGCGTCGGCGGTGCTCTACGAGCCGCTGCTGATGTCGCTGCGACGGCTGGCGCAGAGTGAGGAGTCGGCCCGCCGGTACGGTCTGTGACCCGGACGACGACAGCGGAAAGGCCCTCCACCGAGGTGAAGGGCCTTTCTGTTGTGCTCTGTTGTACCCCCGACCGGATTCGAACCGGCGCTACTGCCGTGAGAGGGCAGCGTGCTAGGCCGCTACACAACGGGGGCGTGGTTACTGCTGACTTGCGCTGGGCTACCAGGACTCGAACCTAGAATGACGGTACCAGAAACCGTAGTGTTGCCAATTACACCATAGCCCATGGTGGGACAAGTACCCCCGACCGGATTCGAACCGGCGCTACTGCCGTGAGAGGGCAGCGTGCTAGGCCGCTACACAACGGGGGCCCTAGCGATCCTGCATCGAAAACGTGGGTGCGACCCGGACGTTCCCGCGGGAAGGATCTGTACCCCCGACCGGATTCGAACCGGCGCTACTGCCGTGAGAGGGCAGCGTGCTAGGCCGCTACACAACGGGGGCTTGTCTTGCTTGTACTGCTGGTTACTGCTTGGTGTTGCGCTGGGCTACCAGGACTCGAACCTAGAATGACGGTACCAGAAACCGTAGTGTTGCCAATTACACCATAGCCCACTGAAATGCAACCCCTGGAGGGGGCTTCACCTCTTTCTGCGCTTCCCGGTCGGATCTTCCGTCCCGCTCGGGCGGCGCAGAAAGAACATTACCTGAAGGTGTCCGACGCTCCAAAACGGGTATTGCCTGCCAGCAGCCCGGGCAGCCGGTCGAGTCCGGTGATCGTCAGGAGATCCGGCCTTCCGCCCCGGCCCCGCCGGTCGAGCCAGATGCCGGTCAGTCCGGCGGCCACGGCCCCGCTCGCGTCGATGTCCGGCTCGTCCCCCACGTACGCCACCTCGTGGGGCTCCAGCCCGAGCGCCTCGCAGGCCGCGTGGAAGGCTCCGGGCTCGGGCTTGGAGATGCCGAGCTCCACGGCGCAGACCATCGCCTCGAACCGGTCGCGGACGCCCAGCGCGGTGAGCTTGCGGTGCTGGTGAGGGGCGCTGGAGTTGGAGAGGATCGCGTGGCGGTAGTCGGGGGCCAGCCTGTCCAGGGCCGGCAGCACGTCCGGGAAGAGCTCCCAGGCGGCCTCGTAGTGGACCCGGTGGCCGGCGAACCAGGCGTCGGCCTCGGCGTCCGTCATCGGCCGCGAGAGGAAGTCCCGCACCCGGTCCCGGCGCTGGCCGGCGAAGTCCGTCTCCCCGGCGGCGACGCGCGCCCAGTGCACGGCGGTGATCGCCCGCCAGGCGGCGAGGGCCTCGTCGACCGACGCGTACATCTCGGGCTGTCCCCTGCTCTCCAGGTGGAGCCGCATGCCGGTGTGGTCGGCACCCGTGTAGTCGAAGATCGTGTCGTCGATGTCCCAGAGCACGGCTCGGATCGGCATGTACGTCACGGTAGCCGCCCGGCGGCCGCCTCGGAGGGGAAAGCCGGGAAGGGCCGCAGCCGGTCGGCTGCGGCCCTTCCGGGGTGTCTGTCGCCTTACGCGGCCAGCTTGGCCAGGGCGGCGTCCACCCGGGCCAGGCTCTTCTCGCGGCCCAGGATCTCCAGGGACTCGAAGAGCGGCAGGCCGACGGTGCGGCCGGTGACGGCGACGCGGACCGGGGCCTGGGCCTTGCCGAGCTTGAGGCCGTGGGCCTCACCGGCGGTGAGGACGGCGTTCTTCAGCGACTCCGGGTCGTCCCAGTCGGCCGCCTCCAGGTTGGCGCGGGCCGTGGTCAGCAGCGCGGCCGGGTCGCCCTTCATCGCCTTGGCCCAGGAGGCCTCGTCCTCGACCGGCTCGTCCAGGAAGAGGAAGTCGACGTTGTCGGTGATGTCTGAGAGCACCGTGACCCGGGTCTGGGCGTACGGGGCGATCCGCGTCCACTTCTCCGCGTCGAAGGCCTCCGGCGCCCACGGGGCGAACGGGGCCTTCAGCCAGGGGCCGCAGGCCTCGGTGAAGGTCTTCACATCCAGCATGCGGATGTGCTCGGCGTTGATGTGCTCGCACTTCTTGAGGTCGAAGCGGGCCGGGTTGGCGTTGACGTCCTTGATGTCGAACGCGGCGATCAGCTCGTCCACCGAGAAGATGTCGCGGTCCTCGGCGATCGACCAGCCGAGCAGCGAGAGGTAGTTCAGCAGGCCCTCGGGGAGGAAGCCGCGCTCGCGGTACAGGTTGAGGGAGGCCTGCGGGTCGCGCTTGGAGAGCTTCTTGTTGCCCTCGCCCATGACGTACGGCAGGTGGCCGAAGGCGGGGGTGTCCTTGGCGATGCCCAGCTCGATGAGCGCCCGGTACAGGGCGATCTGGCGCGGGGTGGAGGAGAGCAGGTCCTCGCCGCGCAGGACGTGGGTGATCTCCATCAGCGCGTCGTCGACCGGGTTGACCAGCGTGTAGAGCGGGGCCCCGTTGGCGCGGACGATGCCGTAGTCCGGGACGTTCTCCGGCTGGACGGTGATCTCGCCGCGGACCAGGTCGGTGAAGGTGATGGCCTCGTCGGGCATCCGGAAGCGGACGATCGAGCTGCGGCCCTCGGCCTCGTACGCGGCGGTCTGCCCGTCGGTGAGGTCGCGGCAGTGGCCGTCGTAACCGGACGGCTTGCCCGCGGCGCGGGCGGCGTCGCGGCGGGTGTCCAGCTCCTCGGTGGTGCAGTAGCAGGCGTAGGCGTACCCGGCGGCGAGCAGCTTCTCGGCGACGTCCTTGTACAGGTCCATCCGCTGCGACTGGCGGTAGGGGGCGTGCGGGCCGCCGACCTCGGGGCCCTCGTCCCAGTCCAGGCCCAGCCAGCGCATCGAGTCGAGCAGCTGCTGGTAGGACTCCTCGGAGTCGCGCGCCGCGTCGGTGTCCTCGATCCGGAAGACCAGGGTGCCCTGGTGGTGCCGGGCGAAGGCCCAGTTGAACAGCGCCGTGCGGACCAGGCCCACGTGGGGGTTGCCGGTCGGGGAGGGACAGAAACGGACACGAGGGGGTACCCCCTGGCCGAGCGGAGCCGAGAGCTTGGGGGAGGGTGCCGCTGGTGCGTTAGCCACGCTTGATCACCTTGTTGGTGAGAGTGCCGATGCCTTCGATGGTGACGGCGACCTCGTCGCCGACGTGCAGGGGGCCGACCCCTGCGGGGGTCCCGGTGAGGATCACGTCACCCGGGAGAAGCGTCATGGCCTCCGTGATGTGGACGATCAGGTCCTCGACGGAGCGGACCATGTCGCTCGTGCGGCCGAGCTGTCGCTGCTCGCCGTTGACCGTCGCCTGGATGGTGAGGTCGTGGGGGTCCGCGTCGGTCTCCACCCAGGGGCCCAGCGGGCAGGAGGTGTCGAAGCCCTTGGCGCGGGCCCACTGCTTCTCGCGCTTCTGCACGTCGCGGGCGGTGACGTCGTTGGCGCAGGTGTAGCCGAAGACGACGTCCTTGACGCGCTCGCGGGGGACCTCGCGGCACATACGCCCGATGACCACGGCCAGCTCGGCCTCGTGGTGCAGCTCGCTGGAGAAGGAGGGGTACTCGATCGCGTCGCCGGAGCCGATCACCGAGGTGGTGGGCTTGAAGAAGGTGATCGGCGCCTCGGGGACCTCGTGGCCGAGCTCGGCGGCGTGCTCCGCGTAGTTGCGGCCGATGGCCACGACCTTGTTGGGGAGCACGGGGGGCAGCAGCCGGACCTTGTTCAGCGGGACCTTGGTGCCCGAGAGCTCGAAGTCGGCGTACGGAATGCCCTTGATGATGTCGAGGACGAGGTCACCGGATTCCACGGTGCCCTGTCCCTCGACGGCGCCGAAGGCGACGTTGCCGTCGATGGAGAACCTGGCGATGCGCACGGGATGCTGTCGCCCCTCACTTGCTGGCTGACTGAAGACTGACGCTCCAGGCTAGCGCCTCGCCCGGCGCGGACCGCCCCAGAAGGAGCGTCGTCCAGTGCGTGCGGCGGCAAGGCGGCCGAAGGCCCTGGTAGCGGAGCTACCAGGGCCTTCGGCCAACGCCGCGAGCGTGCGTGCTGGACGGCGTGACGGGGTGATCCGGGCCGGGCGAGGCGCTGGCGCCGTGAGGGGGCACAGCCTCGCCCAGCGCGGGGCCGCTACCGGGCGACCGTGACCGGGGCGTCCATGAGGATGGTGCGGCGCGGGTTGGCCGTCACGGCGGGCAGGTCGGCGGCGTGCTCCGGCTGGAGGGGCGTCTGCAGCGCTTGGGCGTCCTTGAGGTGCGCCAGCGTGGTGCGCCGGGGGTTGGCAATGTTGCGGAACATCGTCGTCGTCTTCATCTGCCGTCAGGACCCTGTTCGTACGGGCGCCGCATCGGCGGCGCCGGCTTGTCGGATTCGCCATCCCTGTAAAGCGTCAGGCTAAACATCCGGTTCCCCGCCGAAGCCGGGATGAGGCGACGATCATCATGTGAGTTTGCTCACGAACTAATCGACAATTAGCCCATTCCGGACAGCTGATCACGGCACAGGAAACGGACATTGCACCACTGAATCCACTATTCCGCTCCTGATCATCGCGACTAGGACACCCCCCACCCCTAAGGGACTCGTCCCTAATAGTCCGCTTTACCCACGATCTCTCTCCACTCCTTGTTACTCGTTCATCACAACGTGTCACCCAGGTCACAGCCCGGTACATGGGCCTTGTTGGAGATCCGGCACTGTGCTGGAATTCCACGCACCGCCGCGGGTTTCAAGTGCCGGCGCGCAGGGCGCAACGCAGCGCCGAGTGGCGGCGGGAGGGGGAGTTCGCCGGTCACTCAACGACCATCAAGGGGGCGCGTCCAGCGCCCCACGACGCCGACACCGTTCTGTCCGTTTACGCGGGTGGAACGCCTGGTCCAGAGGTTGCGACGCTAGTGCAGGGACGTTTCAAGAGGGATGGCAGCGCTCCGGCGGAACAGGAGCCGCGCGGCGGGACCGACCGCGGTTCCTCGCCCCAGCACGCCCAGAACCCCGGGCCGGCCGGCGCCGGCGACAACACCGACCGTGCGCAACGCCCGGGCTCCACGACGGACGGCGGTGCGGAGCCGAACACGTCCGCCTCCTCCCGCGGCCCGGTCGACACGGGCTCGCGAATAGCGCTCCGTAACTGGCGCATCAGTACGCGACTGGTCTCGCTCCTCGCCCTCCCGGTGGTCGCCGCGACCAGCCTCGGCGGTCTGCGGATCCAGGAGTCGATGAACGACATGCAGCAGCTGGAGCACATGCAGCTGCTGACGAAGATGACCAAGCAGGCGACCACGCTCGCCCAGGCGCTCCAGGTCGAGCGCGACCAGTCGGCCGGTCCGCTGTCCAACAAGTCCAAGCCGACCGACTACAAGGTCACCGGCCCCCGGGACAAGACCGACCGGGCCACGGACGCCTTCCTGAACGAGACCGACTCGATCGGTGACTCCGAGGGCGACGAGGCGCTGGAGAGCATCCACGCGAGCATCTCGTCGATCGCCTCCCAGCTCGGCACCATCCGTACGATCCGCAAGACGGCGTACGAAGAGGACACGCCGAGCCTCAACACCATCGACCGGTACAGCCAGCTGATCACCTCGCTGCTGAGCCTCTCGCAGGACATGGCCCAGGCGACCAGCAACCCGGAGATGATCAAGCGGACCCGGGCCCTGGCGGCGTTCTCCTCCGCCAAGGAATATGCCTCGGTGCAGCGCGCGATCATCGCCGCGGCGCTCCCGGGCGGCCAGGTCAAAGACCCGCACATGAACCCGAACGACCGGCAGTTCGGAAAGAACGCGCTCGAAAAGGAAGACCGGGCGATCCGCTCGTTCAAGACGATCTACGGGACGACCGGCGAGAGCGCCGAAGAGCTCATGAGGTCCCTGGACAACGGGAACCCGGAGATCAACGCCGGGAACATGTACGCCAAGCGCGTCCTCAACACCACGAACGAGATCGAGGGCAAGCTGGTCCGGTCGTACCTCGACTGGTACGACCAGAGCACCATCAAGATCAACGTCATGGAGAACATCGAGGCCACCCTCCTCAGCGACATGGAGGCCAAGGCCCGTGAGCTGCGGCAGGCCTCCCAGCGCGACGCGATCATCAACGGTGCGGTCATCCTCATCGTGCTCGGCGTCTCGCTCGTCGGCGCCTTCGTGGTGGCCCGCTCCATGATCCGTTCGCTGCGCCGCCTCCAGGACACCGCCACCCGGGTCGCCCAGGACCGGCTGCCCGAGCTCGTCAAGCAGCTCTCCGAGACCGACCCGCAGGACGTCGACACCTCCGTCGAGTCCGTCGGCGTGCACTCCCGGGACGAGATCGGCCAGGTGGCCGCGGCCTTCGACGACGTGCACCGCGAGGCCGTCCGCCTCGCCGCCGAGCAGGCCCTTCTGCGGGGCAACGTCAACGCGATGTTCACCAACCTCTCGCGCCGCTCCCAGGGCCTCATCCAGCGTCAGCTCTCGCTCATCTCCGAACTGGAGTCCCGCGAGGCCGACCCGGACCAGCTCTCCTCCCTCTTCAAGCTCGACCACCTCGCGACCCGTATGCGCCGTAACGGCGAGAACCTCCTCGTCCTCGCGGGCGAGGAGCCCGGCCGCCGGTGGACCCGCCCCGTCCCCCTGGTCGACGTGCTCCGCGCCGCCGCCTCCGAGGTGGAGCAGTACGAGCGCATCGAGCTGTCCGCGGTGCCCGCCACCGAGGTCGCCGGACGCGTCGTCAACGACCTCGTGCACCTGCTCGCCGAGCTGCTGGAGAACGCCACGTCGTTCTCCTCGCCGCAGACGAAGGTCCGGGTCACCGGTCACGCGCTGCCCGACGGCCGCGTGCTCGTCGAGATCCACGACACCGGCATCGGCCTCTCCCCCGAGGACCTCGCCGCGATCAACGAGCGGCTCGCGCAGCCGCCGACCGTGGACGTCTCGGTCTCCCGCCGCATGGGTCTGTTCGTGGTCGGCCGGCTGTCGCTGCGTCACGGCATCCGGATCCAGCTGCGCCCCTCCGACTCCGGCGGTACGACCGCGCTGGTCATGCTGCCCGTCGACGTCGCGCACGGCGGCAAGCAGCCGCCGTCCAAGCAGGGTCCCGGCCAGCAGCCCGGCGGCGCCCCCGGCGGCCTGCTCACGGGCAACGGCGCGGGCAACGGCCAGCGTCCGGGCCTCGGCGGCGGCCCCGGCGGACCGGGGTCCAAGGGCCTCGGCTCCGGGCCGGGCGCGCAGCGCGGCCAGGTCGGCGCGGGCTCGGGTCCGCGGGCGGCTCTGCCCGCCCGCGACAGCGGACCGGGCCGGGCGCAGGGCCCGCAGAGCGGCGGACAGCCGAACAACGGCGGCCGCGGCCAGGACTTCCCGGCCCAGGGCCAGGAGCCGCAGCGCCAGGGCGGCGGCCTCTCCGGCGCCTTCGGCAACAGCGCCCGGCTCGGCGCCCGAGGCGGCCAGGGCGGTGCCCACAGCGGTCCTCAGGGCGGCCAGGGTGACGCCCAGGGCCGCAACGACGCGGGCCAGCCGAACCTGTTCGGTCACGGAGCTCCGGCCGCCCCCGGCCAGAACGGCCGTACGAACCAGTTCGCGCCGCAGCCCCAGCAGCCCCAGCAGGGCCCGGGCGCGCCCCAGAACCAGCAGACCCAGCAGTCCCGCCAGGAGCCGGGCGGATTCCAGCAGCCCGGCGGCCCCGGCCGTCAGCTGCCGCCGCCCGGCGGTCCGCGTGCCGAGCTGCCCGGGGGCAACCCGCAGCCGCAGCGCCCGGCGGCCACCAGCTGGGGCGCCGACGCGCCGCGCGGTCACGACGAGCACGACGCGACGGGGCAGTTCGCCCGGCTGGCGGAACCCGGTCAGGACCAGGGGTTCCGTGCCCCGGGCGACCAGCCGAACCAGCGGCAGCCGCTGGACGACCACCAGGGTCCCGGCGCGACCTCCGAGTTCGCCCGGCCCGACTTCTCGGCGCCCCAGGGCCGTCCGTACCCGCAGCAGAGCCCGCAGGGCCAGGACCCGGCGAGCACCGCGCAGTTCGCGCGGCCCGACTTCGGTGCCCCGCTCCAGCAGAACCAGGACCAGCAGAACCCGGGCGCGTACGACCAGGGTCAGCAGCGGCCCGCGCCGCGTCAGCGTGGCCTGGACGGCAACGACTTCGGTGCGCCGCGTCCGGCGGGCGAGCCGACGAGCCGTCCCGCGCTGCCGGTCCAGCCCCAGCAGCCGGAGGCCCTGCCGCCCGCCGGTCCGGGAGACGGCCGTACGCCGCTGTACGACACCCTGGAGACCAACTGGTTCCACGGTCCGGGACAGGGCGGCCAGCAGTCCGCCGAGCCGCAGGCACCCGCGGCTCCGGAGTCCACCGGCGCGCCCGTTCCGCCGCTGCCTCAGCGCGGTGCGGACGACGCCGCGGTCACCAGCTCCTGGCGCGCTTCGCCCAACGACGAACTCGTACGACAGGCCGAGCGGGTCAAGAAGCCCGCCGCCGGCGGGGTCACCACATCCGGGCTGCCCCGCCGGGTCCCCCGCGCCAATTTGGTTCCGGGGACGGCTCAGCAGCAGAATCACCAGTCCGGACCACAGGTCTCGCGTGCGCCCGATGACGTACGCGGTCGTCTCACCAATCTCCGCCGGGGCATCCAGCAGGGTCGGCAGGCCAACAACGGCCCGTCGACCGGCAGTATCCATCTCGGCCCCACTCACCAGCAGGAGCGTTAGTTGAGCCCGATGAGTCAGGCCGCACAGAATCTGAACTGGCTGATCACCAACTTCGTGGACAACACCCCAGGGGTGTCCCACACGGTGGTGGTCTCCGCCGATGGCCTGCTGCTGGCGATGTCCGAAGGATTCCCGCGCGATCGCGCCGACCAGCTCGCCGCCGTGGCGTCCGGGCTGACGTCGCTGACCGCCGGGGCGTCCCGGATCTTCGAGGGCGGCGCCGTGAGTCAGACGGTTGTGGAGATGGAGCGGGGATTCCTCTTCCTCATGTCCATCTCCGACGGTTCCTCACTGGCCGTTCTCGCCCACCCGGACGCCGACATCGGTCTGGTCGGGTACGAAATGGCCCTCCTTGTCGACCGTGCGGGCACCGTCCTCACGCCCGACCTCCGCGCCGAGCTCCAAGGCAGTCTGCTCCACTAGGCGGCCTTCCAGCGGATTCACGACACGATCCCCCCAGGTAATGCCCACAACCCTCACCCGACGGGCCGCTTCAGTCCCCCCACCGGCCCCTTGCAGACGGCAAGCCGAGAACCTGCTGTCACGCCCGGAGGATTCATGACCCCGCCACCCGCCTCACCCGATCCGTACGGCGCACTGCACCACGCGTCGTACGACGGGGAAGGCGACCAGCCGCTGGTCCGTCCCTATGCCATGACCGGCGGCCGCACCCGGCCGCGCTACCAGCTCGCGATAGAGGCGCTGGTCAGCACGACGGCAGACCCGGCGCACCTGGGGACCCTGCTCCCCGAGCACCAGCGGATCTGCCACCTCTGCCGTGAGGTCAAGTCGGTGGCGGAGGTGTCGGCGCTGCTGTCGATGCCGCTCGGCGTCGCCCGGATCCTGGTGGCGGACCTGGCGGAAGCCGGCATGGTGGCCATTCACCAGCCGGGCAACGGAGAGACCGGCGGCGCGCCGGATGTGACACTGCTCGAAAGGGTGCTCAGTGGACTTCGCAAGCTCTAGCGGCGGTACGGGCCGCGCCACCACCTCGGCGAAGATCGTGGTGGCGGGCGGCTTCGGCGTGGGCAAGACCACGTTCGTCGGGGCCGTCTCGGAGATCAACCCGCTGCGCACCGAGGCCGTCATGACGTCCGCGTCCGCGGGCATCGACGATCTGACCCACACCGGGGACAAGACGACGACCACCGTCGCCATGGACTTCGGCCGCATCACGCTCGACCAGGACCTGATCCTGTACCTGTTCGGCACGCCCGGTCAGGACCGTTTCTGGTTCATGTGGGACGACCTGGTCCGCGGCGCCATCGGCGCCGTCGTCCTCGTCGACACCCGCCGCCTCGCCGACTGCTTCCCCGCCGTCGACTACTTCGAGAACAGCGGCCTCCCGTTCGTCATCGCCCTCAACGGCTTCGACGGACACCAGCCCTACACCCCCGACGAGGTACGCGAAGCACTCCAGATCGGCCCCGACGCGCCCATCATCACGACGGACGCCCGGCACCGCGCCGACGCCAAGAGCGGCCTGATCACGCTGGTCGAGCATGCCTTGATGGCACGCCTGAAGTAGCAGGTCAACCAGGCGTAAGTCGTTATCGGCATACGGAAGTTGCCGTAGTCACGCGGGGGTGGCCTGTGTCGTTTGACACGATCCGCCCCCGCGTTCATAACGTTTCGACAGAGAATTGATTGCGCACCGCCACCCGATGCATCCATTCGGTGCCGCTGCGCTCACATGAGCCCCGCCTTTTGACGGGGCTCGCTCTTTATGCCCGTTTTATCTGAGGTCTGGGCCACTCGGAATCATCGATTCCGAGTGTTTGGAACGGGGCACGTACCCGTGCTGCAATTCGACGAACTCCCGAGTAGTACGGCCCTGAACGAATCATCCGGCACAACGTAGGTGCCGACGCCGAGAGGTTGTTGGTCGAGTGAGGCGAAGCAACGAGGGCTCCGCGGCGCAGCCCGAGCGGGGCAACTTCACCCCGCCGTCGCGCGCTGGGGCGTCACCTGCCGATGTGCCCGAGACGGAACCGGCCGGTGGCAGCACCAGCCCGATGGCCCCGCGCAACTGGCGGGTGGCCACCCGGCTGAACGCCATCCTCCTGATCCCTGTGCTGGTCGGCCTGGTCATGGGCGGCTTCGAGGTGAAGGGGTCCATCGACACCTGGAGCGAGGCGCAGGAGGCCGAGAAGATCGCGGTCGTCGTGCGCGCCGCGTCCGGCTACGGACAGGCCCTGCTCAACGAGCGTGACCTCACCGCCCAGCCGCTGCTCTCGGGCGAGCGGGACGCCGAAGTCGTCGAGGAGACCCGCGCCGCCACGGACGAGGCCGCGAAGAAGTTCGACGCGGCGGTGGAGCAGATGCCCGCGAAGGCGGGCCTGGAGCGCCGTCTTCAGCTCTTCAAGGCCGAGGAGCCCAAGCTCCCCGAGCTGCGCAAGGCCGCCTACTCGCAGGCCCTGGATCCGGTGAAGACCGAAGAGGGCTACACCCAGGTCCAGCACTCGCTGATGCAGTTCGCCAACGAGCTCGGCCTCGGCACCGGCAACGTCACCAGCTACGGCCGTACCGTCTACGCGATCGAGCTGGCCAAGGCCGCAGAATCGCTTCAGCGCTCGATCGGCACGCACCTGCTGGTGCGCCCGAGCAAGAAGCCCGGCACCTACAACGAGCAGGTCAAGGCCTTCGGCTCGTACAACTACCTGGAGCAGATCGCGCTCGGCGAGTTCAACTCCGGCGGCACCCAGGCCGACGTGGACCGGCTGAAGCAGGTCATGTCCGGCAAGGCCGCCGAGGGCGCCCGCCAGCTCAAGGCCGCCAAGGACCAGGCCGAGGCCGCGGGCGAGCCGTTCGTGGCCCCGCCCAGCATCGACGGCTCGGTCTACGACGGCATGGCCCAGGAGATCGGCAAGGGCCAGGACCCCGAGGAGCTGGCCGCGAAGGGCATCACGCCCGAGACCTGGATGGCCGCCGCCACCGCCAAGTTCGAGGGGTACGCCACCGTCGAGGACGAGCTCGTGGCCAAGGCGGTGAAGGAGGCGGCGAACATCTCCTCCGACGCCAAGACCGACGCCATCGTCAACGGCCTCATCGTCGTCATCGCGCTGCTGGCCGCCTTCATCCTGGCCGGGCTCATGGCCCGCCAGATGAGCCGCTCGATGCGCCAGCTGCGTACCGCCGCCTTCGGCATCGCCGAGCAGCGGCTGCCCTCCCTGGTCGACCAGCTCTCGCGCACCGACCCGGGCCGGGTCGACACCCGGGTGCAGCCGATCCCGATCACCACGCAGGACGAGATCGGCGAGGTCGCCCGCGCCTTCGACCAGGTCCACCGCGAGGCCGTCCGGCTCGCCGCCGAACAGGCCATGCTGCGGGGCAACGTCAACGCGATCTTCACCAACCTCTCGCGCCGCAGCCAGTCCCTGATCGAGGGCCAGCTGACCCTGATCACCGACCTGGAGAACAACGAGGCGGACCCGGACCAGCTGGAGAGCCTCTTCAAGCTGGACCACCTGGCCACCCGTATGCGCCGCAACGGCGAGAACCTCCTCATCCTCGCGGGCGAGGAGCCCGGCCGCCGCTGGGACCAGCCGGTTCCGCTGGTGGACGTGCTGCGCGCCGCCTCCTCCGAGGTGGAGTCCTACGAGCGCATCGAACTGTCCGGGGTGCCGGAGGCCGAGATCCACGGCCAGGCCGTCACCGACCTCGTGCACCTGCTGGCCGAGCTGCTGGAGAACGCCACGACGTTCTCCTCCCCGCAGACCAAGGTCAGGGTCACCGCGACGCGGCTGCCCGACGGCCGCGTCATGGTCGAGATCCACGACAAGGGCATCGGCCTCACCGCCGAGGACTTCGCCGACATCAACCACAAGCTGGCCAACCCGCCGACCGTCGACGCCGCGGTGTCGCAGCGCATGGGCCTGTTCGTGGTCGGCCGACTGGCCGACCGGCACGGCATCCGGGTCCAGCTGCGCCCCTCGGGCGAGCAGGCCGGAACCACCTCGCTGGTCATGCTGCCGGACGCCATCACCCACGGTGGCGGTGGCGAACCCCTCGACGGCCAGGACGACTTCACCGTCTCCTCGATCATCCCCGAGCAGCAGCACGCCTTCGAGCCGTCCCCGCAGCAGGCTCCGATGCGTACCGCCGCGGAGCTGGGCTTCGACGACTCGCGCTACGAGGCTCCGGCGGATCCGGCGCAGCTGGACCCGGTCGGGCGCTCGCTGATGCGCGAGGAGCGCAGGGCGGCGCTGGAGGCCCAGGCCGGCGGCGACGACGCGTTCGGGGGCAACTCCCAGGAACAGCAGGGTTACGCTCCGGAGGCGTACGCCGGGCAGGACCAGTACGGCGGTCAGCAGGGCTACGCCGACGAGCAGTACGGCCAGGACCAGTACGGGCAGAACCAGTACGGGCAGCAGCCGCAGCAGGAGGCCTACCCGGCGTCCTACGGGCAGCAGCAGCACGACGGCGAGGACAGCTACCCGCAGCAGCAGGGGCACCAGCATCCCCAGCCGCGACAGCAGGACGGCTACGACGGCTATGCGGAATCGGCATATGCCACGCAGGACGGCCCCCAGGGTCAGTACGCCGACCCGTACGCCGCTTCGGCAGACCAGTCCCACCAGGACGATTGGCCTGTTCAGAGCGGTTTCCAGAACACCTTTGAGCCGACTGCTCCGGCCGAATCGGAATCTGTTCCGAGCGCTCCCGCGGAGCCTTCGGAGCGCGTAGGCTTCGACCGTCCGGGATCCACCCCGAACGTCGGCCCCGAGCTGACCGAAGCCGGTCTGCCGCGCCGCGGCGGTCAGCAGCACTGGCAGCCCGGCCCCGGCGGCCGCGGCGACGACCAGCCCGCTCCGACTCCGCAGCCGCAGCCGCAGCCGCAGCAGGAACAGCGGCAGGCACCGCAGACGGACGGGAACGGCACCGACGACTGGCGCTCGGCGAACGACGAGCGCTGGGAGCGAGCCGAGAAGCTCCGTGAGCCGAAGGCGGGCGGAATAACCCCCTCCGGCCTCCCTCGGCGCGTACCCAAGGCCAACCTGGTCGAGGGCACGGCGGAGCAGACCCAGCAGGGCGGCCCACAGGTCTCCCGCGCACCCGAGGACGTCCGCGGCAGGTTGAGCAACCTGCGGCGGGGCATCCAGCAGGGACGCAGCGCGGGGTCGGACACCAGTAATACCTACAACCAGGAGCGTTAGTGTGAGCCCGATGAGCCAGGCGGCGCAGAATCTCAACTGGTTGATCACCAACTTCGTGGACAACACCCCCGGGGTGTCGCACACGGTGGTGGTCTCCGCCGACGGACTCCTGCTGGCGATGTCCGAAGGATTCCCGCGTGACCGCGCCGACCAGCTGGCGGCCGTCGCCTCCGGTCTGACGTCGCTGACCGCGGGGGCCTCGCGGATCTTCGAGGGCGGCGCCGTGAATCAGACAGTTGTGGAGATGGAGCGAGGATTTCTCTTCATCATGTCCATCTCCGACGGCTCCTCGCTGGCCGTTCTCGCCCACCCGGACGCCGATATCGGTCTGGTTGGGTATGAAATGGCACTTCTGGTCGACCGCGCGGGCAGTGTCCTGACCCCGGACCTCCGTGCCGAGCTTCAGGGAAGTCTTCTTAACTAGTAGACAGGCAGTGCGTTTCTCGCCACCGCGCCATAAGGTGCGGTGGCGCGGCCCCACTGGGATCGGCGACCGGCAGTCGGAGGAGGAAACGTGGCAGCACCCACAGGCGGACACCCATACGACGGTGAGCAGCGGGTTCCGGGTGAGCACGGTGACAACCGTTTCGGCTTCCCCGGCGCGCCCGGCGGGCAGGGCCCCGGACAGTATCAGCCATACCAGCAGCCGCAGGACGCTCACGGCGCGCAGGGGTCCGAGTGGCCGCAGCAGCAGCCGGGGTCGGGCTGGCCGCAGCAGCCGCAGCAGCCTCAGCGATATGACGCACCCCAGCAGCAGCCCCGTGTTCAGCGGCAGGCCCCCAAGGCCGCCAAGCCCGCCGCGCACAACCCGCTCGTCCGTCCGTACGCCATGACCGGCGGCCGGACCCGACCGCGTTACCAGCTCGCCATCGAGGCGCTGGTCAGCACGACGGCCGATCCGACCCGGCTGCAAGGGCAGTTGCCCGAGCACCAGCGGATCTGCCGGCTCTGCATCGAGATCAAGTCGGTCGCCGAGATCTCGGCCCTTCTCTCGATCCCCCTCGGCGTTGCCCGGATCCTCGTCGCCGACCTGGCCGAGGCCGGACTCGTCGCTATCCATCAGCCCGGCGGCGACGAGGCCGCCGGCGGCCAGCCAGATGTGACACTGCTCGAAAGGGTGCTCAGTGGACTTCGCAAGCTCTAGCGGCGGAGCGGCCCGCTCCACTACCTCGGCGAAGATCGTGGTGGCAGGGGGCTTCGGCGTGGGTAAGACCACGTTTGTCGGTGCCGTCTCGGAGATCAACCCGCTGCGCACCGAAGCCGTGATGACGTCCGCCTCGGCGGGCATCGACGATCTGACCCACACCGGAGACAAGACCACCACGACGGTGGCCATGGACTTCGGGCGTATCACCCTGGACCAGGACCTGATCCTGTACCTGTTCGGCACGCCCGGTCAGGACCGTTTCTGGTTCATGTGGGACGACCTGGTCCGCGGCGCCATCGGCGCCGTCGTCCTCGTCGACACCCGCCGCCTCGCCGACTGCTTCCCCGCCGTCGACTACTTCGAGAACAGCGGCCTGCCCTTCGTCATCGCCCTCAACGGCTTCGACGGACACCAGCCCTACACCCCCGACGAGGTACGCGAAGCACTCCAGATCGGCCCGGACACGCCGATCCTGACGACGGACGCCCGGCACCGCGCCGACGCCAAGAGCGCGCTCATCACCCTGGTCGAGCACGCACTGATGGCCCGCCTGCGCTGAGCGGCCCCCTCCGGCACCGAGAAGGGCCCCGCACTCCCGAGGGAGTGCGGGGCCCTTCTTCGTGACCCTGGGAACGCCGGGGCGGCTGGTGTCAGCCCTGCCAGCTGTGCGGAGCGCGGAAGCCCGGCGTGCGCTCCAGGCGGCGCCAGCCCGCCGTGTCGCGGCCGCGGCGGGCGGGGGCGGCGGGCTGGGCGGCGGCGCGGGCCATCAGAACGGCGGTGATGGCGGCCAGCTCCTCGGGGTCGGCGTGCCCCTTCTCGACGCGCAGGACGGACTCGGCGGAAGTGAGGCTCATGGTGGGATGTCTCCGTCTTCTCGGCAGGTGGTCGTGGACCGGGCGGCGGATCGCGCCGCGGCGGCGGTGACTACTGCGGGGGGTTGCCGTGCTTGCGGGACGGCAGGTCGGCGTGCTTGTTGCGGAGCATCGCGAGCGAGGCGATGAGCACCTCGCGGGTCTCGGCGGGGTCGATGACGTCGTCGACCAGGCCGCGCTCGGCCGCGTAGTAGGGGTGCATCAGCTCGGACTTGTACTCCTTGACCATGCGGGCGCGCATGGCCTCGGGGTCCTCCGCGTCCGCGATCTGCCGGCGGAAGATGACGTTGGCGGCGCCCTCGGCGCCCATCACCGCGATCTCGTTGGTGGGCCAGGCGTAGGTGAGGTCGGCCCCGATGGACTGGCTGTCCATGACGATGTACGCGCCTCCGTAGGCCTTCCGCAGGATCAGCGAGATGCGCGGCACGGTGGCGTTGCAGTAGGCGTAGAGCAGCTTCGCGCCGTGGCGGATGATCCCACCGTGCTCCTGGTCGACTCCGGGCAGGAAGCCGGGGACGTCCAGAAGGGTGATGATCGGGATGTTGAACGCGTCGCACATCTGGACGAAGCGGGCGGCCTTCTCGGAGGCCTCGATGTCCAGGACCCCCGCCAGCGCCTGCGGCTGGTTGGCGACGATGCCGACGACCTGGCCGTCGAGGCGGGCCATGGCGCAGATGATGTTGCGGGCCCAGCGCTCGTGGATCTCCAGGTAGTCGCCGTCGTCGACGAGCTCCTCGATGACCTGGTGCATGTCGTACGGGCGGTTGCCGTCGGCCGGGACCAGGTCCAGCAGGACGTCGCCGCGCCGGTCGGCGGGGTCGTCGCTGTCGACGGTCGGCGGGTTCTCGCGGTTGTTGGAGGGGAGCATCCCGATGAGGTAGCGGACCTCCGCGATGCAGGTCTCCTCGTCGTCGTACGCGAAGTGCGCGACGCCCGAGGTCTCGGCGTGCACGTCCGCGCCGCCGAGGCCGTTCTGGGTGATCTCCTCGCCGGTGACCGCCTTCACGACGTCCGGTCCGGTGATGAACATCTGGGAGGTCTCGCGGACCATGAAGACGAAGTCGGTCAGCGCCGGGCTGTAGGCCGCGCCACCGGCGCACGGGCCGAGCATCACCGAGATCTGCGGGATGACGCCCGAGGCGCGCGTGTTGCGCTGGAAGATGCCGCCGTATCCGGCGAGCGCGCTGACGCCCTCCTGGATACGGGCGCCCGCGCCGTCGTTGAGGGAGACCAGCGGAGCACCGGCCGAGATGGCCATGTCCATGATCTTGTGGATCTTCGTGGCGTGCGCCTCGCCGAGCGCCCCGCCGAAGATCCGGAAGTCGTGCGCGTACACGAAGACCGTGCGGCCCTCGACCGTGCCCCAGCCCGTGATGACACCGTCGGTGTACGGCTTCTTGGCCTCCAGGCCGAACCCGGTGGCCCGGTGCCTGCGCAGCTGCTCGACCTCCTTGAACGAGCCCGGGTCCAGCAGCAGCTCGATCCGCTCCCGCGCGGTCAGCTTGCCCTTGGCGTGCTGCGCCTCGGTCGCCCGCTCGCTCGGTCCGCGCCGTGCCTGCTCGCGCAGGGCCAGCAGTTCGGCCACCCGGCCTCGGGCGTCGCTCGGCTCACCCTGGGTTTCGTCCACAACGGTCATGTACTGACCCTACGAACCCGGACCCAGAATTCGTGCCGTCGACTCCGTACAGTCTCCCGCCCGGTTTCGTGGTGGGAGTGGACAGAACCGTTGCAGCATGCAGGCGATCCACCAGCGAAACGCCGCCTTGTCTTGTAGAGACCCAACAAAGGGGAGGTGTGCGGTGGGCCACACGGCACGGAGGGGGCCGCTGGGCGTCCTCCAGTATGGCCCAGCCGCCCGGGGCGAAAGGCCGAAGGGGCGGCTCCGGTTCCGGACACCAAGGGTGTCCGACTCCGGCGCCACCCCTCCCCGTACCATCCCTCCGCGTCAACTTCCGCAGTGGAAACGGGCGTTGCCCCAGTCGGCGTGGTCGTTGCCGTTGCCGTCACCGCCGTCGTCGACGATCAGTTCGACGTACTTCGCGCCGGTGATGTCGGCGGTGAGCTTCCAGGCCGGATCGGCGGCGCCCAACACCGGTGACTTCACCCTCTCCGTGCCGTCGGCGGTGACCGAGAACCGCACACTCCCCCGGGTGGCCTGGACGTCGTCCACGCCCACCTCGGCGGTGAAGGAGGCGCATTTCCCGCCCAGGTAGTAGCGGATCTTCGCCGGGGCGTGGGTGCCCAGCCCCTTGGCGTACGCGACCCCGCCGATCTTCAGCGGGCCGCCGTCACCGGCGCCGGTCTCCCCGTTGGACAGGTCGCGCTCGACGGGCCCCCAGCCGTTCTGCGAGGCCGTCCAGTCGAGGTCACTGGCCCAGCTGTCCTCGGTGGGCGGCGGCGGGAGGGTGCGGACGGAGGTCCCCGCGCCGAGCGTGCGCCCGGCGCCCTCGACGGCGTACGTGGCCTTCGCGTCCAGCTGGTATGTCGCGTAGGGGGCGTCGGCCGGCGGGGTGACCCGCCAGCTGGCGGTGACCTTCGCGCCCGGGGGGACCGTGTCGAAGGCGACCGGGCCCGCGGGCTCGGCCCGCCACCCCTCCGGCACGGTCAGCGCGAGCCGCACGTCCGTGGCGGCCGTCGCCTCGTCGTTGCCGAAGGTCGCCTTGACCGTGTTCGCGGCCCCCGGCTCCAGGGTCTCCGCGTCGGCGGCCACGTCGAGCGTGCCGCAGACGGCCTCCTGCCCCGCGGGGGCCCGGCCCAGGTCGGTGACGGTGAAGTCGTCGAGCACGAAGTCCGCGCCCTCGGGTGCTCCGGCCCTCTTGCGCAGCCCGGTCCAGGTGTCGCCGCAGCCCGCGGTGAGCATCTGGCTGAAGTGGCCGGTGGTGCGCTGCTGTCCGATGGGGGTGGAGCGGGTCTCCGTGGAGGTGGCCCTGCCGCCCGCGACCCGGTCGTAGCCGTCGACCCAGCTGTAGGCCCCGGCGTGGCTGGACTGGTAGGCGAACTCCACCTGGTAGCGGTGGCCGTCCTTCATGGGGACGGTCCAGGGGGCGGTCCGGTGGACGAGCCCGGTGTTCTCCTCATGGGACTTCAGGGACTCCTCGCCCCCGAGCACGTCGTCGATCAGCTTCCCGTTCCAGCCGGACTGGGTGTATGGGGCGTTGAGCTGGGAGATGCTGGTGCGGGGGTCGGTCGAGCCGCCCGCGTCGCCCTTGAGGAAGGGGCCCCAGCCCTGGTCGACCGCCTCGAAGTCCTCGTACACCACCGTGCCGGGCCGGGTCGCGGGGGCGTTCTCCACGATCCGTACGTCATCGGCGCGGACCCTCGCCCCGCTGCCCGCGGCCGCCCCGATCCGCAGGGTGGTGCGGCCGTTCGCGGCGGCGGTGAAGTTGACCTTGGCGCGCTGGAAGTAGGTGCCGTGCCAGTCGGATGCGGCGACCTGGTCCTGCACCGTGGAGCGGTCGACGGCGACCGACGTCCCGCCCGCGCTCAGCACCGTACGCCGGGTCTTGCCGGGCTCGACCTCGATGAGGGCGGAGGCGGTGTAGCGCTTGCCGGGCTTGAGGCCGGTGACGGTCTGGGAGAGGGCGGCGTGCGCGGGGCCGGAGAGGGCGGCGCTGTTGCGCCCCTGCTCGTCGGTGTGCCGTACGGCGGTGCCGGTCTTCCGCCAGCCTTTCAGCGCACGGTCGTTGAAGCCGGGGTCCTTCAGGTGCGTGCCCTGTCCCCAGTCGGCGGCGGCTTCCTTCGGGGCACGGGCGTGGTAGAGGACGTACGGCTGCCCGGCGGTGGCGGTGAGCGTGATCTTCCCGTTCACCGGACGGACGGTGGCGACCTTCCCGCGGCCGTTGTCGCTCAGCTCGTAGACGGTGTACGGCCCCTTGCCGGGGACCTCCCAGCTGCTGGTGCCGCCGGACTCGCTGTAGTGGTAGAGCTTCTTGCCGGCGTCCCACGGCAGCAGGTAGCCGGTGCCGCTGAGCACCTTGCGGCCCTGCTCGTAGAAGGTGCGCTTCCCGTCCTCGACCGTGCCGCGCACCCCGCCGGTGAACGTGATGTCGTTGCCGTCCCAGCGGGTGATCCTCTGCTGCTGGAGGTACTTCGCGGGCAGGTTCTTCTGCCAGATGTTGGCGGTGAAGGCGTTCCAGTCGGTCTCGCCGGTCCAGCCCTCGAAGTCCTCCAGGGCGCTCTGGCCGAGGACCGGGTGATCGTTCCAGATGTCCTTCTCGCCGTTGCGGATGAACCGGATGATCTGCGAGTTCAGGCCCTTGTTGGTGGCCCCGCCGTAGTTGAGGTCGTTGGCCCAGTGCGACCAGAGCGAGGCGCGCTCGAACTTGTCGGACCACTCGGTGCCGACGGTCCAGCCCTGCTTCTGCACGGACTGGATGGTCTTGTCGGCGATCCAGCCGTGGGAGTAGTAGACGTCGATGTAGAGGAAGCTGAGGTTCCGGTCGGTCTCGTCGCGCAGCTGCTGGAAGCGCTTCTCCAGGTCCCCGCTGTTGATGTCGCGGCGCTGGTCGATGTAGTAGCTCTGGTTGAGCCAGTTCCAGCCGGGCTTGGTCTTGTCGACGAGCTGCTCGCTGAAGGCGTTGGCCTCCGGGTAGGACTCGGTGGCGTTGACGTGGACGCCGAAGGTGGCACCCCACTTCTGGCCTTTCCTGAGCAGGGTGTTGAGGTCCTTCAGCCCGCCCGCCCGCTTGTTGTAGTTGCCGCCGTAGTCCGGGTGGGCGGAGTCGTGGCCCTCGAAGCCGTACCCCTTGAGGACGGCGAGCTGGCCGAGGCCGTCGGTGGCCTTGGAGATCCGCTTGACGTCGTCCAGGGTGCGCAGGAAGGGGTGGGTGGCCTGGCTGGCGAAGTTGAACGGGATGTGGGTCACGACCCGCTTCGCGGTGTCCTCGCCGCCGGGCGCGGTGACGCCGATGGAGCGGAAGGCGATGGCCCCGTCCTGCCAGTCGACGGTCTTGTCGCCGTTGGCGTCGGGGGTGATGACGACCTTGGCCCACGGCAGGTTCTCGCCGCTCTCGGGCTTCGGCGCGCCCTCGCCCCGGTAGGTCCACTGGCCGGACCAGACGCCGACCCGCACACCGCCGCCCTCCTCGGTGCGCGCCTGGTGCCAGAAGCGGGCGTCGTCACCGCCGGTGGGGCCGGAGGGCTTGTCGTACGAGGAGTTGGACTCGATCGCGGCGGCCAGCGAGCCGGTGTTGAGGATCGCGTAACTCGCTCCGACGGGCGCGGCGTCGGGCCGTGTCTCCCCGGTGACCTTCGCGAACCGGTCGGCCGTCCGGGTGGAGTCCGGGTCGAGCGTCGTGAACGCGGTGGCGGCCCCGGTCTCGGCGGAGCCGACGGAGATGAGGTCGTGCCCCGGGATGTCGATCGTGCCGACCCGGAAGGCGGCGGTGTCCCGGACGGCGGTCACCTTGAAGGTGGTGGCCCGCCCGGAGACGGTGAGTGAGGCGTCGATCTCGACGCCCGGGAGCCCGTCGAAGGCGAGGGTGTAGCGGGCGGCGGAGGCGGTGATCTTCGGCGCGCGCTTGAGCTTCACCGGGTGGGCCGTGCCGTTGAGGGTGACGGCGGTGACCGGCCGGGTGGAGCCCAGGAGCCGCTTGCCGCTTGCCCTGTCGGTGTACGAGAGGACGCGCGGGAAGTCGTCGCCGACGGCGACCGTGAGCTGGGGGGAGCCGATGGTGGCGGAGCCGCTGGGCTTCGCCGCCCCGGCCGGTGCGGGGGACGGATCGGCGGCTGCGGCGGGGAGGGCGGTCCCCACGAGCGCCAGAACGGCTGCTGAGGCGACGGCGACCAGGCCGACGGAGGGGCATCTTGGCGACATGGCCCCTGAGTAGTCGCCGTGTCGGGACACCGTCAACGAACTTCGGCTCCGGGGGCCGACTCCGTCCAACAACCCCGGTGCGTAAGTCCAAGTGGGGGGGGCGCAGGCCGGAGCGGGGAGCCGGCGGGCCGGACCGGGAGTTCGTTCACCTCTTGTTCCGGGCCACTTCCGGGTGGTCATGGTCACGCTTCACACCCGCTCGGTTCCGGCAAGTGCCGCTTCCTGGCGTCGAGTTGTGAAGACCCGAAGTTTCTGAGAGCGCTCTCAGTCGCAAGTCTTGACGCTCACCCCGAGCCTCGCGAGAGTGGTGCGCACCGCAGGCACCCCACGGCCCGGCACCCCCACCCCCGACGCCCCCACTCCTCCCACCACGCCGCCCGGCCTGCGCCCCCACACACCCAGGGAGCTCCCTCGTGATTTCGCGCAGAATGTTCCTGACCGGCGCCGCCGCCACGGCCTCGGCGCTGACCTACCCCGCCTGGGGAACCGCTCTCGGCCCGCGCGCCTCCGCGGCCCCAGCGACCTGTGAACTGGCGCTGGAGAACACGTCGTTGCCGGGCACGGTGCACGCGTACGTCACCGGCCACGAGCTGGGCACCGGCCGCTGGCTGCTGCTGCGGCCGAACGGCGGGGTCTACCGCCCCGACTCCCCCAGCGCCCCGCAGACCCCGCTGCCCGTCGACTGCGCGATCCCGCTCAGAGCCGCGGGTGCGGGCCCGGTCGTGCTGACCCTGCCGCGGATGTACGGGGCACGGGTCTACTTCGTCCGCGACGACAAGCTGGACTTCTACCTCAACCCGGGCCCCGCGCTGGTGGAGCCCGCCTTCGCGACGCCCGCGGACCCGAACCACGGGCGCACCTGGTCCTTCTGCGAGTTCACGTTCAACACGGAGCAGCTGTACTCCAACATCAGCTACGTGGACCTGGTGACCGCCCTGCCGATCGGTATCACGCTGGAGGGCGACGGTACGCACACGGTGGCCCCGCTCCCGGACGGCGCGGTGCGGCGGATCGCCGACGACCTCACCGCCCAGGCCGCCGCCGACGGGCAGCCCTGGGACAGGCTGATCACCCGGGGCGACGACGGCAGCGTCCTGCGGGTCGTCTCGCCGCAGAACATCATGGCCCCGTACTTCGACCGCCCGGCCGAGATGCCGTTCCGGGACCTCTTCGCCGCCCAGATCGACGAGGTGTGGGCGAAGTACCGCTCCGAGGACCTGCGCATCGACCTCCAGGGCGGCCGGGACTCACTGGCGGGCCGGGTGCGCGGGGACGTCCTCACGTTCGAGGGCGGCCACACGTTCACCAAGCCGGAGTCGAAGGACATCTTCACCTGCAACCACGGCCCGTTCACCAACAACCCGGGCGACTCCGACGACAGGAAGGCGATCCTGGCCCGGCTGGCGGCGGGCTTCAACCGCTCGATCATGCTGAGCCACCCGAGCCAGCCGAACGGCGCGTCGACGGCGGACTACTACAGGACCGCGGTGACCAACCACTGGTCCCGGGTGGTGCACGCGAACAGCCCGATCGGTTACGCCTTCCCGTACGACGACGTCCGCCCGGACGGTGAGCCGGACGTCTCGGGCGCGGCACACGACGGGAACCCGCGCCGGTTCACGCTGAGCGTGGGGTCCTGACGGGCCGGGCCCGCTTGCCCCTTGCTCCCTTGCCCGCAGGCCCGCAGGCCCGCAGGCCCGCAGGCTCGGTGCCTCTGTTCGTCCGGGCAGGGGCACTCCTATGTCCAGGCGCAGTGACCTTTGGTCGATACCTCATTGATCGACACGGCGTGCGGCGTTCTTGACTTCGCGACGGCGCGTCGGGACGGTTCCGTATGCGAATGATCCGTATGCGGGAGATCCGTGCGGGAGAGGCCCGTATGGGCGAGGTCCGCACAGGAGAGGTCCGCGCGGGAAAGGCCCGCGAGGTCCGTACAGGAGAGGTCCGCGTGGGAAAGGCCCGTACAGGAGAGGTCCATACGGGCGAGCTCCATACGGACAAGGTCCGTGCGCGGACGAATCGGGGGAGGAGCCGACTCCCCCACCGCATGCTCTCCGCGGCCGTCGCCGGATTCCTGCTCACCGCGGCAGCCCCGGCACACGCGGACCCCGCCCCGCCGCCGTCACCCGCCCCCCAGGCCCCCGGCGCTCAGGGCCTGCGGGACTTCCAGCAGAGTTACGGGCTGCCTCCGACCGGCGAGGTGGACGCGGTCACCGCCCATCTACTCAAGACGGCCCCGGACAGCGAGCTGCGGGAGGCCTTTGCGGGCCCGTCCGACCTGGGTCGGGAGCAGCTGGCCCATGCCCGTACGGTGATCGGCGTCGGGAAGGGGGCGGACCTCTCCACGGAGGCCCAGGTGATCGCCCTGATGACGGCGATGCAGGAGTCGAAGTTCGTCAACTACACCTCCCCGGTCGACCACGACTCGCTCGGCGTATTCCAGCAGCGTCCCAGCATGGGCTGGGGCACTCCGGCCCAGATCACCCACGTGCCGACCGCGTCCAAGTCCTTCTACGGGCTGCCTTCGCCCAGCGCCAATCCGGGGCTGCTCCAGATCGACGGCTGGGAGTCGATGCCCCCGGGCGACGTGTGCCAGGCGGTCCAGGGGTCCGCGCATCCGGACCGGTACGCGCAGTGGGAGGACTTCGCCCGGGAGCTGCTGGAACAGGAGGGGCCGGACACCGACCCGATCCCGTGAGACCGGTGGCCGGCTCCCGGCGGGGGCCGCCCGCGCCTGCGCCGGGGGTGCAGCGGCTGCCGGTCCTAGGCGCGAAGAGTGAGCCCCCGAGATCCCGGAGATCCCGGAGACGTAAAAGTTGAACTTTGAACTAGATGGCGTTACAGTCGTTCTCGTTGAAGGTTAAACAACATCTTCGGCAGCCGTTCGATCCCGCCCCCGCAGGACACCCCCGAGGAGGAGCCATGGCTCTGTTCACCCGCAAGTCGACCGCCGCCCCCGTCGCCGCCGAAGCCCCCGCGGTGGACCCGGCGCTGGCCGCGCTGACCGGCACGTACACCCTGGATCCGGCGCACAGCAGCATCGGCTTCACGGTGCGCCACGCGATGGTCACCAATGTGCGCGGCTCCTTCGGCGAGCACGAGGGCACCCTGGTCCTGGACGGCACCGACCCGGCGAACTCCACCGCAGCCATCGACGTGAAGATCGCCAGTGTCGACACCGGCATCGCCGACCGAGACGGCCACCTGGTCAGCGGCGACTTCTTCGACGCCGAGAAGTTCCCCCTCATGACCTTCCGCTCCACGCGGGCCGAGCAGCTGGGCGGCGAGGCGTACCGCATCACCGGTGACCTGACCATCAAGGACGTCACGCGCCCGCTCTCGATCGACCTGGAGTTCAACGGTTCCGCCACCGACGTCTACGGCAACGAGCGCGTCGGCTTCGAGGGCAGCGCCGAGATCCTGCGCTCCGACTGGGGCCTGACCTGGAACGCGGCGCTGGAGACCGGCGGCGTGATGGTCAGCGACAAGGTGAAGCTGACGTTCGACATCTCCGCGATCAAGGCAGCGGCCCCGGGGGTCTGACTCCTCGCGCACACTACAGCGCCCCGCACCCGTGGAATTCGTCAGATCCGGAAGGGCTGGCAGCCTACTTCACTCGGCGATAGGTCCGGGGAAACGGACCGGGAGGAACCCCGGCACCGCGCCACGGGCCTACCCAGCGTCGAGGCCGACTTCTCCATGACGCCGCCGCACGCGAAGACCTGGTCCCGGCGCGGCCGGGCCCCGGTGGTGAGGGTCCGCGGACGCTCCCGCAGACGGACATCCATCGCCACCCTGGCCTGCTAAGACCAGCCACCAGTACCGGCTGATCTACCGGCCACGCCGGGACGACGACCGACGCGACGGACGCAAGAGCTCCGCGACCTACTGAGCTTTTTCAGCGTTGCCGCTGCAGGGTGAGGGCGGCTTTGGCGATTGACGTGATGCGGCTCGGACTGCACCGTGATCTGCGGGAGATGCGCCCGGATTTGAGGCAGGCGACGCCGCGTTCGACCGGTGCCCGTGCCGCGACCAAGGCCCGGTTGACGGTCTTCTCGGTGGGGTGAGGTCTTGCAGGGGCCTGCGTTTGATGCCTGTGGTCAGCCAGAGGCCGCAGCCCTGGCAAGCGAGATCGGCCAGGATGGGGACTCCCTGGCGCTCGCAGGTGCGGATGATCCGGTGGGTACGGGCGGCGGTCAGGTCGTGCGTACGGCCCGGCAGCGTGGGTGAGAGCCACAACAATCGGCCGCCGGGATTCGGTGGCCACCTGCACGTTCACTCCGTGTCGGCGGTACTTGTGGGAGCAGTCCGCGCGTGAGTCGCCGACCCGGCCGCACTCGGCGAGGGTGCCGTCCAGCAGGACGCAGCCGGAGTCGGTCTCGCGCAGGGCCTTCAGCAGACCCGGCGCACATGCAGCAAGCAGACCAATTACCGCGCTGGTGTAGGCGTGGGCGGTGGACTCGCTGATCCCGAACCCGGCAGCGATCTTCGCCAGGGTGGTGTGTTCGCGCAGGTACACCAGTGCCACGATCGCGCTGGGACGGGCGGAGCTGGCAGCGCCGGTCACCCTCCGGGGTCACGATGAGCATGGCGACCCACTCCACGAGCGCATGGGGCAGGTCGAGTGCGGCAGGATGGATGAACAACGCGGCCCCGAGCAGCGTGATTGAGATGTCAGATATCTCAATCAACAGCCCGGGGGCCGCGGTCGTTGCGGCCCGCAGGCCGTCACCTTATCGGTGGCCACCTCGAAGTAGCTCACTGAGCCTTTTTCATCCTGAATAGTTGCAGGTCAGCAGCGTGTGGACGGCTTGAACGATGGTGCCGATGCGGCGGGTGGAGCATCTGGCTCGCCGGAGCAGCCGCCAGGACGTCAGCTGCGCGAAGGCGCGTTCCCCGGGGGCTCTCAGCCGGGCATGGTCGCGGTTGAACTGCTGGTAGTGGTCGGGCTGTTCGCGGTGGTTCTTGTACGGGGTGCGGACCGTGGCGCCGGCACCCTGGTAGGCACAGTCGGCGAGGACGAGGATCTGCCGGGTCAGGCAGGCCTGGACAATGCCGTGGGCCCGGGCCGCGGTCAGATCATGGGTACGACCTGGCGTCGCGCGGGAGAACCACGGCGGTGTGCCGTCGGGGCGGGCAATGACCTGCATGTTCATGCCGTGCTTCTTGTGCTTCTGCGAGTAGTACGGTTCGTCCGCGGCAACGCGGTCGGTAGCGGTCAGGGTGCCGTCCACGATCACGTGGTCGCCCTCGCCCAGCCCGGTCGGGGCCTCGTGCAGCCCCGGAGCCCGGGCCGCGAGGATGTCCAGGGTCTCGTCGACGTGGTGCCAGGCCGTCGCGGTCGAGACGCCGAACCCGGCCGCGAGCTGGGCGAACGTCTCGTTCTTCCTCAGGTGGGCCAGCGCGAGGAGGGCCTGCTGAAGCAACCGAGCCGTCTCCACGGCGAGTTCAGTTCACGCCTTCGGGCGTAGATCAGCCAGGAGACATGCTCGACCAGCTCATACGAGACGTCGAGCATGGAAGGATACGGAACCAACAGAGCCCCCAGGCTGTCGGCAGTGTCGAGTGGAATCAACACCGCCAACGACCGGGGGCTCTGCCACGTCACCACCCCAGCTGACCAGGCCTTATAGCCCCTCGGAGATGGGATGAAAAAGGCTCACGGATCGCCACCCACCAGCAACTCGGCGGCCCGATCTTCATCCCGGTCTGGACGCATTTTCTCCGCCTGCTGCTGCGGACAGTACGTCCACGACGTTCGCCGATTCACGCCCTATCAGATCCCAAAGGGGGTCAGTTCCAGGGTTCTCACCAGTGAGCCCCCCATCTTCAATGGCTGTCTCAAATGCCGATCTCAGACGTCGGACAGCATCCACTTCATCCGAGTTCGCCAACGTAAGCCCAAGCGCGCCACGAGGATCGTGCAGGAGACCACTCGTGTCGTAGAGAAAGTTTACGAGATCATCAAAGTCCAGGTCTGACGAACTCGCCTTTTGGAGGTTCAGGGCACGCCAAGAGGGATCAGCCAACCTCGTGAGATACTCCAATATGAGCATCCTCATCTCCGGATACTGCACATTCGCGTCAGTCACGGCTCACTCCGGAGAATCCCAACTCTTCCAATTGATCCACTCACTGTACGGTATATGCCCTGCAGCGTGTCCACTCTTCAGAGTGCCACCTTGGACCTGAGGTAGCGGCCTGCCATCGCGGCCAATTATAGAGCCACCGCTATTAATCACAACATGATCTACCTTCTGAGAGTCCGCACCATTTGGATCACCTCTATCAATCCTAATACTTGCCTGCTTCGGCCCTCTCCAGACGAACCCGTATTTGATTGACCCGCCCTTCTTCACAGAAGCTCTCATGCTTCGAGTCATCTCAGGGCCGCTCCAACCGGCTCCACGCGGTACCTTCCCCGCGGCACCTTCAGGGAACCAACCGACGCCGTAAGACTTGGGGAGGCCTGCCGCGCCGCCCTTCACACCAGGTCGACGTGCTGCACCGCCCAAACCGAACACGGCAGCCAAAGCACCCGGAACCAGGTAACTATCGGACGTCGTATCCATCCCTTGTTCAGCAGCCCAAGCATCGTATTGGGCCCCGAGGTCACACCCTCCGGCCTCCTGGTTGTCACCCCAGCAGTCCTGATTCAACGACGTGTACAGAAGCTCCGCCGCGCCCGCCGCATTCCTCAGCAAGCCAAGAAGGGATTCTCCGACAGGGTCAGGTTTGTGTAGAGACACACAACCGTAGTTCCCGCAAACCATCCCGCCGGGCCCGACAACAAAAGGAGCATCGCCACCATCGCCACCGTTGGTCCCCCCGGAGCCGCCGGTAGGCACCGTGCCGTTGTAACCCGGACCGCCGTCTCCGGGCGGCGAGCTGCTGTTGATCGGGAACGACGGGTCGGGCTTGCCGCTGTTGTTGCCCGGCTGGCACCTGCCGTTGCCCGGATCCAGGCAGGTCCCGGTCGGGTCGGAGTTCGTGGCCGGGGACTGGCCGGCGTAGCTGTAGCCGTTGAGCGTCTGGTGCTTGTCGATTTCGAGCAGCGGGTCGACGCTGATGAACTGGCCGGTACCCGGGTCGTACTCGCGTGCGCCGATGTGCGTCAGGCCCGTCGCGGAGTCGGCCGGCTTGCCGAGGAACGCCTTGTCGTCCGGCCAGGTTGTCGGCTTGGCTCCGCGTGGAGCGCCGAACGGGGTGCTGTAGCGCTTCGAGACCGCCTGGGTGGTGGCGTCGGTCGCGACACTGCTGGTGCCGTGGTGGTCGGCGGCGAGGAAGCTGAGCTTGGTGCCCGCGGTGCCCGACGTGGCCGTGCGGACGGCGAGCGTCTGGCCCGCGGCGCTGTAGTAGCGGGTACCGGTGACCTTCTTCGCGGTGCCCTTGACGGTGAGGCGCACCTCGGTCGATCCGAGGTAGAGGACCGTGTCCCCGTCCCCGGTCGCGCGGCGGATCAGCAGTTCCCCGTCCGCGTCGTACAGGTAGCTGGTGCCCAGTGCGGGCTTGCCACCAGTCGCCGGTTCGGTGGTGGAGGCCAGTTTGCCCTCGGTGTTCCAGGCCAGGGTCTGGGTGGCCTGGGTGCCGGGGCGGGTGGTCGTGTTGCCGGCCTGGTCATAGCCGTACGTGGCGGCTTTCGCCCCGGTGGTCTTCACCAGCGGGTGAGGCTGGCCGGTCGGCGTCTTGTACTCGTAGCCGGTGGTCGCGGCGCCGGTTGCGGTGTGAGCGGTCTCGGTGCTGCGCTGGCCCGCGCTGTTGTACGTGTAGCTCGTCCAGTACGGTGCCGCGCCGTCGAGGTTGGCCGTGCTGCGGCCGGAGGTGGCACAGTCGGCGGACTTCGGGGTCCAGGCCTCGGTCATGCGACGGTGTGCGTCGTAGGTGAAGCACTGGTTGTCGGCCTTGGCAGTGCCGCCCAGCGTCGTGGGGTCGAGGATCGACAGGACGTTCCCGGCGTCGTCCCGGGCGAAGTTGAGGTCCTGGAGCATGTACGGGTGGGTCTGGTCCGTGACATGGCTGCGGGTGAGGCGGCCGGTGCCCGGTTCGTACTTGTTGGTGATGTAGGTCTTCTTCGCGCCCGCCCCCAGCGAGAGCTGTTCGACCTGGCCGATGGCGGAGTACGCCACGCCGAGGAGGTAGGTGCTGGCACCCGAGAGTTCCGTGACCAGGCCGGTGGAGTCGTACTTGGGCGAGATGATCTCAGCGGCAAGGCCCCCGGCGCCCGGCTCCTTGGTGTTGGCGATGCTCCCGTCCGGGAGGTAGGCCGTGCCGAAGGTGAGAGTGGACTTGACGGCCCCGGAGGTGACCAACGGATCGTCGGTCGGCAGCACGACGTCAGTGCTGGTGGCCCGGCCAAGCGTGTCGTAGGCCGTGACCTGTTTCGTGTACTTCCTGCCGGCGGTTCCGCCGACGTAGCGGGTGGACGCGTCCGGCTGTCCCTTGAGGAGCGTGTCGTACGTCCAGTCAGCGAGCTTGTTCGCGTCTGACTTCGCGGTCTGCCACAAACCCGTCTTGCGCCCCAGCTCGTCGTACTCGTACAGAAGCTTCGCGTTGCGCGAGTCCGTGGTGACGCCGATCTGGTCCAGGTCGGTGTACTCGGTGACGGTCCTGCCCTTGTCCGGGTCGGTCACGTTGGTCTCGCGGCCGAACAGGTCGTAGGAATAGGTCCACTTGGCGTCGTCGATACCGGTGATCACCGACGGCTTGCCGTCACGGGTGTAGTCGTACTTCACCCGGGTGTACGGGGTGCCAGTCGCAGCTCCGTACGCCGTGTCCGCCGGTGTCGTGCCCCCGTACGTGCGCGTTTCGGTGGTACGGCCCAGCGCGTCGGTGATGGTGCGCGTGGCGTTGCCGCCCTTGGCCGCGGTGGTGGCGATCGAGTCCCCGGTGTAGCTGGTGGTGGTGGACCACCGGTCCTCACCGAACACCGTGAACGTGGTCGTCGTGGGCCGGGCCGCCGCGTCGTATGCGGTCCGGGTCAGGGCCGGGGTGTGGGCGTAGGAGGCACGGGTGTAGGTGCCGTTCGGGCCTTTCGTGTTGTCGTAGATGTCGGCGTACGTCTCGTAGGCGAGTCCGCGAGAGTCGTAGCGGGTGTCGGTGAGGATGCGGCCGCCGAGGGGGGATTCGGTCTGGGACTGGATCGGACGCAGCAGGGCATCGGCGATGGCGAAGCTGGTCCGGTAGTTCTGGCCGTCGGCCCTGAGGGTGCTGACGGAGCTCCAGGGCTGGCTGCCACGCGCGATGTTGTAGTCGTACTTCGCCGATGGCGTGTCGATGCCCTTGGTCCGGTTGGGTGCCCAGGTGGCCGTGACGCGCCCGATGGCGTCGTAGGTGCTCTCGGTCTTCTTAAGGTTGGCGTCGAGCGTTCTGACGACCGATCCTCGTGCCGGGTCCAGGTAAGTGTACGACTTGTGGATCTTGCCGTTGGAGGAGGTGAGTTTGGGTGCCGAGACGATGGTGGCGGTCAGCGGACCTGCCGCGGCGGGGTAGTACGCGGTGGAGGTGACGTAGCCCTTGGCGTTGGTGACGGTCAGAGGGCGGCCGAGGGTGTCGTGGGTGGTCTTGGCGACGGTCTGCCAGCCGCCGTTCGCCGCGGGGTGTCGGTCACTGGTGCCTGCGGCAGCCGGGTAGGCCTTGGCCCTCCCGGACCACGTGGCGAGCCCGCGGGTCGGGCTCTGCGAGGCGGACCAGCCGGTCGCGGACGGGGTGTCATAGACGACCGCGGTGTCGGAGAGCACGTCTCCACGGGTCTTGGAGTTCGCGGGGAGGTTCAGCTTGTCATCGGTGATGGGCGCCCGTGCGGAGTCCAGGCAGGCTGATCCGACGACGCGTGTGCGGGAGACGAGGTTGGTCAGCCCCTTGGCGGGATTGCGGGCGTACCACGTACGACTGCATGTCTCGTCGCCGGTCTTGGCCTGGTCGCCGATGGCCTCGGTTCGAGTGACCATTCCGTAGGTGGCGTCGTAGGTATGGGCGGTGTAGCCGCGACGCCAGGTGTTGCTGACAGGCAGGTAGGTGTACTGGGTTGTGCGGGAGGTACGTACGAAGTACGCCTTGGTGTTGGCATAGGACCGCTGCTGGCTCGCGGTCACCTTGTTCCAGATGCTGTTGAAGGCTACGGACACCGGCTGGCTGCCGTTGTAGGTGATTTCCTGACGCAGGAATCCGGCGTACTGCTCATAGTCGGTGGCATCCGAGGCGTTCAGGCCCGCGACGTCGATTCCCAGGACCTTCGCGCTACGGGTCGTGCCGTCGAGGCGCTTGTCCTTGTGCATGCCCTGCATGTAGAGACGCACCGTCTTGGACTGCGGGTGGTCGGTGTCACCGGTGTACGTGGTGACCTTCTGGTAGCCGCGCCAGTTGGACCAGGTCCGCTCGTCCTCGGCGGTGAAGGGGTCGTTGTTGTAGTGCCAGCCGGGGTTCTCGTAGGTGTACGTGTTCTCCACCGCCGGGTTCTGGCCCGCGGGGTCGGATGTGGTGACGGCGAGGACGTTGTACTTGTGGAACCAGTCCAGTTGGGGGTCGCCGCCGTTGACCGGCCAGTACACCGGGTAGCAGGAGAGGTTGTTGTCGTCCTCGGCCTTCGGCATCTTGCTGCCCCGGACGCATTGCGGGTCGGAGAGGGTGACCGTGGTGATCGCGCCTGTCTCGGTGGTCACGGTGTTGATACGCGGGCGGGTCAGCGGGCGGATGTCGTCGGTGGCGTCGACCCGGTTGGGCCGCATGTGGTAGCCGAATTCCACCGGCGGCACGGTGACGGATCCGCCGTTCTTGCCGGTCCGCTGGAGCGACTTGAGGACCAGCGTCTTGTCCGAGAGGTTGCCGATGTCCCCGCCGTCCAGGAACTGGTACGCGAGCGCGTAGCTGTCCACCAGCTTGTACGCGTCGGGTTCGGCAGCCGTGGACCACACCCTCGTCTCGATGGAGGTGAGCATCTTGCGGGTGAAGAAGGACGGTCCGGTGGCCAGGCAGTCGGTCTCACCAGCCGTGCAGATGGCGTCGAACGGAACGTCCGGCCACCGCTTCGCGGTGTCCTCGGTCAGCGAGGAGCAGTCATCGGCGGTGCAGCGCTCGCTGTAGTCGAAGGACACCTTCCCGGACGCGTTGCCGGTGAACAAGGTGTCCGAACGCTGGCCGTACTTGATCTCGCGGAGGTAGCCGCCGCGCGTGTACTCGGCGAGCTTGGTCTTGTCGCCGTTCTTGGCGTAGTGGTTCGCTTCCGCCTTGTACCAGTAGGTGGAGGCGTTGCCGTGGACGTCGGTGACGAGGTCGAGGTTCCAGCGCCACGCCTGGGTCTTGGCACGGCCGGAGAAGCTGGTGCCGGAGGAGTAGCCGGGCTCGCCTGAGTCATCGCCGAAGACGGGGACGGTCCAGACGGAGTTTGTCCGCTCCGTGCCCGCACCGGGCAGCTTGTTCAGACCGAAGGTGTAGACCGTGCCGTCACCGGTGACGACCTTCCAGTACTCACCCTTGCCGTCGCCCTTGCCACCCGCGATGTCGTCGCCGTCGTCGCCGTTGGCGGCGCCCGTCTCGTGGGTGACCTGGGAGGCGTCATCGTTCTTCAGGCGCCAGACACCCGTGGTGTCGTCCTTGACGAGTTCGGTCGCCTTGCCGTTCAGAACGAGGGAGGCGTTCTCGTACTTCCAGCACTGGTCGGACTTGTCGTCCTGGCCGTCGTCCTCGCACGAGCCGTACTTGCGCTCGATGTAGGAGGAGGTGAGGTCGAATCCCTCACCCAGCATGGAACCCTGGTTGTTGGTGTTCGAGGTCCGGCCGTCGACGCTGCCCGAATCGTAGGAAACGGACAGCGAGGGCGCAGGACCGGCGGCTGCGGGCGGCACGCTCAGGGGGTAGGACCAGGTGAACGATCCCGACGAGCCGCCGGCCTCCCAACTGGAGGAGGAGGCGAGCGGCGTCGCCTTGTAGTCGCCCGCGCCGGACGCCGCAGTGGCGGAAGCCGTCACGGCGAAGACGGCCGCCGAGGACGTGCCGCCCTTGGCAGCGGCAGCCCGGGGTACGGCCACCTGTGCGGAGACCGTCTGCGCCACGGCGTCGTTCCGGGACGGCACGGCGGTCTGTGTTCGGCACTCCCGCTTCTGCGGGCTGGTCAGCACACAGGCGGGAAGGGACACGAGCCCGAGGCGAGAACCCCAGTTTCCGCCGATCGCGTCGGCGAAGGAGGAGTAGTCGACGGTCAGCCCGGCGGCGCCCGGCGAGTCCACCGCGGCGGTGAACACCACACCGGTGATGCCCGCGTTGCGAGCGGTCCTCTGGTCGAGAACGCTCACCTTGACGGTGCCGTCAGCAGTCGGTGCCGGCTTCGCCGCGCGGGCCGAGGCCTTGGTGAGGCGAGGCGCGGTCAGAGAGACGGGCCCGGCACCCGGTGCGCCCTGCTTGCCGGATATCTCCTGGTCGCTCCGGGAGGGCTTGGGCCAGCGAGCCGCGTGTTCACTGCGGGCCTGTGCCGCCTGCCTGGCGTTGAGGGCCTTGTTCTTCGCCACGCGCTCGCGCGCCTTGCTCGTCCCCAGGGCAGGGACAGCCGTGACCTTGCTGACCCGGGGTGCCGGAACGTCGGGACGTCCCAGGGGGTCTGCGGCTATCGCCATCGGCGTGAGTCCGGCGGGTACGGAGAGGGCGAGTGCCAATGCCCCGACCAGGGGTACACGGAACTTCCGGGTGCCACCGGAGCCGGAGCGGCCTGGCGTGGTGCGCCTCATGAAGGCGGGAAGGGATCGGGACACGGACACGTCTTCTCTCCGGGAGCGGCCGAACCGCTCGAAGGCGGGACAGCAGGGTGGAGTACGGGGAGGGAGGGCGTGGCCGGCTCGTACGGAGCCGGCCACGCCCGAGGTTTCGGGGCGCGGGGCGCAGAGTTCAGGTTCCGACGACGTCGGAGACCTGCTCGCTGTCGCTCAGCGCTCCCGCCCAGAGGCGGATGTCGCTGAGTCGGCCGGGGAGGAAATTGCCCCAGGATCCGAGATAGCCCTTGCCGACCGCGAGTTCACCGGTTCCGACCTGTGCGGAGTAGGCGATACCGTCGCTGGTCTGCTGGTCGGACGTGAGATACAGCTGGATCGTTCTGTCCTGCGCGTTGTAGACGCCGGTGAGGCGGGTCTCCGTATCCACCAGGGCTTCTTCCATGCTCTGCACGGATGCGCCGCTGCCGTCCGCGGTCAGGCGTCCGAAGTTCCAGCGGCCGACGGGAACGGTGACGGTCTTGGGGTTGCCGTTCTCGTCGATGACCGGATCGCCGTTCGCGTCGTACTACGGTTCCTGCCTCGTGCCGGTCTTCTCGAACCACAAGCTCCATGAGGAGCCGGTCGCGGTGCGCTGGCCCAGGACCTGGGCCTTGTAGCCGTTCGGCTTTGTCAGCACCTTCGCCCCATCCACCATCGCCTGTGTGGTCACGGTGAAGGAACCCGAGTCGTCGACCACCGGTCCAGGTGTCGTACCCGCTCCAGCAGTGCCGTCCAGCACCAGACCCTCATCGGTCAGCGAAGCGCCCGAAGAGAGGGCCAGGGCGCGGCCGTAGCCCGAGACACCGTCCGCGAGGGACGCCCCCGGCGCTCCGGCCGGGTTCCACGCGGCGACGAGTTCGACCGAGGCCTTGCCGTCGACAGCCAGAAGGGCGCTTTCCTGCGCTATCTGCGCCCCGGTCAGGGCCTCCTGCCATACAACTGCCTCGTCGATCACTCCGGGGAAGTAGTCCGTGTAGACGCCCGACCAGTGAACCCGGCCTATCTGCAAGGGTCCCTTGGCTGCCCATGGCGTGGTGAAGGCGGTGGATGCTTGCAGCTCGCCGTTGACGTAGAGGCTGATGGTCTTGTCGACGGCGTTGAAGACGCCCGCAAGGTGCGTCCAGACCTTCGGCACTGCCTCGTTCTTGGAAACGACGCGCTCGTACGGCCAGCTTCCTCCTGCGGGGGCGTCGACTGTGGCCTCCCTGAAGGTCCACTTCTTGAGGTTGTGCTCGTAACCCAGCAGGAAGGGGCTGCGGTTGACGCCGTCCTGGCCCATCACGGTGGCGTTGCGCGAGGGGGCGTCGATCCGGACCCATGCGGCGACGGTGTAGGAGGCTCGGGTGTCGATGACCGGTCCGGTGGTGGCCGCGTAGGACGTGGTGCCGTTCAGTTTGAGGCCGCTGTCGGTGGTCCTGACAGCAGGAGCGGTCTCGGTCGCGGGGGTGACGGTGACCTCGCCCCGGCGTCCCTGGTCGGCACGGGCCGCTCCACCGGTCAGGTTCGCGTTGTCCCGCAGACTCGGATCAGCGGTGGACGTGTCCAGAGCCGCGCCGGAAGCCTCGGCGAAGTTCCAGCGGGCGACGGGTCCGTCGCCTTCCTTCACCACGAAGTCGACGGAGTTGCCTGCGCCGGGGCCGTAATTGTCCTTCGCTTCGACGAACAGGGTCATCGTGCCGGAGACAGGAGGTACCGGGCTGATCTTCGCGGTGGCTCCCGGCAGGTAGGAGGACCAGCCCGAGCTGTAGGACCCGCTGGTCAGCTTGTAGCGGTAGCCGGTGTTCACATCGCCGGGCGCCGGGCCGAGCGTGAAGGAACCCGCCTTCCCCGGCTTGCCGTGCGGGACGCAGTCATTCGGCGTGCAGGGCGTGTAGGAGTCCATCCCGGTGCTGTTGAACGTGATGGTCGGTGGCTTCGGCGCTTTGCTGTCGATCTTGAAGTAGCACCAGCCCGTGGTGGACCCGTTGGAAGGCCCGGCCAGCCACTCGGAGCCGTAGTGGGACCGTGTCCATGCACGCATGCGCAGGAGTGTGTTCTCCGGCAGAGCAGGGGCAGTTGCTGTGACCTTCACATTGTCGCCGACGTATCCACTGCTGGGACGGACGATCTCGCTCATGGCGTTGACCCAGGTGCCGTCGCTCTGCTTCTTGTCCACGTCCATGGCCACCCGCAGCTTCGCGCCGGACTCACCGCCGGACACCGTCTGAGGTGTGGCTGTCAGATCGGGGGTGGCGTCGGTGACGATCGCCGGAGCGGACTCGACCGTGTTGCAGTCGTGGGACGTGCCCACCATGGGACCGATGTTGCTGGGCTTGGCCGGCTTACCCACGTAGTCGACGCTCAGGACGGCATCGTCGTCGAACCGCTTCCATGCGATCGTGTCGGACTCGTCCTTGGCCATCAGCATGAGCGTCAGCCGGGAGATCTTTCCGTCGGCGAAGCTGCGGACGGTCGGCGTCAGGTTCTCGTCGGGCTCCGGCGCGTAGTCGTGGAACTCGATGGGTGCGCGCGGCTGGGACGGTGAGCAACGGCTGCCACGGCCCGCCGACACCTTACGGTCGCCCATCTGGTCCAGCTTCTTGGGGCCGGGCCACTTCGACGACGACGAGATGTTGTTCGTACGCTCCAGGTCGACCCAGCGCGCGTCGCAGGAGAACGACCACGTCTCCGTGACGGCGAAGGTGGCGTCCAGGACGTGCTTGCCCTTGAGCTTTCCGGGGGCGAACTCGAAGTACATACGGTTCACATAGCCGTTGCCGCAGTAGTACGAGACGCCTCCGATGACCGCCGATCCGCACTTGCCGACGCTCATACCGTTCTTGCCACCGGAGAAGTTCCAGAACACATCACCGTCCGAGGAGAGCACCGTGCGCTCGGATTCGTTCAGTTCGACCGGCGGGTCGATGTAGAGGGGGAAGTCCTTCTCTTCGGTGCTGGACAGCATCTCGGCGTCTGGCTCGACCGTCATCGTCGAGTTCGTGAGCTTCAGGTCCATCACCGAGGAGTCGTCACCGGGCTCGGGACCGGCCAACCGGTCGCCCTCTTCGGTCGGGCCAGCAGCGACGGGCTGATCCGTACCGGATTCGGCGGGAGCGGCGAGGTAGAGCGAACGCCGGGCCGGGGCGGGGGCAGTGCCGTCGCCGGCGGAATTCCACATACGGGCCGCGGGTGAACGGAACACCGGTCGGCCGTTGCCGTCCAGAGCGTCCAGTCCCCCGCCGGCTCCGGCTTGGACCGTGAGGTTCTCCGCCCCGAACTGGTACTCGATGGCCTTGAGCGCCGGGTTCGCCGCCGCTTGGGGGGTCTTCACCTCCAGTACCTGCCGGAAGCCCTCGACCGTCGCGGTGAGAATCAGATTCACGTCCGGCAGGACGTCCTCGTAGACCGCGTGTTCTCCGTCGAGACGCGGCGCGGGCAGCGAGCCCGGCCAGCCGAGGGACACGGACTGCTCGCCCTTGGCGATGGTGACGAGGTCCGCGCCGTCGCCCCCGGCGGAGAACGAAACGTCCACAGCTGCCGCCGCCGGACCGACCGACCCGTCCGTGTCGCGTACCAGGGTCGGGTCGGGTTCAACCCATTTCCCTTCGCGAGCCACGCGGACCGGAGTGATCGACTTCTCCAGGGTGAACGTCGTCCCGTCCGGGTTGGCGAAGACCGTCTCCCGCTCGGAGCGCTCCTCCACAACCTCCACACGTTCGCCCGCCGTCACGGCAGCGGCCGAGGCGCGCAGCTCCGGCGACCCTGAAGGGGCTGGAAGGGCAGGCAACGCCACTGCCTGCGAGTTCAGCGCCGGCACCACGCTCAGCACAGTGGCCAGAACAGCCGTCACGCACACACCGTGACGCGCTCGACGCCACACCCCACCCGTCACAAACCCGCCCCGTTTCCCACATGGCCTTCACGAAAGTCAGCCAAATATCTGGGGTTGCAGTGGACCCGTCAAGTGTGATCCGGCTCACCATCACAATGCGTAGCGATAGCAAAGATGGGCGAGTTCGACCGAAGGGAGACGCTAGGGTCGCTTATGCGAAAACGGACCGGCCGGTTGGTCAATGCGGTAACTCGTCGTGAGGCAAGCAGATTTGACACGAACACGCGGATACGGATCTTGCGAGGCTTCCTCGTACCCATCACGCGGAGTTCCTGTAGGCAAACGTGGCCGGATGCGCCTGCTTGGCTCCCTCGCGCCGAGCCTGGCCATCGTCGAGGCTCAGGCTCGGGCACGTCATCGACCGGCGTGGTGCAGGAATCGCCGTAGCAGACGGTGATCCCTCGCGTTCTCAGAGGCTGTCGGTGGCCTCGGGTCGGACAGGGGGCGCGGTCCGGTGCGGGTGATTCCCAGGCGGAGGAGGGAGGCGACGCGGGGCGTCGTCGACTGACGACAACGCCACAAGCACGCGTGCTGGGACGTGACCGCACGGCCCGAGGCCACTCGCCAGCCTCTCAGGAGCGGGATGTGGCGAGCCCGCCCCGGCGCACCGTCAGTCGGCGAACGACGACCACGTCCGGCCGGACAGCACCAGCAGGTAGCCGTCCGGGGCCTGAAGCGTGACGCCCCAGGTGTCCCAGTACGGATTGTGCGCGGGCACCCTCGTGCCGCCGTGCTCTTCGAGCCGCTCCACGAGAGCGTCCGGCACCTCTTCGCCGAGGTAGACCACCAGCAGGTCCTCGGGGGGGGCGGGCGTGGTTCCACCGGGGCCGCCGGATGGTGGACGAGTTCCAGGTGCCAGGCGGCGTCCGGCCAGCCGACCATGAGCAGCGAGTGGTGGCCGGGAGTGCCGTCCGCCTCGTGGCGGTACTGGACGCCGAGGCCGAGCCCCGCGACCCAGAAGCGTTCGGCCGCCCCCAGGTCGCGGGACGGGCGGGCGATGCGCACATGGGCGGTGGCGTACTCCGGCATCGGATTCCTTCCGGTTCGACGCATGGCCTCCCGTGGACCGGCTGCTCGTCCCCGTACCGTACGAAGCGGACGACCACGCGCGCATCGGGCGCTCGTCCTGGGTCCCCAGTCGTATCTCGTCCTGGGTCCCGAGTCGTATTACGCGTCGGCCGGGCGCGGTTCGCGTCGCATGACCCACAGCAGCGGCCCGTCCCCCGGAAGCCGGGTCTCCCCCAACACCGTGAAGCCGAAGTGCTCGTAGAACGGCAGGTTGTCCGGCTTGGAGGACTCCAGGTACACGGGCAGCCCCGCCGCGTCGGCCTTGGCCAGTCCGGAACGCAGCAGAGCCGCCCCGTGCCCCTGGCCCCGCGCGGCCGGGTCCGCACCGACCACCGCCAGGTACCAGTGCGGTTCCTGGGGCCCGTGCTCGGCGGCCGCCGCGACCGCGTCCCGGAACAGGGGTGCCCGGTCGCCGAGGATCTCCTCCAGCTCCGCGACGGTCTCCACGTCGGGAACGGCCTTGGCCTGGCCCTCCGGGGGCACCCAGAACGCGGCCGCCGACGCGGTGCGTTCGCACACTCCGTGACGGGCGTACTGCCGGGTGAAGATCGTGGTGAAGTAGCGGACGAGGTCGGGCTCGCGCGAGGCCGCGCCGGGGAAGAACCAGCCCATCATCGGGTCGTCCGCGAAGGCGCGGGCCAGGGTGCGGCTGATCGGCTCCGCATCGTCGAGCGTGGCCGCCTGCGGCGTGTTCGTTATCGACATACAGGTCATTCTGCACCTCGATGATCTTGAGCGAGGGGGCGGGGCAGGAGGCGCCGTCGTCGCGGGCTCCACGATCACGCCCTTCATCGAACCGGCGACGCTTCCCCTGCGCTGGGCCTCCGCCTCGGTGCTCATCGTGCTTGCCCTCCGGGGTGCCGTCACGGCCGTACACCAGTACCGCCGACGGCGGACGACCCGCGCCGACGACAAGCCGCCCCTCACTCCCGTAAGGGCCTACACGGGGCTGCTGGCCATCACGATGATGAACCCGATGACCGTGATCTACTTCGCGGCACTCGTGCTCGGCAGCGGTACCACAGCGACTGCGGGACCCACGGAGAAGGCCGCATTCGTTCTCGCCGCTCCTACGGCGTCCGCCAGTTGGCAGGCGCTGCTCGCCGGTGGCGGAGCACTGCTGGGCCGCGCGTTGACCGGAAGCCGCGGGCGGCTCATCACCGCTGTGGTCTCCAGCGGCCTGATCACCGCGATCGCTGTTCACCTCGTCGCCTCGGCAACCTGATGCGGCCCACATCCCGCCCGCCCACGCGGGCTCAGTAGCGCGAGGCCACCCACAGAAGGATCGGCGTCACCAGCAGGACCAGAGCGACCACGGCCAGAGCGACGATCACCATCACCGTCACCCCGCAGCCCGTCACGATTCCGGCGTGCGCCTTCGCCTTGAGCACCTCGGCTTCCACGTCGGCGTTCCCATCGGCCCCATCGCCGTCGTACCAGTCGTATGGCCGCATCATCGCCCCCCCCTGCGGTTCACAGTAGAACCGGCGGCGATCACCGAAGCCTCCGCCCCTCCTCTCCTCTCCTCCGCTCACCCCCTGCGGGCCGCGACCGCCAGCCGGGTGTCCTCGGCGATCAGGTCCCCGTTGATCGCGCCCCCCCCCCGCGAAGGCCTGCCGCCGCCGCGCCGATGACCTGTTCGGTGAGGTTGGTGACGTTGCCCGCCGCCCAGACGCCGGGGGCCTCCGTCGCACCGGTCGGGTCGGCCGCGATGTACGAACCGATCACCGTGCCGCCCATCTCCTGCGCGACCGGCACCAGGCCCAGGGACTCCAGGACGGCCGAGCGGGCCGTGAAGCGGGCCTGAACCACCAGCGCCTCACGCGGAATCACCTGTCCGGACACCAGTCGTACGCCAGTGAGGCGGTCGTCCGTGATCTCCAGGCCCGCCACCTCCCCGTCCACCACCGCCACGCCCCGGGCCGCCAGCTGCTCGTACTCCTCGTCCGACGGCTCGGGACCCGTGTGGCGGAAGAGTGTGATGTCATCGCTCCACTGCCGCCACATCAGCGCCTGATGCACGGACAGGGGGCCTGCGCCCAGCACACCGACCGGGCGGTCCGCCACCTCGTGGCCGTGGCAGTACGGGCAGTGCAGCACCTCCCGGCCCCAGCGCTCCACCAGGCCGGGCACAGGCGGCAGTTCGTCGACGAGCCCCGTCGTCACCAGGAGCCTCCGCGCCTCCACCGTGCCGCCGCCGTCCACCCCCACCCGGAAGCCCCGCTCCCCCGGAAGCCGCTCGGCCGCGACCACCCGGGCCTCGACGACCTCCGCCCCGTACCCGGTCGCCTCGCCCCGGCCGATCGCCAGCAACTCCCCGGGCGGGGTCGACTCCCGGCCCAGGTAGTTGTGCACATGGGACGCGGGAGCGTTGCGGGGCGCTCCCTCGTCGATCACCAGGACGGAGCGCCGGGCCCGCGCCAGGGTCAGCGCCCCGCTCAGACCGGCCGCCCCGCCGCCCACGATCACCACGTCGTACCGCTGCTGCTTCACGTCGCTCCTCCTTCGTCACCTGCGGATCACCTCCGCTCGATGGCGAGAGTGCGCCCAGGGGGGCCGAAACGACAAACATCCTTGCCGAAACAGCAAGTCAGCCGATACTGAACTCGCACCACACGACCTTGCCGGGGTTCCGCTCGGCCACGCCCCACTGGTCCGCCACCGCCGCGACCAGCAGCAGCCCGCGCCCGCCCTCCTCGTCGACCCCCGGCACCCCGCCCACCGGGCGCACCTCGCCGTCACCGCTGTCGTGCAGTTCGACGCGGATCATGTTCTCGATCCGCTCCAGGTAGATGTGGACCTTGAAGCCACGCCCCGGCGGTACGCCGTGCCGGAGGGCGTTGGTCGCCAGCTCGGTTACGCAGAGCAGCACGTCGTCGGCGCGCTCCTCGCACTCCCAATCGATCAGCGCCTTGCGGGTGAACTTGCGTACGACCGGGATCGACCTGCGCTCCCGGCAGTAGAAGGCGGCGCGGTAGTACGGGAGTTGGGTTGCCTCGTTCATGCTTCCACGCTCACACGGTGTAACTAGGCTTCAGCAGAGCGGAGAGACGTACAAAAGCTTTTGTACGGGTTCTGACGGGTTGACAGCGGGACCGGAACGGGGAGAGCCAGGTCATGCAACCGGGAAAGCAGAGCAGCATCAGGCGAGTTACTTCGTGGCAGTTGGTCGGGGCGCAGCTGCGCCACTTCCGAAAACTCGCCGGGCTGACACAGGCCGCCCTCGCCGAGCAGCTCGGGGTGGGCGAGGACACCATCGCTTCGATCGAGCAGGGGCGGCGGGCGCTTCAGCTGGACCTGGCCGTCCAGCTCGATGAACTACTGGAAACCAAGGGCGTGCTACGGGTCGCGGTGGAGCGGATTCCTCGGAAGGAGCGCTATCAGGCGCTGGTCAAGGACTTCGTGCAGTACGAGCAGGCAGCGTTGAGCCTGCTCTGGTACGAGCCCCAGCTCGTCCCGGGACTGCTCCAGACCGAGGCGTACGCGCGCTTCGTGTTCGGCTGCAACTACCCGCCGATCGAGGAGGAGGAAATCAAGGAGCGAGTCACGGAGCGTCTCAGCCGCCAGAAGATTCTGGAGCGCAAGCCCAGGCCCGTCCTCCACTTCATCCTGGAAGAGAGCATTCTGCACACCGAACTGGGTGACCCCGGAATGATGCGGGAACAGCTTCTCCATCTGCGACGCTGCATGGATCTGCCATTCGTCAGCATCCAGATCATGCCTCGGAGCACCCCTCGGCACGCTGCGCTCGCGGGCCCTCTCGTCCTGCTGGAGACGCCCGATCACGATCAGCTCGCCTACATCAGCGGCCAGTTGCGCGCAGAGCTGTACGACGAGCCGGCCGATGTCAGCACTCTTATGCAGCGGTATGGGATGCTGCGCTCCCAGGCGCTCACCGTCGAGGCGAGCACCCGGCTACTGGACGCACTGCTTGACGCACTGCTTGGAGAAACATGTCCCGCGCAGCACACCCCGCCCCCGGGCCCATCGCCCTCCACTGGTTCAAGTCCAGCTACAGCGACGGCGACGGGGGCGCCTGCATTGAGGTCGCGTACCACTGGCACAAGTCCAGCTACAGCGACGGTGACTGCGGAAACTGCGTAGAGGTCGCCGCCCACCCCTCCGCCGTCCACATCCGCGACTCCAAGGTGACCGACGGCTCCATCCTCACCGTCGAGCCCGCCACCTGGGAATCCTTCGTGCGCGGCGCTCAGCTCAACCCGTAGGCTGCTCCGACCGTTCCACGGGAATCCACAGCTCCGCCTCCGCCCGCTTCCCATCCCCGGAGACCTGAACCCGCAGGATCTCCGGGCCCGGTCTGGAGGCGTACGGGTTCGACGGGAACCACTGCGTGAACACGTCCCGCCAGAGGTACTGAAGGGCGAGCGGGAACGCGCCCTCGTTCTCGAAGACCGCCCACATCCCGGCCGGTACGGTCAGGGCGTCCAGGTCCATCGGCGGCTCCGCGCTCGTCACCACCCCGTGGTAGTAGTCGAGTTCGGTGCCTTCCGCGCGGCTGGGATCGAGCTGGTCGCTCACGCCGACCAGCCCGGCCGGGTCCTGGTCGGAGAGGGCCGCGATGTGCTCCAGCGTCTCCTTGCCGATGCCCCGGATGAACTCCGCGATCGCCGGGTTAGGGCCCTCGTGGATCAGGGGGACCCGGGCCCTCTTCCCCACCACGCGGAATTCCTCTTTCTCCACCAGCTTGTAGTGCATGTCCGTGCTCCCTTCGACGACGAGTCGGAAGGTCAGGCGTTGCTGGGACCGCAGGGTCGCGCGGGTACGTCTCGCCTCGCCCGGTCCGATGCCGTGCACCGCCCGGAACGCGCGGGCGAAGCCCTCCCCCGTGTCGTAGCCGTACCGCACCGCCACTTCCAGCAGCGTGCGGTCGGGGGCGCCGAGCACCTCGGCGCCCGCGAGGGTCATACGGCGTCGGCGGATGTACTCCGCGAGCGGGACGCCCGCCAGCGCGGAGAACATCCGGCGGAAGTGGTACTCCGACGTCATCGCGATGCGCGCCAGCTCCGCGGCCTCGATGTGCTCACCGAGGTGCGCCTCGATGTGCTCCATCGCCTCGTTCAGTCGTTCCAGCAACCCGCTACCTTCCCCTTCTTCCTTTCTCGTTCACCGTAGGAAGGGTTCAGCCTGCCGCACCCGACAGATCCGGGCCCGGGTCGGTCGGGTAGGTCCGACCGATCCGGGCGCTGTCGACGGGCACCAGCATGCGATGGGCGCGGCACGTCCTCGCGCCTTGCCGGATTCCGGCAGTCTTCAGCGCGGAACGTGGTGAGTAGTCCTGCGGGGGCTCAGCTGAGCACGGGGGCTCAGCTGAACCGGGCCTCGGAGACCGTCGTGGTCACCGTGCCAGCGGTGGAGGTCGTCGTGTCCGCCGCGCCGTCGACCAGCTTGCCGAGGTCGCCGACGTTGTCGAGTGCGCCCAGCGAGACGGGCGGTTCGGCCGCGTGGGCCGAGTCCCCGCCTCCCGGGTGCGGGCTGATGGCGGCGATGACGGCCCCGGTGGCGAGAGTGACAGCGGCAAGTACGCTTCGCTTCTTCATGCCGGGTTCAACGGCTCCCCCCGGTAAAAGGCACGCCCGTCTTCTGTGCACGGTCCGCCCGGCGCAGTTCTCCGGCCGCCAGCACGGTGCAGGCCGCGGTGACGAGGAGCAGGCCGGGGATCGCGAGCATCATCCGGAGGCCGCTCTCCTGGAGGGCCCGGTACTCGCTCTCCGGGATCTCGACCGTGCCGCGCGGGCTCGTGTCGTAGGCGTAGTACCGGCCGTCCCTCGCCTCGGGGGCCTGGAGGTCCGTCCCCGCCATGTCGAGGGCCAGGATCGCCGCGGCCGACACGGCCAGGACCGCGAGTCCCGCCTGTGTCCTGGCGGGAAGGCACCGGAAAGCCCGCCACATCGTGCCCCGGTCCGCGCCCGTCAGGACAGTACGCGCCACGGCCGTTACGAAGATCAGGAGGGCGAGCGCGAATGCCGTCACCACCGGCCACTGCGCCTCGCCCCACGGCAGCGTTCCCGGCAGCCAGGTCAGTGCGGCCAGCGTCAGGATCACCGCGCCCAACCCCGCCGCGACGCCCCCGTGCAGTTTGCATGTCCACCCCATGCGCCGCAGCCTCGCACAGGGCCGGTCTCCGGCTCTCCCCCGGGGCCCGAGCCCCGAGCCCCGGGCCCCGGCTGAGGGGATCGGCCGGAACCCGGGACGCTTGGAATCCTGGACGCCTGGGCGCTCAGAAACCGCCTCCGTCGAAGCCTCCGCCCCCGAAGCCTCCGCCGTCGCCGAAGCCGCCCCCGCCGAAGCCGGAGGAGTCGAAGTCAGAGCCGGAGAAGTCGCCGCCGCCCCAGTCGCCGCCGGCGCCGCCGCCGAAGTCACCGCCGCCGTACTCGGAGGCGTACGCCGGGGTCGCGAGCATCGAGCCGAGCATGGTGCCCATGAGGAGGCCGGGGAGCAGGCCGCCGCCGAAGTAGCCGCCTGCCCAGGGGCCGTAGGCCGGGCCCGCCTCCCAGTACGGGCGGCGGTTGCCGTCGCCCACGTCGACCGTACGGCTCATGGGGTCCTCGCCCCGGCTCAGGCGCACCTCGTCCGCGCCGCAGACCGGGACCTCGCGGGCCGCGCCGCCGGACGGGGTCCACAGGACGTCCGTGACCGAGGGGCCGTGGCGCGGGTCGAAGAAGCACGGCGGGCGGCGGGCAGGGAGTTCCGCGCCGCTGCGGCGGGCTTCCAGGACCGCGAGGGCGTAGCGGCCGTCCTCCAGGGACTGGGTGACTCCGCGCACGTCAGAGGGGTGCGCGGCCTTGTCCATCTTGGTCTTGGCTCTCTCGTAGGAGTCCAGGGCCCGTTCGTAGTCGGTGCGCATGGTGTCGTCCGCGCCCGGTTCCGCGGGGTGGAAGTCCAGGCGCTCCAGGGTTTCGCCGTACGCGGTGATGTCCTCGTCGACGACGACCCGGAGCTTGTCGAGCGCGATGCGCTCCTCTTCCTCCTTGCGGCGCTTGTTGCGGCGGGAGATCGCGTACGCGCCCGCACCTCCCGCTGCCACCAGTGCGCCGAGCGTGATCAGGCCGGAGACCGGGGCTCCCGGGTCGTCGGCCGCGCCGCCGCCGGACCAGGATGCGGGGGCCGTGCCCCTGGCCTGTTCCACGGCTCTGTCGACGAAGGCGTTGAGCTGGGCGTTCGTGTCCGTGGCGATGGCGGGGTTCTCCACGGAGGCCGTGAGGTTCTGCACCGCCCGCAACGGCATGACCTGCGGGTCCGCGCCCGCGTCGAAGCCGTCGCCGAGCCGGACCGCGTAGACGCCGGTGATGCCGGTGTCGCTGCGCAGGGTCTGGAGAAGGCCTTCCTCAGGGAAGGCCTCGGTGTCGGGCAGTACGGCCACGAACACCGGCTTGTCGGCGTCCGTGATCTTGTCTTCCAGGGCCTTCTCGTCAGCGACGGAAAGCTGATCGCGGGCGTCCGGGTCCACATACACCGGGTCGTCGCGCAGGGCCTGGGCGGCGTCCTGGATGGTCGCGGCGGGGGCGGCGGCCGACGCAGGGGAGGTCAGGGCGAGTACAGCCGCTGCCAGGATGAGCAGCAGGCCCGCCAACAGCGAGGGGAAGAGCCTTTTCCTCATACTTAACGCTACTCCAGGCGGGCGAAGAACGGCGTCGCCCGCCTGGAGCACTCGGTCGTTACGCGGCCTACGCGGCTCGGTACGCCGTACGCAGCTTGGCCACCGCGCCCGTCAGATCGCCCGTGAGCAGCAGGTGGTCCGCCTCCGCGAACGGTTTCGACACCGCCTGGGTGAACTGCCCGTTGATCCTCTGCTGGACCAGCAGCCTCGCCCGGTCCACGATCGCCTTGCCCGCCGGGGTCCTGCCCAGTTTCGCCCTCTCGGCGACCTGGGCGGCCACGGCGAGGGCCGCGAGGGTCAGCTGACCGCCGGCCGGCGGCTTCCTCAGGGTGGTCAGGCCCCAGCCGTACGGGAACTGCGGGTCGTACGCCGTGTCCCCCACGTTGATCGGAAGCTGCGCCTCCGACTTCGGCCAGGTCACCGGGAGCTGCCCGGTGAAGGGGCGCTTGCCGTAGAGCACGTCGGCCACGCCGTCGCCCTCGGAACCCGGCAGCCAGGAGGCCACCAGCGCGTCCATGTCCCCGAGCTGGTCGCCGATGAGCTGCGGGCGGCCCGAGACGATCAGGACCGCGCATTTCATGGCCGCGCAGACCTTGTCCACCGCCGCCTTGTCGGCGTCGGTCAGCTCCAGGTCGTGTCCGTTGCCGACGTCTCCGATGCCTTCGGCGTACGGGGTCTCCCCGACGACGACCACGCCCACGTCGTGTCCGTCCGTGGCGGCGGAGGCGTCCCGCGAGTACGTGACCGAGTCCGGGTCGCTCGCCGCCTTTCTCATGCCCTCAAGGATCGTCGTGCCCGGGGTGATCTTCCCGGACGAGCCCTGCCAGCTGATCGTCCAGCCGCCGGCCTGGTTGCCGATGTCGTCGGCGTTGGACCCGGCGACGTACACCTTCTGGGAAGGCTTGAGGGGCAGGACCGCCCCCTCGTCCCCGTTGCCGTTCTTCAGCAGGACCTGCGACTTCGCCACCGCCTCGCGGGCCACCGCACGGTGTTCGGCCGAGCCGACCTCGTCCAGGTGGGTGGTGTCCGCGTACGGCTTCTCGAAGAGGCCGAGGCGGAACTTCTGGGTGAGGATGCGGGAGACCGCGTCGTCGATCCGGGCCCGGCTGATCCGGCCCGCCGCGACCTCTTCCTTCAGCGTCCTGGTGAAGTCCTGGTACGCCGTCGGGACCATGATCATGTCCAGACCGGCGTTGACCGCCGTACGGACGTCGCTCGGGTAGTCGCCGGGGATCTGGTCGATGGCCTGCCAGTCGCTGATCACGAAGCCCTCGAAGCCCATCCGGTCCTTGAGGACGCCGTTGATCATCTCGGCGTGGGCGTGCATCTTCACCGGGCCCCGGCCGTCGCCGATGATGTCGAGCGAGGAGTACGAGGGCATGATCGTGCCGACGCCCCGCTTGACCGACTCCGCGAACGGGGCCAGGTGGACCGCCTCCAGTTCCTGGCGGGTGACCTTGGTGATGCCCTGGTCGGTCGTGTACGAGCCGGTGGTGGATGAGCCGTATGCGGTGCCGCCGTCGCCGACGAAGTGCTTCGCGCTGCCGAGCACCTTGTCATTGCGGTGCAGGTCCTTGCCGGAGGGGCTGCCCTGCATGCCCTGGATGACGGTCTCCATGGCCTCGACGAGCGCCGGGTCCTCGCCGAACGCCTCGTACGACCGGCCCCAGCGCTCGTCACGGGTGACGCAGACGCAGGGGGCGAAGTCCCACGGGACGCCGGTGGAGCGCACTTCCTTGGCGGTGATCGCGCCGGTCCGCTCGGCGCTCCTGGGGTCGCGGCCCGCGCCGATGCCGATGTTGTGCGGCATGATCGTGGCGCCGACGACGTTGTTGTGGCCGTGCACCGCGTCGACGCCGTAGATCAGCGGGATCTGGAAGCGGGTGGCCCGGGCGCGCAGCTGGTAGGCGTCGACCATCTTCGCCCAGGCGGCGGCCGTGTTGGGGGTGGGGACCGAGCCGCCGCCGGAGAGCAGCGAGCCCAGGTCGTAGGCGGCGATGTCCCCGGGGGCGCGGAGCGCGTTGCGCTCGGCCTGGGTCATCTGGCCCGCCTTTTCGGCGGGTGACATGCGTGCCAGCAGGTCCGCGACCCGCTGCCGCACGGGCAACTCGGCATTCTGGTAGGGGAGTCCGTGGGCGTCGATGACGACCTGCGGGTTCTCCCGGGGAGCCTTCGCGCCGGTGACCGTCAGCTCCAGGGGGATCGTCTTCGCCTCGGAGGCTTCCGACGCCTTTGCCGTGCGGACGGCGAGCTTGTGCGTGGTGCCGGAGGGGGTGCCCGCGGGGAAGGTGTGGCTGCCGGTGACCGGGGTGTAGTCCTTGCCCGCCTCGGCCGTGCCGCCCTTCGTGGCGTAGGTGACGGTGACCGGTTCCTCGATGGGGACGGAGCCGGTGGTGGCGACGGAGATGGCCACCTGGGCCGTTTCGCCGTTCTTCAGCGGGTGGACCGCCGCGTCGGTGACCACGGCGGCCGTCAGGGCCGGGTCGGCCTTGCCGTACAGCTCGACGGCGTCGAGGGCGAATGCGCCGGGTGCGCCGCCGGGCAGTGTGAGGGCGTAGCCCCACATCTCGTTGAGGCCGAGGACCTGGTCGATGCCGCCGACGGGCTGGTAGTCGGTGCGGTATTCGAAGTCCGCGAAGGGGATCTCGACGAGCTGCCAGCCCTCCCAGTCATCGGTGAAGGAGGAGGTCCACAGCTCGGACGCGCCGCCGTTGGCTCCGCCGTCCTTGATCTCGAAGTTGATCCGCTTGCCCGAACCGGGCGGCAGGGGCGCGGTGTTCTGGCCGTACCACCAGAAGCGGATGCCCTGGTGCGCGGTCCAGTCCTGCGGCGGGGTGTCCACGGCGAACTCATGGCTGAACCCGCCGTACGCGCTTATGTCGTAGGAGCCTTCGAGGACGTGTCCGCCCTCGGGGGCGTCGGCACGCTCGGCGATCTCCAGCCGCGGGTGGTCGTCCGCGTCGCCGCCCCAGGTGAAGATCGCGTCGGCGGGCGGGGTGCTGCCGAGCGGCACCTCGCCCTCGAAGCGGTCGATGAGGACGGGGGCCGGGTCGTCGGCGGCCGCGACGGCGGTGCTGGTGGCCGGTCCGGCGAGCAGGGTGGCCAGGACGGCCACGGCGGCGAAGGCGGCCGTAGCGGGTCCGCTTCCGCGGGGGCGGGAGCGGGGGTGCGGGATGCGGGGCATGGGAGCGCTCTCTTCTCGGGGTGGAGTTGCTCGGGGAGTTGCCGGGCGTGCCCTGGCGCTTCTGGTGGGTCAGGCGGTCCCGGCGCGGGTGAGGTTGATCGGGTCGCGGTAGAGCCGGGCGGCCATGCCGTCGGCGCGGCGGCACGCCTCGCGGTCGGCCTCGCTGTCCGTCTCGGGCGTGGCGGTGCCCAGGTTGAGGGTGCTGCCCAGGGCCAGCTCCAGGGGGCTGCCGCCCGCCGCGTCCCGCGGCGCACCGGCGGCCGGTCCCTGGCCCAGGAGCAGGTGGTGGACGGCGTGCGGGGCCGCGCCGAGGTCGCGGCGCGGGTGCAGGTCGCAGTCGGCGGGCATCGCGGACAGGCGGGGCGGAGAGCCGGGGATACCGGTCGGTTCGCGACGGGGGCCGTGCGCGGCGGCGAAGGAGTGGAGCAGCCCGTCGCCGTGGCGGATCTCGCGGTAGATCTCCGCCGCGCCCGCCTCCTCCACGATGCGGCCCCCGTACATGATCGCGATCCGGTCCGAGAATTCGATCAGGAGCGGGATGTCGTGGGTGATGAACACGACCGAGAAGTCCAGCTGTTCCCTCAACCGGACCAGCCGCCGCGGGATCTGCCGCTGCGTCACGTCGTCCAGCGCGGTGGTGGGCTCGTCCATGACGACGATCTCGGGTTCCAGGGCGAGGGCCATCGCGATCACCACGCGCTGCCGCATGCCGCCGGAGAGCTGGTACGGGTAGCGGCGAGCGCCACCACGGCGGTGCCGGCGGCGACCGCCCTGAGGGTGGTACGACGGCGTACGGACATGGCGACTCCAGGAGGGGGCTGCCGGGTCGGGGAGATCCGGCGGGCGGAAGAGTGCGAAGCGGGGCGCGGCCGGGCGGCCGGGTCGCTCACGGCGCCGAGTGGCGCACGACCAGTTCGGTGGGCAGCACGGCCGGGCCGTCGGGTACGGGCGTGCCGCCGAGGCGGGAGAGCAGCATCCGGGCCGCCGTCTCGCCCATCCGGCGGGTGGGCCGGCACACGGTGGTCAGCGGCGGTTCGGTGTGTTCGGCCATCGGGATGTCGTCGAAGCCGACGACGGCGATGTCGTCCGGGACCCGGCGTCCGGCGGCCCGCAGGGCGCGGAGCACGCCTGCCGCGCTGATGTCGTTGTGCGCGAAGGCCGCGTCGAACTCGGCGCCCCGTGCGAGGAGTTCCTCGACGGCGCGGCGGCCGCCGCGTTCGGTGAAGTCTCCCTCGACGACGAGATCGGTGGGCAGGACCGAGCGGTGTCGACGACGCCCTGGAGCAGTTCGCCCATCCACGGCCAGGTCAGCGAGGGCACCAGCATGCCGACCGTACGGCTGGAGCCGCGGGCGAGACCGACGGCGCCGGAGCTGGGCACATAGCCCAGCTGTGCGATCACTTCACGAACGCGGGCGGCCGTGGAACGGTGCACCTCGCCCTTGGTGTTGATGATCCGTGACACGGTCGTCCTGCTGACGCCGGCCTCACGGGCGACATCGGCGATGGTGACGCGCATCTGGTCCTCCAGAGGGCCTGGCAGGGCGGCAGGGCAGGCAAGGGGCAGGCAGGTGCAGGGCGGCGGGCATGCCGGGAGAGGCGTTCGGTGTCGGTTCCGGAACCGGCACCGGCGTTGCGGCTGGAGTCAACCGCGCCGATACAGAGCCGTCAATACTTCACGCCGAGATTGGGCAGATCTCAACTGCCGGGCGGACAGACGGCGTTGTGCGTTCATCTCTTGAACGCACAAGAGCCGCCGCCCCGGGATCGGGGCGGCGGCTCCGGCATGCCGCGGTCCGGCCGGGCTACTCCGTGGGCTCGATGCCCGCGCGCAGCAGCCCGTAGGTGTACGCGTCCTCCAGTGCCTGCCAGGACGCGGCGATGACGTTCTCGGCGACCCCCACGGTCGACCAGTCGCCCGTGCCGTCGCCCGTGGTGATCAGGACCCGGGTGGTGGACTCGGTGCCGGTGCGGCCCTCCAGGATGCGGACCTTGTAGTCGATCAGCTCCAGCTTGGCGAGCTGCGGGTAGATCCGTTCCAGGGCGACGCGCAGGGCCCGGTCCAGGGCGTTGACCGGGCCGTTCCCCTCGGCGGTGGCGACGATCCGCTCGCCCTTGGCCCAGAGCTTCACAGTGGCCTCGTTGGCGTGCGTGCCGTCGGGGCGGTCCTCGACGATGGCCCGCCAGGACTCCGTACGGAAGTAGCGCCGGGCCCGGCCCTCGACCTCGCCGCGCAGCAGCAGCTCGAAGGAGGCGTCGGCGGCCTCGTAGGTGTAGCCCCTCAGTTCGCGTTCCTTGACGCGCTCCACGACCCGGCCGACCAGGGCGCGGTCGTCGCCGAGGTCGACGCCGAGCTCCTTGCCCTTCAGCTCGATGGAGGCGCGACCCGCCATGTCGGAGACCAGCATCCGCATGGTGTTGCCGACCAGCTCCGGGTCGATGTGCTGGTACAGGTCGGGGTCGACCTTGATCGCGGAGGCGTGCAGCCCGGCCTTGTGGGCGAAGGCCGAGACGCCCACGTACGGCTGGTGGGTGGAGGGGGTGAGGTTGACGACCTCGGCGATGGCGTGCGAGATCCGGGTCATCTCGGCGAGGGCGCCGTCGGGCAGCACCTTCATGCCGTACTTGAGCTCCAGGGCGGCGACCACCGGGAAGAGGTTGGCGTTGCCGACGCGCTCGCCGTAGCCGTTGGCCGTGCACTGGACGTGGGTGGCGCCCGCGTCGACGGCGGCCAGGGTGTTGGCGACCGCGCAGCCGGTGTCGTCCTGGGCGTGGATGCCGAGCCGGGCGCCGGTGTCGGCGATGACGGTGGAGACGACGGCCTGGATCTGGGCGGGGAGCATGCCGCCGTTGGTGTCGCAGAGGATGACGACCTCGGCGCCCGCCTCGTGGGCGGTACGGACCACGGACTTGGCGTACGCGGCGTTGGCTCGGTAGCCGTCGAAGAAGTGCTCGCAGTCCACGAAGACCCGGCGGCCCTGTTCGCGCAGGTGGGAGACGGTGTCGCGGACCATCTCCAGGTTCTCCTCCAGCGTGGTGCGCAGGGCCAGCTCGACATGGCGGTCGTGCGCCTTGGCGACCAGCGTGATCACCGGGGCCCCGGAGTTCAGAAGCGCCTTGACCTGCGGGTCGTCGGCCGCGCTGCCGCCCGCCCTGCGGGTCGCGCCGAACGCCACGAGCTGGGCGTTCTCGAACGTGATCTCCTGCTGGGCGCGGGCGAAGAACTCCGTGTCGCGCGGGTTGGCCCCCGGCCAGCCGCCCTCGATGTAGCCGACCCCGAAGGTGTCCAGATGCCGGGCGATGGTCAGCTTGTCGGCGACCGTCAGGTTGATGCCCTCACGCTGAGCACCGTCGCGCAGTGTGGTGTCGAAGACATGGAAACTGTCGTCGGTGGCGTTGGCCTTGGTGGTCATGCTGAATCTGACTCCTGTCGGATGAGTGGATCCGGACGATCGGGCTCCACTTGCCCCCATCATCCCGCGCGCTCCTCCCCGGCCCGGGGTGCGGGCCGGAAAACGAAAAAACCCCTCGCGGGTGCGAGAGGTCTGCGCGCGGGTCTGGGGCACGATGTCCGTGCCGTACGGGGTGGTACGGGACGGTCACTGCGGACCGGCGCGCCTGCTGCCAATAATCATGACGAACGAGGACACGGCAGAAGTCTCGCACAGTGACGCGCCCGTGACGGCGGTGTCTCAGGATGCGGTCGTGACGCTCGTCGCACCGCTCACGCGGCGCCCGCCGTCAGCGTCTCGTCCAGGAACTCCGCCGCCTGGGCGAGCACCTGCTCCCGGCCCGTCCCCGGAATCCCCACCGTCACATGGACGCTGAAACCGTCCAGCAGCGCCCGCAGCCGGGCGGCGAACCGGTCGGCGTCCACCGCCCGGAACTCCCCGCGCGAGACCCCCTCGGCGAGCAGCGCGACCAGGTCCCGGTGCCAGGCCCCCTCGATGGCGGCCTGCCGGGCCCTGGCCTCGTCGTCCGCGTTCTGCGAGCGGCCCCAGACCTCCAGCCAGAGCGTCCAGTGGGGGTCGCGGTGCCCGGCGGGCAGGTACAGGTCGATGTACGCGTCCAGCCGATCGCGGGCGTTCCCCGGTTCGGCGAGGAGGGCACGGCGCTCGGCCCCGAGGCGGTTCTCGCTCCACTCCAGGGTCTGGAGCAGCAGTTCGTCCTTGGTGCGGAAGTAGTAGAGCAGGTGCCCGCTGCTCATCCCGACCTCGCGCCCGAGCCCCGCCATGGTCAGCCCGTCGAGCCCGCGCTCGGCGATGGTGGCCATGGCGGCGGCGAGGACGTCCTCGCGGGGCGGGGCGGCGTGATGGGTGCGGCGGGGGGCGGGGGGCATGGGCGGGCTTTCGGGACGGGTCCGGGTTCAGATCCTGGGCTGCTGCTGCGTTCAGATCCTGGGCTGCTGCTGGGTGATGCAGTGGATGCCTCCACCACCGGCGAAGATCGTACGGGCATCGACCAGGGTCACCGTACGGTCCGGGAACAGGCTCCGGAAGATCGCCGCCGCCTCCTCGTCGCGCGGGTCGTCGAAGGCGCAGAGGACCACGCCGTCGTTGCAGAGGTAGTGGTTGATGTAGGAGTAGTCGACCCACTCCCCGTCCTCGTCTCGCAGCACGGTGGGCGCGGGCACCTCGACGACCTCCAGCGGGCGCCCCTTGGCGTCGGTGGCGGCCCGCAGCACGGCCAGGAGCTCCCGGCCGACCTCGTGGTCGGGGTGGGCCGGGTCCGGCTGGACGTGGGCGACGACGGTGCCCGGGCGGACGAAGGCGGCGACGATGTCGACATGGCCGAGCGTGCCGTACGTCCCGTAGTCGCCGGTCAGTCCGCGCGGCAGCCAGATGGCCTTCTCGGTGCCGAGGCGGGCGTGGATCTCCGCCTCGACCTGCTCCCGGGTCCAGTCGGGATTGCGCTCCTTGCCGAGCTGGACGGTCTCGGTGAGCAGGACGGTGCCCTCGCCGTCGACGTGGATCGCGCCGCCCTCGTTGACGAGCGGGGAGCTGTGCGCGGGGACGCCGGTCAGCTCGGCGACGGCCCGGGCGATGTGCTGGTCGCTCTCCCAGCGGGCCCAGCCCTGGGCGCCCCAGCCGTTGAACGTCCAGTCGACGGCGGCGAGCGCCCGGCCGTCGGTGACGAAGGTGGGCCCGATGTCCCGCATCCAGGCGTCGTCGAGCGGCCGTACGACCAGTTCCACGTCCGGCCCGAGGAGCGCCGCCGCCCCCTCCTCCTGCCCGGGCCCGACGACCATCGTGACCGGCTCGAACCGTCGTACGACCCGGGCCACGGCGGCCCAGGCGCGGCGGGCCTCGTCCAGCCCGGCGTCGGAGGCGAAGGTGGGGTTGGGTCCCGGCCAGGCCATCCAGGTGCGCTCGTGGGGCGCCCACTCGGGGGGCATACGGAAGGGGGCGGGGGCCGGGGTGAGTGGCATGGGGGGGGCTCCTGGACTCGGCGATTTGAGTGTCACTCTAACCGTGGCCGACGCTGGTACGGAAGCTTGCCCATGGCCTTTCGAGTGATGCTCTAATCTCCGGGTATCGAAAAGGCCGCACCGGCGGGAAGCCGGGTGCGGCCTGATCCTGGACGGAGAAGCCCCTAGCCGAGCGGGTGCATCCAGCCGTGGGTGTCCTCGACGACACCGCGCTGGATGTCGAGAAGACGCTCCCGCAGCTTCATGGTGACCTCGCCGGGCTCGCCGCCGCTCTGGGTCCACTCGCCGCCCTCGGACTTCACCAGGCCGACGGGGGTGATGACGGCGGCGGTGCCGCAGGCGAAGACCTCGACGAGGGTGCCGTTCGCGGTGTCCTCGCGCCACTGGTCGATGGAGATCCGGCCCTCCTCGGAGCCGTAACCGAGGTCGCGGGCGACCTTGAGCAGGGAGTCGCGGGTGACGCCCGCGAGGAGCGAGCCGGTGAGGGCGGGCGTGATGATCTTCTTGGAGCCGTCCTCCTGCTCGTACACGAAGTACAGGTTCATGCCGCCGAGCTCCTCGACCCACTTGTGCTCGACCGCGTCGAGGTAGGCGACCTGGGCGCAGCCGTGCTCGGCGGCCTCGGCCTGGGCGAGGAGGGAGGCCGCGTAGTTGCCGCCGGTCTTGGCGTCGCCCATGCCGCCGGGGACGGCGCGGACGCGGTTCTCCGAGAGCCAGATGGAGACGGGCTTCACACCGCCGGGGAAGTAGGCGCCGGCGGGCGAGGCGATCACCAGGAAGAGGTACTCGTTGGCCGGCTTCACGCCGAGGCCGACCTCGGTGGCGATCATGAACGGGCGCAGGTAGAGCGACTCCTCGCCACCGTGCGCCGGGACCCACGCCTTGTCCTGCTGCACCAGCGCGTCACAGGCCGCGATGAACGTCTCGACGGGCAGCTCGGGCATGGCCAGGCGGGCGGCCGAGCGCTGGAAGCGGCGGGCGTTGGCGTCGGGACGGAAGGAGGCGACCGAGCCGTCGGGCTGGCGGTAGGCCTTGAGGCCCTCGAAGATCTCCTGCGCGTAGTGCAGGGTCATGTTGGCCGGGTCCAGCGACAGCGGGCCGTACGGGACCAGCTCGGCGTCGTGCCAGCCGCGGCCCTCGGTCCAGCGGATCGTCACCATGTGATCGGTGAAGTGCCGGCCGAATCCGGGGCTGGCCAGGATCGCCTCGCGCTCCGCGTCGGACAGCGGGTTCGAGGAGGGCTTGAGCTCGATCGTGGGCGTCGTCATGAGTGCGTGTCCTTCACCGGTCTTGTGTGTGATGGACCGCGCCCACGCCCGTTCATGCCCGACGCTTTTCGGTCAGGTCCTAGGACGTCCGAGCTTTACCGCGAGCCACGGCCCCGCGTTCGATTATCACTCGCGGGGGGCCGTGCACGAAACGGTGTGAATGCGGTCCAGGGATCGATGGTGGCACCCGGTGGCCGCACAGGTGAAGCCGCCGGGCGCTGTTGCGACCCGGCGGCTTCGAAGTGGAGTCGTCGGGTCAGCTCGCTACGCGTACCGCGAGGGCGTCGCCGACCTCGTCGGTCGTACGCGTGGCGGCCCCGTCGCGCTCCGCGAGATCGGCGGAGACGGCGTCCTCGATGCGTACGGCCTCGGCCTCGTAGCCCAGGTGGCGCAGCAGGAGGGCGACGGAGAGGACCGTGGCGGTCGGGTCGGCCTTGCCCTGCCCCGCGATGTCGGGGGCGGAGCCGTGGACCGGCTCGAACATCGACGGGAACGCGCCCGTCGGGTTGATGTTGCCGGAGGCGGCCAGGCCGATACCGCCGGTCACGGCGGCGGCGAGGTCGGTGAGGATGTCGCCGAAGAGGTTGTCGGTGACGATGACGTCGAAGCGCTCCGGCTGGGTGACGAAGAAGATCGTCGCGGCGTCGACGTGCAGATAGTCGGTGCTGACCTGCGGGTACTCGGCGGCGACCCGGTCGAAGGTGTTCTTCCACAGGTGGCCGGCGTAGACGAGGACGTTGTTCTTGTGGACCAGCGTCAGCTTCTTGCGCGGGCGGGCGGCCGCGCGCTCGAAGGCGTCCCGGACCACGCGCTCGACGCCGTACGCCGTGTTGACGCTGACCTCGGTGGCGACCTCGGCGGGGGTGCCGGTGCGCAGCGAGCCGCCGTTGCCGGTGTACGGGCCCTCAGTGCCCTCGCGGACGACGACGAAGTCGATGTCGGGGCGGCCGGCGAGCGGGGTCGCGGTGTTCGGGAGGAGCTTGGAGGGCCGCAGGTTGATGAAGTGGTCGAAGGCGAAACGCAGCTTCAGCAGCAGCCCGCGCTCCAGGACGCCGGACGGCACGGACGGGTCGCCGATCGCGCCGAGGAGGATGGCGTCGTGGTTCTTGAGCGCCTCCAGCTCCGCGTCCGGGAGGGTGTCGCCGGTGCGGTGCCAGCGCTGGGCGCCAAGGTCGTACTCCTTGGTCTCCAGCTTCACATCCTGCGGGAGGACAGCGTTGAGGACTTTGAGGCCCTGGGCCACAACTTCCTGGCCGATTCCGTCACCGGGGATCACTGCGAGATCGATGCTGCGAGACATGCGGGAAGCCTAACGGTGCGTCCCACCCCATGACATCCGATGTCCACCATACGGACGCGGCAAGGGTGTTCGGGGTGGGAGCGGTGCGAGCGGGCGGTGCGCCTGCGACTCACGGCGCCGCCGGTGGACCGGTGGCGCGGCGGGCCGGTGGCTCAGTGGCCGGTCTCGCCGCCGTTGTCGCGGCGGTCGAGGGCGCGCTGGAGAGCGGCGGCGGCGTTCTTGCGCTCGGCCTCGGCCGGAAGGGAGCTGCGGCGGACGCGGCGGGTGGTGGTGTTGGCCATGATGGATCGACTCCTTGAGATCGCATGGATGCCGGGAGGGGCGGGCGGGCAGGCGCATCGCGATGCAGTGCCGTGCGGGGCATTGCGGGGCGGGGCGGTGCCGGTGCCGGGGCCGGGATCGGATTTCGAGGCGCCGGAAGGGGCGGGGAGCGTACGCCGCAGGGGTTACCTGCTTCGGGGCGTGCGCCCGCAACCGCCGCAGTCGCTCGATCGAGCGATTCGTTCGGCTTCTACCAAGCTAGGACAGCCGGGCCGCTCTGTCTCCACAGTTAGTCGGACTTCCTACTATCTGAGACGGCTTCCTCTCCGCGCTCCGCCCGCAGTTCCCGGATCAGCGCGCGTACGGCGAGGGATCGCGCCTGCTCAGGCGTGGTGGCATAGCCGATCGAGCGCGTGGGCCGGTCGGGTCCGAGAGCGGTGATGTCGATGCCGTCGGGTGCCCCGCGCAGGGACAGCGCGGGCATGATCGCCATGCCGAGACCGCGGGACACCATCGAGAGCACCGCTCCGTCGTCCTCGGCCTCGACGGTCGCCCGGGGAATCCACTCCTGGGCCGCCCACCAGTCGCGGGTGTACGAGGTGCAGTTCTCGGCCCAGTCGACCAACGGCAGGCTCCGGGGCGCGGCGTGCCCGGCCGGGTGCACCAGGGCGTACTCCTCCTCCAGCAGCACTCCGCCCACCAGCCCGGCCGGCAGGGGAGAGGTGGTCCCGAGCGTCGCGACCGCCACGTCGGCCCGCCCGTCCAGCACCTCGCCCGCCGTGCCCCGGCCCAGCTCGCGGACCATCCGCACCACCGGCTCGATGCCCGGATGGCGGGCGGTGAGGCGTTCCAGCGCGGGCGGCAGCAGATACAGGGCGGCGCTGCGAAACGCGGCGATCCGCAGCGGTCCGCTCACCGTGTCCGCGGAGCCGGGCCCCGCCGCGATCCCCCGGGCCTCGGCGCCCAGCACGTCGAGCAGCCGCAGGACGCGCCGGGCGTGACCGGCGACCGCCGCACCGGCCGGGGTGGGGGTCGCACCGAGGCGGCCCCGGTCGAACAGCACGGCGCCGATCTTGCGCTCGCTGGTGCGTACGGAGTGGGATACGGCGGACTGGGTCATGCCGAGGGCCTGGGCGGCAGCGGAGAACCCGCGGCCCTCGGCCACGGCGACGATGACGCGGAGTTCACGCGGGGCGAGATCGGTCATCGCGACCCGCCCCACCCGCCGCGCAACGCCCGAGACCTCCGCCTGAACGCCTGTGACCTCTGCCTATGAGAGCTGTTCATGGAAGCGATTCTTCCATCAACGCCACCCCCTGCCCGAACACTCCCGGCCCCTTCTACCGTCGGCGGCATGACGACACAGCGCACTGCCCGCACCTTCCGGCTGATCGCCCGCCCGGACGGCTTCCCCACGCCCGACCTCTTCGCCGTCGACGCCTCCCCCGCACCGGAGCCGGCCCCCGGCACCGCGCTGGTGGAGAACCTGTACCTGTCGGTGGACCCCTACCACCGGGAGGAGATGGACGGCGGCTGGGAGCTGGGCGTGCCGCTGGAGGGGCGGGCGCTGGGACGGGTGACGGCCTCGCGCGACCCGGGGCTGGCGGAGGGCGATCTCGTCCTGCACCGTGAGGGCTGGCGGACCCATGCGCTGGTCTCCCTCGGCACGGCCGGAGTGCGCAGGGTCCCGGCGTACGAGGGGGTCCCGCTCACCGCCCACCTCTCACTGCTCGGCGGCACCGGGCTCACCGCGTATGTGGCGCTCACTCGCACCCTGGAGTTCCGGCCGGGCCAGGACCTGTTCGTCTCGGCGGCCGCGGGCGGGGTCGGTACGGCGGTGGGGCGGATGGCCCGGCTGCTCGGCGCGGGGCGCCTGATCGGCAGCGCCGGGTCGCCCGCGAAGGTCGCCCGGCTGACCGGGGAGCTGGGGTTCGACGCGGCCTTCGACTACCACGAAGGACCGGTCGGCGAGCTGCTGGCGAAGGCGGCGCCCGACGGCATCGACGCCTACGTCGACAACGTCGGCGGGGACCATCTGGAAGGCGCGATCTCGGTGCTCCGCGAGCACGGCCGGATCGCGTGGGTGGGTGCGATCTCCCAGTACCACTCGGCGCACGAGCCGCCCGCCGCCCCGCGCAACCTGTTCGACATCGTGGGCAAGAGCCTGCGCCTGGAAGGGGTGATGGTCCGCAACCACTACGGCGTACAGCAGGAGTTGGACGCCCTTCTGGTGCCGCATCTGCGGAGCGGGCTGGTCGTGCCGGACGTCACCGTGGTGGACGGGTTCGAGCGGACCGTGGACGGGTTCCTCGGGATGCTGCGGGGCGAGAACACCGGGAAGATGCTGATCCGGATCGCCGACTGAGCGCTCCCGAGCGCGCGGGCCGCGCCCCCCTCCCCCGTCCCGGCGGATCGCCGTCACAGCAGGTCGCCGTCCCGCCAGTCGAAGGCGAGCGGGTGGGCGGGGGCGGGCAGTGGGCGTCCGGCCGTGGGGCGCACGTACGTGCTGCCCTCCTCCTCGGGGAGCGGGACCGGGCCCTCCGGGCCGAGGGCGGTGAGGCGGCCCGGCCACACCTGCCAGCCACGTGCCGCGTACAGGGCGGCGCCCGCGTCGGAGGCGGACAGGGCCCCGAAGTCGTGGGCCGTGTCGATGACGTGTTCCAGCGCGGCCATCACCCGGTGGCCGAGGCCGCCCCGGCGGTGGCCGGCTCGGACGGCGACGGCTTCGACGTATCCGACGCGGTAGGAGCGGTTCGCGTGCAGGACGCGGCGCTGGACGACGGCGCCGTGGGCGACCAGGAGGCCGTCCTCGTCGTGGATCAGTGCGTGGATGCCGCCGAGCGCGTGCTCCCAGTCCTGGTCCGCGAAGTCGCCGTCGAAGGCGGTGTCGAGCAGGGCGCGGATCTTCGCGCGCCCGGCGGCGGTCAGCTCGAAGGTGTGGACGATGCGCACGGCGGGGGCGGCGCCCGGCATGGGGGCAGTGCCCGGCCTGAGGACGGCATCCGGCCTGGGGGCGGCGTCCGGCCTGAGGACGGCATCCGGCCTGGGGGCGGCGGGGGCGGGCTCGGTCATGCCGCCCATCCTCGCGCGCGGTCGGCCCGGTCCGCACGTGAGAAACCGGCGGCCCGCCCGGATCCGGCGCATGCCGGTCCGGGCGGGCCGTGGAGGGTGGAGCGGGGAATCGGTGGCGGATCAGTACACCGTGACGCCGTACGCGGACAGCGCCTCGGTCACCGGCTGGTGGATGGCCGAGCCGTTGGTACCCGAGCAGCCGGAGCTGCCGGAGTGGATGCCGAGGGCGACGGTTCCGGCGAAGTGCGCGCCGCCGCTGTCGCCTCCGGCCGAGCAGGCGGTGGTGCGGACCATGTTGTAGACGGGCCCGTCGCTGTAGTTGACGGTGACGTTGACGGCGGTGACCGTGCCGGAGGTCACCTTGGTCGTGGACCCGCTCTTGCGGATCGCCTGGCCGACGACGGCGTTGCCCGCGGAGGTGATGTCCTGGGTGGAGCCGTTGTAGAGGTCGACGGTTCCGGCGGGCGACGAGCCGTCGGTGTAGCGGACGATGCCGTAGTCGTTGGTCGGGAAGCTGCTGCCCTCCCGGACGCCGATGACCGGACCGCCGGAGCGGGCCGACCAGTTGGCGGAGATGTTGGTGCAGTGTCCGGCGGTCACGAAGTAGCGGGCCCCGCCCCTGGTGACGTTGAAGGCCGCCGAGCAGCGGCTGCCGCCGCCGTAGATCGCGCCGCCGCCCAGCACCTCGCGGCGGAATTCGCCGGGGACGCGCTTGATGGCGGCCGCGCCGCCGAGCCGTTCGGCGACGGCCTCCAGGCGGGCCATGTCACGGGCGGAGACGGAGGAGTCGGCCTCGACCACGACCTGGTTGGTGCGCGGATCGACGCCCCAGGAGGTGCCGGTGATCTTCGCCTCGGCCTCCAGGGTGTCCATGGCCGACCGGAGTTCGGCGGCGCTGCGGGTCACCCGGCGGACCGTGGCCCCGGCGGCGCGGGCCTGCTCCTCGGCCCGGTCGGTGGTGACGGTGACGACCAGGTCGCCGGTCCTGCGGTCGAGGTAGCTTCCCGCGGTGTCGGCGCCGAGCACGCGTTCGACCTTGGCGTCGAGCGCGTACGCGGACGGGGCGGGGATCGCCGAGGGGGCGGCGGAGGCGGACGGGTCGGCGGCGGCGGAGGGGGCCGCGCCGAGGCCGAGGGCGCCGGCGACGAGCAGCAGGGAAACGCCGAGGCGCGCGCGGGAGTTGCGTCGCATGGGGGGGACTCCTTCTCGGGTGACGTGTGGGGACGTACCGAGAAGGAATTTGACATGTCCATTACCCAACCACAAGGGTGCGTGCCCCGGGGGCGTCCAAGGCCGCGCGCCCCAGGGGCACCGGCGGACGGCCGGTCCTGGTCACCGGACACCGAGAGGCAGACGGACGGCCGGTCCCGGTCATCGGACACTGACCGGGACCCGCTCCCGTCCTGTCCGAAGCACCGCTTCCCCCGGCCTCCGCCACCGCGCACACTGCGCCCATGTCCGACACGACACCCGCACCTCAGCAGTGGTCGCCCACCCATGGCGACCCGTACCGCCCCACGCCCTACCGCCCCGAACGGATCGCCCCGAGGGCGTCCCTGGCCCATGCCGCCCGGCTGCGCCGACGGATGGACGAGCGCAGGACCGTCCGCGCCTTCTCCCCCGACCCCGTCCCCGAGCAGGTGCTGCGCGACGCGATCGCCTGCGCGGCCACCGCCCCCTCCGGCGCCCACCAGCAGCCGTGGACCTTCGTCCTGGTCAAGGACCCGGAGGTACGCCGCCGCATCCGGGAGGCCGCCGAGCACGAGGAGAAGCTGAGCTACGACGGGCGGCTCGGCGAGGAGTGGCTCGCCGCCCTGCGCCCGCTGGGCACCGACGCGGTCAAGGCCCATATGACGGACGCACCCGCCCTGATCGTGGTCTTCCAGCAGCGCTACTGGCTGGGCGAGGACGGAACCAAGCGCAAGCACTACTACGTCGACGAGTCGGTCGGGATCGCGGTGGGCATGCTGCTCACCGCCCTGCACCTGTCCGGGCTCGCCGCGCTGATCCACACCCCGAGCCCGATGCGCTTCCTCGGCGAGGTGCTGGGCCGGCCCGAGAACGAGAAGGCGTTCGCCGTGATCCCCGTCGGCCATCCCGCGGACGACTGCGAGGTCCCCGACCTGGTGCGCAAGTCACTGGATCAGGTGCTGGTGGAGATCTGACGGGCCGCCTCGCAAGAAGGCCCTGCCATGGAAACCGCCCCCCGGCCGGTAGGGGGACCGGTCGGGGGGCGGTGCTCAGGAGGAGGCTCTCCCGCGGCGGAGAGCCCCTGGGGCCCGGGGCGGCGTGCTGCGGCGCCCCGGGGAGGGCGTCAGCCCTGGTGGGGGTAGGTGTAGTCGGTCGGCGGGACCAGCGTCTCCTTGATGGCCCGGGTCAGGGTCCAGCGCTGGAGGTTCTGCGGGGCGCCCGCCTTGTCGCAGGTGCCGGAGGCACGGCCGCCGCCGAAGGGCTGCTGGCCGACGACGGCGCCGGTCGACTTGTCGTTGATGTAGAAGTTGCCCGCGGCGTAGCGGAGCTTGTCCATCGTGTACGCGGCGGCCGCGCGGTCGCCCGCGATGACCGAGCCGGTCAGCGCGTAGTCGGACACCGACTCCATCTGCTCCAGCATGGCGTCGTACTTCTCGTCCTCGTAGACGTGGATCGCGAGGATCGGGCCGAAGTACTCGGTCGTGAAGACCTCGCTCTCGGGGTCGGAGCACTCGATGACGGTCGGACGGACGAAGTAGCCCACCGAGTCGTCGTAGGTGCCGCCCGCGACGACCGTGCACGCCGGGTCGGACTTGGCGCGGTCGATCGCGGCCTTGTTCTTGGCGAACGAGCGCTCGTCGATGACGGCTCCGATGAAGTTCGTCAGGTCGGTGACGTCACCCATCTTGATGGAGTCGACCTCGGCCGCGAACTCCTCCTTGAAACCGGAGTTCCAGATGGAGGCCGGGACGTACGCCCGGGAGGACGCCGAGCACTTCTGGCCCTGGAACTCGAAGGAGCCGCGGGTCAGCGCGGTCTTCAGGACGGCGCGGTCGGCGCTGGGGTGCGCGACGACGAAGTCCTTGCCGCCGGTCTCGCCGACGAGCCGCGGGTAGGTGCGGTAGTTGGCGATGTTGTTGCCGACCGTCTTCCACAGGTGCTGGAAGGTGGGGGTCGAGCCGGTGAAGTGGATACCGGCCAGGTCGCGGTGGTTCAGCGCCACCTCGGAGACGGCGATGCCGTCGCCGGTGACCAGGTTGATGACGCCCTTGGGCAGACCGGCCTCCTCCAGGAGCTGCATCAGCAGCACGGCGGCGTGGGTCTGGGTCGGGGACGGCTTCCACACCACGACGTTGCCCATGAGGGCGGGGGCGGTGGGGAGGTTGCCCGCGATGGCCGTGAAGTTGAACGGCGTGATCGCGTAGACGAAGCCCTCCAGCGGGCGGTGGTCCATGCGGTTCCACACGCCCGGGGAGTTCGCCGGGGGCTGCTCGGCGAGGATCTGGCGCGCGTAGTGCACGTTGAAGCGCCAGAAGTCGATCAGCTCGCAGGGGGTGTCGATCTCGGCCTGCTGGGCGGTCTTGGACTGGCCGAGCATGGTGGAGGCGGCCAGCGTCTCGCGCCAGGGGCCCGACAGCAGCTCGGCGGCGCGCAGGATGATCGCCGCGCGGTCGTCGAAGGACATCGCGCGCCAGGCCGGAGCGGCGGCGAGGGCCGCGTCGATGGCGTCCTGCGCGTCCTGCTCGGTGGCGCCCGCGAAGGTACCGATGACGGCCTTGTGGTTGTGCGGCTGTACGACGTTCACACGCTCGCCGCCGCCCATCCGCTTCTCGCCGCCGATGGTCATCGGCAGGTCGATCGGATTGTCGGCGAGCTCCTTGAGCTTCACCTCCAGGCGGGCGCGCTCCGGGGAACCCGGGGCGTAGGAGTGGACCGGCTCATTGACCGGCGCGGGGACCTGGGTGACGGCGTCCATGGTTGCCTTGTCTCCTTGGTGTCGGCGGGGATGGGTGTGTCGGCCGTGGCCGGTTCAGCCCGGGGTCGGGGCCGGGTGCTCAGCCCTTGGTGAGGACCGAACGGGCGAAGAACAGCAGGTTGGCCGGCTTCTCCGCGAGGCGTCGCATGAAGTATCCGTACCAGTCGGTGCCGTACGCCGTGTAGACGCGCATCCGGTGGCCCTCGGCCGCGAGCCGGATGTGCTCGTCGCTGCGGATGCCGTACAGCATCTGGAACTCGTACTCATCCAGTTTGCGCCCCGCCTGGCGGCCCAGCTCCTGGGCGATGGCGATGAGACGGGGATCGTGGGACCCGATCATCGGGTAGCCCTCGCCCTCCATCAGGATCCTGGTGATACGGACGTACGCCTTGTCGATCTCGGCCTTGTCCTGGTACGCGACGGCGGCGGGCTCCTTGTAGGCGCCCTTCACGATGCGTACGCGGCTGCCCGCGGCGGCGAGCCGACGGGCGTCGTCCTCGGTGCGGAACAGGTAGGACTGGATGACGCAGCCGGTCTGCGGGAAGTCCTTCCGCAGCTCCTCGTGGATGGCGAACATCGAGTCGAGGGTGGTGTGGTCCTCGGCGTCCAGGGTGACCGTGGTGCCGATGGCGGCCGCCGCCTCGACGACGGGGCGCACATTGGCGAGGGCGAGCTCGTGGCCGTTCTCCAGCGCCTGGCCGAACATCGACAGCTTGACGGACATCTCGGCGCGGGTGCCCAGGTCCAGGGCCTTCAGACGCTCGACGAGCTCCAGGTACGCGTCGCGCGCGGCCTCGGCCTGCTCGGGGGTGGTGATGTCCTCACCGACGACGTCGAGCGTGACCTCCAGGCCCTTGTCCGCGGCGTCCACGACGATCGGCACGACCTGGTCGACGGTCTCCCCGGCGATGAAGCGGTCGACGACCTGCTTGGTGCCGGGCGCGGCCGAGACGAACCGGCGCATCTTGTCGCTGCGCGATGCGGCGAGAATCACGGGACCCAGCACGGGGTACCTCCACGGATGAACGAACGAAGGGCCGTAACGGTACGTACATGAACGTAGGTGTACAGACATGAACACACTGGTACGGCACGGATAACCACCGTGAAATCTAGGCACCCCGTCGGCCCTGTGCCATCGACACCTGTCACGCATCCGTGGCCGCCATCTCAGACATCTGTCTGAAGATGGCCGGGAGGGGGTGCGAGAATGGCCGGGTGACAGGCGATTACCAGGAACTGGTCGACGAGATCTCCGCCCTCCTCGGCGCCCCGGCCACCCTGGAGAACCGGGACTTCGGACTGGTCGCCTTCGGGGCCCACGACAGCGACGACGACACGGCGATGGACCCGGTCCGCACCCGCTCGATCCTGACCCGCCGCTCCACGCCCGCCGTCCGCGCCTGGTTCGAGGGCTTCGGCATCACCCGGGCCACCGGCCCCGTCCGCATCCCCGCCGCCCCCGAGGCCGGGGTGTTCCGGGACCGCGTCTGCCTTCCGGTACGCCATCGGGGTGTCGTCCTCGGTTACGTCTGGCTGCTCGACACCGACCCGGGGCCGGCCGACGAACGGCTGGCCGCCGCGATGGAGGTCACGGCCCGGATCGGGGCGCTGCTCGCCGACGAGGCGCGGGCGGGCGCCGACCTCTCGCGGGAGTTCGGCGCGGTCCTGACCGCCGGGCCGGGGCGGCAGCACGACAGCGCCGCCGCCGCGCTGGGCGAGGCGCTGGGGCGGGACGCGGAGGGGCTGCACGCGGTGGTGTGCGTGACCCCGTGGACGGGCGACACGCCTTCGGTACGGGGCGTGGCCTCGGCGGCCGCGCTGGCGACGGTCGCCGCGCCCGGGGCCGCCGGGCCCGCGGCGCTGGCGGCGCTGATCCGGCTGCGCTCGGCGGACCGCCTGGACCCGGCCGTGAGTGCGGCGGGCCGGTTGCGCGCGAGTGGCCCGTCGGCGGCCACCGGGGGGATCTCCGGCCCCCGCCGCGGGCTGGACGAGCTGACGGTCTCGTGGCGGGAAGCGGTGGCGGCGGCCCGCGCGGCCCGGGCGGAGACCCGTCTCGGCCCGGTCGCCCGGTGGTCGGCGATCGGCCCGTACCGCCTGCTGACCGCGCTCCCGGGCACCGGCACGGACCCGGGGGACCCGGCGGTCGCCTCGCTGCTGACCCCGCCGCACCGGGAGCTGGCGCACACCGCGGAGGTGTTCCTGGACTGCGCGGGCCAGGCGAGCCGGACGGCCGCCGCCCTGGGCATCCACCGCCAGACGCTCTACTACCGGCTCTCCCGCATCCAGCAGATCACCGGCCTCGACCTCAACGAGGGCGAGGACCGGCTGCTGCTGCACATGGCGGTGAAGCGGGCGCGGCTGTAGTCCGCTTCACCGGGTCCCGTGACATCGGCCCTGCGGCGGACGGCGCGAGGCCGAGGCGGGGCGGCTCTCCTGCGGCTGCCGCGCCGACCACACGGCCCTGGCCGACAGCCCGCTGACCACCGCGGCCACCGAGCTGCCGGATCTGCCGGTGCTGCTCACGGTCGTCGACGGGCGGCCCACGCACCGCGGCGGATCGCTCTGGGACCTGAGTGCGGTGCGGGGAGCGTCACTTGCCGAAGCGGCGTTCCCTGTTCGCGTACGACCGCAGCGCCCGCAGGAAGTCCACGTGCCGGAAAGCGGGCCAGTAGCAGTCCACCCAGTGCATCTCGGCGTACGCGGACTGCCAGAGCAGGAAGCCGGAGAGCCGCTGCTCGCCGGAGGTCCGGATGATGAAGTCGGTGTGGTCGGCGATCGGCGAGTAGAGGTGCCGGGAGATGTCGTCGATCCCGAACCGCGCGACCAGCTCGGCAGGGTCGCCCCCGGCGGCCATGTGCTCCTCGAAGGCGGCCTTCACCGCGTCGACGATCTCGCGCCGGCCACCGTAGCCGACCGCCACGTCCACCTTGAGCCCGCCGCGCCCGCTCGTGGCGGCGGTGGCTTCCTTGAGCACCCGGGCGCTGGAGCCGGGCAGCATGTCGAGCGAGCCGATCACCTGGACCTCCCAGTCGCGGCCCTCGGCGGTGATGTCGCGGACGGTCTCCTCGATGACCTCGATCAGCGGGCCGAGCTCCTCGGCGGGGCGGCCCAGGTTGTCGTCGGAGAGCATGAAGAGGGTGACGTGCTCGATCCCCGCGGCGGTGCACCAGCCGAGGAAGGTGGTCACCTTCGCGCCGCCCGCCCGGTACCCCTCCCGGACGTCCGTGTGCCCGGCCTTGCGGGCCCACCGCCGGTTGCCGTCCACCATGATCCCGACGTGCTGCGGGCGGGGCAGCCCCACCAGGGTGGCGGCGAGCCGACGCTCGTACACCGCTTCGATCGGGCGTCGCAGGAACAGGGGGAGCAGCTTCATGGACCTTCTCCATCACGGGATGGGTGGTGCCGAAGGACCCTACCAGCGTCCGCGGCCACCCCCGGCGGGGTCGTACGGGAGCGCGACGGCGGGGCCTCGGAGCCTCACAACGGGCCGTCCACGCCCTCCGGTTCGGCCACCGGCCGGTCGCTGACCAGTGCGGCCAGCACCATCGGCGCGTCCGCGTCGCTGTGACCGACGGTCAGCGCGACCCAGCGGTCCTCCGGGGCCCCGCCGGAGCCGAGCGGGCCCCAGACGCTCAGGTCCCCGTACAGATCTTCCGCGAACAGCGCCTCGAACAGCGGCTCCACGGGCGAACCGCCCTGCCACCGCAGCAGCGGCCCGTGCAGCGGGACCGTGCGGCGCGGACCCCAGCGGGCGTCCAGCACTCGGGCCAGGGAGTCGAGGCGGGCGGCCGCGGCCTCCTCGGCGTCGTTCCACTCGGGGGCGTACACGCCGGTCAGCGGGTCGCCCTCCCACAGCGGCACGATCCGGAACCCCGCCCCCGCGGTGACCGTCCACTCGCCGGTGGCCGGGTCACCCTCGGCGGCGGTGGGGCCGGTGGCCGGTACGGGGGCGGCGAGGAGCTCCCCGACCTCGGCGGCCGCCCGGTCCGCGTCGAAGGCCTCCCCGGCCCGGGCGGTCACAGGACGGGCCGGTCCAACGGGCGGGGCAGCGGGGCCAGCGCCCCGGCCTCGCGCAGCCGTTCGTACACCCGCACCACCGTCGCGCTGTCGCCGGGGGCCGCGATACTCAGCAGCTCGCCGCCTGCCGGGAGTTGCTGCCGGACCACCTCCAGGCCTGCCGGGACCAGGGCGGCGCGGGCCGGGGAGAGGTAGCCGGTGCGGCCGACGACCGGGTCGCCGACGGAATACCCGGCGTCGTCCTCCAGGGCGTCCAGCACGTCGTCGTCGCTCACGTCACCGAAGTCCGGCTCCCACACCCGGGCCAGGAGGGACAGGATCTCCTCCTCCGGGACCACGGCGATGTCCGGTGCGTGGAGGACGATCGCGAGCGACTGGAGCAGGAACCGCGGTGAGCCCCCGGCCAGTCCGCTGACCTCCGCCTCCCAGCCGGGCGCCCCCGTACCGACGAGCCGCAGCCCGGTACCGGTGAGGTCCGACCAGTCGGCCGCGTCCTGGGCGGTCCGCAGCGCGCCGAGCAGACCGTCCCCTCCTGCGGTGAAGGCGGTCGCGGGTCCGTTCCCGTGCACCTGGCTCCAGACGTCGGCCGCCTGCGGGACCAGCTCGGCGAACCCGTCCAGGGTCCGCTGCCACCGGTCGGCCAGGGCCTCGACCGGTTCGGGCCTCGGGCCCCAGAAGCCCCGCACTACACGTCGCATGCTCGTCTCTCCTCCGTCGGCCGGCCGTCCCGCGTTGCAGGCTACTCGGCCGCCGAGGGCTGTCCGGTCATCCCTGGCGGGACAGCCCTCAGTCGAATGCTTCCGGTTTCCTGGTGCTGTCGCCGGGGTGCGGCTTGGTGTTGATCACCTTGATCGGCAGCCCCTCCTCGCGGAACGCCTTGCGGGCCGCCTTGGCCACGTCCGGGTCGGAGAAGTGCCATTCCACGGCGCGGCCGCCGGACGCCTCCACCTGGGCCCGTGCCTCGGCGACGAACTTGTCCTTGCCGGACGGGGTGAGGCTGGAGCGGTCGGTCTTGGACAGATAGCTGCCGTAACCGTTCTTGGCCTCCAGGTAGGTCTGCCGGGAGGAGTCCCACCCGTCGTATTCCACGGCCGGTTTGCCCTCGCGCGGGTGCGGTACGACGTACTCCTGGCCCCGGTTCGTCCCGGTGATCTGCTCCTGGTAGCGGAGCCAGGACTCGTTCTTCCAATTCGGCGCGGGGTTGCGGTCCCGGCTCGCCCAGTAGCCGTCGCCCGCGTCGGCGTCGCCGAGCGTACGGTCCTTGAGGCCGTCGGCCCAGGACGGCGGGTTGTAGTTGCGCGGGTCGGAGGTGTCGTTGCGCTGCGGCTCGGGGTACTTCTTCTTGTCCAGCTCGGCCTTCCGGGCCCGCTCGGGCTCCTCCAGCCGCTTCTGGTCCAGGTGCGCCTGGCGCTCCGCCGCCCGCGCCTCCTCGGCCGACTGCCTGGCAGCCTCGTCGCAGCCGCCCTCCGCGAGGATGATCCGCCCCGGCGAGCCGCCCGCCAGCACCCCGGTACCGGAGCCGGGCACTCCACCGGTGCCGCCTCCCCCGTACCGCACCGACGGTGTCCCGGACGCGATGGCGCAACCGGTCCGGCGCGCCGCGTCCTCGGCGCTGTCCGCCGCCTCGTCGGCCTCCTTCGCCGCCTTGCGTACGCCTTCCAGGTCGCCCGCCTCCGCGGCCTGCCGGGCCCGGCGGGCGGCCGCGCTCGCGTCGCCCGCCGCGTCGGCGACCTCGGAGGCCACCTTGCCGACCTTGCCGAGCTTCCCGGCCTTGCCGACCACCTTCGCGACGTTGTAGCCGGGGATGAACAGCGAGCCGACGTTCCAGATCACGTCGGTGACGGCCCGGGTCTTCTCCCCGTTGTTCCAGCGCTCACGGACCTCGTCCCCGACGAACATGTCGTCGCCGACCGTGATCACCGTGTTGACCGAGGCCCCGCCCCAGTCCCACAGCGCGCCCAGGTAGTCGCCGTCCGCCCACTTGTCGCCCGCGCCCGCGGAGTCGGCCGCCCACTGGTCGGCGAGCCGGCCGCCGTAGTCCACGAGGCCCGACCAGGTCTCGGGCTTGAACAGGTCGATGATCCCGGTGATGTCGCCCCAGATCCCGTCGACCACGACGCCCTTGAAGACCTGGGTCGTACGGTCCCAGGCGCAGCCGAAGAAGCCCCAGCCGCCGCAGTCCTCCTTCTCCTCGGCCTGCTCCCCACCGCCCTCGCCCTCGGCGGAGGCGGGCACGTCGTAGGCGGCCTCGGGCTCCTCGTGTTCCTCCGGAAAGGTGTCCTCACCGGTGCCGGGACGCCCGGTGTCGTCGGGCCCGCCGGTGCCGCCCCCGGTTCCGCCGGTACTTCCGGAGCCGCCGGTACTTCCGGAGCCGCCGGACGCGGTGCCGCCGGTGTTGGCCCCGCCCGTACCTTCCGTACCACTGGTCCCGCCCGTACTGCCGGTCCTGCCCGTCCCTTCCGTACTGCCGGTACCTCCCGTACCTCCCGTACCTCCCGTGCTCCCCGTCCCGCCCGTCGCATCGCCGCCGGTCGTCCCGCCCGTGGTTGTCGACCCACCGTCGGCGCCGCCGTCGGCACCGCCGTCCGCACCGGCATCCGCACCGGCATCCGCACCGCCGTCCGCGCTCCCCGACGTACCGCCGTCCGCTCCCCCGCCCGGGCTGTCCCCCGCCTCGACGGAGTCGCTGCCTCCGGACACCGGGCAGGAGCTGCCGGTCAGCGAGCAGATCGCCGACTGGAGTCCGTCGGTGATCCGGCCGCCGAGGCCGCCCACTGTCAGGGCCGCGATCAGCGCGACGACGATCAGGACGAGGCCCAGGTACTCCAGGGCGGTCTGCCCCCGGTCCCGGCGCCAGGTGATCATGTGCGGGAGCGAGAACTTCGGCGGCCGGCCCCGTTCGGCGGACGGCAGCCGGAACCACGCACGGCTCGGCGCCCGGCTGATCAGGACGATGATCAGGATCGGCAGGACCAGCTGGGTCAGCCCGTCCGGAGAACCGTTCCCGAGGTTGGCGAGCCCGCCGAGGATCAGCCACCCCTGAACGGCGACGATCCCCCACCGCACCCGCGTGCCGCCGGTCCGTACATGCCGGGCCAGCAGTGCGCCGAGCACCCCGGGCGCGGAGGCGTACAGCAGGATGCCGAGCACCTCGGCGCCCATCGCGTCCACGGCGAGCGCGGAGCCGGAGAGACCGATCGCGCCCAGGGCCGTCGCGCCGAGGAGGACGAGGAGCAGCACTCGTACGAGGACGAGGGGGCCCGGGAGTTCACGCCGCGGGGCGGCGGCCGGGGCCGGTCCTCCCGCTACGGGTATGCCACCGACAGCAGACATACGTGATCCGACCCCCGGTACCCCTGAGTGACCTGATAATCGGTCACCCTAGGGTCGGGGCCACCGCACGTCGTGGGCCCCAGGGCCCAACCCCGGGCCCACCCCGGCGGGTTGGCTGTCGGCGGAAAGCGCTGTACCCGGCGTCCGGGCCTCTCGTACGGGACGAGGGGCCCGGCCACCGGGTACAGGGCGGGATCGTGCGGGGTGTCAGTCGGTGAGGTTCACCGAGCGGGCCGAGGAGGCGCCGATCTCTTCGGCGATCTCGGTCAGCACCGTCTGCGGGACGGTGTCGTCGACGGTGAGGACGACGAGCGCCTCGCCGCCCGCGGCCGCCCGCGAGACCTGCATGCCCGCGATGTTCAGCCCGGCCTCGCCGAGGACCTTGCCGACCGCGCCGACCACACCGGGACGGTCCTGGTAGCGCAGGACGACCATGTGGTCCGCGAGGGCCAGGTCCACGTCGTGCTCGCCGATGGCCACGATCTTCTGGAGGTGCTTCGGGCCCGCCAGCGTGCCGGAGACCGCGACCTCCTCGCCGCTGGAGAGCGTGCCGCGCACGGTGACCACATTGCGGTGATCCGGCGACTCGGAGCTGGTGGTGAGGCGTACCTCGACACCGCGCTCCTGCGCGAAGAGCGGGGCGTTGACGTAGCTGACGGTCTCGTCGACGACATCCTCGAAGACGCCCTTGAGCGCCGAGAGCTCCAGCACCTTCACGTCGTGCTGGGTGATCTCGCCGTACACCTCGACGTCGAGCCGGGCCGCGACCTCGCCCGCGAGCGCGGTGAAGATCCGGCCGAGCTTCTCGGCGAGCGGGAGGCCGGGGCGTACGTCCTCGGCGATGACGCCGCCCTGGACGTTGACCGCGTCCGGGACCAGCTCACCCGCGAGCGCGAGACGGACGGACTTGGCGACCGCGATGCCCGCCTTCTCCTGGGCCTCGTCGGTGGAGGCCCCCAGGTGCGGGGTGCAGACGACCTGGTCGAACTGGAAGAGCGGGGAGTCCGTGCAGGGCTCCTTCGCGTACACGTCGAGGCCCGCGCCCGCGACGCGGCCCTCCTTGAGCGCGGAGTACAGCGCCTCCTCGTCGACGATCCCGCCGCGCGCGGCGTTGACGATGCGCACCGAGGGCTTCACCTTGTGCAGCGCCTCGTCCCCGATGAGGCCGAGGGTCTCGGGGGTCTTGGGCAGATGCACGGTGATGAAGTCGGCGACCTCCAGCAGCTCGTCGAGGCTGAGGAGCTTGACGCCCATCTGCGCGGCGCGGGCGGGCTGGACGTAGGGGTCGTAGGCGACGACCTTCATGCCGAAGGCCGACATGCGCTGGGCGACCAGGACACCGATGCGGCCCAGGCCGACGACGCCGAGGACCTTCTCGCTGAGCTCGACGCCGGTGTACTTGGAGCGCTTCCACTCGCCGTTCTTCAGGGCGGTGTTGGCCTGCGGGATGTTCCGCGCGGTGGCGACCAGCAGACCGCAGGCCAGCTCGGCGGCGGTGACGATGTTGGAGGTCGGGGCGTTGACGACCATCACACCGGCCTTGGTGGCCGAGGAGACATCGACGTTGTCCAGACCGACGCCCGCGCGGGCCACGACCCGGAGCTTCTTGGCGGCGGCGATGGCCTCGGCGTCGACCTTGGTCGCGGAGCGCACCAGGATCGCGTCGACATCGGCGATCGCGGGGAGCAACTCGGCGCGGTCCGCGCCGTTGCAGTGCCGGATCTCGAAATCCGGACCCAGAGCGTCGACCGTGGCGGGCGACAGCTCTTCAGCGATGAGTACGACAGGTTTCGAGCTCACGTGAGTCCTCACAAGTCCAGTGCGGACGGCCGTCCCGACGGCCGCAGGCGGTGGAGGGGCTAGCCGCGTGGTAGACGCACGACACTGTGGGCCCTGACGCGTGTATGTGTTGAGAAGTGTAGTCATGCGGCGGGCCTTCTACTGCGCCCTGATGGAAGGATCACCCGCACGGGGTGGACGTGGTGTACACCCGCACAGGACCCGCGCCTTCCGGCAGTGCTCCCGTCAGTGCTCCCGGTGATGCTTCCGGCGATGCTTCTGGTGATACGGAGCGGGGCGGGCCCTTCCGGACCCGCCCCGCTCCCCGAGGCCTAGGCCTCTTCGTCGTTCACCCAGCTCATGAGCTTGCGCAGCTCACGGCCGGTGGTCTCCAGCAGGTGGTCGCTGTCGGCCTTCTTGTACTCGTTGTACTTGGGCAGACCGTTGTGGTACTCGGCCATCCAGTTCTTGGCGAAGGTGCCGTCCTGGATCTCGGTGAGGACCTTCTTCATCTCGGCCTTGGTGGCGTCGGTGATGATCCGGGGGCCGGTGACGTAGTCGCCCCACTCGGCGGTCTCCGAGATGGACCAGCGCATCTTCTCCAGGCCGCCCTCGTACATGAGGTCGACGATGAGCTTCAGCTCGTGCAGGCACTCGAAGTACGCGATCTCGGGCTGGTAGCCCGCCTCGGTCAGCGTCTCGAAACCGGCCTTGACCAGGGCGGCGGTGCCACCGCAGAGGACGGCCTGCTCACCGAACAGGTCGGTCTCGGTCTCCTCGGTGAAGGTGGTCTTGATGACGCCGGCACGGGTGCCGCCGATGCCCTTGGCGTACGACAGGGCGAGCGCCAGGCCCTTGCCCGAGGCGTCCTGCTCGACGGCCACGATGCACGGGACGCCGCGGCCCTCCTCGTACTGGCGGCGGACCAGGTGGCCGGGGCCCTTGGGGGCGACCATGCAGACGTCGACGTCGGCCGGCGGCTTGATGAAGCCGAAGCGGACGTTCAGGCCGTGGCCGAAGAACAGGGCGTCGCCGTCCTTGAGGTTGTCCTTGATGGACTCCTCGTAGACCTGGGCCTGGATCGGGTCCGGGACGAGGATCATGATGACGTCGGCCTCGGCGGCGGCCTCGGCGGGGGTCACCACGCGCAGGCCCTGCTCCTCGGCCTTGGCCTTGGACTTCGAGCCCTCGTGCAGACCGACGCGGACGTCGACGCCGGAGTCACGGAGCGACAGCGCGTGGGCGTGGCCCTGGCTGCCGTAGCCGATGACCGCGACCTTGCGGCCCTGGATGATGGACAGGTCGGCATCGTCGTCGTAGAACAGCTCGGCCACTGGGTCTTCTCCTTGGTGTGCAGGTGTTGCGTCCCACCGTACGGCGGGGTGCGTCGTGAGTGTGGTCGGGTCTCGCCATCCGAGCGGGGCGGACGGCCGCCCCGCTCGGGTGCGTCGGCTCAGGCCGAGCGGTCGAGGGCGCGCAGGGACCGGTCGGTGATCGAGCGCGCGCCGCGCCCTATGGCGATGGTGCCGGACTGGACGAGCTCCTTGATGCCGTACTGCTCCAGCATCTTGAGCATCGCCTCCAGCTTGTCGGCCCCTCCGGTCGCCTCGATCGTGACGGCCTCCGGGGAGACGTCGACGGTCTTGGCGCGGAACAGCTGGACGATCTCGACGATCTGGGAGCGGGTCTCGTTGTCGGCGCGGACCTTCACCAGGACGAGCTCCCGCTGGATCGCAGCGGCGGGCTCGAGTTCGACGATCTTCAGGACGTTGACCAGCTTGTTGAGCTGCTTGGTCACCTGCTCCAGGGGCAGGTCCTCGACATTCACGACGATGGTGATGCGGGAGATGTCGGGGTGCTCGGTGGTACCGACCGCGAGCGAGTCGATGTTGAAGCCGCGTCGGGAGAACAGGGCGGTGATCCGGGCGAGGACACCGGGCTTGTTCTCGACCAGGACGGAGAGCGTGTGCTTGCTGGACATGGAGTCGTTCTCTCTCTGTCTCTCAGTCGTCTTCGTTGTCGCCGAAGTCGGGGCGGACGCCGCGTGCGGCCTGGACCTCGTCGTTGGAGGTGCCGGCCGCGACCATCGGCCAGACCATGGCGTCCTCGTGGACGATGAAGTCGATCACGACGGGGCGGTCGTTGATGGAGTTGGCCTCTTCGATGACCTTGTCCAGTTCGGCCGGGTCCTCGCAGCGGATGGCGTAGCAGCCCATGGCCTCGGACAGCTTGACGAAGTCCGGGACGCGGGTGCCCCTGGCCGGGCCGCCGTCGCTGTCGGGGCCGGAGTGCAGGACGGTGTTGGAGTAGCGCTGGTTGTAGAAGAGGGTCTGCCACTGGCGGACCATTCCGAGGGCGCCGTTGTTGATGACGGCGACCTTGATCGGGATGTTGTTGAGCGCGCAGGTGGTCAGTTCCTGGTTGGTCATCTGGAAGCAGCCGTCGCCGTCGATGGCCCAGACCGTGCGGTCGGGCATGCCGGCCTTGGCGCCCATCGCGGCCGGGACCGCGTAGCCCATCGTCCCGGCGCCGCCGCTGTTGAGCCAGGTGGCGGGCTGCTCGTAGTCGATGAAGTGGGAGGCCCACATCTGGTGCTGGCCGACGCCCGCCGCGAAGATCGTGCCCTCGGGGGCGAGCTTGCCGATGCGCTGGATGACCTGCTGCGGGGAGAGGCTGCCGTCCTCGGGCAGGTCGTAGCCGAGCGGGTAGGTGTCGCGCCAGCGGTTGAGGTCCTTCCACCATGCGGCGTAGTCGCCGGTGCGGCCCTCGGTGTGCTCGGCCTGGACGGCCTGGACCAGGTCGGCCAGGACCTCGCGGGCGTCGCCCACGATCGGGACGTCCGCGGTGCGGTTCTTGCCGATCTCGGCCGGGTCGATGTCGGCGTGGACGATCTTGGCGTACGGGGCGAAGCTGTCCAGCTTGCCGGTGACGCGGTCGTCGAAGCGGGCGCCGAGGGCGACGATCAGGTCGGCCTTCTGCAGCGCGGTGACGGCGGTGACCGCGCCGTGCATGCCCGGCATTCCCACGTGCAGCGGGTGGCTGTCGGGGAACGCGCCGAGCGCCATCAGGGTAGTGGTGACGGGCGCTCCGGTCAGCTCCGCGAGGACCTTCAGCTCGGCGGTGGCCCTGGCCTTGAGGACGCCGCCGCCGACGTACAGCACGGGGCGCTTGGCCTGGGTGATCAGCTTGGCGGCCTCGCGGATCTGCTTGGCGTGCGGCTTGGTCACCGGGCGGTAGCCGGGCAGGTCCTGGGTGGGCGGCCAGCTGAAGGTGGTCCGGGCCTGGAGGGCGTCCTTGGCGATGTCGACGAGGACCGGTCCGGGGCGGCCGGTGGAGGCGATGTGGAAGGCCTCGGCGATGGTGTGCGGGATGTCCTCGGCCTTGGTCACCAGGAAGTTGTGCTTGGTGATCGGCATCGTGATGCCGCAGATGTCGGCTTCCTGGAAGGCGTCGGTGCCGATGGCCTTGGAGGCGACCTGGCCGGTGATCGCGACGAGCGGCACGGAGTCCATGTGCGCGTCGGCGATCGGGGTGACCAGGTTGGTGGCGCCGGGCCCCGAGGTGGCCATGCAGACGCCGACCTTGCCGGTGGCCTGTGCGTACCCGGTGGCGGCGTGACCGGCGCCCTGCTCGTGGCGGACCAGGACGTGACGGACGCGGGTGGAGTCCATCATCGGGTCGTAGGCGGGGAGGATCGCACCGCCGGGGATGCCGAATACCGTGTCGGCGCCGACTTCCTCAAGAGAACGGATGAGGGACTGGGCGCCCGTGACGTGCTCGACGGTGGCGGACGGCTGTCCGCTGTTACGGGCGCGCGGCTGCGGGTGATGGGCCCCGGTGGCCTGCTCGGTCATCGGCATTCTCTTCTCGAAGCTGAGGGTTTTCGCGGGTGTTTTGCAGCGGTTTGAGCGTGTCGGTGCAACAAAAAACCCCTCGTGCCGTGAGGCAAGCGAGGGGAGCGCGCCGGGATGGTCCGCAGAGTGTCGTGGAGTGACTCTGCTTCAGCCGACGCGCTTTCCAAGTACGAGAATTCGGGTGCGCATGGCATTGACCCTCTCTCCGGCACGCATGACGTGTCAAGGGGGTGGGACGGGCGTCTCAGTATGTGATCCGGTGAGCAGTGGGATCGAGCCGCCCGCCATGGCCGGCCGGGGGCCCGGAATGCCCGGCACGGGGAACTCCCCGCGGACCAGCGCCCGCCGCAGCCGGTATTCGTCGAGCGGCCCGGAGAAGGCCATCCCCTGGCCGTGCGTGCACCCCATGGCGCGCAGGGCGAGGACCTGCTCGGGTGCGTCGACGCCGTCGGCGACGGACTGGAGGCCGAGGTCGCAGGCGATCCGCAGCAGCCCACTGGTGATCTTGTGAAGTCTGGCCGATTCGACCACCCCCTCGACCAGATTCCGGTCGAGCTTCAGTACGTCGATGGGGAGCCGCCGCAGGGCGTTGATCGCCGCGAAGCCGCTGCCGAAGCCGTCGAGCGCGATCCGCACGCCGAGCCGGCGCAGGGCCACGAGGCGCTGCTCCAGGGCGTCGAAGGAGACGCGGGGGTCGCTGTCGGCCACCTCGACCATCAGGGCGCCCGAGGGCAGGCCGTGCCGGGTCAGCAGCGCCTCGATGGAGCCGAAGGGCGCGGCGGTGTCCAGCAGCCGGGCGGCGGACAGCCGCACGGCGACCGGGACGGGGTGCCCGGCCCTGGCCCGGTCGGCGGCCTGGGCGACGGACTCCTCCAGGAGCCAGCGGCCGAGCTCGGCGGTGCGGTCGTCGTCGCCGGTGACCCGGAGGAACTCGGCGGGGGTGAACAGGATGCCCTGGGCGGATCTCCAGCGGGCCTGGGCGGCGACGGCGGCCACGGACCCGCTGGCGAGGTGGACCACGGGCTGGTGGAGCAGGGCGAACTCCCCGTCGCGCAGGGCGGTCCGCAGCCGGGTGGCCAGCTCGGAGCGGCGTACGACGTCGGCCTGCATCTGCGGGGCGTACAGCTCGACCCGGTCCTTGCCGCCCGCCTTGGCCCGGTACATCGCCAGGTCGGCGTTGCGCATGAGGTCGGTGGGGCTGATGGCGGGCTCGGCGAAGGCGACGCCGATGGAGGCGGCCACCCGGACCTCGCTGGGGCCGATCCGGTAGGGCTGGGAGAGGGTGAGGCGCAGCCGCTCGGCGATCTCGTGGACCTGGTACTCCCGGGCGCCCTGGTCGCGGGTGCCGTCGCCGACGATGAGCGCCGCGAACTCGTCGCCGCCGAGCCTCGCCGCGGTGTCCCCGGCCCGGACGGACTCCTGGAGGCGGCGGCCCGCCTGGACGAGCAGTTCGTCGCCCGCCTGGTGGCCGATGGTGTCGTTGACCGCCTTGAAGCCGTCGAGGTCGATGAAGAGGACGGCGGTGCCGGAGTCGCCCGCTCGGCGGCCGCCGAGCGCCTTGCGGACCCGGGCGGTGAACAGCGCCCGGTTGGGCAGGTCGGTGAGCGGGTCGTGCTCGGCGTTGTGCTGCAACTGGGCCTGGAGCCTGACCCGTTCGGTGACGTCACGGCTGTTGAGGAGGAGGCCGCCCTGATGGCGGTTGACGGTGGACTCGACGTTGAGCCAGTCGCCGGTTCCGGAGCGGAAGCGGCACTCGATGCGCGTGGTGGGTTCTTCGTGCGGTGGGGCGGCGAGGAAGCGCCGCACCTCGTGGACCACCCGGCCGAGGTCCTCGGGATGGATGATCGAGGACAGCTCGGAGCCGACGAGGTCCTCCGCCTCGCGCCCGTAGACCCCGGCGGCGGCGGGGCTGACGTAGCGCAGGGTCCCGTTGGGTGCGGCGATCATGATGACGTCGCTGGAGCCCTGGACCAGGGAGCGGAAGTGGTTCTCCTTCTGGGCCAGCTCCTGGGTGAGGGAGATGTTGTCGAGGAGCATGATGCCCTGGCGGACGACGAGCGCCAGGACGACCGTACAGCCGGTGAGGACGACGACCCGGTCCACCCGGCGGCCCTCGACCACGTTGTACAGGATGCCCAGGGTGCAGACGGCGGCGGCGAGATAGGGGGTCAGGGCGGCCAGCGAACCGGCGATCGGGCGGCTGGCGGCGGCCCGCGGCGGTCCGGGGCGCTCGGCGGCCCCGGCCCCGCGCCGGGCGCCCCAGGGGGCGTAGGCGAGGAGCAGCGAACCAGCGAACCAGCCCGCGTCGAGGAGCTGGCCCGAGTGGTAGGTGGAGCGCAGCAGCGGCGAGGTGAAGACCGCGTCGCTCAGCACGGTGAGCGCCAGGGCGGCGATGGTGGTGTTGACCGCGGAGCGGTTGGCGCCGGACCGGCGGAAGTGCAGGGCGAGCACCATCGAGACGAGCACGATGTCGAGCAGCGGATAGGCCAGCGAGAGGGCGGCGGGCGCCACGCTGGCCTCCTGGAAGCCCGCCATGTGCGCGGCGTGCGCGAGGGCGAGGCTCCAGGCGAGCGTCAGCAGGGAGCCGGCGATCAGCCAGGCGTCCAGGGCCAGGCAGACCCAGCCGGCGCGGGTGACGGGGCGCTTGGCGAGCACGAGCAGCCCGACGATGGCGGGCGGCGCGAAGCAGAGGAAGAACACGTCGGCGAGGGAGGGGGTCGGCACGGGGACCGAGAGGATCACCTCGTACCAGCCCCAGACGGCGTTTCCGCAGGCCGCCATGAGCGAGGAGAGCGAGAACAGCAGCCAGGCAGGGCGCAGCCGTCCCGCGCCGGTGCGCGCGTAGAGGAAGCAGGAGACGGCAGCGATCAGCGCCGCCACGGCGAGGCCGAAGTCCCCCATGACGAGCGCCAGTCGGGGTGACCCCCAGCCGACGGCGGCACCCACCGAATACGCCGCGCAGACGACGCCGAGCAGAATCCGGGACCGCAGGCCCGCACCGCCGGAGGCGGAGCGCGGGGAGAGCAGGGCCCCCAGCGCGCTCACCGGAGGGCTCCCCGCCCCGGGCCCGGCCTGGCCGCCAGTGCGGAACCGGGGCCGGAATCCGGCCACGGGCGGGCGGAGCGCCGCGTCCGCGCCGAGGGCCCCGGCCGCCCGCCCGCCCACGTCGGATCGTCTCTCCATGGCCAGCACATCGCCCGTCGCCCCCTCGCGTTCCGATGCTCCCCCCGCGCCTTCCCTTACACGGCGCAGCCCTCCGGTGCGGACGATACACCAGATCCGTCACTCAGGGCCATAGCTTCTCTACGCTCCGTGACGAAATGCGAGGTGAGCGGCACTGCGTGCATCCGGACCGCCCCGCAGCGTGGCCGCCCGGGCCGGTCAGCCGGTGGTGCGTACCACGTTGTGCACAGGCTCTCCGGCGGCGAAGCGGGTGAGCTGCGCGGCCAGCAGCCGCTTGGCGCGCGGTTCGAACGCCGAGGTGCTGCCGCCCACATGAGGTGTGATCAAGACATTCGGAGCATGCCAGAGGGGATGGCCCGGCGGCAGCGGTTCCGGGTCGGTCACATCGAGCGCGGCCCGCAGTCGCCCGGACTCGACTTCGGGCAGCAGGGCCTTGGTGTCGACGACTCCGCCCCGGGCGACGTTGACGAGAAGGGCCCCGTCCCGCATCGCGGCGAGGAAGTCGGCGTCCACCAGCCCCTGCGTGGACGGGTTCAGCGGGGTGGAGAGAATGACGACGTCGGCCTCGGGCAGCAGCGCGGGGAGATCGTCGAGCGTGTGTACGGGACCGCGTGCGGTGGTCCGTGCGGAGCGCGCGACGCGCGCCACCCGCGCGCACTCGAAGGGGCCGAGCCGGTCCTCGATGGCCGAGCCGATGGAGCCGTACCCCACGATCAGCACGGACTTGTCGGCGAGCGCCGGGTAGAAGCCGGACCGCCACTCCTCCTCGTCCTGGCCGTGCACGAATCCGGGGATGCCGCGCAAGGAGGCCAGGACGAGGGCGAGCGTCAGCTCGGCGGTTGACGCCTCGTGCACCCCCTTGGCGTTGCAGAGGCGCACCCCCGCGCGCAGCAGCCCGAGGCCCGGCTCCACGTGGTCGATGCCCGCGGAGAGCGTCTGGACCACCTGGACGGTGCTCATGGCGGCGAGCGGCCGTACCGCGATCTCGGAACCCTTCATGTAGGGAACGACGTAGTAGGCACAGTCGGCCGGATCACCGGGGAAGTCCGGGCCACCGTCCCAGAAGAGGTGGTTGAGGCCTTCGGGGAGGGCGTCGATCTCGTCGGCCCGGAAGGGCAGCCACACGTCGGCAGTCGTCGCAGTCATGGTCAGGAGGCTATGCGACAGGCGTGCGAGTGCTCCAGGACGGCTGACGCCGGATGCGGTTCGGCCAGAGGTTAGTTTTGGGTGCGGTACGGCCCCGTGACCGCGGGAACGAGGGAGGGTTCGGGGAGTTGGAGTGCAGGACTATCGGGGCGGCGGGGCTTGCCGTGGGCGCGGTCGGGCTGGGCTGTATGCCGATGAGCTGGGGCTACAGCGCATCGCAGCAGCGCGGCGACCGTTCGGTGCGGACGGTGCACGCGGCACTCGATGCGGGCGTCCGGCTGCTCGACACCGCGGACATGTACGGGCCGTTCACCAACGAGCTGCTGGTCGGCCGGGCGCTGAAGGGCCGCCGGTCCGAGGCGTTCGTCTCCACCAAGTGCGGGCTGCTGGTGGGCGATCAGCACATCGTGGCCAACGGCCGGCCCGGGTATGTGCGGCGGGCCTGTGACGCCTCGCTGCGCCGGCTCCAGACCGATGTGATCGACCTGTACCAGCTGCACCGGGCCGACCCGGAGGTGCCGGTGGAGGAGACCTGGGGGGCGATGGCGGAGCTGGTGACGGCGGGCAAGGTCCGTTCGCTGGGGCTCTGCGCGGTGGGGGCGCACGCCCCGCGCAGGTCGGGCGCCGGGCCGTATGCGGGAACGATCCGGCAGTTGGCGCGGATTCAGCAGGTCTTCCCGGTCAGCGCCGTGGAGGCGGAGCTGTCGGTGTGGTCGCCGGAGGCGCTGGAGGAGCTGCTGCCCTGGTGCGCGGCGCGCGGCGTCGGGCTGCTGGCCGCGATGCCGCTGGGCAGCGGCTATCTGACCGGGGCGCTGAAGCCGGGCCAGGGGTTCGAGCCGGAGGATCTGCGGGCCAGGCATCCGCGGTTCACGGCGGAGATGATGGCGGCGAACCAGCCGGTGGTGGCCGGACTGCGGCGGATCGCGGAGCGGCGCGGGGCGACGGTGGCACAGGTGGCACTCGCGTGGGTGCTGCGCCAGGGCCCGCATGTGGTGCCGGTGCCGGGGGCGAAGCGGGAACGGTGGGCGGTGGAGAACGCGGGGGCGGCGGGGGTGGCCCTGGACGAGCGGGACCTGGCGGAGATCGCCGGGCTGCCCCCGGCGCGGGGCTCCTGGGACTGAGACCGGGCGCCAGGCGGAAGGTGGCGGGAGAATGGGCCGCACCGGGAACTCCTGGCATGGCCGCCGTGCAGGAAACAGGTAGCGGGCGGCAAGCAGCAGGTAGTACGGGCAGAGAGTCGGACAGCCGTCGAAAGGATCGGTTCAGTGCGCGGTGCTGTGTTCGGAGCTGTTCAGTCCCCCGCGGTGCGCAGGGGGGTGGTGGCCGCGCTGGCGACGGCCTCGCTGCTCCTGTCCGCCGCGTGCTCCTCGGGCGGGGCGGAGGGATCACCGTCCGGTACGGGCTCCGCCTCACCGACCGCCTCGCGGAGCTCCGGCTCCCCCTCACCGGGCGCGTCGGCCGACCAGCCGCCCGCCAAGGGTTCGGTGAAGGTGGTCTCGACCCTGACCGAGGGCCTGGAGTCGCCCTGGGGGCTGGCCGCGCTGCCGGACGGTGATCTGATGGTCGCCTCGCGGGACGAGGGGACCGTCCACCTCATCGACGGCGAGAGCGGGAAGCAGACGCTGCTGGGCTCGGTGCCCGGGGTGTCCCCGTCGGGCGAGGGCGGGCTGCTCGGGCTCGCCGTCTCCTCGACGTTCGGCGCGGACCAGCTGGTGTACGCCTACCTCACGACCACGTCCGACAACCGGATCGTACGGATGGTTTACGACGAGAGGCGCCCGGTGGGACAGCGGCTGGGGGCGCCGGACACCGTCCTGCGCGGCATCCCGAAGGGCAGCGTCCACAACGGCGGACGGATCGCGTTCGGTCCGGACAAGATGCTGTACGCGGGCACGGGCGAGACCGGGGACACGGGCCTGTCCCAGGACAAGGAGTCGCTGGCGGGCAAGATCCTGCGGATGACCCCCGACGGGGAGCCGGTGCACGGCAACCCCGAGGCGGACTCGGTGGTGTACTCGTACGGGCACCGCAATGTGCAGGGGCTCGCCTGGGACGCGCAGAAGCGGTTGTGGGCGGCCGAGTTCGGCCAGAACACCTGGGACGAGCTGAACCTGATCGAGCCCGGCGGGAACTACGGCTGGCCCGAGGCCGAGGGCCGTGAGGGCGGGGAGGGGTTCATCGACCCGGTGGCCCAGTGGCAGACCTCCGAGGCCTCGCCCAGCGGGATCGCGTACGCCGAGGGCTCGATCTGGATGGCGGGGCTGCGCGGTGAGCGGCTCTGGCGGATTCCGCTGTCGGGCGACGAGGCCGAGGAACCTTTGGCCGACCCCCAGTCGTTCCTGGATGAGGAGCACGGCCGCCTGCGTACGGTGGTGAGTGCGGGGAGCGACCGGATGTGGCTGGTCACCAGCAACACGGACGGCCGGGGGACGCCGAAGCCGGGAGACGACAGGATTCTCCTGGTGGAGGTGGAGTAGCCGCCCGTCCGCGCTGCGCGTCGGAGGGAGCACGGCCGGTGTTCAATTTCTTCGAGGAGCTGTTCGCCCCGGGGCGAAGGCACGCCGCGGACGAGCGGAAGCGGCTGGAGCTGAGCCGGGTGGATTTCGGCGTCGGCGATCCGGGCCGGGGGCCGATAGACCTGTCCTCCGGCAAGGTGACCGTCCGCGCCCCGGACACGGACCCGGGCACGGGCGGTCCGCCCGAGCCCGGCCCCCGGCGTATGCGGCCCGCAGCCCCCGAGCAGGACGCCGTGCTCGACCGGCCCCGCCCGGGAAGGCCGGTGAGCGGTCCGGAGCGCCGCGAGGACGAGGAGCAGCCCTGAGGGCCTGTCGTCTGGACCATGCCGGGCTCGGGAGTCCGGCCGTCCCGCGTGGGCGGGCGCCGGACACACCCCCTGGAAGCCTCCTTACGCGCTGGAAGTCTCCCTACGCGACCGGGTAGAGGCGGAGGCGGTGGGCCAGGGCGGCTGCCTCGCCGCGGCTGGAGACGCCGAGCTTGGCCAGGATGTTGGAGACGTGCACGCTCGCGGTCTTCGGCGAGATGAACAGCTCCTCGGCGATCCTCCGGTTGGTGTGCCCGGCCGCGACCAGCCGGTGTACGTCCTGCTCGCGCGGGGTCAGCCCGAAGGACTCGACGGCGGCGATCGCGGGGCCCGCCTTCTCGGCGGCGACGGGCTCGGCCTCCTCCCCGCTGGCATCGACGGGTGCGGCCAGGATGACCGGGTGGTCCCCCTCGCCGGGGTCCGCCGTGCCCAGGGTGATCCTGGCCCGCGCCGCCAGCTGTCCGACCGCCTCGGCCAGCGGGCGGGCGCCGAGCCGGCGGGCGACCGTGTGGGCCCGGTGCAGCAGGGCCGTGGCGGTGGACCGGTCGCCGGGGGCGATGAGCAGGGACTCGGCCCAGCGGTGGTGGATCCGGGCCAGTTCGTAGGGGCGGCTCAGCGGGCCGAAGGCCTCGGCGGCCCGTGCCCAGTGCTCAGGGGTGTCCGCGCCCTCCGCACGGGCCAGCTCCGCTTCGATGAAGACGCCGTGGGCGGCCCACACGGGCACGAGCAGCGGCAGGCTCTTCGCGCACCGGCGGATCAGGGCGAGGATCTCCGGCCGCCCGGCTTCCGCGGCGGGCAGCCCACGGGCGTCCGCCTCGATCATGGCGGCGGACTGGAGCAGCGGCAGGGCGTAGCGCTGGGTACCGGGCGGGAAGCCGGGCCGGGCCAGCTCCTGGAAGGCGGCCCGCGCCTCGGCGAGCCGTCCCTGCCCCGCCGCCAGCAGCATGCCGTGCTGGACCGGGGTGATCAGATGCTGGGGCTGCGGGTCGCGCTGGCCGAAGTGCCTGCGGACCAGGGCGAGCAGTTCCTCCGCCTCGGCGATGTCCCCGCGGGCGAGGGCCAGTTCGGTGCGGCGCTGGGCGGCGAGGCCCTTCGCCCTGGGGGACAGGGCGAGGCGGGCGGCCGACTCGGCGGCGGCCGCGCTCTGCGTCCAGTGGCCGAGGGAGAACAGGGACTGGGCCTGGTTGGCGTACACCCAGGCCCCGGAGTCGGCCAGGCCGTGGCTGTGGCAGACCTCGATGCCGTGGTCTGCGGCGGCCACCGCCTCCAGCGAACGGCCCATCGCCTCCAGGGAGGAGGCCAGATTGATGCTGGCCCGGCCCAGCAGCTGGACCAGTCGCAGCTTCTCGGCGCGGTCCCGGACTGCGTACATCTCGCCGAGGCCGTCCTCGATGCCGCCCGCGTCCGCGGTGAGCCAGCCCCGGGTGAGGCGGGCGTGCAGCTCGATGTACTCGTCGCCGACGAGCCGGGCGTACTCCACCGCACGGTCGCTGTCGGCCAGCGCCTGCGGGCCGGGCTGGTGCAGGGCCCGCCAACTGGCCACATTGGTCAGGACGTCGGCCTGCACGGCGGACGGCGGCAGGCCGCGCACCAGCTCCTGCGCGGTGGCCAGCTCCTCCCACCCGTCGCCCTTGTCGAGGCTCTGGACGAGCCGGGCGCGCTGCACCCAGAACCAGGCCTCGCGCAGCGGATCGGCCTCGGACCGCAGCACCCGCATGGCCTTCTTGGAGATGGCCAGGGCCCGCCCGCGGTCGCCGCCGAAGCGGGCGGCGACGGTGGCCTCGGCCATCACGTCCAGGTAGCGCAGGGGCGTGTTCTCCGGGTCACAGCCGGAGGCCGGGTAGACCTCCGCGTAGTCGAAGGGGCGCAGGGTGGCGCGTACGGTGTCGGGCACGTCGTCCCACAGCTCCATCGCCCGCTCCAGCAGCCGCAGTTGCTCGGAGTGCGCATAGCGGCGCCGGGCCTCGACGGCGGCCTGGAGCACGGCGGGCAGGGCCTTGGCCGCGTCGTGGGCGGCGTACCAGTAGCTGGCGAGGCGGGTGGCGCGTTCGTCCTCCCTTACGAGGGACGGCTCGGCCTCCAGCGCTTCGGCATAGCGGCGGTTGAGGCGGGTGCGCTCCCCGGGCAGGAGGTCGTCGCTGACGGCCTCGCGGACCAGGGAGTGCCGGAAGCGGTAGCCGCCACTGTCGGGTGCGGGTTGCAGCAGGTTGGCGCCGACGGCGGCCCGCAGCGCCTCGTTGAGGTCGTCCTCGTCGAGCCCGGCGACGGCGGCCAGCAGTTCGTGCTCGACGAAGGAACCGCCCTCCGCGGCGAGCCTGGCGACGCGCTGGGCGTGCTCGGGGAGCGCCTCCACGCGGACGAGCAGCAGGTCGCGGAGCGATTCGGTCAGGCCCGAGCTGTCTCCGCAGCACTCCAGGGAGCGGGCGAGCTCCTCGACGAAGAAGGCGTTGCCGTCGGAGCGGTCGAAGATCTCGTCGACGACCCCGGTGTCGGGGGCCACGGCGAGTATCCCGGTGAGCTGGCGGCCGACCTCCTCGTGGCTGAACCGGTCGAGTTCGATGCGGGTGACGGTGCGCAGCCGGTCCAGCTCCGCGAGGAGCGGGCGCAGAGGGTGGCGGCGGTGGATGTCGTCGGCGCGGTAGGTGCCGACGACCATGAGGCGGCCGCTGCGCAGCGTACGGAAGAGGTAGGCGAGCAGATGCCTGGTGGAGGCGTCCGCCCAGTGGAGGTCCTCCAGGACGAGGACGACCGCGTGGTCGGCGGAGATTCGCTCCAGGAGCCGGGCGGTGAGCTCGAAGAGACGGGCGATGCTGTGTTCGTCGGTGGCGTCCCGGTGGACCTCGCCCAGTTCGGGCAGGAGCCGGGCGAGCTCGCCCTCCTGCCCGGCGCAGGCGGCGGCCATCTCCTCGGGCAGGGCGCGGCGCAGGGCGCGCAGGGCGGTGGGGAAGGGGGCGAACGGCAGGCCGTCGGCCCCGATCTCGACGCAGGCCCCGACGGCCACCACGGCGTCGCGCCGCTGGGCCGCCGTGACGAACTGCTCGACCAGGCGGGTCTTGCCGACGCCCGCCTCCCCGCCGATCAGCAGCGCCTGCGGTTCGCCGGAAGCGGCGCGGGCGAGCCCCTCGGTGAGTGAGGCGAGCTCCTCGGCTCGCCCGACGAACACGGGGCTGACTGACCTGGTCTCCACGCCGCCGAGCATCGCATACGCGTCCGAGGAAGCGGGACCCCTTTCCCGCATGGTGATCTTGCTCTCGGGGCGCGGCTCGGTGGCCGTCCCGGGCCGTGCCACCGTCAGGCGGCGCGGACGAAGCGGGCGTGCTCCTCGACCGCCTTCCCTTCCGGGTCGCCGCGTCCGGTGCGGCGGGCGGCGCGAAGGGCGCGGCGGGCCCGGCCCACCTCACGCTCGGCGTCGGCCCGGCGGATCAGCTCGGCGGAGGCGCTGCGGTAGAGCTCGTACTCGTACATGGTGTTTCTCCCTGACTCCTGGTCGTGACAGCGGACCGGAGGGGCCGGAGGGGCCGGAGGGTTGCCCGGCCGTTCCGCCGGGGCCCTGTGTCCGCTGTGTGTCCACTGTCGTCGGCCAGGAGGGGGCGCCGCATCGGGCGAGTGCCGCATCTTCGCGGCGTCGGGGGCCTTAGGCGGGCGCGCCCGGTGTCCGAGGAGTGAGCAGAAGCCTTAGGCCCGTGCCGTACGGGGCCCGGCTCCATTTCCCCCCCGGGGCCGGGTCAGCCGCCCGCGGGTGCGCCCGCGCTGGGCAGGGAGACGAAGCGGTCGAAGTACATGCCCGCGGAGATCAGTACACCCAGTACGCCGAGGGCGACGCCGGCCAGGGCGACCGCCCGGACCCAGGCGGGCTGCGGCCGGTCGGAGGGGGCGCCGAAGGCGGGGCGGACGAGGACGAAGAGGCCGACGAGGAGGGCCAGGACGGCGAAGACGCCGTTGACCAGGGCGGTGGTGTGCCAGGCGTCCCCGTAGATCGCGGAGATCTGCTCGGCCGCGCTGGAGCCGCCGGCCGTCTGGATCTGGCCCATCAGGGTCTCTCGCTCGGCGGCGACCCGGCCGGACCAGGCGCCGGTCAGGGCGACGACGCCGAGGGCGGCGGAGACGACGGCCGCCGCGCCCGCGCCGACGCCGTGCCGGGCCTCGGTGAAGGGGTCGGGCTCCAGGTCGTCGGCCTCGGCATCGGCATCGGCATCGCTGGAACTCTCGGCCTCGCTGGAACCCTCGGCCTGGGTGAAAGCCTCGGCCTCGCTGGAAGCCTCAACCTTGCTGGAAGCCTCGGCCTCCTTGGAAGCCCCGGGCTCGCCGGAGGCCCCGGTCTCCGGCGCCCCGTCCGTGGGCAGGTCCTCCGTAACGGCGGCGTCGGTGCTCTTCTCGGGGTCGTCGGCGGGCGTGGTCGTCTTGGAGGGGGTGGTCTTCATACGCCGCACGCTAGGGGCCCCGGATGAGAGCGCCCTTAACGCAAGGGCCGGAATCCGCGAGACCCCGGCCTCACCCGAAGCTCAGCGCCCGGCGCGGGCCCGCCATTCCGGGGCGAGCACCGACCAGACCTCCGAGTCGTGGCGTACGCCCCGGTAGAGGTAGTTCTGCCGGATCACCCCGTCGCGGGTCATGCCGAGCCGCTCGGCGACCGCGATCGAGCGGGTGTTGGCGGCGGAGGCGTCCCACTCCACGCGGTGCATGCCGCGCTCGTACACCGCCCAGTCGATCAGGCGCTCGGCGGCGCGGGTGATCAGGCCGCGGCCCTGGGCGGCGGGCTCCAGCCAGACGCCGATCTCGCAGTTGCCGGACGCCGCGTCGAAGATCCGGAACATGACACCGCCGACGAGGGTGTCCGCCAGCCAGATGCCGTACAGCCGCCCGGTGTCCGTCGCCTGCTTCTCCGCGTACTTCAGGAGCAGAGCGCGCGCCGAGTCCAGGTCGGTGGCGAAGGAGGCGAACGGGATCCAGGGGTCGACCAGCTCCCGGGCCCGGTCCATGTGGGCGAGGAACTCCTCGGCCTGCCAGACCTCCAGCGGGCGCAGCTCCGCCTGGTCGTCACCCAGGGATATGGCGAACATCGTGCTCCTCCTCGGCGGGCCGGACCGTCACCGCCCCGACGCCCTCGTCCGTACCGCGTGCTCCGGGGATCTTCGCATGGAGCGGTACGCAGTCGGGCGGCTCGATGCTGATCCGGGGCAGCCGGCGGTCCAGCCAGCCAGGAAGCCACCAGTTCGCGCCGCCGAGCATGTGCATGAGGGCGGGCACGAGCAGAGTGCGCAGGACGAAGGCGTCCAGGGCAACGGCGGTGGCCAGCGCGATGCCGAACATGGCGATCACCCGGTCGCCGCTGAGCACGAAGGCGAGGAAGACGGAGATCATGATCACGGCCGCGGAGTTGATCACCCGGCTGGTCTCGGCGAGGCCGACCCGGACCGCCCGCCGGTTGTCGCCGGTCTCCAGCCATTCCTCGTACATCCGGCCGACCAGGAAGACCTGGTAGTCCATGGAGAGCCCGAAGAGGACCGAGACCATGATCACGGGGAGGAAGGGTTCGATGGGCCCGGCGCTGCCGAGGCCGAGCAGCTCACTCCCCCAGCCCCACTGGAAGACGGCGACGACGACGCCGAAGGAGGAGGCGACGGCGGCCACGTTCATGACCGCGGCCTTGACGGGGATGCCGATGGAGCGGAAGGCGAGGAGCAGCAGCAGACAGCCGAGTCCGATGACGACGCCGACGAAGAGCGGCAGCTTGCCGACGATGATCTCGGCGAAGTCGTCGTAGCTCGCTGTCACCCCGCCGACGTACGCCTCCAGAGACGTCTTGTCCTGGACCGTCGGCAGCACGTCCGCCCGGATGCGGTCGACCAGCTCGCTGGTCTCCTGCGACTGGGGCGCGGAGTCGGGTACGACGGTGAGGAAGGCGGTGTCGCCGCTGCTGTTGTACGTGACCGGGCCGGCCGAGGCGACGCCCTCGGTGGTACGCAGCGTCTCGGGCAGCGAGTCCAGGGCGAGCCGGTCGTCCGCTCCGTCGAGCTGGGCGGCGATGGTGAGGGGGCCGTTGACGCCGGGGCCGAAGCCGTCGGCGAGCAGGTCGTAGGCCTGCCGGGTGGTGGCGGTGGCCGGGTTGTTGCCCTGGTCGGAGGTGCCCAGGTGGAGGCCGAGGGCGGGCAGGGCGAGGACCACCATGACGACGGCCGCGATTCCGCCGAGCAGCTTGGGGTGGCGCTCCACGAAGGCGGACCAGCGGGCGGCGAAGCCGGTGGGCAGGTCGGGGCGCGGTCCGTGTTCGGCGAGCTGTCGGCGTTCGCGGCGGCTGAGGGCCCGCATCCCGATGAGGGAGAGCAGGGCGGGCAGCAGGGTGACGGAGGCCAGGACCGTCAGTACGACGGTGAGGGAGGCGGCGATGGCGACACCGTTGAGGAAGCTGAGGCGCAGGATCAGCATGCCGAGCAGCGCGATGCAGACGGTCGCCCCCGCGAAGACGACCGCGCGCCCGGTGGTCGTGACGGCGTTCCGTACCGCTTCGTCGACCGCCATGCCGCGCCGGAGCCCTCTGCGGTGCCGGGTGACGATGAACAGGGCGTAGTCGATGCCGACGCCGAGCCCGATGAGCATGCCCAGCATCGGGGCGAAGTCCGCGACGGTCATCGCATGGCCGAGCAGCACGATGCCCGCGTAGGCGGTGCCGACGGAGACCAGGGCGGTGGCGATGGGCAGCAGGCTGGCGGCGAGCGAGCCGAAGGCGAGGAAGAGGACGACGGCCGCGACGGCGACACCGACGACTTCGGCGATGTGCGCGGAGGGGGCTTCGGTGAGAGCGACGACGCTTCCGCCCAGCTCGACCTGGAGCCCCTCGGCCTCGGCGCCCTGCGCGGTGTCCACGAGGGCCTGGGCCTGGGAGGCCGTGATCTCGTCGGCGGGGCGGTCGAAGGTGACCGTGGCGTAGGCGGTGTGTCCGTCCTCGCTGATCTGGCCGGTGCCGGAGGCCGCGTAGGGGCTGGTGACGCTTCCGACGCCGGGCAGGTCCTCGATCGCGTGGAGCGTCCGGGTCATCGTCTGTTCGACGTCGGCGGCCCGGACCGTGGAGTCGGACGTGTGCCAGACGACGGTGCCGGCGTCGCCGCCGAGGTCGGTGAAGCCGCGCGAGAGGAGCTCGGTGGCCCGGCCGGATTCCGTGCCGGGCACCTCGTAGTCGTTGGAGTACGCGGAACCCGCGAACCCCGCCGCGGCGGCGGTGCCGCCCAGGGCGGCGAGCCAGATGAGGACGGCGAGAAGGCGGTGCTTGATGCACCAGCGGGCAATGGCGGCCAACAGACGGGCTCCCTGCGGGTTCGTGGACCTTTACCCGCAGATCGAGTGATCTGCCCGTAAACGTCGCATGACCTGAGGCTGCCACTCTCTCAGCAGAAAGTGATCCTTTGTCCCTTTCGTGGCCATGGTCACAGGGCCTGATCCGGTCCTTGTACGGGACACACCGGGCCCTGTGACGCGCGTGGCGGGATCAGCCGGAGACGCTCGCGCGGCCGTTCTCGATGTGCCCCATGAGCCGCCGCCGGAAGCCGTCCTCCCCGTCGGCCGTGACGGCGAGGTCGTACCAGCCGTGGGCGTCGGCCGCGGAGTGCACGACCGTGCGGCGGCGGCCCGGCTTGACGGTGATGCGGCGGGTCCAGTCCCGCAGGTCGTCCTCGTCGACGTACCCGAGCGGCCGGACCAAGAAGGTCAGCGGGCGGCGGCCGGTGTTGCGCAGGACGAGGTGGAGGTCCCGCTCGCGGGTGTCGATACGGGTGGTGACCTCGGCTCCCCCGTCGGCAGGCCCGGCGAACTCGCGCCGGAAGCCGTTCGGGCCGGTGACGGTGAAGCGGTACGCCTCCCCGGTCAGCGGTACGGTCCAGTGCGCGGCGCCCCGGACGTCCCGGTGCTGCGGGGCCGGGAACTCACCGGCGTACGGGTAGAGCGTGAAGTGCGCCGAGGACCGCCCGGTGTTCCCCAGCTCCACCCTCAGGCTTCCGCCCGACCTCCTGACCTGCGCGTCCAGCTGGTACGGCAGCGGGCGCGCCGGGCGTACGCCGGGCTCCTGGACCGGGAGGTGCTGGACGGCTGGCGGCCTCGGCTGCCAGCGGCCCCCGAACGGCGGGATCGCCCCGGGCGCCTCGACGGCGGGCTGCCGCCGGGGCCGGGAGAAGTCGAAGGCGGAAGTGAGATCGCCGGTGACGCGGCGGCGCCAGTCGCCGATGTTGGGCTCCTTCACGCCGGTCCAGCGCTCCAGGAAGCGGATGACGGAGGTGTGGTCGAAGACCTCGGAGCAGACGTATCCGCCGACGGTCCAGGGCGAGACGACGAGCAGCGGCACCCGTATCCCGAGGCCGGTCGGGCGGCCGTCCCACTGCTCCTCGGTCACCTCGGGGGGTGCGACGGGCGGCGGGACGTGGTCGAAGAAGCCGTCGTTCTCGTCGTAGTTGATCAGCACGGCGGTGTGCCGCCACACATCCGGGTGCTTGCCGAGCGCGTCGAGGATCTTGTAGACGACGGTCGCGCTGTGCACGGGCGAGGAGACGCTCGGGTGCTCGGAGTCGACCGCCGAGGGCACCAGGTAGGAGACCTCCGGCAGCGTCCCGGCCGCCACGTCCTCGGCGAACGCGTCGGCGAGGGTCCCGGTCGGCACCCGGCGCAGCCCTCGCTCGAAGAGACTGCGCTCGTGCCGGGTGAGCGTGGCGACGCCCTCCTCCAGCAGTCCGAGCAGCCGCTCGCGCTCGGCCTCGGACGCGCCCCGGACCTCGGCGTAGAACGCCTCCATGTACGTGTGACCGCCGGTCCTGGCGAGCGCCTTGCGGGCGATGGCCTTGAAGGTGGCGTAGAACTCGACCTGGTTGTCGGTGAAGTTCTCCCACTCGGTGTACGTACGCCAGGTGCGGCCCGCCTTCTCCAGCCGCTCGGCGTAGGTGGACCAGTCGTAGCCGGGATGGCTGCCCTCGTTGTACGCGTCGTTGCCGACGGCCCGTTTCCCGTTCGCCTCGAAGCCGGTCTTCCCGCTCCACAGGTGGTTGCGGTTGGGGCTGGTGGAGGTGTGGATGGAGGAGTGGTAGGCGTCGCAGACGGTGAAGGTGTCGGCCAGCTCGTAGTGGAGCGGGATGTCGCGGCGGTCGTAGTACGCCATCGTGGCGGCGGTCTTGGCGCTGATCCAGCCGTTCATCCAGCCGCCGCCCCAGGCCGCCGCGCCACCGTTCCAGGAGTGGTCGAGGGCGCCGATGTACTGGAGGTCCTTCTCCTGCTCCTCGGCCGCCCCGCGCACCGGGAAGGGCAGGACGGTGGAGCCGGAGGGGCCCGGCTGCTCGAAGACGGTCCCGCCGGTGGGCAGCTCGATGGCGTTGCGGTCGCCGAAGCCGCGTACGCCGCGCAGGGTGCCGAAGTAATGGTCGAAGGAACGGTTCTCCTGCGTCAGGATCACCACGTGCTTGATGGACCTCAGCCCTCCGTCGGCGGACCCCGCGTGGGCGGGCTGCGCGGCGATGGCTGCCTGGAGCGACGGCGGCAGAAACGATCCGGCCGCAGCGGCGCCGAGCGCGCCTCCGCCGAGCGCGAAGAGCCGTCGCCGTGACATGTCCGTGGTCAAGAGAGCCTCCCGGTTCAGGTGGTTACAGCCGGGAAGCTAGTCAGGCCGGGTAGCGGCGGGAAGGACTGTGTACGGCCCGGTGGTGAACGTCCAACAGGTCGGACCGGAAGTCCAACCGGCCCCGGCCCCGCAACTCGTACGCCGAAGGGGCGGCGCGCCCGCGCTGTGCGGGTGCACCGCCCCTTCGGGGCCGTGTTCAGCCGGGGGATCAGCCCTCGACGCCGAGCTTCTCCAGGATCAGCTCGCGCACCCGGGCCGCGTCCGCCTGGCCGCGGGTGGCCTTCATGACCGCGCCGACGAGCGCGCCCGCCGCCGCGACCTTGCCGCCGCGGATCTTGTCCGCGATGGCCGCGTTGCCCGCGATGGCCTCGTCCACGGCCGTGGACAGGGCGCCCTCGTCCGAGACGACCTTCAGGCCGCGCTTCTCGACGACCGTGTCGGGGTCGCCCTCGCCCGCGAGGACGCCCTCGATGACCTGGCGGGCCAGCTTGTCGTTGAGGTCGCCCGCGGCGACGAGCGCGGCCACCCGGGCCACCTGGGCCGGGGTGATCGGGAGCTCGTCCAGGCCGCGGCCGGTCTCGTTGGCGTTACGGGCCAGCTCGCCCATCCACCACTTGCGGGCCTGGTCGGAGGGTGCGCCCGCCTCGATCGTGGCGACGATCAGATCGACCGCGCCCGCGTTGAGGATGGACTGCATGTCGTGCTCGGAGACGCCCCACTCCTCCTTGAGCCGCGCCCGGCGCAGCCGGGGCAGCTCGGGGAGGCCCTTGCGCAGCTCCTCGACCCACTCGCGCGCGGGCGCGACGGGGACCAGGTCCGGCTCGGGGAAGTAGCGGTAGTCCTCGGCGTTGTCCTTGATGCGGCCGGCCGTGGTGGAGCCGTCCTCCTCGTGGAAGTGCCGGGTCTCCTGCACGATCGTGCCGCCCGAGGACAGTACGGCCGCGTGGCGCTGGATCTCGAAGCGCGCGGCCCGCTCGACGGAGCGCAGCGAGTTCACGTTCTTCGTCTCGGAGCGCGTACCGAACTTCTCGGTGCCGTTGGGCCGCAGCGACAGGTTGACGTCGCAGCGCATCTGGCCCATCTCCATGCGCGCCTCGGAGACCCCGAGGGCCTTGATCAGCTCGCGGAGCTCGGCGACGTACGCCTTGGCGACCTCGGGGGCACGGGCGCCCGCGCCCTCGATCGGCTTGGTGACGATCTCGATGAGCGGGATACCGGCCCGGTTGTAGTCGAGCAGGGAGTGGGACGCGCCGTGGATACGGCCGGTGGCGCCGCCGACGTGCGTCGACTTGCCGGTGTCCTCCTCCATATGGGCGCGCTCGATCTCCACGCGGAAGATCTCGCCGTCCTCCAGCTGGACGTCCAGATAGCCGTTGAAGGCGATCGGCTCGTCGTACTGGGAGGTCTGGAAGTTCTTCGGCATGTCCGGATAGAAGTAGTTCTTCCGGGCGAAGCGACACCACTCGGCGATCTCGCAGTGCAGCGCCAGACCGATCTTGATGGCGGATTCCACGCCGATCTCGTTGACCACCGGCAGCGCGCCGGGCAGCCCGAGACAGACCGGGCAGGTCTGGGAGTTGGCGTCCTGCTTCAGCTCCGTGGAGCAGCCGCAGAACATCTTCGTCTTGGTGCCGAGCTCGACATGGACTTCGAGCCCCATGACGGGGTCGTAGGACGCGAGCGCGTCCTCGTACGACACCAGGTCAGTGACAGTCACGGTGAAACTTTCCCTCTCAGCCCAGCAGAACGTCGTCGTCGCCGAGACGCTTCAGTTCGCGATAGAGGATCGCGAGTCCGGTGACGATGGCGGCCGCGGAGACCGCCGCGTCGACGAGCCGCAGCACGTCGTTGTCCTGGCGGGCGAGCTTCGCCTGCTTGGCGATGCTGATCGCGCCGAACGCGGTACTGCCGAGCGAGACGTACAGCCCGGTCTTGGACTTCTTGAAGTTACTGGCCTTCTTTGCCATGGCACTCACAGCGACGGAGCCTCCTCAAGCAGCGGGTGCCCCCACTTTTCCACGAAGGCGGACTCGACGGCCGCGCCGACCTTGTAGAGCCGCTCGTCCTTCATGGCGGGGGCGATGATCTGCAGCCCGACCGGCAGACCGTCCTCCGGGGCCAGGCCGCAGGGCAGCGACATGGCGGAGTTTCCGGCCAGGTTGGTCGGGATGGTGCACAGGTCCGCGAGGTACATCGCCATCGGGTCGTCGGCGCGCTCGCCGATCGGGAAGGCGGTGGTCGGGGTCGTCGGGGAGACGATCACGTCGACCTGCTCGAAGGCCTTCTCGAAGTCCTGGGTGATGAGGGTGCGGACCTTCTGGGCCGAGCCGTAGTACGCGTCGTAGTAGCCGGAGCTGAGTGCGTACGTCCCCAGGATGACGCGGCGCTTGACCTCGTCGCCGAAGCCCGCCTCGCGGGTCAGCGCGGTGACCTCCTCGGCCGACTTCGTACCGTCGTCGCCGACCCGCAGGCCGTAGCGCATGGCGTCGAAGCGGGCCAGGTTGGAGGAGCACTCGGAGGGCGCGATCAGGTAGTACGCGGAGAGCGCCAGATCGAAGGAGGGGCAGTCCAGCTCGACGATCGTGGCGCCGAGCGACTTCAGCAGCTCGACCGACTCGTCGAAGCGCTGGAGCACACCGGCCTGGTAGCCCTCGCCGCGGAACTGCTTGACGACACCGACGCGCATGCCCTGTACGGAGCCGTTGCGGGCGGCCTCGACGACCGGCGGGACCGGGGCGTCGATGGAGGTCGAGTCCAGCGGGTCGTGCCCGGCGATCGCCTCGTGGAGCAGCGCCGCGTCCAGGACCGTACGGGCGCAGGGCCCGCCCTGGTCGAGGGAGGAGGAGAAGGCGACCATGCCGTAGCGGGAGACGCCGCCGTAGGTGGGCTTGACGCCGACCGTGCCGGTGACGGCGGCGGGCTGGCGGATCGAGCCGCCGGTGTCCGTGCCGATGGCGAGCGGGGCCTCGTAGGAGGCGAGGGCCGCGGAGGAACCTCCGCCGGAGCCACCGGGGATGCGGGTGAGGTCCCAGGGGTTTCCGGTGGGGCCGTAGGCGCTGTTCTCGGTGGAGGACCCCATGGCGAACTCGTCCATGTTGGTCTTGCCGAGGATGACGACGTCGGCGGCGCGCAGCTTCCGCGTGAGCGTGGCGTCGTACGGCGGGACCCAGCCATCGAGGATCTTGGAACCGACGGTGGTCGGCATGTCCTTGGTGGTGAAGATGTCCTTCAGCGCGAGCGGGACCCCGGCCAGCGGGCCGAGCTTCTCGCCCGCCTCGCGCTTGGCGTCCACGGCACGCGCCTGGGCGAGCGCGCCTTCGCGGTCGATGTGCAGGAAGGCGTGGACCTTCTCGTCGACCGCGTCGATCCGGGCCAGGTGGGCCTCGGTGACCTCGACGGCGGTGAGCTCGCCGGAGGCGATCTTCGCGGCGATCTCGGCCGCGGTGAGCTTGATGATGGTGCTGATGTCCGTCATGGCGGTTAGTCCTCCCCCAGGATCTGCGGCACCTTGAAACGCTGCTGCTCCTGGGCCGGGGCGCCGGAGAGCGCCTGCGCGGGGGTGAGCGACGGACGGACCTCGTCAGCGCGCATGACGTTGGTCAACGGCAGCGGGTGGGAGGTCGGCGGTACGTCTTGGTCGGCGACCTCGGAGACGCGGGCGACCGCGCCGATGATGTCGTCGAGCTGACCGGCGAAGTGATCGAGCTCTTCGCCCTTCAGCTCCAGACGCGCCAGCCGGGCGAGGTGGGCGACCTCCTCGCGCGTGATGCCAGGCATGCAGCGATCCTCAGGGGTTGGTGTGTGGTTTTGGCCCCAATCCTATGGGGTCCCCCGAGGGCGGGTGCCCCACCCCGATCCGCCCATGCTTTTCCGGCGGCGCGGCCTGTCCGGACGTGCGGTCTTCAGGGGGTCTCGGTCTCCGCCGTGCCGTTCACCGCGCCGTTCAGCGACGCGTTCATCGAGCCGGCCGCCGACCCGGCGGCGGCAGCGGCCGCCGCCCGGGCCTTCAGCTCCGCGGGGCGGTGCCAGCCGTGCTCGCCGCGCGCCCGCAGCCAGGCCGTCGTCTCCTGGGGCGGCATCGCGGCGGCCACCAGCCAGCCCTGCACCGCGTCGCACCGCAGGTCCCGCAGGCGCTCCCACGTCTCGTCGTCCTCGACGCCCTCGGCGACGACGACCAGGCCGAGCGAGTGGGCGAGGTCGATGGTGCAGCGGACGATCTCCGCGTCCTCGTGGTCGACGGCCAGCCGGGCCACGAAGGACCGGTCGATCTTCAGCTCGCTGACCGGCAGTCTGCGCAGGTGGACCAGGGAGGAGTAGCCGGTGCCGAAGTCGTCGAGGGACATCTTCACGCCGTGCGCGGTCAGCCCGGCCAGGGTGTCGGCGGCCCGCTGCGGGTCTTCGAGCAGCACATGCTCGGTGATCTCCAGTTGGAGGGCTCCCGCGGGCACGCCGTGGCGGGCGAGGCGGGCGGCGACGCCCCCCGCGAAGCCGGGGGTGTGCACATCGCGCGGGGAGACGTTGACCGCGACGGGGACGAACAGGCCCTGCGCCCGCCACCGGGCGACCTGCGCGAGCGCCGTCTCCAGGACGTATTCGGTGAGGTGCGGCATCAGACCGGAGGACTCGGCGATGGCGATGAACTCGTCCGGGGGGACCCGGCCGCGCTCCGGATGCACCCAGCGCACCAGCGCCTCCAGGCCCGCGACCTGCCCGTCGAAGCGGACCTTGGGCTGGTAGTGCAGCTCGACGTCGCCCGCGTCCAGCGCCCGGCGCAGATCGCCGAGGAGCCCGAGCCGGTCGGGGGTGTTGCTGTCGCGCTTGGACTCGTAGACCTCCACGCCGGTGCGGTCCCGCTTGGCCTGGTACATCGCGACGTCCGCGCGGCGCAGCAGCCCTTCGGCGTCCAGGGCGTGGTCGGGGTAGACGGCGACTCCGGCGCTGGCCTCCAGGACGAGGGTGAGCCCGTCGAGGTCGAGGGGCGAGGACAGCTCGGCGACGAGATGGCGGGCGACCTGCTGGGCGCTGGTGGTGGAGTCGGTGTGCGGCAGCAGTACGGCGAACTCGTCGCCGCCGAGCCGGGCCGCCTCCGCGCCGCGCGGCAGGGCGAGCCGCAGGCGCTCCGCTATCTGCAGCAGCAGCCGGTCACCGGCGAGGTGGCCCAGGGTGTCGTTGACCGCGCGGAAGCGGTCCAGGTCGATCAGGACCAGCGCCGAGCGGGTGCCGATGCTCTCCGCGTCCTCCAGGGCCGACCAGGTGCGCTCCAGCAGCCACTGGCGGTTGGGCAGCCCGGTCAGCGGGTCGCGCAGCTGCTCCTCGGCGCGGGCACGGGCGATCCAGAGCGTGGAGTCCAGGGCGATCAGGGGCACCGCGAAGAGCGGCAGCAGGATGGGCATGGACATCGCGACGGCGCAGATCAGCGGGGCGAGGCCGAGGAGCGCGACGGCGACGAGCCCCTGCCGCAGCAGCGCGGTGCGGGCTATCGTCGGCAGCCCGCCCCCGTGCGGGGCCCGTGCGTACCACAGCAGGACCCGGGTGACGAGAAGATACGTCGACGCCGTCAGGACCAGTTCCGGGACGGCGGCGATGCCCCAGTCGAGTGGCCGCCAGGGCTCCTCGACGGTGGGCACGACCCCGAAGGCGGCGAGCACGAGGGCGGCCGCCCCGATGCCGAGGATGTCCACCGCACCGTGGAGCAGCCCCTGCCACCAGCGGTGCCTGCGGGCGGTCCCGACGAGCACCACGACGGCGAGGCTGACCAGACCGGCGGGCAGCCAGCCGTACAGCAGCAGCACGGCGAGGGTGAGGGCGGCCCCGGAGCCGGTGCCGCCCCACCACCGGTCTCGGCCCAGCGCCACCAGATGGCCGACGATGATCCCGGTGAGCACGGCGAGGGACCAGCCGACGGCCCCGTCCGGGAAGAGCGCGTGCCCTTCGTGCACGGTCTGGTAGAACCCGACCGCCAGGAGTAACGCGGCGGTCCCTACGACGGCGGCGCCCACGGGGGGCGTGAGGCCGACGAAACCTTGCAGCCGCGACACCGGGGCGGCGCTCTCGGTCGGTTTCATTCCGTCCCTCTCACAGCCGGCGGTGCCGATGTCCCTCGGTGGCGCCCGCGTCCGTGGCGCCACGGCCCGGTCGAGCAGCCGTGCACGGCAGGCGCACCTCTCAACAGTAGGCCGCGAAAGGCTTCCAGGGGCAGCGCTCTACCGCTCTTGCCCAAATGCGAGCCGACCACCCGTCACCATCTGCTATGCGCCGAACGGGTGAAACGGTGAGGGCAGTTCGGGGCCCGCCGGACCCTTCTTCACCCCTCTGCCCCGTTTCCTTCCCGCTCCGGGTCGCGCCACGCCCGGGCCGCGTCTCGAAGACGTCTCGATCCGGAGAACGGCGGACGACCCGCGGCCCTGCGGTCGGTTACTCCGCGTCCGCCTCGGGGTCGGACTTCGCGGCCGCTTCGGACGTAGATTCGGGCTCGGCTCCCGGAACGGGCAGGGCCGCTTCCTTGGCTTGTTCGGGCCCCTGTTCGAGGAGGATCGCGAATCCGTCCTCGTCCAGCACGGGCACCTTCAGCTGCATCGCCTTGTCGTACTTGGAGCCGGGGTTGTCACCGACGACCACGAACGCGGTCTTCTTCGACACCGATCCGGCGACCTTCGCACCGAGGGCCTGGAGCGCCGCCTTCGCGCCGTCGCGGGTGTGGCCCGCGAGGGTGCCGGTGACGACGACGGTGAGCCCTTCGAGGGGGCGGGGACCCTCGTCCTCGTCGGACCCCTCGTCCGCCATCCGCACCCCGGCCTCACGCCACTTGCGCAGGATCTCGCGGTGCCAGTCCTCGGCGAACCACTGCTTGACCGAGGCGGCGATGGTCGGCCCGACACCGTCGGCGGCGGCCAGCTCCTCCTCGCTCGCCTCGTCGATCCGGTCGATGGATCGGAACTGACGGGCCAGCTCCTGGGCGGCGACCGGTCCGACATGGCGGATGGAGAGCCCGGTGAGGATGCGGGCGAGCGGGGCCTCCTTGGCGGCGGCGATGCCCTCCAGCATGGCGACCGCGTTCTTCTTGGGCTCGCCCTGCTGGTTGGCGAAGACGGTGGCGATCTTCTCCTCGCCGGTCTTCGGGTCGCGCTTGGGCAGCCCGCTGTCCTGGTCCAGGACATAGGCGCGGATCGGCAGGAGCTGGTCGATCGTGAGGGAGAACAGGTCGCTCTCGTCCTTGAGGACCGGCTCGGCGGGCTCCAGCGGCCGGGTCAGGGCGGCGGCGGCCACATAGCCGAAGTGGTCGATGTCCAGGCACTTGCGCCCGGCGAGATAGAAGAGCCGCTCGCGCAACTGGGCCGGGCAGGTACGGGCGTTGGGGCAGCGGAGATCGATGTCACCCTCCTTCATGGGGCGCAGCTCCATCCCGCACTCGGGGCAGTGGGACGGCATCTCGAACGCCTTCTCGGTACCGTCGCGCAGATCGACGACGGGACCGAGGATCTCCGGGATGACGTCGCCCGCCTTGCGGATGACCACGGTGTCGCCGATGAGGACGCCCTTGGCCTTGACCACGTTCTGGTTGTGCAGGGTGGCGAACTCGACCTCGGAACCGGCCACTTCGACCGGCTCGACCTGGGCGTAGGGGGTGACACGGCCCGTGCGCCCGACGCCGACGCGGATGTTGACCAGCTTGGTGTTGACCTCTTCGGGGGCGTACTTCCAGGCGATGGCCCAGCGCGGGGCGCGCGAGGTGGAGCCCAGGCGGCCCTGGAGCGGGATCTCGTCGAGCTTGACGACGACCCCGTCGATCTCGTGCTCCACGGAGTGCCGGTGCTCGCCGTAGTACGCGATGAACTCCCGTACGCCGGCGAGGGAGTCGACGACCTTGTTGTGCTGAGCCGTGGGCAGGCCCCAGGCCTGGAGGAGGTCATAGGCCTGGGAGAGGCGGTCGATGCTCAGGCCCTCGTGGGCGCCGATGCCGTGCACCACCATGTGCAGCGGGCGGGTGGCGGTGACCTTGGGGTCCTTCTGGCGCAGCGATCCGGCGGCCGCGTTGCGCGGGTTGGCGAAGGGCTTGTCGTCGGCGGCGACCAGCCGGGCGTTCAGCTCCTCGAATCCCTCCATCGGGAAGAAGACCTCGCCGCGGATCTCGACGAGCGCCGGGATGCCGTCGCCCTTGAGGCGGTGCGGGATCTCGGCGATCGTCCGGACGTTGGGGGTGATGTCCTCGCCGGTGCGGCCGTCGCCCCGGGTCGCCGCCCGGGTCAGCCTGCCGTGCTCGTAGGTGAGGTTGACGGCGAGCCCGTCGACCTTCAGCTCGCACAGGAAGTGGTGGTCGGGGGTACCGACGTCCTTGGCCACCCGCTCGGCCCAGGCGGCCAGCTCCTCGTCGTCGAAGGCGTTGTCCAGGGAGAGCATGCGCTCGCGGTGCTCCACGGAGGTGAACTCCGTGACATAGGGCCCGGCGACCTTCTGGGTCGGGGAGTCCGGGGTGCGCAGCGCCGGGTGCTCCTCCTCCAGGGCCTCCAGTGAGCGCAGCAGCCGGTCGAACTCGGCGTCGCTGACGACCGGCTGGTCCTTCACGTAGTAGCGGAAGCGGTGCTCCTCGATCTGCTCGGCCAGCAGCGCGTGCCTCTCCCGCACGTCCGCCGGAACCGAGCTCTCCTGCTCCACCCGCTGTTCGCCGACCATCGTCCCCATCCTCCCGTTACCCCGTCGTGCCCGTCACTCAGGGTTGTCTGCGAGCGATCTCGCCGCCCTGGCGCAGTGGGCGAGCGCGGTGCGGGCGTGCGCGGGCGATGCCCCCGCGAGACCGCACGACGGAGTGATCACGACGGACTCGGTGAGAGTCCCCGGATTCAGCCCCAGCCTGCTCCACAGCTTCCTGACACCCATGACGCTACCGCCCGGGTCTGACAATGGCCCCGAAGCGGCGTCCGTGGACGGCACCACGCCAAGGAACAGCTGGGTGCCGCCCTCGACGGCCTCCCCGATCGCCTCCTCCTCACGCTCGGTGAGCAGCGAGAAATCGAACGAGATGCCGTCGGCCCCGGCGCGGCGCAGCAGCGCGAAGGGCACCTCGGGGGCGCAGGAGTGGACGAGCGTCGTGCCGTCCTCGCCCGCGGCGGCGAGCACGTCGCGCAGGGTCGCCTCGACGATCTGGCGGTCGACGGCACGGTAGGTGCGGTAGCCGCTGGCGGAGCGGACCCGGCCGAGCAGGACAGCGGTCAGGGACGGTTCGTCCAGTTGCAGCACGATCTCGGCGCGGGGCATCCGGCGGCGCACCTCGGCAAGGTGCCCGCGCAGCCCCTCGGCCAGGGACCCGGCCAGGTCGCGGCAGGCACCCGGGTCGGCGAGCATGGCCTCGCCGCCGCGCAGTTCCAGCGCGGCGGCGAGCGTCCACGGGCCGACGGCCTGGACCTTGAGCGGGCCCTCGTACCCCTGGGTGAACTCCTCCAGGGCGTCCAGGTCCTCCCCCAGCCAGGAACGGGCGCGGCGGGTGTCGCGGCCGGGCCGGTCGCTGATCCGCCAGCCGCTCGGCTCGACGTGCCCGTACATCTCGACGAGCAGGCCGACGCTGCGGCCGATCATGTCGGCGCCCGGCCCGCGCGCGGGCAGCTCCGCCAGGTACGGCATGCCCTGGCCGTCGGCGAAGGAGCCGGTGACGGTCTTCGCCGCCTCCCTCGCGTCTCCTCCCGGCATGGACCCGATACCGGTCGCCGGACACCCGCTGAACTTGCTCTTCTCGCTCACGCGGGAAGCCTACGGTCCGGGGCGGGAAACCTGCTCCCCGGGACGTCAGCGGCCGGGGCGGACGGTGAGGTCGTTGACCTCGGCGTCGCGCGGCAGGTCGATCGCCATCAGGATGGTGGTGGCCACCGACTCGGGGTCGATCCAGCGGGCGGCGTCGTACTCCTTGCCCTCCTGCTGGTGGACCTTGGCCTGCATGGGGCTGGCGGTGCGCCCGGGGTAGACCGAGGTGACGCGGACCCCGTTGCCGTGCTCCTCGTGGCGCAGCGAATCGGCGAGGGCCTTGAGGCCGTGCTTGCTCGCGGCGTACGCGCCCCACTCGGCGTGGGCGTTGAGCCCGGCGCCGGAGTTCACGAAGAGGACGTGGCCCTGGGCGACGCGCAGCTGTGGGAGCAGGAGGCGGGTGATCTCGGCGGGGGCGATCAGGTTGGCGTTGAGCTGGAAGTGCCAGGACTTGGGGGTGAGTTCGGCGACGCCGCCCAGCTCGACGACGCCCGCGATGTGCAGCAGGGTGTCGACCCGCTCGGGCATGGTCTGCTGGCCGAACGCCCAGGAGAGCCGGTCGGGGTTGCCGAGGTCGCCGACGATGGTGCGCGCGCCCGGGTAGCGGTCGGCGAGCTCCTTGGCGCGGCCGGCGTCGCGGGCGAGCAGGACGAGGTCGTCGCCGCGCTCCTGGAGACGGCGGGCGACGGCGGCCCCGATGCCGGAACCGGCGCCGGTGATGAGGTGGGTGGGCATGGGGCGATCCTAAGGGCTGTCGGGACGGTCCTTGGGCGGAGCTGTGATCACCGGGTCCGGCGGACGCCCCTGCTCACTGGTGGCCGGCGGCCTCCTCCAGGTAGGCGAGCGCGCCGACGCCGTCCTTGGCGAAGAAGACCAGGTCGGTGAGGGGCACGGGGAGGAAGCCCTCGTCCTCCATGCGCTGGAACTGCTGGCGCAGCCCGTCGTAGAAGCCCGCCGTGTTCAGCAGGACCACCGGCTTGGTGTGCTTGCCGTGCTTCTTCAGCTCCAGGATCTCGGTGGCCTCGTCCAGCGTCCCGGTCCCGCCGACCATGATGACCACGGCGTCGGCCTTCTCCAGGAGGAGGGCCTTGCGCTCGGCGAGGTCGCGGGCGATCACCATCTCGTCGGCGTTGGTCCGGGCCTTCGCGGCGAGGAAGTCGACCGACACCCCGACGAGCCGCCCGCCCACCGCCTGGACGCCGTCCGCGACGACCTTCATCAGGCCGCTCTCCGATCCGCCCCAGACCAGGGTGTGCCCGCCTCTGCCCAGCAGTTCGGCGAACTCCCGGGCGGGCACGGTGTAACGGTCGTCGAGGTCGGCGGCGGAAAGGAAGACACAGATGTTCATGGGGCAACCGTACGACCCGCCTCGGACAGTCATGCGGTCCGGAGAGGGTCCGGGGGTGATTCCGGCCAACACCGGGGAGCGGGGAAGATTCCGGGCCCGTACGTCGCTGAAACCGGCATGACTGCCACCCGAGGACACCGGATCACCGTCGAGCAGGGCACCGCGCACGTCCGGGCGGTGCACGACGGGCAGGTGCTGGCGGAAAGCCGCCGCCCGCTCGTGCTCCGCGAGACGGGCTGTCCGGTCCGTTACTACCTGCCGCCCGAGGACGTCCGCACCGAGCTGCTGAGCCCGTCGGACACCAGCACGCACTGCCCGTTCAAGGGGGACGCCTCCTACTGGTCGCTGCCGGGCGCGGCCGATCTCGTCTGGGCCTACCCGGACCCGAAGCCCGAAGTCGCCACGATCAGGGGCCACTTCTGCTTCTACGCGACGGAGGCCGTGGCCGACTGACCCAGGGCACGGGCTCCTTGAAGTTCTCTCCACCGGAGCGATGAGTTTCGCGGCCCGTCCCGGTCTCCTCTCCCATGGACAGGATTCTCTCCGCCGACGGCACCCCGATCGCCTACCGCCGCCAGGGCGAGGGGCCACCGCTGGTGCTGGTCGGCGGGGCGCTGAGCACCGCGGCGACCGACGCGCCGCTGGCCGCCCTGCTGGCCCCGCGCTTCACCGTGATCACCTACGACCGCCGGGGCCGGGGCGCCAGCGGTGACGCCCGGCCCGGTGCCGCGGGGCGGGAGACCGAGGACCTGGCCGCCGTCGTCGGCGCGGCGGGGCCGGGCGCGGCGGTCTTCGGGATGGCGTCGGGCGGGGCGCTGGCCCTGGAGGCGGCCGCCGCCGGCCTGCCGGTGGAGCTGCTCGCCGTGTACGAGCCGCCCTACACTCCGGGCGCGTCCGGCCTGCTGTTCAAGGCCCGCTGCACGGCCCGGCTGCACCGGCTGCTGGCGGCCGGGGACCGGGGCGGGGCGGTGGAGCTGTTCCTGTCCGCGACGGGCGTCGCCCGGGAGACGGCGGCCCGGATGCGGCACACCCCGCTGTGGGCGGAGCTGGAGGCGATGGCGCACACCCTGGCGTACGACGACGCGCTGCTGGGAAACGGGGCGGTCCCGGCGGAGCGGTTCGCCGCCGTCACCGCCCGGACGCTGGTCATCTGCGGCGGCTTCAGCTCCGCCCCGGCCCGTGCGGCGACCCGGACCCTGGCCGAGGCCCTGCCGCGCGGCAGGCACCGCACACTGACGGGCCAGATGCGGGAGGTGGCCCCGCAGGTGATCGCGCCGGTGCTGGCGGACTTCTTCGCCAAGGACGTGTACGCACGCCAGGCGTCGTAGACCGTACGGACCGGGCTCAGGCCCCCGTGGCCACCTGCTCGCGGCGCACCGTCGTCGCGATGGTGGCGGAGCCGACCACGCGCGTGCCGTCGTAGAGGACGACCGCCTGGCCGGGGGCCACGCCCCGGACCGGCTCGGTGAAGGTGACGTGCAGCTCGGTGCCGTCGATCAGCTCGGCCGTGACCTCGCACTCCCCGCCGTGGGCGCGGAGCTGGGCGGTGTACGTGCCGGGGCCGGACGGGGGTGTGCCGCACCAGCGGGGCTTGATCGCGGTCAGGGAGGTCACGTCGAGGGCCTCGACGGGGCCGACGGTGACGGTGTTGTTCACCGGGGAGATGTCGAGGACGTAGCGCGGCTTGCCGTCGGGGGCGGGGTGGCCGATCTTCAGCCCCTTGCGCTGGCCGATGGTGAAGCCGAACGCTCCCTCGTGGGTGCCCAGCTTCGCACCGGACTCGTCGAGGATGTCGCCCTCGGCGGGGCCGCCGAGGCGGTTCGCCAGGAAGCCCTGGGTGTCGCCGTCGGCGATGAAGCAGATGTCGTGGCTGTCGGGCTTCTTGGCGACGGCCAGGCCCCGGCGCTCGGCCTCGGCGCGGATCTCGTCCTTGGTGGTGAGGGTGTCGCCGAGCGGGAACATGGCGTGCGCCAGCTGCTTCTCGTCCAGCACGCCGAGCACGTAGCTCTGGTCCTTGGCCATGTCGGAGGCGCGGTGCAGCTCGCGGCTGCCGTCCTCGGCGAGCAGGACCGTGGCGTAGTGGCCGGTGCACACGGCGTCGAAGCCCAGGGCGAGGGCCTTGTCGAGCAGTGCGGCGAACTTGATCTTCTCGTTGCAGCGCAGGCACGGGTTGGGGGTGCGCCCGGCCTCGTACTCCGCGACGAAGTCCTCGACGACGTCCTCGCGGAAGCGTTCCGCCAGGTCCCAGACGTAGAACGGGATACCGATGACGTCGGCCGCGCGGCGGGCGTCCCGGGAGTCCTCGATGGTGCAGCAGCCGCGCGCCCCGGTCCGGAAGGACTGGGGGTTCGCGGACAGGGCGAGATGGACACCGGTCACGTCGTGGCCCGCCTCGACGGCGCGGGCCGCGGCGACGGCCGAGTCGACACCGCCCGACATCGCGGCGAGGACACGCAGGGGGCGCTGGGAAGTCTGAGTCATAGCTCCTCCAGGGTACGGGTCGCCGGGAACCGAACGCTCGCGGATATGCGTTGACGTTCACATGGGGAACAACGGGAGCACCCGGGGCCCGCGAAAGCGCTCACGTGCGTCTTCGCGGAAGAAGCCCACGAGCGGCGTCAGCCGGCGCGCACTGCTGATCGGCGGCGGCGCGGTGGCGGCCGCCGGCGCCGCCGCCGTGCTCACGCGCGACCGGCTGAAGCGCCTGTGGTGGCAGGTGCCCGGCATCGAGAAGCCCCGGAAGCCGGGTGAGCTGGACTACGCGGCCGCGACCTGGGTCGCCGCTTCCGAGGGGAACTGGCGGCGGGCGGACCGCCCCGACGACTTCCGGATCGACCGCGTGATCATCCATGTCACGCAGGGCAGCTTCGCCAGCGCGGTGAAGGTGTTCCAGGACCCCGCGCACCGGGCCGCGACGCATTACATCGTGGGCCAGGACGGACGGGTGGTGCAGATGATCCGCGAGCTGGACGTGGCGTATCAAGCGGGCGACCGTGCGTACAACGAACGCTCCGTCGGCATCGAGCACGAGGGGTTCGTGGACCGCCCGAAGGACCTCACCAAGGCGATGTACGAGTCATCGGCCCGGCTCACGGCCTCGGTCTGCGCGCGCTACGACATACCCATCGACCGGGAGCACATCATCGGGCACGTGGAGGTGCCGGGCACCGACCACACCGACCCGGGACCGCACTGGGACTGGGACCGCTACCTGGAGCTGGTGCGCCGCGCCGCGGCAGCGCCGCCCTCCCCGACGCCCTCGGCGGAGGCCGCCGGGTGACGGCCCTCAGCTGAGCCCGGCCGTCCGCGCCCGCTCCACCGCCGGGCCGATCGCCTGGGCCAGCGCCTTGACGTCGTCCTCGGTCGAGGTGTGGCCGAGCGAGAAGCGCAGAGTCCCCCGGGCCAGGTCCGGGTCCGTGCCGGTGGCCAGGAGTACGTGGCTGGGCTGGGCGATCCCGGCGGTGCAGGCCGATCCGGTGGAGCACTCGATGCCCTGGGCGTCCAGCAGCAGCAGGAGCGAGTCGCCCTCGCAGCCGGGGAAGCTGAAGTGTGCGTTGGCGGGGAGCCGCCCGGCCGGGTCCGGGTCGCCGCCGAGGACCGCGTCCGGGACGGCGTGGCGCACGGCGGCGACGAGGTCGTCTCGCAGTCCGCCGACGCGCCGGGCGAAGTGTTCGCGCCGCTCGGCGGCCAGCCGTCCGGCCACGGCGAAGGAGGCGACGGCGGGCACGTCCAGGGTGCCCGAGCGCACATGGCGCTCCTGGCCGCCGCCGTGGAGAACGGGTACGGGGGTGTGGTCGCGGCCCAGCAGCAGCGCGCCGATGCCGAACGGGCCGCCGATCTTGTGGCCGCTGACCGTCATCGCGGCCAGTCCGGAGCGGGCGAAGCCGACCTCCAGCTGACCGAAGGCCTGGACCGCGTCGGCATGCATGGGGATGGAGAACTCCGCTGCCACTGCGGCCAGTTCATGTACCGGCATGATCGTGCCGATCTCGTTGTTGGCCCACATCACGGTGATCATCGCGATGTCGTCGGGGTCGCGGAGGATCGCCTCGCGGAGGCCGTCGGGGTGGACCCGGCCGTAGCGGTCGACGGGGAGGTAGTCGACGGTCGCGCCCTCGTGCTCGGCGAGCCAGTCGACGGCGTCCAGGACGGCGTGGTGTTCGACGGGGCCTGCGAGGACCCGGGTGCGGCGGGGGTCCGCGTCGCGGCGGGACCAGTAAAGGCCCTTGACTGCGAGGTTGTCGGCCTCCGTGCCGCCGGAGGTGAGGACCACCTCGCTGGGGCGTGCGCCGAGGGCGTCGGCGAGGGCTTCTCTGGACTCCTCGACGGTACGGCGGGCCCGGCGTCCGGCGGCGTGCAGCGAGGACGCGTTACCGGTGACGGACAGCTGGGCGGTCATCGCCTCGATCGCTTCGGGAAGCATCGGCGTGGTCGCGGCGTGGTCGAGGTAAGCCATGGTGGGGCTGATTCTACGAGCCCGGGGCGGGGCGCATGGCGGGCGCGTCACGGCCCGGGACCCGCGCGCGCTCACACGGGCCCCGTCTCAGCCGCGCCCCAGCCGATTCGGCCACCCCAGCCGCCCCAGCCGCTTTCAACCGCCAAGGCTCCAGGCGGCCGTTCCGTTGGCGGTGATCAGGACGGCGAGCACCACGAGGTCGGCGACGCCCAGGGCGAGTCCGAGGAAGGCTCGGCCCCGTCGGCGGGTGCGGCGGGCCAGGGCGAGGAGCGCCATCACGATCGCGGTGGGCCCGAGCAGGAGGTTGAAGACCAGCAGGCCGACGAGGCCGAGCACGAACGAGGCGACGGCCAGCCCGTCCGCCTCCCGGCCCGCGGCAGTGGAGGGGCCTGCTTCCGCGTCCGTCGCGGCCGTCGCGTGCTCAGCCGCGTGCGGCACGCGGGCCGGGGTCGAGCCGAGCGGCGCGGCTTCGGTGCCGGTGGCGGTGGCGCGGCGGGTGGAGTCCGTGAGGGTCGAGGTCATGGTGCGAGCTCCTTCGGATCGGACGGGACACGGCAGGCTCGGCGGGTACGGGTGCAGGCGGGGAGCCAGTCCTCAGCCGGTGCGTCGCGCGAGGCGTTCCCGCACGGCGAAGACCAGCAGCCAGCAGCCGATCACCGTGGCGGCGGCCAGCGACAGCGGAAGGGGGAGATGGGCGACCGCCCCGAGGACGATCCCCAGCAGAAGCAGCGCGACGACGAGGACAAGCACGGCGGAACCTCTCTGTGCGACGGCTCTGTACGACGTCAAGGGCCATTCGGAGTACGAGTGTTCACTGACCCATGAGTCTAAACCCCTCGCCTCTTCCTTGACTCGGAGAACAACTGTTTACTGAATGGCATGAGTCACACCGCCGGAATCCGCCAGACCCGGAAACTCAGAACGCGCCAGGCCCTCCTGGACGCGGCGCTCGTGCTGCTGGAGCACCAGAGCCTGAGCAGCCTGGGGCTGAGGGAGGTCACCCGGGCCGCCGGGGTCACCCCGACGGCTTTCTACCGGCACTTCGAGGACACCGCCGCGCTCGGCGTCGCCCTGGTCGAGGAGACCCTGGGCAGCCTGCACGGGATGATCGGCGCGGTCCTCGCGGAGACGGGCGACAGCGAGGAGCGGCTGGACCGCAGCGTGGAGGTGATCGCACGCCACGTCGGCGCGCAGCCCGCCCACTTCCGCTTCATCGCCCGCGAGCAGCACGGCGGCGTGGGCCCGGTCCGCGCGGCCATCGCCGCCCAGCTGCTCCGGTTCGCGGAGGAGGTGGCATGGGCGCTCGGCCAGGAGCCGGAGGCGGCCGGGTGGAGCGAGGAGGACCTGCTGATGCTGGGCGGCCTCTACGTGGACCACATGGTGATCACCGCCTCGGCCCTGCTGGAGGCCGGACCGGCGCGCGAGCGGGAGGTCGTACGGTTGGCCCGGCGGCGGCTGCGGCTGGTCACGATCGGCCGCGCGCACTGGCTCGACGAGGGTGGACGAACGGCGTCGGCCGCGCTGGAGACCCTCCCGTGACAGGAGGCCCTACGGCCTGGTCTTCGGGTCCGACCGGCAGCCCGGCTGGGCCGAGGAGGCCGTGCAGCGCTGGGGCGGCACGGACCAGTGGGCGCAGTACGCGGAGCGGGCGGCCGGGATGCCCTCCGAGGGCTGGCGGGAGGTCGCGGCGGCCACCAAGGCTCTCGACGCCGACCTCGCCACCGCGTGCCGCACCGGCGTCCCGCCCGGCTCGGACGCGGCGAACGTCCTCGCGGAGCGGCATCGCGCGCTGATCTCGACGTACTTCGGCTGCACGCACGCCATGCAGGGCTGCACCGGCCGGACGTACGTCGAGGACCCCGGGTGCGCCGCGTACTACGACGCGATCGCGCCGGGCATGGGTGGCTGGCTGTGCGCGGTGATCGCCGCGAACGGCGGGGCCCGGGGCCCCGACCCGGAGTCCGCGGTCTGGGGGTGAGGGGCCGCCGGGCCGGTCCGGACTATGCCGTGCGCGGGGCCTTGGCGAGCTGACGGGACTGGGCGACGAGCCGGTCCGCGCTGTCCCAGACCTCCGCGTCCTCCTCCAGGAAGCCGCCCGCGAGGTTGCGCGTGGTGATGGAGACGCGCAGCGGGCCCGGGGCCGGGCGGCAGCGGACGTGGGTGGTCAGCTCGACGGTGGGCGTCCAGCCGCTCAGGCCCAGCTCGAACGAGGTCGGCGGCAGGGCGTCCACGGTGAGCAGGAGCGAGAGCGGGTCCGGGTCGCGGCCGTCGGCCAGGCCGAACCAGCCGCGCATCTCGCCCTTGCCGGACGGGGCGCCGACCGCCCAGCCGACGGTGGCCGGGTCGAGTTTGATGTCGAGGCGCTCGGTGATGGCGGAGCTGCCGGGAATCCGGGGCGCGCCGTCGCTCGGGCCGAGGCAGTGGTCCCGGTCGGGCATGGCGGGCGGCAGCGCCGTCGTACGGACGTCGTCGGAAAGCGTGTCGAGGTCGCCGTAGGTGGCCAGGACCCGGATGCGCTCGATCTCGCTGCCGTCCTCGGCGTACTGGAAGAGCGAGGCCTGCCCGGTGGAGAGGGTGCGGCCGGTACGGACGGTCTGGGTCCGGATGACGGCGGGGCCGGGGACGGAGGCGGTGAGGTAGTGCGCGGAGACCGAGAACGGGTCGGGGTGCGGCAGGGCCTGGCCGAGGGCGCGGCCGAGCAGGGCCAGCAGATAGCCGCCGTTGACGGCCTGGATGATGGTCCAGCCCGCGGAGAGCTCGGCGTCGTAGACGCCCTCCTCGCGCAGGGTGACCGCGGTGTCCCGGTCGAACTCGCTGTCGCCGATGGTTGCCCGGGCGGTCTGCGCCGCCTCTGTCGCTGCCTGTGCCATGGCATGCACGGTACAGGGATGTATTACTGAGCGGTAGCTTTTTGGGGTGCCGATCACAGCCCTCAGGCCTCCTCCGCCCGCGCGGAGGAGCGGTTGTACGCACGCGGCGCCCGCCAGTGGAAGCGCAGCGCCAGCAGTCGCAGAACGAACGCGGCGATCACCGCCAGGCCGCTGGTCAGGGCGTTGAGGGTGTCGAAGCGGATGCACAGGACGACCATGGTCGCGCCGACGATCGCGGGCACCGCGTACAGGTCGCGGTCCCAGCGCAGCAGCGAGGGCACCTCGTTGGCCAGCACATCGCGCAGCACACCGCCGCCGACCGCGGTGGCCAGGCCCAGCGCGGCCGACGCGGTGAGCCCGAGGCCGTACTCGTACGCCTTGACCGTGCCGGTCACACAGAACAGGCCGAGCCCGGCCGCGTCGAAGACGTTGACGCCGACCTGGATGCGCTCCACGTGCGGATGGAGGAAGAAGACCAGGCCCGCGGCGAACAGCGGGGTGATGAAATAGCCGAGGTCGGTGAAGGCGGCGGGCGGGATCGCGCCGATCATCACGTCACGGAACAGCCCTCCGCCCAGCGCTGTCACCTCGGCGAGGACCGCGATGCCGAAGACATCGAAGTTCTTGCGTACGGCGAGCAGGGCGCCCGAGATCGCGAAGACGAAGATCCCGGCGATGTCGAGCGCGTGCAGGACGGAGGGCGTGAACAGTTCGGTGAGCACCGGACAATTGTGCCGGTCCTAGGAGGCGGGGCTGCCCTCCGCCCGTTCGGCCCCTCCCGCGTCGGACTGGGCCGGTACGGTCGCGGGCTTATCGGCGGAGCCCGCGGGGACATCCTCCTCCGAGACCCCCGCCGCCACCGCTTCCCCGGCGGTGACCGCGTCGATCCCGGTCACCGGATTCTGCTTCACCGTTCCGGCCTCGATCTCGGCCGTGAAGTGACAGGCCACCTTGTGCCCGTCGCCGGTGTCCAGCAGCGGCGGGCGCTCCGTGGCGCACTTGGTCTCCTGCACCCACGGGCAGCGGGTGTGGAAGCGGCAGCCGGCCGGCGGGTTCGCCGGGGAGGGCAGGTCGCCGTGGAGCAGGATGCGCTCGCGGCGGTCCTCGACCTCGGGGTCGGGCACCGGGACGGCCGACATCAGCGCCTTGGTGTACGGGTGCCGGGGCTTCGCGTACAGCGCGTCGCTCGGGGCCTCCTCGACGAGCCCGCCGAGGTACATCACCCCGATGACGTCCGAGATGTGCCGGACCACGGCGAGGTCGTGGGCGATGACCAGATAGGTCAGGCCCAGGGACTCCTGGAGCTCCTCCAGCAGGTTGATCACCTGCGCCTGCACCGACACGTCCAGCGCGGACACCGGCTCGTCGCAGATGATCACGTCCGGCTCCAGCACCAGGGCGCGGGCGATGCCGATGCGCTGGCGCTGGCCGCCGGAGAACTCGTGCGGGTAGCGGGACATCGCGTTGGCCGGCAGGCCGACCTTGGCGAGGATGTCCTTGATCTTCTCCCGGCGCTCGGCCTGGTCCTTGCCGATGCCGTGGGCGGCCATGCCCTCGGCCAGGATCGACTCGATGTTCTGCCGGGGGTTGAGGCTGCCCAGCGGGTCCTGGAAGACCATCTGGAGGCGGCGGCGGAAGGCCCGCATCTCCTCGGACGGCAGCTTCGCCAGGTCGGTGCCGTCGAAGACGACCCCGCCCTCGGTGATGTCGTTCAGCCGCAGCACCGCCCGGCCGAGCGTCGTCTTGCCGCAGCCGGACTCGCCGACCAGCCCGTAGGTCTGACCGGCCTCCACGCTCAGCGAGACGCCGTCGACCGCGTAGACGTGACCCACCGTACGGTCGAAGAAGAGGCCCTTCTTGACCGGGAAGTGGACTTTGACGCCGTCCAGTTCGAGAAGGCTCATGCCGGGACCTCCGCCTTGGGCAGGACCGGGTTGACGCAGCGCACCTGGTGTCCGGCCGTGCGTGGTTCGGTCAGTTCGGGGGTGCCGGTCAGGCACTCCATCGTGTAGTGGTCGCACCGGGGTGCGAACGCGCAGCCGTCGGCCCAGGCGATCTTGTCGTTGATGGACCCGCGGATCGGGTGCAGCGGCTCGCCGCGCGGCGCGTCCAGGCGCGGGATGGAGCCGAGCAGCCCGTGCGCGTACGGGTGGGTGGGGTGGGCGAACAGCTCGCGGCGGGCCGCCGATTCCACCGCCCGTCCGGCGTAGAGGACGTTGACCTCGTCGCAGAGCCCCGCGACGACACCCAGGTCGTGGGTGATCATCAGGAGGGCGGTGCCCTCCTGGTCGACCAGTTCCTTCAGAAGCTCCAGGATCTGCGCCTGGATGGTGACGTCCAGGGCGGTCGTCGGCTCGTCGGCGATCAGCAGACGGGGCGCGCAGGCCACCGCCATGGCGATCAGCGCGCGCTGGCGCATACCGCCGGACAGCTGGTGCGGGTACTCCTTGAGCCGCCGCGCGGGGTCCGGGATACCGACCCGGTCGAGCAGGGACGCGGCTTCCTTCCGGGCCTTGTCACCCTTCAGCCCGCGGTGGCGCTGGAGGATCTCGGTGACCTGGATGCCGATGGGGACGACCGGGTTCAGCGAGGACAGCGGGTCCTGGAAGATCATCGCGAGCTGGCTGCCGCGCAGGTCGCGCAGGTTCCGCTCGTTCATGGTCAGCAGGTTCCGGCCGTCGAACTCGGCGCGGCCCCCCACCCGTACGCCCTTGCGGGGCAGCAGCCCCATCAGGGCGAGCGAGGTGACGGACTTGCCGCAGCCCGACTCGCCGACCAGGCCCACGACCTGGCCCTGGTCGACCTCGAAGGAGACGCCGTCCACGGCCGTGGCGTCCTTGCGGCCACGGGCGGTGAAGGTAACGCTGAGTTCCTCAACGGAGAGCAGTGACATGGGACTTCAGCCTCGCAACTTCGGGTCGAGGGCTTCGCGCATGGCCTCGCCGAGCAGGGTGAAGCCGAGAGCGGTGATGATGATCCCGATGGCCGGGTAGGCCGCCATCATCGGGTCGTTGTCGAAGAAGCGCTGCGCCTGGGCGAGCATCACGCCCCACTCGGGAACGGCCGGGTCGGGGTTGCCGAGGCCCAGGTAGGACAGGGCCGCGGCCTCGATGATCGCCGTGGCGAGGCTCAGGGTGGCCTGGACGATCACCGGGCTCAGCGAGTTCGGCAGGATCTGGGTGAGCACGATCCGCTTGCGCCGGATGCCGACCGCCTTCGCGGCGAGCACGTAGTCCGCGCCGCCCTGCACCAGCATCGAACCGCGCAGCAGGCGGGCGAAGATGGGGATCTGGACGACACCGACGGCGATCATCACGGTGGTCAGCGACTGGCCGAGGACCGCGGCGATGGAGACGGCCAGGAGCAGGGACGGCAGCGACAGCATGATGTCGGTGAAGCGCATGATCACGGTGTCGACGCGCTGGCCGACCTTGCCGCCGAGGGTGGCGGCGGCCCCGGAGAGCACACCGACCAGGGCGCCGACGATCAGGCCGATGAGCATGGAGACCACACCGACGAGCAGCGTCTGCCGGGCCCCGACGAGCCAGCGGGAGAACATGTCGCGGCCCAGGTGGTCCAGGCCGAACCAGTTCTCGCCGCGCATGCCGATGAACTTGCCCTGGTTCGGGAAGACCTCGCTGCGCCAGTTCTGCGCGGTGGGCCCGTGCGGGGCCAGCAACGGTCCGACGACGGCGACGAGGACGAACACGCCGATGATCGCCGCACCGATGATCGCCATCTTGCTGGAGCGCATCCGGCGGAACGCCTCGCGCCACAGGCTGGTTCCGGTGACCGTCTCCGAGCTCTGGGTCAGCTCCGCGAGTCGGTCGATCTTGTCTGCTTTGCTGGTCAGGATCGTCACGTCAGTGCACCCGCACTCTCGGGTCGATGATGCTGTACGCGAGGTCGACCAGAAGGTTGATGAACACGTACACCATCGCGATGAAGAGAATGAACCCGACAAGGACCGGGTAGTCACGGCCGTCGATCGCGGTACGGATGAAGGAGCCGAGGCCGCCGAAGTCGAAGACGGACTCGGTGAGCACCGCGCCGGAGAGCAGGCTGCCGGTCAGCAGGCCGACCGCGGTGATCACCGGCAGCAGCGCGTTGCGGAGCACATGGCGGCCGCGCACGGTCCCCTTGTCCAGGCCCTTGGACTCGGCGGTGCGGATGTAGTCCTCGCCGAGCACCTCCAGGACGCTGGCGCGGGTCATCCGGACGATGACGGCGAGCGGGATGGAGGCCAGGGCGACGGCGGGCAGGACCAGGTGCATGATCGCGTCCCAGCTCGCGTCGAACTCACCGGTCAACAGACCGTCCAGGACGGCGAATCCGGTCACGTCGGTGGCGTTGATACCGGAGTCGAGCCGGCCCTGGCTCGGGAACCAGCCCAGGTTCACGGAGAAGATCCCGCGCAGCAGCACGGCCAGGAAGAAGACCGGGATGCAGATGCCGAGCAGTGATCCGGAGACGGAGGCCACGTCCAGCCAGCCCCCGCGGTGCTTGGCCGCGAGGTAGCCCATCGGAATGCCCACGACGACGGCGATCAGGATCGCCGCGAGGCTCAGCTCCACGGTGGCGGGGAAGGCGCGGGTGAACTCGTCCCACACCGGCTGCCCGGTCTGGGTGGAGGTTCCGAGGTCGAGCTCGAAGATGCGCTTGAGGAAGCGCCAGTACTGGACGTGCACCGGCTCGTCGAGCCCGAGTGCACGGTTGATCCTCGCCACTTCGGCTTCGGTGGCCCGCTCGCCCAGGATCGCTGTGGCGGGCCCGCCGGGCAGTCGGTTCAGCCAGAGGAACAGCAGAACCGACAGGCCGAGCAGGGTGGGAATGAGCTGGAGAAGTCTTCTTACGACGAGTCGCAGCACCCCGCATGCCCCTTTCTCACGTGCGTCGATGCGGGTCCGCCCGGCCACCTGACTGCTGTGGCCGGGCGGACCCGCTGGTGTGCGATTACTTGAAGGAGACCTCGGCGAAGTTCTCCTGCGTCAGCGGGGAGACCTTCGGCGGGTTGACGTTCTTGGCGAACGCGATGGCCGGCGGCGACGAGGAGATCGGCACGCCCGGGACGTACTCCATGATCACCTCGTTGGCCTTCTTGTAGGCCTCCGTGCGCTCGGTGGAGTCGGTGGCCTTGGAAGCGGCGTTCACGGCGTCGAAGACCTTCTGGTCCTTGAAGCCCCACTGCTTGTCCGGCCCGGCGAACCAGGTGCCGATGAAGTTGTAGCCGTCGTTGAAGTCACCGGTCCAGCCGAGCAGGTGCAGGGCGCAGGAGCCGGCCTCGGTGGCGTCCAGGTAGTCCGGGGCCCACTTCATGGCCTTCGGCTTGACGGTGATGCCGGCCTTCTCCAGGTCGGCCTTCATCAGCTCGAACAGGTCCTGCGGGGCAGGCATGTACGGGCGGGTGACCTCGGTCGGGTAGCAGAAGTCGATGCTGAGCTTCTCCTCACCGGCCTGCTTGAGGAGGTCCTTCGCCCTGGCGGTGTCGAACGGGTAGGTCTTCACCTTGTCCGAGTAGCCGGCGACGGTGTCGGGCATGAACTGCGTGCCGACCTTGCCGCCCTCGGGCAGCTGGGTGTTGACGAGGTTCTCGCGGTCGATGGCGTGCGTGATCGCCTGACGGACCTCGGGCTTCTTCAGCGCCGGGTTCGCACCCTGGCTCATGCCGACGTAGAAGATGTTGAAGACGTCACGGGTCGGGACCTCGTAACCCTGCTTCTCCAGCGTCGTCACATCGGCCGGGGCGACCAGGTCGTAGCCGTCGATGTCACCGGCCTGGAGGGCCTGGCGGCGGGTCTCCTCGGTGGAGATGGTGCGGAAGACCAGGTTCTTCACCTTGGCCTTGTCGCCCCAGTAGTCGTCGAAGCGCTCAAGGGAGACTTCCTTGTTGCCCTTGTTCCACTTGACGATCTTGTACGGGCCGGTACCGGCGACCGTGCCGGCCTCCTGGCTGTACTTGGGGTACGTGATCGCGTCGCCCTTGGCGGTCGCGTCCTGCTTCGCGTACTCCTTGAGCGCCTTCGGCGAGTGGATCGCGAGCGCCTGGAGGGAGAATCCGCCCGGCAGGTTCGCCGAGGGCTCGTTCACCTCGATGACGGCCGTGTTCTCGTCCTTGGCGGTGCAGGACTTGTAGTTCGCCTTGGGCGTCTCGGGGTCCTCGTTCTTAGCGAACCCGCCCATGATGCTCTGCCAGTAGTAGGAGACAGCGCTGGACTGGTACGTGCCCTTCCAGTTGAACCAGTAGTCGTAGTTCGCGCAGACCGCGGCGGCGTTGAACGCCTCGCCGTCGTGGAACTTCACGTTCTCGCGCAGGTTGAACGTCCAGACCTTGCCGGCCGGGTCACTCTCCCAGTTCTCGGCGAGACCGCCGACGAGCTTGCTGCCGCCGGACTCGTGCTCCAGCAGCGCCTCGAAGGCCTGGCGGGTGACTCGGAACGTCTCGCCGTCGCTCGCGAGGGCGGGGTCGAGGGAACCGGGGTCACCGGATCCGGCGAAGACGAAGGTGTCCTTGTCTCCCCCCTTGGATTCGCCCCCGTCCCGCTCGCTGGAACAGCCCGTGGCGATCAGACCGACAGCGACCGCTGTCGTGATCGCCCGGGCAGTCCGGGACTTGAATATGCGCATGGGTCCACCCCTGGTTCGCCATGTGGTGAGGTTTGATGGCCGCACACTACAGACGGGGTACACCGCAAGAGAACAGTCCGGATAGCGGTGAGACCTAGTCGAGACCCGGACAGTTAACAAACCGTCCAGTTACGGGACATCCTCCCGCCCGGAGTTAACAAGCCGGACATCTGGGGAAGTTCGCCCCGGCGGCCTGGACCTCGCACGCCTCCGGCGCAGCTCAGCGGTGCTGGGGCGGATATCCGTAACCGGGGGCGGCGACGGGCGGGGGGCCCGCGGGGGCATGGGCCTCACGGTCGTAGAAGGGGCGCGCGTTGGCGTGCAGCCACATCGCCACGGGGTCGTACTCGTCGGACATGGCGACGGTGGAGACCGGCAGCCCGTCGGGGACCGCGCCGACCGACTCCCGCATCATCGCGCGCACCGCCTCGACGGAGGCGCGGCCGGTGTCGTAGAGGTCGAGGCCGATGGCGAGATACGGGACGCCGACCGCGGGGTGGACCCAGGCGCGGCGCAGGGAGCGGACCGCGGCGGTGCGGTGGGCGTTCTGCGTGAGCAGGGCGTAGAACTGCGGGAGCTCGATGGCGGGCTCGGTCAGGCGGAGCGGCCCGGCGGGCAGCCGGTCGAGGCCGGTGGCGATCCGGCGCAGGTCGAGCCAGGGGATGCCGACGCCGCCGCCGGGAGCGTGCGGGTTGAGCCAGATGCCCCAGCGGTCCGGGAACAGGGCGCGGGCGATCTCGCGTCCGGTGACGAGCTCGTGGGCCCGGTTCCAGCCGCTGGCGGAGAGCTCCTGGGCGGAGGTGACGCAGGGGGCGTAACCCAGGCCGTCGATCTCCATGTTGCCGTACTGGGCGTCGGGGGAACCGGCCGTGCCGTGCCAGAGCAGCATCCAGATCCGGCCGTCGGCGAGGGCGGCGAGCAGCGCCTCGTAGCTGTCGTACCGCCCGGGGGTCACCTGGCGCAGCATGTGCTCGACCTGCCCTGCCGCCGCAGTGCCCGACGCACTCACCCTGGGTCCCGCCCCTCGTCGTTCCATCGGATTCGCGCCGCTCCGGGCCCACGGGAGCGGCTTCGCCATCAAACCAGCTTATGCGCCGCTTCAGACACCGGCTTGACGCCACGGTCCGGCATCGTCGGCACGCGGGCGCCTTCCGTCGCGGTCAGTGACCCTCGCGCCGGTAGAACGGGCGTACCTTCTCGCGCATCCAGTCGCCGACGAGGTCCTGGGCCACGTCCAGCAGGACCAGGTTCACCGGCCAGGGCACCTCCACGCGGCCGAGCGCGCGGCCGAGGGCGTCCATGGGAGCGCTCTGGCCCGCCCCGTCCCAGGTGGCGAACTCGACGCCGACGAAGAGGACGGGGTCGCCGCCCTCGATGCTGGCGAGCGCCCGGCGGGCGGTGCTCACCACACCCGAGGCCTCGAACTCCTCGGAGACGGCGGTGAGGAAGTCGACCGGGTCGTGCTGCCAGTCCGGCTCGTACAGCCGGACCCGGCCGCCGGTGGCGGGTCCGTCCAGGGCGGTGCGTCCGGCCCGGCACAGTTCGGCGACGGCCGGCGGCGGCAGCGGTATGCCGACGGCGCCGCCCGGGTTCACGGCGATGCCGACCTGCGGGGGCAGGCCCCGGGCGAAGTCACGGGCGGGCGCCACGGCGAAGGACATATGGCTGCCGACGCAGCTGAGGAACTGGCTCTCGGAGCTGAAGACGGGAACGAAGGCGGCCCCGTCGATCTCCATCATCGGCAGGTCGAGGTCGGCGCTGGCCGGGGTGCCGCCGTTGGGCAACGGCACCCACACGGAGCTGCGGCCGAGCACCTCGACGAGGCGGCCGCCCGCGTCATCGACGCCGAGCGAGGCGGTCAGCACCTCTTCGAGCTCGTTGGCGGGCCACCCCTGCTGGGGGTGTGCCGGGACGGGTGCCGGAATGTCCACTGCCTCTGTGCCTCTCTCAGCCGTCTCGGCCCGGGTCGCGGCCGTCGCTCCCCGGCCGCTGCCGTGAAGCTCTTCGGCCAGCACCCTAGCCGGATCGGGCGGGCGGGGCCTCGGCCTCCGTGAAGGTGATCCGGCCGAGCGCGCCCGCGGCCTCGCGGTCCAGCAGTACCGCCGAGGTGCAGCCGGCGGGCAGCAGCCCCTGTTCGACGTCGGCGAGCAGCCGGGCCACCGCGTGCCGGTGGCGGGCGAAGGCGTAACCGGAGACTCCGCGGCCGCGTTCGCGCTGCCCCTGCCGGGCCACCTCGGGGGTCACGTCGAGCAGGATGAGATGGAGGGTGCGGCCGCGGCCGGCGGCGTGCCGGCCGAGCCAGCGGCGCACCCAGGCCTGGGTGCCGCAGTCGTGCACGACGACGGACGCGCCGGCGCGCAGGGCCTTGCGCAGTCCGAGGTAGTGGGTGGCGCGGACCAGGGGGCGGTACAGGGCATAGGGGAGTAAGCGCGGAAGGGCGGCGGCCCAGCTGTCCCGGGTGTTCTGGGAGTCGACGGCGTCCCCCTGCACGGTCCGCCGGATGAGGGTCGATTTTCCGCTGCCGGGGAGGCCCGAGACGACCACGATGTCCCCGGCGGTGAAATCGAGGCTGTCGGGGGAGCCTCCGGAGCGACCGCGCAGATCGCGTACCACCGGCGCGCGGTCGTTCAGCAGCTCCTGCGCCGGTGCGCCGGGCTGTGCGGGCATCGCGTCGTGCGCCACTCCCGCGGTCGGTGCCGACCACTGCAACGTCATCGCCCATCCCCCTGCTGTCGGGCCACCCCCGCCTGCACCTGAAGTGTAAAGAATCGGCAAGGCGGCACAACCGTCGCCGCCGTTCGCACATCGTCACGGACCGGCCTCCCCACTCCGCCGCGATGCGTGCGATGATGACCCCGCCAACTGCATACCGGCCGTTCGAATCCGCGCGGGAGAGTTCCGGCCACAGTGTGAGCCGGGCGCCGAAGGAGCAAGATCCTCCCTTGAATCTCTCAGGCCCCGTACCGCGTGGATGAGGCAGATCTGAAAAGCGGGCCGCTTCGGCGGCTCCACCCAAGGTGCAAGCCGAGGCCCCTGACCGGGCGCCCTCTTCCGGGGCATACCCCCTGCGGGGCTATCGGCGAACCTCTCAGGTTCCGATGACAGATGGGGAGGATTTCCGTCCCGATGTCGTCATGCCCTGGAGCCATGCCCATGAGCACTGCCCCCCGTCTCACCGCCCTCGACGCGTTGCACCGCTCGCTCGGCGCCACCATGACCGACTTCGCGGGCTGGGACATGCCGCTGCGGTACGCGAGCGAGCGCGACGAGCACAACGCCGTACGGACCCGGGCCGGGCTCTTCGACCTGTCGCACATGGGCGAGATCACCGTCACCGGCCCGGAGGCCGCGGCCTTCCTGAGCTACGCGCTGGTGGGCAACATCGCCACCGTCGGCAACGGCCGGGCCCGCTACACGATGATCGTCCAGGAGGACGGCGGGATCGTCGACGACCTGATCGTCTACCGGCTGGGCGAGACCGAGTACATGGTGGTCGCCAACGCGGGCAACGCCCAGATCGTGCTGGACGCGCTGACCGCCCGCGCCGAGGGCTTCGACGCCGAGGTGCGCGACGACCGGGACGCGTACGCGCTGCTCGCGGTCCAGGGCCCCGAGTCCCCCGCGATCATGAAGGCGGTCACCGACGCCGACCTGGACGGGCTGAAGTACTACGCGGGCCTGCCGGGCACGGTCGCCGGGGTCCCGGCGCTCATCGCCCGTACCGGCTACACCGGCGAGGACGGCTTTGAACTCTTCGTCGCGCCCGGGCACGCCGAGCAGCTGTGGCGGGCGCTGACGGACGCCGGCGAGGCGCACGGCCTGATCCCGTGCGGGCTCTCCTGCCGTGACACGCTGCGCCTGGAGGCGGGCATGCCGCTGTACGGGCACGAGCTGACGACGGCGCTGACCCCGTTCGACGCGGGCCTGGGCCGGGTCGTGAAGTTCGAGAAGGAGGGCGACTTCGTCGGGCGCGAGGCCCTGGCCGCCGCCGCCGAGCGCGCCGAGACCGCCCCGCCGCGCAAGCTGGTCGGCCTGATCGCCGAGGGCCGCCGGGTCCCCCGCGCGGGCTTCTCGGTCGTCGCCGACGGCAAGGTGATCGGCGAGGTCACCTCCGGCGCCCCCTCCCCCACCCTGGGCAAGCCGATCGCCATGGCGTACGTGGACGCGGCCTTCGCCGCCCCGGGCACCGAGGGCGTGGGCGTGGACATCCGGGGCACGCACGAGCCGTACGAGGTCGTCGCGCTGCCGTTCTACAAGCGCCAGAAGTGATATCCCGGAAGAAACCGGTCTTTCCCACCCGCGCTCGGACGTCACGGAAGTGACGTACCTCCGTCTCACACCGTAAGACCACCGTTCATCAGCACTCCCCCGCGTACAGGAGAATTCAGGTCATGAGCAACCCCCAGCAGCTGCGGTACAGCAAGGAGCACGAGTGGCTGTCGGCCGTCGAGGACGGCGTGGCCACGATCGGCATCACGGAGTACGCGGCCAACGCGCTCGGTGACGTCGTCTACGCCCAGCTCCCGGAGGTCGGTGACACGGTGACCGCGGGCGAGACCTGCGGTGAGCTGGAGTCGACCAAGTCCGTCAGCGACCTGTACTCGCCGGTGACCGGTGAGGTGACGGCGTTCAACCAGGACGTCGTGGACGACCCCTCGCTGGTGAACTCCGCTCCCTTCGAGGGCGGCTGGCTGTTCAAGGTGCGCGTCACGGATGAGCCGGCCGACCTGCTCTCCGCCGACGAGTACACCGCGTTCTCCGGCAACTGAGACCCAAGGGACCCCCTGATGTCGCTTCTGAACTCCTCCCTCCACGAGCTGGACCCGGACGTCGCCGCCGCCGTCGACGCCGAGCTCCACCGTCAGCAGTCCACCCTCGAAATGATCGCCTCGGAGAACTTCGCCCCGGTCGCGGTCATGGAGGCGCAGGGCTCCGTCCTCACCAACAAGTACGCCGAGGGCTACCCGGGCCGCCGCTACTACGGCGGCTGTGAGCACGTCGACGTCGTCGAGCAGATCGCGATCGACCGGATCAAGGCCCTGTTCGGCGCCGAGGCCGCGAACGTGCAGCCGCACTCCGGCGCCCAGGCGAACGCCGCCGCGATGTTCGCGCTGCTCAAGCCGGGCGACACGATCATGGGCCTGAACCTGGCCCACGGCGGTCACCTGACCCACGGCATGAAGATCAACTTCTCCGGCAAGCTCTACAACGTGGTCCCGTACCACGTCGACGAGAGCGGGATCGTGGACATGGAGGAGGTCGAGCGCCTCGCCAAGGAGTCCCAGCCGAAGCTGATCGTCGCCGGCTGGTCCGCCTACCCGCGCCAGCTGGACTTCGCCGCCTTCCGCCGTATCGCGGACGAGGTCGGCGCGTACCTGATGGTCGACATGGCGCACTTCGCGGGCCTGGTCGCGGCCGGGCTGCACCCCAACCCGGTGCCGCACGCCCATGTCGTCACCACCACCACGCACAAGACCCTCGGCGGTCCGCGCGGCGGCGTGATCCTCTCCACCCAGGAGCTCGCCAAGAAGATCAACTCCGCGGTCTTCCCCGGTCAGCAGGGCGGCCCGCTGGAGCACGTGATCGCGGCCAAGGCGGTCTCGTTCAAGATCGCGGCGGGCGAGGAGTTCAAGGAGCGCCAGCAGCGCACCCTGGACGGCGCCCGCATCCTGGCCGAACGCCTGGTGCAGCCGGACGTCACCGAGGTCGGCGTCTCCGTCCTCTCCGGCGGCACCGACGTGCACCTGGTCCTGGTCGACCTGCGCAACTCCGAGCTGGACGGCCAGCAGGCCGAGGACCGGCTCCATGAGCTGGGCATCACGGTCAACCGGAACGCCATCCCCAACGACCCGCGTCCCCCGATGGTCACCTCGGGCCTGCGGATCGGCACCCCGGCGCTGGCCACCCGCGGCTTCGGCGCCGAGGAGTTCACCGAGGTCGCCGAGATCATCGCGTCCGCCCTCAAGCCGTCCTACGACGCGGACGACCTGAAGGCCCGCGTGGTCGCGCTGGCCGAGAAGTTCCCGCTGTACCCCGGCCTGAAGTAGCACCTGGCCTGCGGTACCGCACATGCGGGCGGGGCACCGCGCACACTGGAGAGAGTGAGCGCGGTGCCCCGCCTCTTGTCCCCCCGCATCCTTCTTGCCCCGCTCTCGCCCCGCTTGTCCCCCGCACCACCCGGCAGACGACGGCGTCTACCAACCCCCAAGGAGTCCTCCCGTGGCCATCTCGGTCTTCGACCTGTTCTCGGTCGGTATCGGCCCGTCCAGCTCCCACACGGTGGGCCCGATGCGCGCCGCCCGGATGTTCGCGCGCCGCCTGAAGAACGAGGGCCTGCTCGCGCACACCGCCTCGATACGGGCCGAGCTGTACGGCTCCCTCGGCGCGACCGGCCACGGCCACGGCACGCCCAAGGCGGTCCTGCTCGGCCTGGAGGGCGAGTCGCCCCAGACCGTCGACGTGGAGAACGCCGACACCCGGGTCGAGGAGATCCGCGGCAGCGGCCGGATCAACCTGCTGGGCATGCACGAGATCCCGTTCGACTTCGACGAGGACCTGGTACTGCACCGCCGCAAGGCGCTCCCGTACCACGCCAACGGCATGACGATCTTCGCGTACGACACCGAGGGCGCCCCGGTGCTGGAGAAGACGTACTACTCGGTCGGCGGCGGCTTCGTCGTGGACGAGGACGCGGTGGCGGGCGAGAACCCGATCGTCCCGGACGACACGGTTCTGCGGCACCCCTTCCGCACCGGCGACGAGCTGCTGCGGCTCGCCCGGGAGACCGGCCTCTCCATCTCCTCGATGATGCTGGAGAACGAGCTGGCCTGGCGCACCGAGGCGGAGATCCGCTCCGGCCTGCTGGACATCTGGCGCGTCATGCAGGCCTGCGTCTCGCGCGGCATGTCCCGCGAGGGCATCCTGCCCGGCGGTCTGAAGGTCCGCCGCCGCGCCGCGAACTCGGCCCGCCAGCTGCGCGCCGAGGGCGACCCGCAGGCCCACGCGATGGAGTGGATCACCCTCTACGCGATGGCCGTCAACGAGGAGAACGCGGCGGGCGGCCGCGTCGTCACCGCCCCCACGAACGGCGCCGCGGGCATCATCCCCGCCGTCCTGCACTACTACATGAACTTCGCGTCCCAGGGCTGCACCGAGGCGGAGAAGGAGGACAGCGTCGTCCGCTTCCTCCTCGCCGCCGGGGCGATCGGCCTGCTGTTCAAGGAGAACGCCTCGATCTCCGGCGCCGAGGTCGGCTGCCAGGGCGAGGTCGGCTCGGCCTGCTCGATGGCGGCCGGGGCCCTGGCGGAGGTCCTGGGCGGCTCCCCCGAGCAGGTGGAGAACGCCGCCGAGATCGGCATGGAGCACAACCTCGGCCTGACCTGCGACCCGGTCGGCGGCCTCGTCCAGATCCCGTGCATCGAGCGCAACGGCATGGCGGCGGTGAAGGCGGTGACCGCCGCGAAGATGGCGCTGCGGGGCGACGGCAGCCACAAGGTGTCCCTGGACAAGGTCATCAAGACGATGAAGGAGACCGGGGCCGATATGAGCGTCAAGTACAAGGAGACCGCGCGCGGCGGTCTCGCGGTGAACATCATCGAGTGCTGAGGATGTAGGCCCTGACCAGCGCGTTTGTATCTTTCAGCGCTGTCGGGGCCTTCCCTGCTTGCACGGCGGAAAGTCCCTGGATCGGCCCTGGGACAGACGCGAAAGTCCCTGAAAAGTCCCTGGGATGTCCCTGAGCAGGGCGCGCTTCCTGAGGTGTTCGCCGACCCCGCACACGCCCGGTGCGAGGGTGGGACCAGCCTGCACGCCGTCCATGCAGCGAGCCCATCGTCAGTACGCGGGAAGGTGGCCCGGCTCGTCGTCTGGCGTCGCCAGTCTCCACCGCTCACCGGAGAGGAGAACCCACCGGCTCGAGCCCTCTTCCTCTTCCGTGACGGACGCCAAGCGGGCGCTGACCCACGACCCCTTCTCCGGCACCGGGAGACCCAGGGCCCTGGCGATCTCGGGGTGGTCGGCTTGGTGGCCCAGGATGACGATGCCTTCGGCCGCCAGCATTCCGCGGGCACCTCGCACTCTCCTCGCGGCGTCCTGCTGTCTCGCGACCGTGGCCACGACCGTCCGCGTCACCGGTTGGCGCTGAGCAACGCGGAACAGTTCGTTCACGCGACGCTGCCCGGTCGCCTCGGCGAGGATGGCGCTCACCTCGTCGGCCGGAAGCCGGTCCAGGATGTTCACGGGCAGGGGAACGTCTCGATGGATCCATGCGATCGCCTCGCGCCCCGCAGCGCTCAGGGTCCGCTTGCCATCCCTGTTCCCGACATCGGCCACTACCTGCTCCGTCGCCCTCACCACGCCAAGACTCCACGATCCTCTGCGGTGGTCGAGGCGGACCAGCACACACACGCTCCCCTGCGCTTCCCTCGGGACCATCCAGTTCGTCCCGGTCGTCACCTTGAGATCCACGTCGACGCCGGCGATCCGGAAGTCGAGCCTGGGGCTGCTGTCGAACTGGAAGTCGTGCCTCATCAGGTTCTCGACGAGCTGCCCGGTCATCGTCTTCTCCGACTTGGTGAGGTCCTCCCAGCGGTAGCGCCCTGTGTGCGCCCCGTCGAGCAATCGCTCCGTGGCCTGTTCGAGCACAGCCGCCATACGACGCCCGTGCGGGTCGAGCCTCAGGAGTTCCTCCCGTACCGCCGCTACGTCACGCTCCCCGGAGAGCGATTCCGCCGCCCCCCGCGGCTGCTCCTTCTCCCTCTCCTGCTTCGGCTCCGCCGGCCGGGCACGGGTGGGTGACGGCCTGAGGGCGGCAAGCAGCCGCTCCAGGGATGCGATCCGCTGGGCCGCCTCCCGGGCCGAGTTGCGTGCCTCGTCCCGCTCGCCCGTGACCACCAGCAGCCTGCGGTTCAGTTCGGCGAGTTCCTCGTCGCGGGAGTTCACCCGCTCGTCCAGTCGGGCCTCGGCCTGTTCCTTCGCCTGCCTGGCGCGGCCAAGGGCTGCGGTGGCCTCCAGCAACTGCTCCTGCACCTTTACCAGTTTCGCGAGATGGGCCGTGCAGTCCTCGCCCACCTCACTGCCGGACCTGTCCGGGACAGGCCGGCTCCATGCCTCCCTCAGGAGCGATCGGGCCTTGCTGACGGCCTTGCTCGCCTCGGCCGGGTCCGTCACGCACACGTTGACGACGGCATCCACCAGACCTCGGTGGTTCCTGAGGCCGACACCCCTCAACCGTCGGTGCAGGGTCGACACAGCAGGTTTCGCGGCGTTGCCCACCATGTCGGGCAGCAGGAGGTGCAGTCGCTCCACCGACAGGCCGGCGGCACCACGAAGGCCGCGCAAGAACACGACCAGGTGGTTCTCCGCCTCGGACTCTCCGAGCGGCACGCCAGGAGGACGCCCCCCTTGGTCTCGTGACCGCCCTGCCATCAGCTCCCCCTTCTCTCAGCAGATTCGATGTTCTATCGGATAGAACAGAGAGAAGGGTACCTGAGTGATCGTCAAGACGGCACGGTGGTGTGGTCATCCACGCCACCTGAGGAGAGCCACCATGCCCCAGCGCACCCCGTCCCCCCGCCGCTCCACGTCCGACTTCGCAGCCCTCGTCGCCGTGCTGGCCACAGGTGTGGCGCTCGTGGCACTCGGCGTCGCGCCCGAGTCACTCGCCGCGGTGACGATCGCGTTGGCCGGTCTCTACTCGACATGGCGCATGGGATCGGGTGGCCGGGGGTCCGAGCCGGAGTCCGGGTCGAGGGAGCTCCCCGAGGCGCGGAGCGACGGGGACCAGAGGCCGGGCAGTTCGGACGCCGGGAGCTCGTGATCGAATCGCGACCACCACAGGGGCCGTTGACAGTCAGTGCGATCGATTCAGGTAATTGATCGAATCGATCGAGACAGTTTCGTTCAACTTGGCAACCCAGCTTGTGACTTCATATGCCTTCAGCTCATGCTGCTCAGGTTCGAAGAAGCAGAAGACGTCCGGCCATGGCGTCGTGCCATGGCGGCTTCTGGCTCGCGGACCCTGGAGATCCCGTGGACACCCCTGTCCTGCGGGCCGGTTCGGCATGTTCGCCCTTCCCGCCACGCGCTTCGGAGCCGCATCGGCTCACCCGTCGCCTGTTCGCGAGCGACCGGAACACCTACCGCAGCAGGTCCCCTTACTGCCCTTCTCCCCTGTCGACGGAACGCGCCTGGACCGACGGGGGGACGCTGTGACCACCCCCTCGTCCGAGCCGAGCGTCGCTCAGCAGACGGCACTCGTCGACCACCTCGTCAACGCGGTGGTCAGCGACGCAACCGGAGAGGCCCAAGGCGATGTCTGCCTGGGAGAACCGCCCAGCGCCCGCTACTTCATGGAGAGTCTCGGTCCGCACGCCGTCGAGCCGGGCGGCGCAGCCCCGAGGTACGGGCGCACCACTCCGGACAGCCTCGGCTTCGAGTTCGAGGCCGAGAACGGCAGCTCCATCACGGTCAAGGCACGGGCGTCGTTCTACTACGCGACGCTTCCGACCCGAGCCCAACAGATCGAGTGGGCCGGAAGACGTGAAGAACCCTACCGACTCGCACCGCTGTTCCGGCGTCTTGGTGTGACGGTCGAACCCGTCGAGATCGTCCTCGGCCATGAGGCCGCACTCCGGCAGACCTTGGAGCGTGAGTTCCAGCATGCATTCGAGGAGGCAGTCCGCCTGGCCCTCCAGGACCCGCGAATCGACCGCCGGCTCGGTAACGACCGCAGGGAGCGCCTGGTACCCCCGGCCGCAATGGCAGACGACGCCGCCTTCGAACGGTGGCTGGCCCAGGAGGTAGTCGGGGACGCAGTCGTACCGACCCCCGCCGCGCATGTCGTGGTCACGTCGAGGCTCGTCGCATCCGGACGGCTCCGGGTGACCGTGACTCTGCAGAATCTCGCAGCCGACCCGGTCGTAACTGTGCAGGGTCGCGGCAGCAACGCCGGCCGTACCCGTCGTGACGAGGCGAGGGACAACTCGCTGTTCCGTGCCGGGCTGGAGGTCGAAGGCGACCGCCTCATGCCCATCGTCATGGATCTCGGAGCCGACGCCTACCGCTACTCCGGTGAGCTGGGCGCGTATGCGAACAACTGTGGTGTCGAGCCCCGGTGGCACGACGGGCGGCTCGTGGCCGTGCGCAGCGTGCCCGTTCCCCAGCACGACACCCATCGCGCAGTGGCACGGACCGACGAGCGTTGGGGATACGCAAGGCTCGCCTCCGATCCTCTCCCGGTCCTGGACGATCTCGCGTCCGAGATGGAGGCCTACCTGGAGACCCCCGCCTGGAGCACAGCGGATCTCCAGGACAAACCCGAGCTTGCACACCGCAAGGAGGCCGACCGGAGGGCAGCCTCCTTGGAGGTGGCACGGTTCCGGGACGGCGTCGCATGGCTGCGACGGGACAGGCGTCTGCTCACGGCCTTCCAGCTCGCGAACGAATCCATGATGGAGCTCAACCAACGCAAGAAGCGGCCGAGCGGGGGATGGCGTCTGTTCCAGCTGGTGGCCATCGTCAGCCAGCTCGGGGCCCTGGCCTGGCGGGAACACCCGGAGCACCTCTTCGCGCCTGGGCTCTGGGGCGAAGACGACGACGTGGACCCGACCGAGGCCGCAACCGTCGTCTGGTATCCCACGGGCGGCGGAAAGACCGAGGCATACCTCGGACTGGTCCTTGTGTGCATGTTCTACGACCGGGCGCGAGGGAAGAAGGTCGGGGTCTCCGCTTGGTGCCGCTTCCCTCTCAGACTGCTGACGCTCCAGCAGACCCAGCGACAGCTCGACGTCATCGCCGCGGCGGACATCGTCAGGGACCGGAACGCCCAACGGCTCAGGGAAGTCGGCGGAGACCCAGGGTGGCCCTTCTTCATCGGCTTCTACGCCGGCGGCGGCAACACGCCCAACTCGCTCACCGCCGATGGAATGCTCGACCGGCTCCGGTCCAGTGAGGAGGCGCGGCACGCGTACCGGCTGGTCCACGACTGTCCGTACTGCGGTGAACGGTCCGTCCGCATTCCGGAGCCCGACCCAGTGCGGCTCCGCCTGGAACACGTATGCGGCAACGAACTGTGCGGTAAGACCCTGCCGATCGTCGTCGTGGACACGGAGATCTACCGATACCTGCCCACGGTGGTGGTCGGGACGCTGGACAAGCTCGCCAACATCGGGTTGTCAGATCGGTTCGGTGCGCTCTTCGGCGACGTCGACTGCTGGTGCAATCACCACGGGTTCGGCCGGGGCGGAAAGTGCCACGAGCGTCACGCACCAGGCCATTCGAAAGCCGCTCCCCGCCGTCTGGACACTCCCCTCTACGACCCCTCTCCATCACTGGAGATCATTGACGAGCTCCACATGGTCAACGAGGAGCTCGGTGCGTTCTCGGGTCACTACGAAGGTCTCCTCGCCCAGGTCCAGCGGACCCTGTCCTCCCGGCAGCGCCCGGACGGGAGGGGGGTCAGGATGAAGGTGGTCGCGACCACCGCGACCATCCGCGGCGAGGACCGTCAGAGCGAGCACCTCTTCGGCCTGAGGTCGGTGGTGGTTCCGCTCCCCGGGCCGAACCTGGACGAGAGTTTCTACTGGCGGCTCGACCGGAGCCTCCCCCTGCGCCGCTTCGTCGGGGTCATGCCGACGCGTGGTACGGCGGAGATGACGCTGGTGAGGATCCTGACGTCCGCACACCGGGCGCTGTGGAAGCTCGACCTACGCCGAGACCTTCCCACGCCCTTCGCCGCCTGGCCAGAGGAAGAACTGCGCGCAGTGGTGGACCTCTACCGTACGAGCCTCACCTATGCCACCACGCTCGTCGACTTCGGCCGGATCCGGCGTTCACTGGACACTCAGGTCAACGAGGCTCTACGTAGGGAGGGGTACCCCGATCTTCGTGTGGCCGAGCTCAAGGGTGAGACGCGTCTCGACGAGGTGAGGGGGGTGCTGGACGACCTGGGCACCACCGGCGGCAACACGGGGATGGTCGTCGCGACGAGCATGGTCAGCCACGGCGTCGACGTGGACCGGCTGAACCTCATGCTCTTCAACGGGATGCCCAGGTCCATGGCCGAGTACATCCAGGCCTCGTCGCGCGTCGGCCGCGCCTACCACGGCCTCGTGTTCATGCTCTTCAACCCGGTACGGGAACGGGACCGCTCGCACTACCGGTACCACGGCAAGTTCCACGAGTACCTGGACCGGATGGTGGAGCCGGTGGCCATCAACCGTTGGAGTCGATTCGCGGTACGCCGGACGCTCCCGGGGATACTGATGGGCCACCTGCTTCAGATCGCCAACCACGACTGGTGGCGGAGGGGCAACGCACCCGGCCATCTGCACGACCTGTCGAAGATGCAGGCGGCCCTGCGCGACCCCGCTGGCGGCGGGCTGGAAGCCGTCCAACTCACCCGACTGCTCGAAGCACTCCACACGGTCTTCCAGTCCGAGCGACCGGAGGGTGAAGAGCTCCGCAGCGACCTCGAGGACATGGTGGAGCACGCCCTCGCCAGCATCCGCTCTGCCGGAGCCTCCGCCGGCCTCGCTGGCGGGAACAGTCGCGGGTACCGCGCGACCGGCGACTACCTCGGGCTCGAACACCGGCCCATGACGAGTCTCCGAGACGTCTCCGAGGGCATCCCGTTCCACGTGGTTTCCGACAGCAGGAGGTCGTGATGGCGTTCAACCCCAGGAACGACGACATGGCCCGCGACCGGGGGCAGGTCCTGTACCGGTACCGTCCCGGCCAGACCTTCGACCACAGGGGTGGTTACACGGCCCAAGTGGTCCAGTTCGGACGGGACGAGGAGTTCGACGGGCCCTCTCTCGACCGTGATCACCTGCTTCAAGAGGCCATGAGGTTCGTGCGCAGATGGCGGGCAGCCGGTCGTGCGTTCGCCCCTGGAGCGGACCGCGCACCCGAGTTCCCGGGGGACGAGGACCGACTCGCCGATCGCCACTACGAGGTCGTCGTCCCCGGCAAGGTCTTCTGCCGGGTCTGGCCCCGCGTGGTCAGGTGCTCCAGTGGCGGGTGCGGCCACGTGTGGGCTGCCAGCGATCCCCGGCCCGGAACCGATGACTGGCCTCCGGCATGTCCCGCGTGCGGCAATGGTGTCGGGAACCGGCAGCTCCAGTTCGTCTTCGCTCACCGCTGCGGGGAGGTGTCACCCATGTACCCGCCGCACAAGTGCCCGCGGGGGCACACCCGGTTCAAGCTCGACGACCGCGCCAGTCGGTTCCGCGACTTCCGGTGGGAGTGCATGAGCTGCGGGTTCCACCTTCCCGTGCAGTGGAACTGCAGTAACTCCTCCTGCAGCTATCCGGACAAGTTCATGAATCCCCTCCTGCACACCGCGGGAACAGCACACGTCGGCCAGGGCCTGACGCTCGTGAACGTGACCACGACGGAAGAGGCCACTCGTCAGAGCAACCCCCTCTACACCGCCGCGGTACTCGGATGGTGGCTCGGCGAGATCACCGAGGACGAGTTCCGTCGGCTTACCGACGGGCATACCGTCAACGTCCCCGACGAGGTCGTCGAGAGCATCCGCGTGATGGAGGAGGCGGGCCTGCACGAGCAGGCTCGAGCCCTCCGGTCACGGTTCATGCCGGTCGAGGTGGACCACCTACGGGACCAGGTAGGCAAGGCTCTCGGTCTTGACACCGAAGGCGACGACGCGCGGGGACTCGCAGCCGAGCTGCACACCTACCGCCGCGTTCTCAACCTCGAACGTCTGGGAGTCCCCCGCCTCCAGAGAGAGGCCCGGAACCCCGACCGTCGAACCCTGTACGAGCGCTACCCCGGGGTCCTTGCGGCTGCCGGCCTCGGCCAGGACACCTGCCTGGTGAGTGATCTCCCGATCACCTACCTCGCGATCGGCTACAGCAGGACCGGTTTCAGCCCCGAGGAAGCGGACCTCGTGCCCTACCGGGGGCGCGCCTCACGGGGTACCCCCGAGAAAACCCTGCTCTACGCACACCCCACCCAAGCAGAGGCGCTGCTCTTCCCGGTGGACCGGGAGAGGGTGAGCCGATGGTTGGTCCGCAACGAGCTGGTAAGTCGAAGCGCCCTCGAGGAAGCCGGGGGTGTGGCCAGGTGGCTGGTGCATCAGCTCGGTCCGAGCGACGGCAAGGCCCTCTCCCATGAGACCCGCCCGGCACCGGGACATCCCGATCTCCCGGTTCACGAGCTGTTCGGTCTGCTCCATTCCCTGTCGCATCAGCTCCTGCGAGCGCTGGCGGTCGACAGCGGGTACAGCGAGACCAGCCTGTCCGAGTACCTGTTCCCGTACGACCTGGCCTTCGCCATCTATCCCAACGGTGGCAGCGAGTTCAGCCTCGGTGCCATGCGGACCGTACTCGAGCAGAACCTCGACGCGGTCGTGAGCCGGGCCGTCGACAACGACTCCTGCCTCTACGACCCCAACTGCATGATCACGAACGAGGGCGCCGACCACGGCTGCCTCCAGCTACCCGAGACCGCCTGTCAGTCCTGGAACAGGAACCTCTCCCGCTGGCACCTGTTCGGTTCTCCGGACGGTTCGAGAGTCGGGTACTGGGACCCGACTCTCTGAACGCCCGGTGGGGAGGGCCCGCCCTCGGCCCTCCCCACCCCCCACACGCTCTGTCAGATTCCGCAGGGCCGTTGACCGCCGACCGTGCACGAGTGGAGCGCTGCGTGAAACCCGAACGTGGTCGAACGGCATGGGTGGATAATCGCAACCAGTATCAGAACCCGGAAGCAGGCTGGAAACTCGGCGTGACGTACGACATAGCGGCCCCGGAGCCGGCGGGCATGGTCGCCTCGCTCAGTTCACTCGGGTATTCCCTGCCTGCCGCCATCGCGGATCTCGTGGACAACAGCATCTCCGCCGAGGCATCGACCATCGACGTCGAGTTCACCTGGGCCGGACAGGACTCGTGGATCGCCGTCGCAGACGACGGTGACGGGATGACCGCCGGCGAGCTCGTGACCGCCATGACCGTGGCCGCGCGCGGCCCTGCGACGCCGCGCAGCGCTACGGACCTGGGGCGCTTCGGCGTCGGCCTCAAGTCGGCGTCCTTCTCGCAGGCCCGACAGCTCACGGTCGCCACCGCCACCTCCGGCGAGTGGCACGTGCGCACGTGGGACCTCGACGTCGTCGAGACGTCCGGCGAGTGGCGGCTGCTGCGTGGCGCGGACGAGGCGACCACCGAGCTGTTGGAAAGGATCCGGGGGACGGCGGACCACGGCACGGTCGTGTTGTGGCGGCGCCTCAACGGCTACCACGTCGACGCGGTGACGGTGGAGGACGAGCGGACCCAGAAGCAGTTCTACGCGGAGGCCGCCCGCACGGAGTCCCATCTGGGGATGGTCTTCGCGCGGTTCCTCACCGGAGGCCGGCGCCGCAACCTCCGGGTGTCCGGTACCCCCGTCGAGCCTTGGGACCCCTTCCTGTCCCGCCACCCGTCCGTACAACCGCTTCCCGTCGAGCGCCTGCCGCTGGGATCGGGTTCCGTACGGGTGGAGGCGTTCGTCCTTCCCAGCGCGCAGAGGCTCAGCCCGGACGAGTACGAGAAGGCCGGCGGCCCGCGTGGCTGGCTCGACCAGCAGGGGTTCTACGTGTACCGCCGGGACCGTCTGATCCTGGCGGGCGACTGGCTCGGCCAGCGCGGACTACGCCGCGAGGAGAAGTACAACCTGGCACGGATCGCTGTGGACATCCCCGCCGAGACAGACGTCGAGTGGGGGGTCGACGTCCGGAAGTCCAGCGTCGTCCCGCCGGTCGCCCTGCGTTCCCACCTCCGCCGCATCGCCCTGCAGGCCAGGAGAAGGGCCGCCGACGTGCTGCGGTACCGCGGGCAGATCGCGGCACGCACGCATGGGGATCCGCTCCTCTACGCCTGGAACGTCCGTCGTGTCGACGACCGGGTCACCTGCAGGGCCAACCGGGGGCACCCCCTGGTGAAGGCAGCTCTGCGTCCTGGCGGTGCCAGCTCGGATGACGTGCGTGCCCTGATCCGTCTGCTTGAGGAGACGGTGCCGGTCACCGCCCTCCGCGTCATGCACGAGACGGACACCAGCGACGACCCCGAGCCCTTCGGCGGCCCCGGACCCGCCGACGCCGGGGCCACGGAGGTCGCCCAGCGGATCTACGAGGCGCTGGTCTCGGACGGCCGCTCGCCTGCGGCGGCCCGCGAACGCCTGCGAACGATGCCCCCCTTCGACCAGATGCAGGGCTTCTGGAACGGGTGAACCCGTTGTCAGTGGCCACGCGTAGCCTGCCCCAAGCCGTTCCCGCCCAGCCGGAGGTCTGCTGTGAGTTCCACCCCCGAGGACTCTTCGGAGTCCCTTGCCAAGGCCCGCCGCCTGGTTCTCGCACTGCTGTCGCAGGACCGTCAGCCGACGCCGGACGAAGTACAGAGCGCGGTGACCATCATCTTCGGCATGCTGGCCGGCCAGGGCGAGGTACTCGACCGTGACCAGCTGGCCAAGGAGATCGAGGTCCTGACAGCGGTCTTCCAGGAAGGGTCCTCCGGCCTGGAGAGCGACAGCGGACACGAGCCGTGGCTGCCGGAAGCGAAGAACGACCGGGCGTGGGACTTCTGGGAGCGCTACCGGCGGTACCTTGAGGACGTCCGCAACCTCCCCCCGCTCGTCGTACGTCGGCTGGACCAGAGCACGGACGAGGTCCTGAGCCAGCTCGAGGACCCGCGCCGTGTCGGCTCCTGGCGACGGACAGGCCTCGTGATCGGGCAGGTCCAGTCGGGCAAGACCGGCCAGTACATCGGTCTCGCCGCGAAGGCCGTGGACGCGGGATACCAGTTCGTGGTGATCCTCGCCGGCATCCACAACGACCTCCGGAGCCAGACTCAGCTGCGTGTCGACGAGGGGCTCCTGGGGTTCGACACCCAGCACCAGCAGCGGTCCAACCAGAACGGGAAGTCCCGCCTCATGGGTGCCGGACGGATGCCGGGCGCCAAGAAGCTCGACATCGCATCTCCCACCAACAGCTCGGAGAAGGGCGACTTCGGTCGACAGGCTGCCAACGCCGTCAACTTCCCGCTCGGCCGCTTCCCGGTGGTTCTCGTCGTCAAGAAGCACTGGAAGATCCTCGAGTACCTGCGGACGTGGGTGACCGAGGTCCAGGGCACGGAGGACGAGGCGGGGAACAAGGTCGTACGCGACATCCCGCTGTTCGTCATCGACGATGAGGCGGACAACGCCTCCATCAACACCGAGCGCGACCCCGACGCGGATCCGACCAAAACCAACGGGGCGATCCGCGAGCTCATGAAGAGCTTCGAGAAGTCGGCGTACGTCGGGTACACCGCCACCCCGTTCGCCAACATCTACATCGACCCCGACGTCGACCATGCTGAACTCGGCGCCGACCTCTTTCCCGACAGCTTCATCCGCACCCTGCCGTCTCCGACCAACTACCTCGGCCCGGAGCGTGTGTTCGGCCTCCAAGTCGACAACGACGACGAGGAGGACGTGCCCCCGCTGCCGCTCGTCCGCCCCGTGGACGACGCCGAAAGCTGGATCCCGAGCAAGCACAAGTCCTCCTTCGTCCCCTCCGACGACCTTCCTCGGTCCCTCCGCGAAGCGATCAACTCGTTCGTCCTCGCCAGCGCCGCCCGGAGGGTGCGTGGACAGACGAAGGTGCACAACTCCATGCTGGTGCACGTCACCCGCTTCACGGCGGTCCAGGGAATCGTCTGCGATCAGGTGGACGACTACATGCGCCTCCTCGTGGACTCCCTCCGCGATCGGTACGGGCAGGCACCCCAGCGCATCGCCGAGCTCCGGGCCTTGTGGGAGCGAGACTTCGTCGCCACCATGGACCACTTCCCCGCGGACGAGGCCCAACGCGTCACCTGGGAGGACGTGTCGAGCCAGCTCATGCCCGCGCTGCGGAAGATCGTGGTCAAGACGGTGAACGGCGCTTCCCGCGACGCACTCGACTACTACGAGCACCGCAGGACCGGTCTTTCGGTCATCGCGATCGGGGGCCAGAAGCTCTCCCGGGGACTCACCCTGGAGGGGCTGACCATCAGCTACTACCTGCGCACGTCCAGCACCTACGACACTCTGCTTCAGATGGGACGCTGGTTCGGATACCGGCCGGGCCACGAGGACCTGTGCCGTCTGTACACCACGCCCGATCTCCAGGCGAAGTACATCGAGGTGACCGCCGCGACGGACGAACTGCGTCGTGAGGTGGAGGAGATGGCGGCGGTGGGCCTCACACCTCGGCGCTTCGGTCTGAAGGTGCGCGCCTCCTCGCTCGGCCTCGCGGTCACGGCTGCCAACAAGATGCGCCAAGGCACGAAGGTCATGCTCAGCTATTCCGGAGAGGGGCCGGAGACGGTGATCTTCAGCCTCTCCAACGGGGTCCCCGAGCACAACCTCAAGGTACTTGGGGACTTCGTCCGGAGACTTGACGGTCTGACCACCGCCGAGCAGAAGGCGCCGGGCGCCAATGTGTCATGGGAACAGGTGCCCTCCGACGCCGTCGTGGACTTCCTCTCCCGATACGAGACCGACCGCATGGCGGCGAGGGTTCGCCCCCGCTTCATCGCCAAGTACATCGAACAGTGCCTGGCTGTGGGTGAGCTTCCGCACTGGACGGTGATCCTGGTTGGCAAGAGGGCCGCCACGGACCCGCAGGACATCGCTGGACACAGCCTGGGCCCCGTGGAACGTACAGCCCTCAACGATGCCGCCACTGACGGCCGGTACACGATTCGCCGCCTGCTGAGCCCTCCCGACGAGTTCCTCGACCTCGATCGCACTCAAGTGGATGCCGCCCTGGAAGCGACGCAGAAGGCCGCAGCGATCAAGAAGCGTGAGAAGGTGCCCCAGTCCCCTTCGGGTGAGCACCTCCGCTGGCAGCGCCGAGCCGACCAGGCACTGCTGCTCATCTATCTGATCGAGCGGCCAGCCAGTGAGGGCGGTCCGACCCAGCCCCCGCTGGTGGGCTTCAAGGTGAGCTTCCCGCGCTCCGAGCACCAGTCCGATACCGAATACGTCGTCAACAGCATCTGGCAGAAGGAGGGCCTTGACGCCCTCGACGACGAGGAGGACGGGGAGTGACCGTCACCGAGGCCGAGTGGCGTGACCTGGAAGCTCCTCAGGGTGCCCCAGGGCGGTCCCGGATCCGCCTGTACCCAGATGCCCCGTTGGACGTCTTTCTCTCCGTCTCCCACCCGGCACACCAGCGCATGCTCGTTCTCAGGACCGACGCCCGCTCCGCGGACCACATCGTGCGGTCCGTGACCCGGCTGCCCAGCGCGGCCGGCCTGGAGATGAACCTGAGCGCCGTGTCGCGTCTCGAGTACGAGCTCCAGGTGGTCCTCACCGCGGACGAGCTCCGCGAGGTGTTCAACCCCCTCGTCACCGACGTCGCCGACACGGTCAGGGAGGCCTCCGGAGCCGCAGCCGCTCTGACCGCGGCCGTGGAGAGGTTCGAGCGGTGGCAGGACCTCCTGCGCGCCGTGGGCAGGGACGGTCTCGGCCCCGAGGCTCGTCGCGGGCTCGTCGGCGAGCTCCTGCTGCTGCGCGACCGCATCCTGCCCGTCGTCGGGCCGGCCGAGGCCGTCGACTCCTGGACCGGGCCAAGCGGAGCCAACCAGGACTTCCAGCTGCCCGGAGTCGCGGTCGAGACGAAGGCCAGCACCGCCAAGCGTCCCCGCAACATCCGGATCGCCAGCGAACGCCAGCTGGACGACACGGGAACGCCCTCACTCCTGTTGTCCCTGGCCATGCTCGACGAGCGTCGAGGTGGTTCGGGCGAGAGCCTGAACCGCCTAGTGGACCGGATACGCGAGCAGCTCACCAGCCCCGTCGTGCGCGCCGCCTTCGACGGCCGGCTCGTACAGGCCGGCTACCTCCCGGGGCAGCGAGACCTGTACGAAGAGCCTCGGTACACCCTCCGTGACCTGCGCTTCTGGCACGTGCGAGAGGATTTCCCGAGAATCGTCGAGGCAGATCTCCCCGAAGGTGTGGGTGACTGCACGTACAACGTGAGCACCTCGGGACTGGACCAGCACCGCGCCACGACCGACGAGGTGACCGCACTGATCGGGGGAACCCATGCCTGAGCTCGACCTGTCCCAGTACGCCCGCGACCTCGTCGCTGACGTCCAGGCGACAGCCGACGCCGAGGGAACCACCACTCCGGAGACGTTCACGCGGCGTGTGTTCGAGGACCTGGAGCAGGCCGGCATCGCGTCCAACACGTTCACCGCGTTTCACGGTGCACACGGTCACCTGGTTCACGGCTACGGCATCGGGGACTCCGGGGAGTGCCTCGACCTCTTCGTCACGGACTTCGATCTCGAGCCGCTGGCGTCCAAGCTCACGAAGGGGCAGACCGAGACCGCCTTCAAGCGGCTCCTCGCGTTCGTCCGCCGGTGCCGTGACGGTCTGCGCCAGCACATCGACGAGTCCTTCGACGTCTACGACATGTGCGCGGCGGTGGAGAAGGCGCTCACCGAGGTACGCCGGATACGGCTCTTCCTCCTCAGCAACCGCGTCGGCACCAGCACCGCGGTCCCGCCCACCGACTTCGACGGCCTCCCCGTGACCCACGAGGTGTGGGACCTGGCACGGCTGCACCGCCACGCGACCTCCGGCAGCATCAGCGAACCCATCGTCGTCTCGTTCGACCCTCCGCTGCCCTGCATCGCGGCGCCCAGCAGCGAGCCCGACCACTCGGTGACCATGGCCGTGATCCCCGGGCAGAGGCTCGCCGAGCTCTACGGGGAGTACGGGACGAGGCTCCTCGAGCTGAACGTCCGTTCCTTCCTGCAGGCCCGCGGGTCGGTCAACCGTGGCATCCGGGAGACCCTGCTGAACTCCCCCGGCAGGTTCCTGGCGTACAACAACGGCATCACGGCGACCGCTTCGCAGGTCGACTTCGCCTACGACCCGGAAGGCAGGCCCACAGGCATCTCCCGCGTGCAGGGGCTCCAGGTCGTGAACGGCGGTCAGACGACAGCCTCTCTGCACTACGCCTCCAGCCGCGACAAGGCGGACCTGTCGCATGTGGCCGTGCAGATGAAACTGACGGAGGTCTCCCCGGAGCGGCTCTCGGAGATCGTCCCGATGATCTCCGAGTACTCCAATACCCAGAACCGCGTGACGTTGGTCGACTTCAGCTCGAACCACGAGTACCACGTGGCCGTACAGCGGATCACCCGCTCCCTGTGGGCGCCGGCGACGGACGGCAGTGGTCAGGAGACCCACTGGTTCTACGAGCGGGCGCGCGGCCAGTACGCCGACGAGGTGGCCAAGGCCCGGACGCCCGCGAAACAGCGCACGTTCAAGAAGCTCAACCCGACGAAGCAGAAGTTCACCAAGGCGGACCTCGCGAAGTACGCCAACTCCTGGAATCACCTTCCGTTCCAGGTCAGCCGTGGCGCACAAAAGAACTTCGCCGTGTTCATGGACCGCATCGGCGAGGCACCCCCGCGCGTCGACGTCCAGTACTGCCAACGCGTGATCGCCATGGCCATCCTCTTCAAGGCGGTCGACCGCATCGCGGCGAACCACGAGGCCGGCAGCTACAAGAGCATGATCACGACATACACCATGGCCCGCCTGTCGCTCGCGACGAAGCAGCGCATCGACCTCGACCGGATCTGGCGAGAGCAGCGGGTCTCCCCTGCCGTCGAGGCGGCGATCGACGACCTCTGCCCCAGGGTGATGCGGGCGGTGACCAGGCCTCGCGAGGGCAACCACGTGGGTGAGTGGGCTAAGAAGGCCGTCTGCTGGGACGCCGTCTCCCGCGTGCCGTGGTCCGTGCCTGGTGACCTGGAGGCGGAACTCCGCGATCACCCGCTGGACGAGGAGGCTCTCGCCGGGGGCGCGGAAGGCGGCCAAGGGGCGCGTGACGAGGTGGCGTCGATCCCGGCGGACGAGTGGTACGCCGTCGAGCGATGGGCGAAGGAGACGCACAACCTGGATCCCTCGCAGCGCCAGCTGGCGCAGTACGTCGGCAGGCGACTCGAACTCGACCAGGAGATCCCCGAGCCACAGGCGGTACAGGCACTGCACGCGCGCAACGAGGCGCTGTCGCTCGGGTTCGTCCCCGGTCCGTAGGCGCGACTCGTCGTCGGCCCTCAGAGCTCCCCGCGCTCGAGCAGGTCCCTCATGGCGTCCTCGGCGCGGCGGAGCACGATCCGCCCGTCTCCGTCACTGAAGGCCAGGAGGGCCGAACCGGGTGCGATGCCCGCCTCCACGAGCAGCCCCATGGGGAGCTCGACCCGGCCATGGTCGTCGACACGGAGTTCTGCAGGTTCACGAAGCATGTGCCGAGTGTGGCACCCTCACACTCGTAGGCTGACGACGGGCTGGGGCGGAGGTATGGCAGCACGTGAGGACACCACGAGCGCGGACTGGGTCAGCACCGAGCTGAGCGGCCATCTGCGCGGTCGGCGCGCCCGTGACACGAAACCGCAGGTGGCCCTCCGGCGCGCCGTTCACCGGCTCGGCCTCCGGTTCCGTCTACAGCGCAAGGTGGCTGCCCGTTGCACGGCGGACTTCGTCCTGCCCAGGTACGACGTGGCGGTGTTCGTCGACGGGTGCTTCTGGCACGGCTGTCCTTTGCACGGCCCGAAGACGTTCCGCGGCCCGAACGCCTCCCTGTGGGAAACGAAGATCGAGACCAACAGGGAGCGCGACCGCCGGAACACGGCAGCAGCCGAGGCCGCCGGCTGGACCGTCGTCCGTGTCTGGGAGTGCGAGATCCGGGCGGACGTCGAGCGCGCTGCGCTCAGCGTCGCCCAGCGGTGCGACCAGGCTCGCGAGCCTGGGTCGGCACCGTCTCCCGTCCGTGGGTCCCAGTCAACGCGTCCGTGAACAGGTCGCCCGAGACGCTCTCCCTGGCGACGCAGTACTTGCTCAGGGGGCACGCGTCGCAGACGGGCTCCTTGGCCCTGCAGAAGCTGGTCCCGATAAGGCGAAGCGCTGCCATGCGCAGAGGCGCGTCCTCGCCAGCTCCGACGAGCTTCACCAGGTCCACCCGACCGTCGCTGAGTCTGTTCGTGCGGTCCGAATCGCTGCCGTGGAGACGGGCGGCGACGCGCAGCGCGCCCTGGCCCACCCACAAGAGGTCCTCGCCGATCAGCAACCGGTAGAGCGTCGCCTCAGCCGGCTTCAGCTTCAGGTGCTCACGGACCTTCTCCTCGTCGCCCCATAGGCTCGACTTACCGACCACCTCGGCAAGCCGGGCGACCCTCGCCTTCGCCGCCTCGGAGGGGGCCGCCGCAGTGAGTGCCTCGAACGCGGCCTTGCTCAGGGACGTGCGCCCGCGCACGACCTCGACCATCTTCGCCAGCTGCGTGGGCTGCATCCTGGTCCCGGACAGTATGGCCATCACAGCGGCCTGCAACCCGGTCATCTGTTCGCCCGGAAGCTGGCACCAGTCCTCCGACTCGCGCCGTCCTTCGGCCCAGGCGGTCAGGTCCCTTCGCACCGTACGCCAGTGCGGCTGGAGTCCGGCTTCGGCCGACTGCTGGTCGCCGACGGGCAGCAAGGCCTCGGCCGCAGCCTCACCAAGGAGGGGCGGTACCGCGTTACCGATCTGACGGAAGGCGTCACTGCGCGTGCCTGCGAAGCGGAACTTGTCCGGGAAGGTCTGCACCCGCGCGGCCTCGCGCACGGTGAGGGTGCGCGGCTGCTCCTGGTCCGGGTGGATGTACCAGTAGCCGTCCTTGGCGATGTGGGCGGTGATCGACCTGCTGAGATCCGACCAGTCGAGCTTCTTGTACTTGTCCGTGAAGTGGTCGGCCTTGTAGCGCTGCAGTTCCGGGGAGATCTGCGAGTACAGGGTCTTGGAGTCCATGCTGGAGAAGATCTCCGCATCGTCCTCCCGGACCCGTCGGGTCATGTGGTCCCAGACCCGGCCCTTGGGCGCCCACCTGCGCATGTCGGAGGCGAACTTGGACAGCTCGGACGACTCGTCGTATGGCAGTTCACGCTGCCCGACGCGCTCCCTGGGCACTACGGGCAGTACCGGCAGGTCACCGATGGCGTCCCGTAGGGTGGTCCGCTGCTCGTGCTCCAGCTCCTGACGCCACTCGAACCGCTCGACGTCGTTCCTCGCCAGCAGGATCAGTCGCTTCCGGTGCTGCGGAACGCCGTAGCGCCATGCATCGACCAGACGCACCTGCGTCGCGTAGCCGAGGTCCTCCAGCTGCTCCTCGATGGTACGCACCACGAAGAAGTCGTCACCGAGGCCCATGTCGGGCACGTTCTCCATGAGGACCGCACGCGGACGGAGGCGCTTCACGACGTCGAGGTAGGCACTCCACAGCTCCTTACGGCGGTCGTGGGGGTCACGCCCGTGATGCTCCACGAGGCTGCGGATCTTGCTCCGGCCGGCCCTGCTGAACGGCTGGCAGGGGGGGCCGCCGGCCACCAGATCGATCTTGGCCGGTGCCAGCATGTCCACGAGCCTGTCCCGCTCGTCGGGGTTGCCCAGGTCCATGTGGAGGCTCATGCCCGGGAAGTTCGCGGCGTGCGTCTGGAGAGCCCGCTCGTCGTAGTCGACTGCGGCCGCGACCGTCCACCCGGCCCGCTCCAGCCCGAGGCTCAGTCCACCCGCTCCGGAGAAGAGGTCGACGGCCAGACGCTTGCCGGCACCGAAGCCATCGAGCCACTTGCCGAAGTTCTCGGGCTTGCAGCTCTTCCTGTGCCGCTTGAGCTCCAGAGGGTCGCTCCGCTCCAGAGGCACCTCGTAGTGCTGCCTGCGCACAGCGCGAACCTCCATCGGACGAGAAGAACGAGCACCAGGAGATCACACATCTTCTGGCGAGATCAAGAATCCGGCGTCTACCTCGGAGAACAAGATCGATCGGGACGCCCCAGGCGCCCCGAGAATATTACGCGGCACCCACCCCTGTGACCGAAAGCAGCCCCTAGTAAGTCCAGAGAGGGGCAATCATACGGATAAACACTGACAAGATCACCAAGGGCTGTGAGCCCCCGACAGCCGACGGACGGGCATCGCTCGCGGGAGCGCAACACTGAGGCTCACAGCAACGCCGCGTTGATGGGATCGGCTACCGCCCCACCACCCGCGGAGCCGCTACTTGTTGGAGCCGCACGGCAACGCGGTACCCGGCCGACTGCCGGTGCCTGCCGGAATAAATGCCCCCCTGCCCTCGATTGCCGTTCGCAGTGATCAATGGGGCGGGAGGCTCATGAGCAACCTGAAGGTCTTCAGGGTGAGAAGCGGGCAGGCGACGGAGGTGCCGGGGGCGGCCGTGGGGGTGGAGGTCGAGCTGCAGCGGTTGATCGAGGCCAACATGGAGGCGATGCTCGGCATTCGGTTCCTGGCTACCGAGTACCGCACCGGCCGTCACGGAGGCCGTATCGACTCCCTCGGACTGGACGAGAACGGCACGCCCGTCATCGTCGAGTACAAGCGCAACCGGGACCAGAACGTCATCAACCAAGGGCTCTCGTACCTGTGGTGGCTCCACGACCACCATCACGAGTTCGAGAGCCTGGTCCGAGAGAAGCTCGGAGACCAGGCCGGCGAGATCGACTGGAGCGCTCCTCGGATCGTCTGCGTCGCCGGGGCCTTCACGCGCCACGACACGGTGGCGGTGGAGATGATCGGCCACCGGATCGACCTGGTGACGTACCGGGTCTTCGAGGACGTGCTCACGCTGCAGCTCATCGCCTCGGTTGGCGGCACCCGCGCCTCTCCGCGGGGCGGAGCGTCGGGATCGGCTCGCACCACTTCTGCTGCGCCGAAGTCGGTCCAGCAGTACCTCGATGAGTCGCCCGAGGAGCTGAAGGAGCTGTACGCCGACCTCGACGAGCTGTTGTTGTCGCACCGAGACGTGCTCAAGGAGCCCCAGCTCCACTACATCGCCTACCGGCGGATCAACAACGTCGCCACGGTGCGCCTGCAGCCGCGCAAGCGGCTGCTCGTGGTCAACCTGAAGCTGGATCCGGACACCGTGGAGCTGCACGACGGGTTCTCCCGGGACATGCGCGGCGTGGGGGTCCTGGGGATCCGTGGCGGCGTCGAGGTCCGGATCGGCTCGCGGGAGGACCTCGCACGGGCCACCGAGCTCATCCAGCGGAGCATCGACGCTGGGTGACTCCTCCGGCACACGGGAAGGGCGGTTGTTCCACCTGAGTGGTGGAACAACCGCCCTTCTGTGCGTTCTGCGCCCGCTGTCTCGGCTTCTCACTCTCACTCCTCGGGCCCTGCGAGTTCGAAGTCGTCCTGGGTCAGCGCGCCTCGCAGCCGCTGCTCGGCGATGTCCGCGTAGTGCTCGGAGAGCTCGACGCCGATGAACTTGCAGCCCTCGCGCAGGGCGGCGACGCCGGTCGTTCCGGAGCCGGTGAAGGGGTCGAGGACCGTTCCGCCCGGCGGGCAGATCCTCACCAGCTCCTGCATCACCTCCACGGGCTTCTGCGTGATGTGCACGCGGTCCTTCCGGGGCTGGCTCGCGGTGTAGAGGCCGGGCAGGTACACGGGGTTCCGGTCGGGGTCGACCGGGCCCTTGGTGCCCCAGACGATGTACTCGCAGGACTGCTTGAGCCGGCCCTTCTGCGGTCGGGAGACCGGCTTGTGCCACGCGGCGATGCCGCGCCAGGTCCAGCCGGCGGCCTGGAGCGCGTCGGTGGTGGTGGGCAGTTGCCTCCAGTCGGTGAAGACGAGCGCGGCGCCCGACTCGGCGGTGGCCCGGTAGGACTCGGTGAGCAGGAGGGTGAGCCAGAAGTCGTACGAGCGCTGGTCGCGGTTCTCGCCGGGGAAGTTGGCGAGGTCGTGCCCGGCGTCGCCCGAGGTGTACTTCGCGCGGGCACTGCGGCCGGTTCGTTCGCCGCTGGTTCGGCCACCGCTGTTGTACGGCGGGTCGGTGATGACGGCATCGACGCTGTTGTCGGGGATGCCGGCGAGGGCGGTCAGCGCGTCGCCTCGGTGCAGGGTGTACGACATGGTGCGGTTCTCTCTTTCCGCGGGGACGGTCGTGCGGGATTCCGCGTTCCCGGAATACCGCGCACGTCGGCTTGATTCGCTCCCGGAAGCCACAGAAGCAGCCGCCTGCGGAGAGCGATGGGCTGGAGAGTAACCACCATTCTCGGCCGCACCTAATGACGCTCTGCCGCCACATCACGGGCCCCGACTGCCAGACGAGACATCGTTTGGTGCGGCCGCAATTCGTCTCTACAGTCTCGCCGTGTTCGACGGACGGGGCTCAGCTCCCGCCCTGTTGAGCTGTGCTGATGCGTGTCGCCTCGTCCAGGTGGCGGCACGGCAGCACTCACGAACGGCCTGATATTTCGGCGAGGGGATTCTCCGTGTGGCGTGTGAGATTAAGAGCGCGGCTGGCTGCCGCTCTCCAGTAACGGGGTTCCCAGGGGTCGGGAGTTAGCCGCTCCCGACCCGTGGAGTCTCTATTCCCTGATCTCAGGTGTGAATTCCCGACCGGTGCGGTGCCGGTGACCTTTTCGACGAGAACGCTGGTGCCGCGCTGCCTACGAGTAAGGAGCTGCTGATGCAGCATGCCCAGGCACGCCCTTCCCCGACGTCCGACTCCTGCGGCCTCCGCTCGGCGGACGGCCTGCGGCCGTGAAGGCGGGCGCGGCAATAGTCGGGTCCGTGGCTCTTGGCCCACTACTGCTGATCGCCCCGCTCGCGATGGCTCTGGCCGGCGCGAGCAGTGCCCAGGCCGCCTGTGTGAGCGGCGATGCACAGGCTGTGGATACCGCGGCGGTCGCCAAGCAGGTGGAGTCGATCCTCAACGGCGGCGGCAAGGCCACGGTGTCGGTCCCGGGGCTGGACGATCCCGCAGAGCAGATCCCGAACGCCAAGACGATCCAGGCCACTGGCGTCGCCATGAAGGTGCCGGCCCGGGGGCAGGTCGTGTCCCTGGCCGCGGCCCTGCAGGAGTCGGGGCTGCGGAATCTGGACTACGGCGACCGGGATTCGCTCGGCCTGTTCCAGCAGCGCCCAAGCCAGGGCTGGGGAACGGCCCAGCAGGTCCGCGATCCGGTGCACGCCTCGACGAGGTTCTACGAGGCTCTACTCAAGGTCCCAGGCTGGCAGTCCATGACCGTCACGCAGGCGGCACAGGCGGTCCAGAAGAGCGGCTTTCCTGACGCCTACGCCAAGTGGGAGCCGCTGGGCACGGCTCTGCAGAAGGCCATCGCCACGTCGCTGTCGGAGGAGTCGAGTTCCGATGGAGGCGACGAGGGCGAGCAGACGGATGCGGCTCCCGGCGGGTGCGGCACCGGTGAGGACGGGGCCAAATTCGGTCCGATCCCCGCAGGCTCCGTCCCCAAGGACTACAAGATCCCGGCTGATGCGCCCAAGTCGGTCCGCACCGCCATCCGCTGGGGTCTCGGTCAGCTCGGCACTCCGTATCAGTGGGGTGGCGCGTGTACCGATCCGCGCGGCCAGGACCCGATGGGCCGCTGCGACTGCTCGTCCCTGATGCAGATGTCGTACAAGGCCGGGGGCGTCTCGATCTCCCGGACCACGTACACGCAGGTCAAGGAGGGCAAGGCGGTCAGCGTCGATGCCCTCAAGCCGGGCGATCTCCTCTTCACTCGCGGCACAGCACAAGTCCCGGAACACGTAGGGATGTTCATCGGTGACGGCCTGATTCTGCATGCTCCGCGTACCGGTGACGTGGTCAAGATCTCGACCCTCGCCGAGTGGCGGCCGGACGTGCTCGCCGCCCGCCGGGCCAGGGAACTCGCCGCCGCCGAGGCCGCTCACCACGGTGTGCCGATCCACCGGCTCCGCACGCCGGGCGGCGAGTCGTCGGAGGACGTCCAGGCCCGCTACGTGGGTCTCTGGGACGAGGTCTGCTCCGAGGGACGGCGAACGACCGTCCTCATCGGTCACGGTGGGGGCATCGCCTGCCTGCTGCTGTGGCTCACCGGGAACGGCTTCGACCGGTACCTCCAGCACGTGCCCGGGTCCGCCGGTGTCACGTGTGTGGAGATCGGCGGTCCGACTCCGCGCGTGCCGCTCATGAACGTCTCGCCCGTGGACCTGCCCGTCCTCCTCAACGCCCGTACCGCCCGATGAGGGTCGGGACGGTACGGGTGCGGGGAGGTGCGTCAGGCCTCCGGGGCACCGCCGAAGCGCTCACGGTAGGACTCCAGGTCCTCCTCCGTGATCTTCGCGAAGAGCACCGGCGGCACCATGAACGCGGTGCCGGCGGGGACGGTGTCCAGGGACCTGGCCTGGTCGGCGGTCACCCAGGTCGCGGTGTCGTTCTCCAGGGCGAAGGCCCCGCGCATGGCGGCGGCCGACGTCGGGATGAACGGCTCGGAGACGACCGCGTACAGGTGGATCAGGTTCATCGCGGTACGGAGCGTCAGCGCGGCGCCGTCGGCGTCGGTCTTGATCTCCAGCCACGGGGCCTTCTCCTCCAGGTAGGAGTTGCCCGCGGACCACAGCGCACGCAGGGCAGCAGCTGCCTTGCGGAACTGGAGGGCCTCCATCTGCTCCTCGTACTCGCCGAGCAGCCGTGCGATCTCCTCGCCCAGCTTCGCCTCCGCCTCGCCGGCGGCGTGCCCGGCCGGGACCTCGTCACCGAAACGCTTACGGGAGAACGACAGCACTCGGTTGACGAAGTTGCCGAGGGTGTCCGCCAAGTCCTTGTTCACCGTGGCGGTGAAGTGCTCCCACGTGAAGGAGGAGTCGTCCGACTCGGGGGCGTTGGCGATCAGGAAGTAGCGCCAGTAGTCGCCGGGCAGGATCTCCAGGGCCGCGTCGGTGAAGACGCCGCGCTTCTGGGAGGTGGAGAACTTACCGCCGTAGTACGTCAGCCAGTTGAAGCCCTTGACGACGTCGACCTTCTTCCACGGCTCGCGCACGCCGAGCTCGGTGGCCGGGAACATCACCGTGTGGAAGGGGACGTTGTCCTTGGCCATGAACTGCGTGTAGCGGACGGTGTCGTCGGCCTCGTACCACCACGACTTCCAGTCGCGGCTCTCGCCGTCGGAGGCGGCATCCGCCCACTCCTTCGTCGCGCCGATGTACTCGATCGGGGCGTCGAACCAGACGTAGAAGACCTTGCCCTCGGCGGCGAGCTCCGGCCAGGTGTCGGCCGGGACAGGCACGCCCCAGTCCAGGTCGCGGGTGATGGCGCGATCGTTCAGGCCCTCAGTCAGCCACTTGCGGGCGATGGACGTAGACAGGTGCGGCCACTCGGCGCTGACGGTGGCGATCCACTCCTCGACCTCGTGCTGGAGCTTGGACTGCAGAAGGAAGAGGTGCTTGGTCTCGCGGACCTCCAGGTCGGTGGAACCGCTGATCGCCGAGCGCGGGTCGATCAGGTCGGTCGGGTCCAGGACGCGGGTGCAGTTCTCGCACTGGTCGCCGCGGGCCTTGTCGTAGCCGCAGTGCGGGCAGGTTCCCTCGACGTACCGGTCCGGCAGGAAGCGGCCGTCGACCGGCGAGTACACCTGGCGGATCGCCCGCTCCTCGATGAAGCCGTTCTCGTTCAGTTTGCGCGCGAAGTGCTGGGTGATCTCGACGTTCTGCTGCGAGGAGCTGCGGCCGAAGTAGTCGAAGGCCAGCTCGAACCCGTCGTACACGGCCTTCTGCGCATCGTGCGCCTGGGCGCAGAACTCGGCGACCGGGAGCCCCTGTTCCTTGGCGGCCAGCTCGGCCGGCGTGCCGTGCTCGTCGGTGGCGCAGATGTAGAGGACGTCGTGACCGCGCTGGCGGAGGTACCGGGAGTACACGTCCGCCGGAAGCATCGACCCGACCATGTTGCCCAGGTGCTTGATCCCGTTGATGTAGGGAAGCGCGCTGGTTACCAGGTGTCGAGCCATCCTTGGATGCTCCATTTCGTACGTACGGCGCCGGTGGCGCTGCCACGGCGGGCCCAAGTCGGGAGGCCGCAGCCGACGCGATCACTCCGATCGCACACCGACGTCACTCATGGTGACGAAACGGGACTGCAAGCCACCCTCATCGTATCGAACCGGGGGTTCCGCCAGCCCGCGGGTTTTCCCGGCTACCCATGCCGCGCCCGAGAAGCGCTCGGCCGTCCGAGACAGGCGGCCAAGCGAGTCTCGTACGGCCGAGGCGCTCCCCATCTTACGGCCACCACGCACCGCGGATCCCGCGCAGCGCATACATCGCCACTACCCCAGGCCCCCGATTCCAGCGAGGTGGACCGTATGACCAGGAATCACGAGACCCGTCGGCTCCGCGTCGTTGTCGTGGGGCAGGGATACGTCGGGCTCCCCTTGGCGGTGCGAGCCGCCGAGGTCGGGCACCACGTCGTCGGCCTCGACGTGGACGCCGGGCGGATCAAGCGGCTCGTGCTCGGCGAGTCGTACGTCGAGGACATCTCGGACAGGCGGCTGGCACCGCTCCTCGCCGCCGGCGTCTACCGGCCGACCATCGACCCGTCCGACTGCACCGGGTTCGACGTGGCGGTCGTCACCGTCCCGACGCCACTGCGCGACGGCGCTCCGGACCTGTCTCACGTCGAGGAAGCGGCGCGGACGCTCGGCCGCCACCTCACCCGCGGAGCGACCGTCGTCCTGGAGTCGACCACGTACCCCGGGACGACCGAGGAGGTGTTCCGCCCGCTCCTCGAACGCGGTTCCGGGCTGACCGCCGGCCGGGACTTCCACCTCGGGTACAGCCCGGAGCGCATCGACCCCGGGAATCCCATCTGGAGGCTGGAGAACACCCCCAAGGTCGTCTCCGGCATCGACCCGTCCTCCAGGGAGGCGGTCCGCGCCTTCTACGCATCGCTCGTCGACACGGTCGTGCCCGTGGCCAGTTGCAAGGAGGCGGAGCTGACCAAGCTCCTTGAGAACACCTTCCGGCACGTGAACATCGCCCTCGCCAACGAGCTGGCGATCTTCGCCCACGACCTGGGCATCGACGTCTGGGCGGCGATCGACGCGGCGTCCACCAAGCCGTTCGGCTTCATGCGCTTCACCCCCGGCCCCGGGGTCGGAGGTCACTGCCTGCCCGTCGACCCCTCGTACCTGTCGTGGCGGGTCGAGCGAACCCTGGGGCAGAACTTCCGCTTCGTCGAGCTGGCGAACGACGTCAACAACCACATGCCCGACTACGTGGTGCGGCGTCTCGTGGCGGGCCTCAACGAACGCGGGAAGCCGCTCAAGGGCTCCCAGGTCCTGCTGCTCGGCCTAGCGTACAAGGCCAACACTGGGGACGCCCGCGAGACGCCGACGGCCCGAATCGCCGAACTCCTCACAGGCATGGGTGCCGAGGTCCAGGCCGCCGACCCCCATGTCCTGGATGACGCCCACCCCCGCGCCGCCGGCCTGGAGGGCCTCCAGCGGGTCGACGTGACCCCCGGCCGGCTCGCGGCGGCCGACGCCGTCGTCCTCCTCGCGGACCACGACGCCTTCGACTACCCCCTGATCAGCGCGCACGCCCCGTACGTCCTCGACTGCCGCCGCCGGCTCACCGGCGCCCACGTCGACTCTCTCTGAAGGGAACCACCGTGAAGATCGTGATCACCGGCGGCGCCGGATTCATAGGCAGCAACCTCGTCCGCGCCCTGACCGAGCAGCCCGAGGTCACCCGACTCCGGGTCGTAGACAACCTCTCCACCGGGGACAAGGCGAACCTCGCTGGCCTCGACGTGGACTTCTTCGAGGGAGATCCAGGACGCCGCCCTCCTCGACCGGGCGTTCCGCGGCGCCGACGCTGTCGTCCACCTAGCCGCGCTCCCCTCCGTACCGCGCTCCCTGCGAGATCCCCTGGCCAGCCACCACGCCAACGCGACCGGCACACTCCAGGTCCTCGAAGCCGCCCGCCGCGCCGGCGGCCCGCACGTGATCGCCGCCTCCTCGTCCTCCGTCTACGGCGCCAACCCCCAGCTGCCGAAGCACGAGGACCTCGTCTCCGCGCCGATGAGCCCGTACGCGGTCACCAAGCTCACGAGCGAGGCGTACCTGAGCGCCTACCATCACAGCTTCGACCTGCCGGTCCTCCCCTTCCGCTTCTTCAACGTCTACGGCCCCGGCCAGCGCGCCGACCACGCCTACGCCGCCGTCATCCCGAAGTGGATCAGCGCCGCCCTCGTCGGCCGACCGGTGACCATCCACGGCGACGGGACCCAGACGCGCGACTTCACGTACGTGGGTACGGTCTGCGACGTCCTCGCCGACGCCCTCCTCCGCCGGGTCGTGGACCCCCACCCGGTGAACCTGGCCTTCGGAAGCCGTACCTCGCTTCTGGACCTGGTCCAGGAGATCGAGACGGCGACAGGGCTCCCCGCGCGCCGGGAACACGTGCCGGTCCGTGCCGGTGACGTCCCCCACTCGCAGGCCGACAGCAAGCGACTGCGAGCCCTGTTCCCGGAGCTCGCCACTGCGGCACTCGAAGAAGGGATCCACGCCACAGTCGACTGGTTCCGTCAGCGGCCAACCGCGTCGTAGGAAGGGCACACGGTCGCACCGCCTCCCGCCCCGGGCCCACTGAACCCGGGTGACATCACCAAGAACTCGGCCCGCATCCGCTTCATGTTCATGGCGCGGAGGGCTTCGCCACCATCGACGTCCGGTATCGGGCGCCGACCCACAGTCCGGATCGGCGTCTTTCTGACCCTCATGCCGCAAACTTCGTCGACGCGAGCACCAGTTCCACCAGGGGTGGGCAGCCAAGGCTGCCCACCCCCTACTAGTCTGCGGCTACCCTGCCGGACCTGCAGCGCGTTGCTCGGGAAGCAGAGCCCCGGAATCCCCTTGGGAGCTGGCCAGAGGATCTCTGGTCCGACAGGAACGCCACCGCGAGACGGTGCCACCCGGCCCTGCGCTGCCCTGCCCGTGCCGCCGGGACAGGTGATACGCGGCCAGGGCCGGCAGTTCTGCTGCCCGGAGTTGGTCCGCCGCAGGTGCGATCGCCATGGCGTGCATCTGGGATCTGAAAGCGGCCTCGGCACGGCACAACGACTCGAAGCGCGAACTCGCTCGCATCCAGTCCTCATCCTGGCCAGCTTCGAGCTGCACGTACATACGGACGAGGTCCCGGTACCCGTGATGGAGGCCAACCCACTCTCCGAACCAGCGGACACCTGCGCCGTCTCCCGACGGCTGGCGAAGGTGGGTGATGGTCAGGCCTTCCATCTCGAAGTCCCCCGGCGGCACTGATCCACCGACCAGGACCTTCCACAGTTCATGACGAGTGGCTCGCATCCCGACTACCGGACTCGATGATCCGCCGATTCGCTCCGCGGTATCACGGATGTATGGCAGTAGGTCCTCGAACGTCACCGGAAGGCAGGACCCCTCCTCATAGGAATCAGCATTTCTGAACAGCTCGGTGTCGAAGAGCCGGTTCAGTCGTCGCACGCTCCCTTCACCACTGTATTCCGCCTCATCCCACAGCAGTCGCAGCCTTTCGATGAGCTTCCGCTGTTCAGAAACCCTTCTCCCGCCCTGAACCAGCATGGTGTGACTGCGGTAGTAATAGGCCTGGCTTGTTGCTTGCCTGAACAGTTTGACGGCCCCAGTGAGCACAAACATGTCCAAGGCTTGCCGAAGGCTGCCGTTTGCGTCCCAAGAATTCCCACGATCGCGCCACGGTCGCACCACATGCGCGTTGCCGTCACTCACTTCGACCGCTCCGAGATAACCATCCGGCCTGGGGAGGGTGACGACATAATCCATTGGCAAGAGGACTCCGTCTCCGGCGGGATCGAGCAGAGAACGCGAGAACGGAGTCCAGGCGTACTTGACGTACTGGGATCGCGGCAGCAATTCCAGAAGCCGTGCCAGAAGCTCGTTGACGACGGGACGTGGGCGTCCTGGCCGAATCGTGTTCACGGCCGACCAAGGATCCGACTCGTCGTCGATGACAAGCGCTGGAACATCCGACAGGCCAGCCCTGTGGTCAGCCAGGTCACGCACCAGTCTTCCCAGTACGGTTGCGTTGCGCTTCACAGCCAACAGCCGGGGCGCAGTATGCCGAAGATTGTAGACAGAGTTGAGTGGGAGTTCCGGATCCGCCCGTTCGAATTCCCAGAGCCTCCTGTCTAGATCTGTCCCCAGGTAGTCGTGTTCGGTAGTCGTGAGACGAAGAATCGGATTGTTTCCGCCTTCCACGAGATGGGCGTCCAGTGCCTGCTGGATCTGGAGTCGCTGGATATTCCGAGATCCGCTGAGGACGATCACCAGTCGGTACCCCATGTCCATGGCTTTGGCAGTCAGAGCCGTGAAGGACATTGTTTTCCCCGAACCTGCGGTGGCCATGACGAGTCCGCGGGATCGCACGGCCTCCGGCTGGCTGGGCGGGGCGAGACGGGCAAGAACCTCGCTACTGCTGTGGTCAAGGTACGCGGAAGCGTGCTCGGTTGACCGTCCGAATGACGCGACGACTGCGGCCTGGTGACGCGACCAGTACCCATCGGCCAGGGAGACCGGGGCCCGGGTTTCTTCTCCCAGATCGACTTCGGCCCAGTCGTACGCGCCGTCGCATTCGTCGTCCACGGGATCAGCAATGGAGGATGCTTCCAGCAGTTCGAGGAACTCGGCGATCTCAGCGTGCTCTGCTGTCGCCGGCGCGCCACCCTCCGCGAAGTGTTCCAGCGCCTCTTCCCACGCGACGTAACGCTGGTCCACGCGCGTGCTGTCAGCTGTGTTCCGTACGAGGATGTCCCATGCGCGACGAGCGGTTCGCTGCAGGGCGGGTGCGGTGTCGGGCGTCTTCATGCGGGCCTCCCATCGAATCCCTGGTCGCGTACTTTGGTCGTGAATCGCCGCCAGATTCCCTCGGCGGAGCGGTATGGAAGCCCGAGCTCGGCGGCGACGTCCTTCGGAGCCAGTCCCATGCCGCGCAGCCGGATCATGGCGCGGACCTTCTCGTCTTCCTCGCTGAACCGGGCGTCGAGGTCAACCCAGTTCTCGGTGGCCGTGAACTGATCCGCCGATGACTGAGCCGGCGGATCCGGCATCTCTTCACCGGCGTCCTCATGTTCGCGGTACTTCTGGGAGGCGGCCCAGGTCTTCGCGACCGTGGAGAACTGCAGGGTCACCATGTTGACGAAGGTGGTCTTGAGGGAGGACCGCTGAGGATCCCATCTGCCATCTCGGAGCACCTTCTGCAGTGCTCGGGCCCCGGCCAGCAAGGCGTCCTGGGCGAGGTCGTGCCGGGCGGTCTCGTCATAGCGGAGAAGTTCCCTCAGAGCCGGCGGGAGGGCCGTCACGGCCCGCCCCATCTTCTTCGCCCTGTCGAACATCCTCCCGTCCTTGATCCACGCCTCCACCGGCCCCTGGCATCCCTGCTGCATCATGCCGATGAACACATCCCACGCCGGGCCCTGGAAGTCCTGCCTGCGCAAGCGCTCCACCGTCCGGACATCCGCCAGTCGGGCCTCGTCGAGCTGTTCCTGCTCGTCCCCGCCTGACCGGAAGCCGGAAGAACGCCCGCCTTCCGGGGCAGCGGGCGACTCCGCGTCGCCGCCTGCCGGTTCTGCCCAGCCCACGAACGATCCTCCATGACGATCAGACTCCGGTTCGAACCACTCCTTCCGCCTTTTAGGTACGCCCATCCGCAGCTTCCCTCGCCCCTCGACCATGATCCACGTCACACCCCGGACCGCGGGGGCAGATGCGTGCTGGGGCACCTACACGGTGGGTAGCGGCCGACGTCAGTCGGCCACGTCATCCAGGAGGAGCCCGTGCCCACACCGCCCAACGCCCCAGGCACCGCCCCCGTCCCCCCGGCACAACAAGGAGCCGCACCGCTGCACACCCCGGGCCCCGAGGCCTCGCGCCCCCTGCTCACCGCGCACGCGGCCATCGTCCTGCTCATTGCCACGGTCGTAGGGGCTATCGCCGGAGTGCTCACCTACCGCAGCACGGGCAACATGGCCGGAGCCGTGCTCGCCGGCCTCGGCGCGGCCGGACTCAGCGTTCCCGTCCTGCACAACCTGATCGGCGGATGACCTCGGGTTGTCACCAACCGTTGAGGGCGTGCCCCGGGTCGGCTGGCCCGGGGTCTCTCCGTCTCCGGGAGACAGGCGATTCGAGCGCCAGCCAGGTCGATGTTCTCTGCGGTCCACTCGTGGTCAGCAAGGGACTGCCACAGGCAGCGCCAAGGCGGTCGGCCCGTACCTGCGACGCCTGTTCGCCCCTCAGCGGGGCGTCGGCGGATCGGGGAGCGCGGCGATCTTCTCGCTGTTGTCCGCGGCCAGGTGTACCAGGCGCTGGTGCTCCTCCTCGGTGAGGGCGCGGTCGGAGACGTGGATCTCTCCGTGGTACTGCCCCTGGGTCGCTTCTCCGACGGACGGCCCGGTCGCGGTGCACGACAGGTCCTTCGACTTGCCCGGCTTGATCGTGAGGGTGCCTGAGCACTCCGGGTCCAGCTCCACCGGCGTCCCGTCCCGGTCGACAGCCCACGAGTAGGTCACCGGGACAGCCTTGGAGGCGTCCGGTTCCGAGGTGGACCCCAGGTAGGTGACGGTCACTCGGGCGGTGAAGACGCAGGCAGTGGGGGCACACCTACCCTTGTAGTCGCGCAGGATCTGGGTGGTCACGTCGATCCGGTGATCCACCGCGTCGCGGATCTCGGGCAGTTCCGCGCGGAAGTCGGCGGAGAACCGCTCCACCTCGGACCTGGACGGCACCTCGACGTCGAGCACGGCTGTGTCGCCGAAACTGATCCGGTCGACGAACCGGGCGCCGTCCGCCTGCTGGTCGCTCAGGCAGACGGTGGTGTCATCGACGTGGAACGGGGTGCAGGTGTGATCACCCATGGTGACGGGCGTGCCGATGGTGATCTTCTCGTCCGGGACGTCCTCCGCCCGCACGGTCTTCGCCAGCGCCGGGGGCGCCAGAGTGGTGGCGAGGTCCTGGGAGAAGAACATTCCTGGCTGCACCATCGAGGGGTGCTCGGCGAGCACCTTCGACTTCTCGGCCATGCCGAACCCCCGCCAGGCCTCGGTCTCCCCGCGCAGGAACGACTTGCCGTCGATGCCCACGTAGTCCAGTGCCGGACCGCTGGGCATCGCCAACGTGCCGAGCGCGTCGGCAGGATTGCTGACGATCAGGTCCACCTGTGCGTCCTCGCCGCCCGCGGGTTCCTGGGCTCCTGTAATGCTCATGGTGCCCGTGTAGTGCAGCGCCGGGAGGTCCCGCAGGAGGCCGGCGGCGCGCGTCAGCTCGGCGCGTGGTGACGAGCCGCGGGCGTCGGCCGCCCCGTCGTCGCCGTCCGGCCCGATGAAGATCCACAGGATCAGGCCGGTGACGGCGAGGAGGAGGAGAAGCAGCGCGAGCAGCAAGGTCCGCCGCCGCGAGCGGCGGCGCGCGTCCGGATCCGGCGCCGGGCCGGGTGCGGGGGAGGAGACGGATTCTGTCACTGCCCGTCACCGCCCTTGTCCTTGCCCTTGAGCGGAGTGAGACAGGTGACCGGGATGATGGTGGGCCAGGTGTACGACTGCTCCGCGACGACCTTGCCGTCGACGGTGATGCGGCAGGTGGTCGTACCGGTTCCCTCGAAGTCCTTACGGTCCGGGATGGCCCCGGTCTCGCAGGAGTCGCCGCCGGTCGCGCGACCGATACATCCGGTTCCGTTGGCCATCAGGCTGACCCACGGGTTCTTGCCCTCCACCGAGAGCGTGGTCTTCCACGGCGACTGGGCCGACAGTTCCCCGTCCTTCTGCCCAAGCACCTTCATGCCGTCGGGGCCGGTGACGTGCCCGAAGTAGTTGATCGCGACCGGCCGCCCGTAGTCGGAGGTGACCTCCAGGACGACGGTGTGGTGTTCGCCCGGTTTCTTGTTCGGGGCGGTGGCACCCTTGTCCACGCCGTCGTCGCCTCCGCCGCACGCGGTCAGTGCGAGTGCGCCGCTCAGCAGCAGGACCGTGACGCGCCGCCGCGACGTGGTGGGGGTGATCGTCATCTGTGCGCCCTCCGGTGGGGTCGGTGAGGCTGGTTGGGTCGGTGGACCGGGGTGTCGGGTCGACAGGGTCGACTCCTGCCTCTACGGCGTCGCTTCGGGCGGATCGCCCCCTTTTCGGCGAGCCAGTAGGACATCGCGTCGACCGAATCGATTGCGTTTTGGTGGGCGATGTCCGCCGCCTCGGCCGTCGTGAGATCCGGTCGCATGGCTAGGGCCCGGCAGGTGTCGGTCATCTCCCGATGGCGGGTCAGCACACGCGTCCACATTCGCTGTCCTGCCGCGGAGGGCACGTCGAGGTAGGCGCCCGCCCGCCGCGTCGCCTGGTCCATCGCTCCACAGGCGTCCGTGACCCGGTCCATTGCCTGGAGAAAACCGGCGTCGTCGGTGGCCTCGCCCACGGCCGTGAAAGCGGCGCTGTACCGAAGTTCCGCGGTCCGCAGCGCCTCGATGCGTTCCAGGCCGCCCGCCGCCGCCCACGCCTGGTGCTGGAGCCGGGACACCGCAGCCGAGGGCTCGGGCGCCGGGCGGTCCGGCACCAGGGCCGGCCGGGAGGCCCGTCCGGATGCCGCGGACACGTCCACGGCGAGTGCTGTCGCTCCGATCCAGGTCACGACGGCGCCGACCGCGGCCAAGCGGACAGCACGCCGCCACTTCGGACGGAGCGGCCGCTCCGCGACCGGCGCGGGCCGCGCGTCCGGGTGCGGCCCGGCCCTGCGCCTGGTGGTCACCCGACGCACGAGCAGCGCGGCGCCCCGGCCCGCGAGCCCGACGCCGCGACCCACGAAGGCGGCCAGGCCCGCCACCGGCGTGCCCAGGGCCACGGCGTAAGGAAGGTGGGCCTCCCGCGAGAGCGACCAGGCCACCGCCGGCGGCCCGCTGCCCGCGTCCGCCCGGACCAGGATGTGCGCGGCCACCACGCCCAACAATGCGGTGATACCCGCCGCCATCAGTCCGGTTGTCAGCCACCCGGAGTCGGTGAGCGCGGCGACGACGGCGGCGGTCAGGGCCATTGCGGCGCAGATCACCAGGACCGGCACCATCATCTGTGCGAGGCGGAGCGGCCCGACCGCCCCCGAGTCTCCGAGCTCCGCGTCCCGCAGCCAGGCCAGCGCCACGGCCAGCCCGGCCGAGCAAGCGATTCCGCCTGTCAGCCCGCCTGTCAGCCCGGCGACGGGCGACTGTCCACCTCCACGGGCCCCTTCGCCGCCTGGGCGCGAGGCGGCGACCAGCGCGAGCACGGGCAGTGCCCAGAGAAGTACCTGCGCCCACCACAGACTCCCGGCACCCGTGAGCGTTCCGGGCAGCAGGCCCAGCACGGCGACGACGTGCCACAGCGGCCCGAGGTCCGAGGGCGGCAGTCCGGGCAGTCCGTACGAGGCCAGCACCCCGGCCGTCGTGAACGGCCAGCCGTCCGTGAGGACCTCGCCCACGGACCGCCACCAGTACAGGACCGAGGCGTACGCGAGCGCGGGCACCGCCAGGCCCGCGAGCATGGTCGGCCCCGGCGGATGTTCCCGCCGGGCCCGCAGCCACCACTCGGCGTTCTGCGCGGTCCACGTCATCAGCAGGACCAGCGCGGCCACCAGGATCAGCAGTGCCTCGGGGTGGGCGGGCAGCCACTGGTTCATCGCGGCGCGCGGCCCGGTCAGTTCCCCCACCACCACGCCGAGCCCGAGCCACAGGCCGGCGGACCACCCCGAGGGGACCGTCCGCCCTGCCCGGAGCGCGTACAGCACGGCACGCCACAGCGCAACGCCGCCGATGCCGACGACCAAGCCCGCGACGAGCACGGCACCGGGCCACAGGAACTCGTACAACAGCGCGTTCAGGTGCCAGACCAGGATGTCGGCTGCCAGCCCCGTGAGGAGGAGAGGCAGCGCCCTCAGCGTGAATAGCGCCTTCGGGTCGGCCAGGGAGGCGCGGCGCAGGGCCGGCGCCGGGTGCGTGCGCCAGAGCGCGGCGAACCGGACGAACGGTCTCCGCCACCCTTCCCCGGCGTACTGGCGGACGGCGCCGTCCTCCCACGGCTGCGCGCTCGCACCCCAGCGGGCGGCCATGAGGTCGGCGTAGATCTCGCGGTGGCGCAGGATCTCCAGTCGGGAGAGGTAGACCGCCAGGACCAGCAGGCCGCCGAGTACTTGGGCGTGCGTGTTGAACGGGGCGTACATGCCCCGGACCTCCGCCGAGCCGCGCAGGAGGAGGACGTCCAGACCGACGGCCGTCCACGGCAGCAGTACCAGCACGAGGAACACCCGCCACAAGGCTACGGTGGCATAGGTGATGCCGATGTCCTTGTGGTGCAGGTGCGCCAGCTCGTGCACCACCACAGCACGGAACCGCTCCTGTTCGCTGTCAGCGGTGACCACCAGGCCGCCGTCCAGGCGGATCACGGGCCGGCGCGGGCGGCCGAATGCGACGGCGCCGGTCGTCCGCGAGGCCGGATCGACAACAAAGCGGGGCGTGCGGTTGAGTCCGGCAACGGTCACCAGCTCGTCCAGCAGTGGCCGGAGGCGGCCGTGCACGTCCACGACGTCCAAGGGGACGACCCTGGTACGCCGGGTCCGCCACAGCGGCAGCAGCCGGTGGACGGCGAATGCCGCGGCGAGCGCCACGAGCCCGACGCCGACCGACACGATGGTGAAGTCCTGCGCGAACCGAGCCGTGCATTCCTCCAGCGCGGCGGGCTGACGCCGGGACTGGACGAAGCTCGCGTTCGCCGACACGCTCGGGTCGATCCCCGCCGCCAGGTAACAGGCCACCTCCAGATTGGCCTTCTCCGGTGAGGCGAGGAGGTGCCAGACGGTCCGGGGGATCATGCTCACGCTGGCCGCGGCCAGCAGGGCCAAGAGCAGCACGAAACGCAAGGTGGTGCCGGCCACGAGGACCCGCTCGTCGAGCGGGGCGGCGTCGGCGGGCTGCTCGGCGGCCCCTGCGCCGGGGGCGCCGGAGGGTAAGACAACCATCAGGCCCCGACCGGCCGTGTGGGTTCGTCCGGCTGTTCCGGCCCCTCCGGTACGCCGTCCCGCCTTGTGAATTCGTTCGGTTGTACCGGTGCGTCCGGCAACGCGGACCCGCTCGGGCGGACCGGTGTACGCGGAGCGAGCAGTTCGGGTGGGCCGTCTGGCTCAACCTCCGCTACGGCCGCCGCCTCGGGCTCAGGCTCGGTCAGTACCAGCCGAGTCACCACCGCGTCGGCGATAACCGCCGCGCGCTCCGGCTCCAGCCCGCGCTGCGCGGCCATCGTCAGCACCGACCGTCGTACGAGCACGAGCTGCTCACGCGTCAGCGGCGGGATCACGACCGGCTCGGAGGCCGACCTGCGGAAGACCCTGCGCAGGGCGGCGCCGGTCCTGGCGACCCGGTTCTGCACCCAGGTCCCGACAATCTGCTGCGTGGCCTGGTCCACCGCCAGCCACACCACCGGGGTCACCAGCGCGGCGACCTCACCGAGCCCGAAGCCCAGAGGCTCCCGCCGCCGGACCTCGCCGCCCAGCCGCTGCACAGCCGTGGCGTCGTCGAACCCGGCGAGACCCGCCAGCAGCGGCAGTTCCTCCGGGGCAACCTCGGTCACCACTTGCCGGACCAAATCGCGTACACGAAGCGCTTCGACGTCCACGACACCTCCACCGAGCCGCCGACCGACGACGCGAAACCAGAGACTAGCGCTCCGGCGCCGCGCGGGGATCAGAATGCCATCTTCCGGAACGTGGCCGCGAGCCCGGTGGCGCTCAGCCCGCGGCGGCGCAGGTACCGAAGATCTCGGCGGTGTGGTCGACGTCCACGAAGCCGTGCTCCGCGGCGATCGAGTCGGCCCACCGCTCGACAGCCGGGCCGCCGACCTCCACCGCCCTGCCGCAGCCACGGCACACCAGGTAGTCGTGACAACGGCCAGCTGACGGCCGGCGGCCTCGTCCCGGTCAGCGAGTTCACCAGCGCACTGCGGACACGGACATCGAAGATCTCTTCGCACCCGCCTTCTACCCGGAGCTGGTCAACCGCGCCTACCGCAACGACATCACCCAGCCGATCACGGCCTCGACCTGCCAAACGACTCGCGCATCGTCCGGCAGGTCGAGGCCATATTCAAGAAGCGCAACCCCACCAAGGGCCGCTTCAACAACTACCGGCCCGCCGCGACCCTACTGCGGGAACAGTCAAACCTGTTCGACCCGATCGACGCCGCGACCGCCCTCCGCGCGCAAGCTGTTCACTCGACTCAACGCCCAACGACCAAGCCAGCGATTACCGTTGAGGAGCCGACCCAGTCGGTCAGCGGGCAACGATCCGCGGACGCCGATTCGACCACGACTTGGCGTGCACATGCCCCGCTACTCGCTTTCATGAAGATAGCGAAACTCGCAGACAGCCCGAACCTGGGCACTTAAGATCTCAGGCACGGAGCGGTAGCACGCGAGATAGGGCAGCGGAACTTGATCAAAAGGGTTCAATTCACTCGGTTCAAGCAATTCAGTCAGACGTCTTTCGATTTCAACCCATCGAGCGTCACCTTTCTAGCGGGAGGAAACAACTCTGGCAAGTCGTCGATCCTGCACGGGCTGGCGGTCTGGGAGTTCTGCAAAATCGCATCCCTGATGGAGCGAGGAGAGGACGCATTCCTCGCCGTAGCAGAAGGAAGGCAGGGCTTCGGCCTGGGCGATGACGAATTCTCCCCGATCAACCTTCCTTCACTGAAGCACCTTTGGACCAATCTAAAAACAGCAAAAGGCGAAACAGACCCCGATGGATATACGCTAAAAATTCGATGCGAGTGGGACGATCAGACCGAAGAGAAGCATCTCGAATTCGCCCTATCGCTCGCAAACGACCGCCTGTTTATCAAGCCGATTTCGAGCAACCTGCAAGCCGGTGATCGCGTCCCGTCGGTAGCCCTCCTGCCGCCATTCGCCGGAATCTCCGCGCGCGAGGCACGAATCGTTGGCGCACTCCGGCGGCGCAGGATCGGAGAAGGCCTGGCCGGCGCGATCCTCCGGAACCTTCTTCTTGACATGCATCAAGCTAACCTTCGCGAACGCGAAAGGCTCCGAGGGGACAGGTCTAAAATCTCCGACAGCGATCTGAAGCGACTTCGCGAGACAGATCCATGGGAGCTGCTCCAGGATGCCCTAAGGCGTACTTTTTCCGCCGAGCTAATTATTGGCGACTTTCGCGAGGAGTACCACTCCTACATCAACGTGCAGGTCGCCAAGGGGGACGTCGAAGGCTACAAGCTCACTCGCTGGCCCAAGCACAACCCCAAGGATCTCATGGTGGAAGGGAGTGGATTCTTGCAGTGGCTGAGCGTTTTCACTCTCGCTACGGCAGATGACGTAGACGTCCTACTCCTCGATGAACCTGATGCCCACCTGCACCCCACCCTGCAAGCCCAAATGGTGGAGCAGCTTGAGGCCCTGGCAAGAAGAAAGAACAAACAGGTCTTTCTAGCTACGCATTCCAGTGAAATCCTCAAAACTGTTGACCACCAGAAAATCTTCCAGGTCAGAAAAAGTGGGGCAGGGTATCTCCAAGAGGACCATCAGAAGGTGGGGCTCCTTGCTGGCATCGGATCCGATTACGCGCCGAAGCTGGATCGCGTACGAAAGACTAAGAAGATTCTGTTCATCGAAGGATCATCGGACCTTTCGACCTTGAAGAAGTTTGCGGAAGTACTCGGGATGAACTGGAATGAGGACTGGGTTCCGTGGTACTCAACCTCTTCACACAAAGACAGGAGCCATGTATTTAGGGCAATCGCAGATGAAGTGCCGGGCGTGACTGCCTACAGCTTGAGGGATCGCGATGATGAAATCCTCGCGACCATCGGCCCCAATCTGGAGGAGAAGGGCTTCAAGTCGCCTCCGAACTTTACGGCCAGAAAATGGCGTAGGCGTTACATTGAAGGGTACTTGATCTACCCTCGCGCCTTGGCTGAAGCGGCGAACATGCCAATAGAGGACGTAGTCGCCATGCTCCGCGACGACTACGGAATCGCCATTGGAGAAACATTTCGCAACGCGATCGCACCGACAGCAATCTTGGACATGCGTGCGAAAGAGGTAATCAAGAAACTAAATGTCTCTGCTGCCGAAGTGGCGTCTTGTTTCCGGCCGGACGAAGTCTGCGAGGACATCACATCCGTACTGAAAGAATTGGACTCGTACGCAGAATGAATGCTCCAGTGAGCGATTACTGAGGTTGAACTCGTGATGTCACATGGTTGCTCAGGTGGGTCTGATGGTCAGGCCGGTCTCGGCGAGGCAGCCGTCTATGAGGTGGCTGCGG